>CAVXWN010000005.1:0-224797 GCA_963765485.1 uncultured Acidobacteriota bacterium | reverse complement strand
GGGGACCTGGCCACCGTCTGCCGCCCCTGCCGGCGCTTGCATCATCAACCCGCAAAGGCGGGAATCCAATTCGTGGGTGGGCCCGCGCTTGCGCAACGATGACGACGCACGGCAGTGGGATGAAACGCTCGCTGGATTGTAGCGAAGGCTTGTCAGAAATTCTGGAGCGAATAAACGACGGGGGACCCGTCTTTCGCGTCCCCGCTGGAAATTATTCTTCCCGCCGGATGGTGTTGATGCCCACGGGCATCTCCATTTCGTAAGGCGCGGGAGGGGGCGCAAACACTGGCTGGGCGTCGAGTTCAGCGCGCAGCTTCGCTTCAAACTCCTTCAGCTTGGCATCGATCTCGGTCTGCTTCTGCTTGCGCCGGACGATATCTTCGCGATAGCGCTTCAGGAAGTAGCTGATGGTTTCGACGCGGATCTTGACCGAGCCTGTCGGCTTGTTTTCGTCGATATCCTTGAAAGAGAAATACGGCGTGCCGGATTTGGTTACGGTTTCCTCGACAGCCGTGTAGATCGGCGCGTCGTGGCCGCATTTGAAGCTGGAAAGTTCCAGGGCCACCAAGTTGGGATGGCGAGCAGTGTATTTGGCAGCCCAAATCTTTTGCGGGGTGTCTTCACTGTAACTGTTTTTCCACGCGTCGCGAATGTCCATGGGATGCTTGATGAGCCCCGCCTTCATGTCGTCCTCGAAAAGCGGGAAGATGATGTCATCGTCAATGGGGAGCGATTGCAGGGTCTGAACGGGATAGCCGATTTTCTGAAACTCTTCCAGGATCTCGTGATTGATACCTGGGTCGTTGTGGTAAGGGCGTCCCAGCAACACAATTCCGATGCGCTCCTCGGCTTCCAATCGTTTTAGGACTTCCCTGCCCTGGGCGCGTAGTATCTTGTTCTGGCATTCCGCCTGCGCCTTTAGGCCAGCCTGAACCGCGCGCTGGTCCTTTCCCCACGACAGCCCGAAGATTTGCACAAACTCAGTGTAGAGCTAGCCCCCCTGGGCTTGCTTCCTGGACATCTCCTCGAAAATAGCCTTACCCCGCCGCTCCATCTCTTCGGGCAAGACATCCTCTACGTGAGCGCCCAGCGCCCAATGATGGCCGAAAGGATCAACGATCTGACCATAACGGTCGCCCCAGAATTGGTCCGCCAGCGGCATGGTCACCGTCGCGCCAGCCGCGACTGCCTGATTAAACAGGGAGTCGACGTCATTGACATAAATATTCAGGACCACCGAACTGCCGCCCAGTGTCTGCGGCGCAGGCGTGCCCATGCCCGGAAACTCGTCCGCCAACATCAAACGGGAATCTCCAATCTTGAGCTGCGCGTGCATGACTTTGCCGTCCGGAGTGTGGTGGACGCCCTGCACCTCAGCCCCAAAGGCCTTCACATAAAACTCGATGGCCTTTGAAGCTTCTCGTACCGACAGATGTGGCGTGATCGTGTGCACGCCCTTTGGTACAGCTCTCACCTTCTTTGCCATTTTCCAGCCTCCCAGTATGGAATTAGCGGTGCAGCGTGGTCCTGCGTTTTCCAAGCCTACAGTTCGCAGAAGCCGCAAACCTCAATAAGGGAGGTCTGCGCTGCTCGCTCACAAAGCTGCATCCTTCTAAGTTTTCTAGAGCCCCGTAAGTAAGCTTATCATGCTTCCAGGTGTAATCCCACCGAAGAAGAAAAAATCCAATAAAATATCGGCATCGCTGATCCGTCTACAGAAGCGGATGATGGACGCGCTCAGCATCGAGCCGATGACCGAAGAGCAAAACGACCGCATCTCCGCGGCAATCACGCGTGAACGATCCCGGCTTCGCAATTTCATTCGGAAGCAAGTTGGCGACGAGAGTGACGCAGAGGACATCCTGCAAGAAGTCTTCTATGAACTCGTGCAGGCTTATCGGCTGATGAGGCCCATCGAGCAAGTGGGCGCCTGGCTTTTCCGCGTCGCCCGCAATCGCATCACGGATCTTTTCCGTAAGCGGAGGGCCGATCCATTGAGAGGCAACACCACAGCGGAGGCAGAGGATGGAGAGCAGCTCTTTTTGGAGGACCTTCTCCCTTCGCCTGATGCTGGTCCCGAGACGGCCTACGCGCGCGAGGTACTGCTGCAAGAACTTGACGCGGCTTTGGACGAACTTCCGGAGGATCAGCGCGAGGTGTTTGTCGCCCACGAACTCGAGGGTTGGAGCTTCAACGAACTGGCGGCGGCGACTGGGTTGAGCCTGAACACCTTGCTCTCCCGAAAGCACTACGCGGTGCTCCACCTGCGGCGGCGCTTGCGGGCCATTTACGACGAATTCAAGAAAGCGTGAGGGTAGAAACGATGAAAAGGCATTGGATTTTGCGAGGATCTAAAGTTTTGTTGTTCGTTACGCTGGCGGCAACGGTATTCGGCTTTGTGGTCATGTGGCTATGGAACTGGTTGATGCCGGTCATCTTCGGCCTGCATGCAATCACCTACTGGCAAGCCCTGGGCCTC
This sequence comes from uncultured Acidobacteriota bacterium, assembly GCA_963765485.1. GTDB lineage: Bacteria > Acidobacteriota > Terriglobia > UBA7540 > UBA7540 > CAVROP01. Next base: position 222,318 of record CAVXWN010000005.1, on the reverse strand, counting down.
CTGGTGCTGAGCAAGATCCTTTTCAGCGCGTTCCGCGGCCGACCCGGTTTCACGAGGGACTGGCGGATGCGCCTGATTCAGCGCTGGGAACAAATGACCCCGGAGGAGCGCGAGAAATTCCGCGCTGGTATGCATGGTGGGTGTGGCCCCTTTGGATCCCCACCTGCCGCACCCAAGGCCTGACTCCGCCGGAGGATACCCGATGTACAGCTTTATTTTCACCGAGGAGGCGCCCGAGGGAGGGGTGTCCCGGCAGGAGTTGTACGACATCTTCGCCGGCGGCGGGGAAGTCGAATTCGCGCAATTGGTGCGGGGCGAGGTGAGTGCGGCGTTCACGGCTGAGTTTCCGGATGCGTTTCCGGAGGGCGGTCCGAAGGGGTGGTTCGCGGTCATCCGCCGGAAAGGGTGAGTCACGCGACCGAGTCGAGAGCTTCTAAAGCCCCGCCCCAAAAAGCGTTGACAATGCATTTCACAGAGGCTATCTTTCCAAAGAGCAATAATGACTGACCGTTCAGTCATTTGATGGAGAGAACGATGCGAACAATGAATCCCAGGCGATTAAAGGCCGACCGGTCCTCCCCGGACCGGCGGGAGCAGAAGCTGCATCGGCATGACGAAATCCTGGCGGCCGCCCTCAAGGTCTTCGATGCGCACGGTTACGAGGCCGCCCGCATCGACGATGTCGCCCGGCAGGCCGGAATCGCCAAGGGGACGATCTACCTCTATTTCCGGGACAAGGAGCGGCTGTTTAGGGCGGTGGTGCGGAGCCTGCCGCAAGAGAGATTTGATCTGGTCGCCAAAGGCTTCAGCGGTAGCGTGGACGATCTGTTTCGCAATCTGCTGTTGCGATTGTACAACGAAATAGTGAGGAGCGAAAAGGTTCGTTCCATTGTGCGCCTGCTGATCGCTGAAGGCGGTAGATTCCCTCAACTCGCTGAAATTTATCACGACGAGATTATTGCGCCGGGGATGAAGGCATTGCGGCACATGCTTAGGAAAGGTATCGCGTCAGGCGAGTTTCGCAAAACCCGGGCAACGGAATTCCCCCAGATTCTGGCCGCACCGGCCGTCCTGGCTATTCTGTGGAGAGCCCTGCACGGGGAGCGGCACCACCTTGATTTGGATGCCTACATGAAAGCACACCTGGAATTCGTTCTGAACAGCTTGCGGAAGCAACCGGATTGAAAGCCGCGAAATCATGAGGGCGGCGCGACAAAGGAGAAAGTTCATGCGGTCGAGGGCAAGGTGGGTCACGTTATTTGTGGCGTTGTGGTTTGCGGGCGGAGCGCTACTGAACGCGCAACAGACCGCTCCACAGCGATTAACGCTGAAGGAAGCGATTACCCTGGCGCTGAAGCAGAACCTCAGCGTGCGCGTGGCGAGTGCGCAGGTGGAGGAATTGGAAGGCACGCGCCAGCGACGGAAGGCTTCCCTGCTCCCGCACGTCGCCGGGAACGCTTTGGCCAACCGCCAGAATGTCGACTTGGCAGCCATGGGAATTTCTATTCCGAAAATCAATCTGCCCTCCCTTGGATTGTCCTTTGCCGTTCCCAGCGTCGTCGGGCCGTTCGCGCATTACGATTCGCGCCTCTCGGCGAGCCAATCACTGATTGACCGCCACGCCTACCACAACTGGAAGGCCAGCGAGAAACAGGAGGAGGCCGCCCGGCTCGATTATCAGGACGCGCGCGATCTGGTGATCCGCCAGGCCGCCGGGCTTTATCTGGACTCCCAGGCTTCCGCCGCGGAGGTAGAGGCGGCGGAAAGTCGCGTGACGACTTCGCAAACACTGGAGAAACTGGCGCGCGACCAACACGACCAGGGACTCGCAACCGCTGTGGACGTGGTTCGCGCTCAGGTGCAACTGGCGCGGGACCAACAGAACCTGCTGGTGGCGCGCAACACTTATCAAACCTCCCTGCTCGTCCTTGCTCATTTCCTCGGACTGAGCCCCGGGGCCCCGCCGGAGTTGGCTGAGCCCTTGAAATTTCATCACGTGGAATCAGCCGACGCAGGCCAGGCGCTACACGCCGCTCTCGAGGCGCGATCCGACTATGCCGCGCTTTTCAAGCAACGCGATTCGCTGATCGAACAGCTCAAGGCTTCGCGAGCGCGCTATCTCCCCACCCTGTCGGTCAATGCCGATTACGGGGCTATCGGGCGCCAGTTCAGTTCCATGGCGGGGACCGGTGAGGTTCAGGGGACGCTCACCGTTACCTTGTTCGACCGGGACCGCGCCGGAGAGAAGACGGAAATCCAAAGCCGGATCAAACGCCTGAATGAGCAGATCGACGACCTCGACCGCCAAATCGAGCAGGAACTGCGCCAAGCGCTGCTGGATCTGGAATCCACCGAGAATCAAGTGACCGTCACCGAATCAGCCCTCCACCTGGCAGAACGCGAGCTGAGCCTGGCGCAAGACCGCTTCCGCAATGGAGTGACGGACAACATCGAGGTGGTGACCGCGCAGACCAGCCTGGCCAGCGCCCAGGATGACCGCATCCTGGCCCTGGCGCGGCATGCCGACGCCGTCATGGCCCTCGTGCGCGCTCGCTGGGGGGAACCGAGAAGATTTACCAGACGTACCTCAGCGAGCCCTAGGAAGCGAGAAGGCAGTAGGCAACGGGCATTTGGCAGTGGGTACGGCCTATGCAGAAGTGATTTTCATCATGACAGCATGATCGAAGTCCGGAGGAAACCATGAAACGTTTGATTCCGCTCTTGCTGATATTGGCAATTGGTGGCGCAGTGGCCTACGTTCATCCCCAGTGGTTCCGCAAGCCCGCGGTGGAAAACGTGCTCAAGCTCTCCGGCAACATTGAAGCACACGAAAGTCTGGTCAGTTTCAAGGTGCTCGGACGCATCATCGCTCTGCCCGTGGAGGAAGGCATGAGCATGAAAGCCGGCGACTTGCTGGCCCGACTCGATAACGAGGACTACCGCCAACAGGTGGCGGAGGACGAATCTACTGTTCGCGTGCGCGACCGGCAACTAGCCCTCGGTCTGGCAGGCAGCCGGACGCAAGACATCGAGGCCGCCAAGCTTGCGGTGCTCGACGCTCAGGCCGACCTCGAGCAGAAGAAAAAGGACTATGCACGTTACCAGGCGCTTTACGAAAAGGATGAAATCCCGGGACAGACGCGCGACTTGGCGGCGACCAACGTCACCCGCGCACAGGCTACCTGTGAGCGCGCGCAGCAAATCTACAACGAACTCGTGGAAGGAACGCGCAAGGAAGAGCTTGCCATCGAGCACTCCAATGTTCACCAAGCGGACCAGAACCTGCGAATGTCCCGCATCCGCCTGGCCTACACGACACTGCGGGCGCCCTTCGATGGAGTGGTGCTGGTACGGCAGGCGGAACTGGGAGAGATCGTCTCACCCGGGACGCCCATCGTGACCCTCGCCGACCTGGGCCATCCATGGGTCCGGGTGTACGTACCCGAGACGGATCTCGGCAAAGTGCACTGGGGGCAGACGGTTGATGTGCGCACCGATACTTACCCTGACAAGATTTATCATGGCCGGATTTCTTTCATCTCCTCGGAGGCGGAATTCACTCCCAAGAGCGTGCAGACGGAGAAAGAGCGTGTCACGCTGGTTTACCGGGTCAAAGTGGACGTTGAGAATCCGAACCGAGAGCTAAAGCCCGGAATGCCGGCAGACACTATTATCAAAGTGAAGTAACGAGTGCGCCATGAGCATCCTCTCCTGCCATCCTCGTTTCCGCGTTGAGCAAATGCTTCGGTGAAGTGCGTGCCGTCGACGGGCTCAGCTTTGAAGTGTACGCGGGAGAGATTTTCGGATTGGTGGGGCCGGACGGCGCGGGAAAAACTACCACGCTGCGGATGTTGGCAGGGGTGATGGGCGCAGACTCGGGTTCGGCGAGTATTGCCGGCTGTGACGTGATCCGCGACCCGGAAGGCGCCAAGTCGCTCCTAAGCTACATGTCGCAGCGATTCGGACTTTACGAAGATCTGACGGTCGACGAGAACATCCAGTTTTACGCAGATTTATTCGGGGTGCGTCGCAAGCAACGCGAGCGGCGCTCCCAAGAATTGCTCGCGGCCGCGGGCCTGAGCGGTTTCCGAACGCGTTTGGCGGGGAACCTTTCCGGCGGCATGAAGCAAAAGCTCGGCTTGGTCTGCGCCCTGATTCATACGCCGAAGGTGATCCTCCTCGATGAGCCGACCAACGGCGTCGATCCCGTGTCAAGGCGGGATTTCTGGCGCATTCTCTATTCTCTGGTGGCCGAGGGTGTGGCGATTCTCACTTCCACGTCGTACCTCGACGAAGCGGAGCGCTGCCATCGCGTGGGGCTCCTGCATCGCGGACGGATGCTTTTCTGCGATCGGCCGGAGGAATTGAAGAAGAGATTTCCCGGCGAGATCCTGGCAGTGCGCGCGGCGCAGCCGGGGGAGGTGCACTCAGCGTTGGCGGGCGCAGCCGGCGTGCGCAGTGCATTGCTGGTGGGCGACCGCGTCCACCTGTTTGTGGACGTAGCCGCTCGCCGGCTGCCGGATTTGCGCGCCCGGCTGGAATCCGCCGGTGTCGTTTACGATTCCATCCAGCCCGTCGCGGCGACCATTGAGGACTTGTTCGTATCGGCCGTCGAGAGCGAGTCAGAAGCTGCCGGGGGAACGAAACCTTTATGAATGGGAATGAGTCATCCGTGGTGGTCGAAGACTTGACCAAGCGCTTCGGGAACTTTGTGGCGGTGGACAGCATCAGCTTCCAGGCGCACCGTGGCGAGATCTTCGGTTTCCTCGGCCCCAACGGCGCGGGCAAATCCACGACCATCCGTATTCTCTGCGGTCTGCTCCTGCCCACTTCCGGGCGCGCGCAGGTGGCGGGCATTGACGTCGCCAAGGCGCCTGAAGCAGTACGCCAGCAGATTGGCTACATGTCACAGAAATTCTCTCTCTACAACGATCTGAAAGTCGTTGAAAACCTCCAGTTTTTCGCGGGGTTATACAGCGTACCGACGAAGGATTTGCCGGACCGCATAGCGTGGGCGTTGCGCATGGCGGGACTCGAAGGCCGCGAGCAAACCCTCACGCGCGCCCTGGCTGTTGGTTGGAAACAGCGGTTGGCGCTGGGGTGCGCGGTTCTGCATCGCCCCCCCATCGTCTTTCTTGACGAGCCGACCTCGGGCGTCGATCCCGTCTCGCGGCGACAATTCTGGGAATTGATCCAACAGATGGTGAGCGAGGGCGTCACCGTCTTCGTCACCACACACTACATGGACGAGGCGGAATACTGCAATCGCCTGGTGCTGATCGATCGGGCGCGAATTGTAGCCACGGGCACACCCACAGAGTTGAAGACTCAATCCATGAAAGGCCAGCTCCTGCTGGTGGAATGCGAACCGCTGGGGCCGGGACTCGAAGCGCTGAGCCAAGCGCCGGGCGTGCTGGACGCGGCGGTCTTTGGAAGCAGTCTGCATGCCGTGGTCACCGACGCCCAGGCTGCCCTGCCCGGAATCCGGGCGGCCCTGGAGGCCGGGCAGGTCCGCATCGGCCGGCTGGAGCAGATTCCACCCAGCCTCGAGGACGTCTTCGTCGCACTGACCGCAGCGCGTGAATCCAAACCGGGGAGAGCTGCATGAGCCTGCGCCGCATCCTGGCCATGATGCGCAAGGAAGTTATCCAGATCTGGCGAGATCCGCGCAGCCTCCTGGTCATCTTCGCTATGCCGCTTGTGCAGCTTGTCATTTTCGGCTACGGTGTGAACCTGGACGTCAAGCACATTCCCCTCTGCGTGTACGACCGTGACGCGACCCAAAGCAGTCAAGATCTGCTGAAACATTTCCAGGCCACTGACTATTTCACGATTGTCCATGTTGCTGAAAACTATCAGGACGTCATCCGGCAGCTTGACGGAAGCGCCTGTACGGCGGCAGTCGTAGTACCGCCGCAATTTTCGGAGCAACTCCGGTCTCGCGGCCAGGCCCCGGTGCAAGCGCTGCTCGATGCCAGCGACAGCAACACCGCCAGCCTTGCTATGGGCTACGCGCTGAGCATCGTTCAAGCCTACTCCCGGGACATCCAGATCGAATGGCAGCAGCGCAACGGCCTGCCGCCTATAACTCCCAACGTCACCTTCCAGCCACGAACGTGGTTCAACGAAGACTTGGAAAGCATGGCCAATATTGTGCCCGGCGTGGTGGCCATGGTGATGGCCGTGGTGGGCGCATTCCTGACCTCGCTGACCATCGCGCGGGAGTGGGAGCGCGGCACCATGGAACAGCTCATTGCCACACCCGTCGGCAAGCTGGAGATTCAGATCGGAAAGCTGATTCCCTATTTTGTCATTGGCATGATGGATACAGCGCTCTGCGCCGGCGCTGCGGTCTGGTGGTTTAACGTTCCCTTCCGGGGAAGATGGGCGGTGCTCTTCGCCTGCTCGGCGCTGTTCCTGATCGTGGTGTTGTCGCTGGGGTATTTTTTTTCGGTCACGGCCAAGTCGCAGCTCGGGGCCAGCCAGTTGGCTCTGCTGACGACGATGTTGCCCACATTTCTTCTTTCCGGTTTTGTCTTTCCCATCGATCAGATGCCCGTCTTCGTGCAGTGGATCACGCGCATTTTGCCGCCGCGTTATTACGTTTCCATCCTGCGCAGTGTTTTTCTCAAGGGCACTCCGGTGCGGATGTTGGCAGGAGACATCATCGCCCTAGGGATTATTGCCACGGTGCTGATCATAAAGGCCACACGGGCCTTTCAAAAGAGGCTGGAATGAAATTTGTCTCCTCGCTCCGACGCATCGGCCACATGGTCAAGAAGGAATTCGTCCAGACGCTGCGGGACCCGCGCATGCGCTGGCTGCTCTTTGGTCCGCCGATCATCCAAATGCTGGTGTTCGGCTACGCGGCCACGTTGGATGTTAACAACGTGGCTCTGACGGTGCTCGATTTGGACAATACGCAGGAGAGCCGCGAGTTGGTGGCACACTTTTCCGCCAGTCGTTATTTTCGCCTGAGGGAATATGCCGCGCGGCGCGCGGATCTCCGCGAAGGACTTGACCGCGGCGATTTCCTGGTGGCGATGGAAATCGATTCCGGCTTCGCCCAGCGGCTGCGCAACGGCCAAGGGGCTACAGTGCAGGTGCTGGTGGATTGCTCCAACTCCAACACCGCTTTAGTGGCACTGGGCTATCTCAACCAGATTGGCGCCCAGTTTAGCCGCGACTATCAAATCGACCAAATGCACCGGACGGCCCCGCAACGGGTTTCGTCACTGCCTCAAGTGAATGTCGAGATTCGGCCCTGGTTCAACGAAGGACTGGAAAGCCAATGGTATTTTGTTCCCGGAGTCATCGGCAACGTGCTGCTGATCCTGGTCATGATGCTCACCGCCTTCGCGGTCGTGCGCGAGCGCGAAATCGGCACGCTCGAGCAGGTCATGGTCACACCCATTCGCCGCTGGGAATTCATCCTGGGAAAGACTATTCCCTTCTTCCTGGTCGGCTGCGTGGACGCCACACTCATTGCCCTGGTAGGAACATTTTGGTTCGGGGTACCCTTCCGCGGAAACCTGGGCGTGCTGGCGGCTGGGTTGGTGTCCTTCATCCTTGCGGGTCTTGGTTTGGGGCTGTTTCTTTCGACGGTTTCAGCGAACCAGCAGCAAGCCATGATCCTCTCGTTTTTCTTCACCATGCCGATGATCACGCTCTCCGGCTTCGGCACTCCCATCGCCAGCATGCCACCCTTGCTTCGGAAAGTGAGTTATGCGAACCCGCTGCGCCATATCATGGTGCTTTTGCGCAGTGTCTACTTGAAAGGGGCCGGTTTCGACGTGCTCTGGCCGGAGGTCACAGCCCTGGCGAGCATCTCATTTCTGCTGCTTGCGATCAGTGTCTTGCGCTTCCATAAATCGCTCGAATAGCGGACACCTGCCAACTCGCCTCTGGCCTGTCATTCCGAGGATCTGCAGGCGACGAAAAATCTCGCGCTGCGTTGACAATGCTCAGAGCGAGATTCCTCGTCCTGCGGCCCAAAGCCGCCTTCGGGCGACGGGTCGCTCCGCCCGGAATGACAGTGGCGAGGAATGCAGAGCAAGGATGCCGGGAAGCAATCACTCGCCAGTGACAAATGTGGCGAGCTTGCGCAGCTTTTCATGCCGGCGGCGGAGAAGTTCGTCGGGGGAGAGTTTCTCGAGATTTTGGAGGCATGACCGTAGCAATGGCCGCAAAATGTCGGCGGTGAGCTGATGACTGTTGTGCGCCCCCCCCGGAGGTTCCGGAACCACGCTGTCCACGATTCCTAGCCCAAGCATGTCTTCTGCGGTCAGCTTGAGGACACGTGCGGCCTCCTGCTTATGGCTCCAGTCCCGCCACAGGATCGAGGAACAGCTTTCAGGGGCAATCACCGAATAGACGGCATTTTCGAGCATAAGGACTTCGTCACCGACTGCAATGGCGAGCGCCCCTCCGCTGCCGCCCTCACCGTGAATAACAACGATGATGGGAACACGCTGCTTGGGTATCTCCTTCAAGTTATAGGCAATGGCTTCGGCCTGGCCGCGTTCTTCGGCGCCGATTCCGGGATACGCGCCGGGAGTGTCCACAAAGGTTATGATGGACAAGCCGAATTTTGCCGCGGTTCGCATGAGGCGCAGCGCCTTACGGTAACCTTCGGGGTTGGTCATGCCGAAGTTGCGGAGCAGTTTCTGCTTGGTGTCACGGCCTTTCTGATGGCCCATGACCATCACTGCCCTATCCTCGAACCTGGCCAACCCGCCCACTAACGCGTGGTCGTCGCCAAACCGCCGATCACCGTGCATCTCGGTGAATTCCGTGAACAGCATCTGGATGTAATCCAGTGTGTAAGGGCGCTGGGGGTGACGAGCCAGCAACACCCGGTCCCAGGGATCGTTTGCTGTGCCGGGTACCTTGTCGCGAAGGGCCGCCAACTGCTGGCGGAGGCGTTCGATTTCTTCGCGCGTGGCGTCAGAGGCGGGAACCTGCTCCAACTCTGCAATCTGTTTCTCGATTTCTCGCACGACGGCGAGTTGCGTGTCAGCGTTTGCCATCAGTTAATCACCCCGATTCGTGCATCCATGAGTGAGTTTGACGACTCTCCAAGTAACCCGTCACCCGGCCCGCTCCGGCTGGTGAAAGCGCCGGCAGCGGGCCAACCTCTCCCCTCGGGAGAGGGCTGGCATCAAAAACATACGGCTCCTTGCATACTGAGTTCGGGTTCAGTAGCTGTGAGCATTGGCTTTCTACTCTTGACCTTCGACGTTTTCTCACTCCTGCTTCTCGATCACGACCGCGGACTCGCCGCAGAGCGCCCGCAAGCGACTGATTACTTCCTCATCCACCATCACGGCGCGCGGGCGGTTCAAGCGAAGACTGGCTACAAAGTCTCCCGGCCGCGTGAGTTCCAGGGTTACCGGATTCCCGCCCGGGTAGGCAGCCAGCAGATCAGCGAGTTCTTCGGCAAGACCAACTCGCACCTCAGCAAGATTCACTCGAACCCGCAGCCGCGACTTTGCGCCGTTCACCAGCGCGTCGAGGGGCCGCGCTTCACTCACCACCACCTTAGTACTCTGGTTCTCTTCATGGCGTACCCGGCCTTTGATCAGCAGTGCTGCATCACGCTTCAGGACAGCTTGAAGCTGCTGATAGGCTTGCGGAAAAACGAGCAGCTCCACTGATCCTCGGTTGTCTTCCAGCATGCCGCTAGCCCAGAGATCGCCCTTCTTGCTTGGTCGAACGCGCAAGTTGGTCAGGATTCCGGCCAGAGTCACCGCTGACTCGTGAGCCAGTTCCTCCACTGAAGAGCTGTTGTGGCGCGTGATCGTCGCCAGCCGTCCCATGTATTTTTCAAGAGGGTGGCCGGTGACGTAGAAACCGAGTACCTCTTTTTCGCCTGCCAACCGCTCCGACTCGGTCCAATCCGGCACGTCGGGCAGTGCCAGAGGCGGAGGTGAAGCGATGTCGCCGCCTCCCATGAACAGACCATGCTGGCCGCTGTTACTTTCGCGCTGCCGCCGCTGCCCAAGGTCCATCGCCCGGTCCAATACTGCCATGTGCTGTGAGCGCCGGGCGCCCAGTGAATCGAATGCCCCGGCCTTGATAAGGCTCTCGATGACACGTTTGTTCAACAGGCGCAAGTCTACATTCTCGCAGAATTGCAAAAGCGCATCAAAGCGGCCGAGTTTGCGTCTCGCGGCAAGCACGGATTCGATGGCTGCGGCCCCGACGTTCTTGATGGCGGTAAGCCCAAATCGGATACTGTCCCCTGCCGGCGTGAAAACTACATCGCTCGAATTGACGTCCGGAGGGAGGATGGGGATGTTGATGTCCCGACATTCGTTCAGGTATTTCGTCAGCTTGTCCTGGTTCCCGATTTCTGAGGAGAGCAGCGCCGACATGAACTCCACCGGGAAATGCGTCTTGAGATACGCGGTGTGATACGCCACCAGAGCGTAGGCTGCCGAGTGTGATTTATTGAAGCCGTAACCCGCAAACTGCTCTACCAGTTCCCACAGCCTTCCTGCTTTCGCTGCCGGAACATTGTTCTTCTTCGCACCCGCCAGGAACTTCTCCCGGTTCGCCACCATTTCCTCGTGCTTCTTCTTTCCCATGGCGCGACGAACCACATCGGCTTCGCCAAGAGTGAATCCGGCGACTCTGTTAAAGATTTGGATCACCTGTTCCTGGTAGACAATCACACCATACGTTTCTTCAAGAATCTCTTTAAGCTGGGGGAGGTCGTACGTGACGCGTTTCTTGCCTGTCTTGCGGGCGATATAGTCATCGATCATACCGCCCTGAAGCGGACCAGGCCTGTACAGCGCGTTCAAAGCTGTGAGATCCGCCAGGCGAGTGGGCTTGACACGCTGGAGGATCTCCGTCATCCCCCGACTTTCAAACTGGAATACTCCTGCCGTCAATCCCTTTCCGAGCAAGGCGTAACTCTCTTCATCATTGGAGGTCAAGTTTTCCAGATCCAGTTTCTCTCCTCGCGTCGCTTCAATCAGCTTCACACAGTCGTCGATGACGGTGAGCGTGGTCAGGCCCAGAAAGTCCATTTTCAGCAGCCCGATCTTTTCCAGGTCATCCATGGCGTACTGCGTGGTGATTTCATCTTTGTTGCTCTTGTAGAGCGGAACGATCTCTTGCAGGGGTTGCGGTGAAATAACTACGCCAGCGGCGTGCGTCGATGCGTGGCGCACAAGGCCCTCCAGGTGACCCGCCACCTGGAGCAAGTCCGCCACCCGTGGATCGTTTTCCTTCAGTTGGCGTAGTTCAGGGCTCTGCTTGATGGCCTCCTCGAGAGTGATATTCAGCGTATTGGGGACCAGCTTGGCGATCTTATCGGCCTCCGCAAAGGGAATGTCGAGAGCCCGGCCGGCGTCGCGAATCACCGCTTTCGCACCCATAGTTCCGAAGGTGATGATTTGGCTGACGTTTTCACGACCGTACTTTTCCGTAACGTAGCTGATGACTTCATTGCGGCGCCGCATGCAGAAGTCGATATCGATGTCCGGGAAAGAGATCCGCTCGGGATTCAGAAAGCGCTCAAAAAGCAGGTCGTGCTGCAGCGGATCGATGTCCGTGATACGCAAGGAGTAGGCAGCCAGGCTTCCGGCTGCCGAACCGCGCCCCGGACCCACGGGAATGCACTGCTCGCGCGCATGCCGCATGAAGTCCCAGACGATCAGGAAATAGCCGGCGAAGCGCATTTGCTTGACCAGTTCGATCTCGCGCTCCAGTCGTTCTTCATAGGCTTGCAGCGGATGGCGCAGCCTTCCCTCTGCCGCCGATCGCTCCAGCCTTTCGCGCCGAAGCGCAAACCCTTGCCGTGTCACCTTCTCAAAGAAGCTGTCGAGCGTCTCGCCGGCCGGGACTTCGAAATGCGGAAAGACGTGCTGATTCTCTTCCAGGTGTACGCTACAGCGCTCGGCAATTTCCAGAGTTCGAGAAAGCGCTTCCGGCGCCTCACCGAAGACCGCGTACATCTCATCAGAAGACTTGAAATAGAACTGGTCGGTGGCAAATTTCAGGCGATTGGGATCGCTGAGGGTTTTCCCCGTCTGAATGCAGACCAGAACGTCTTGCGCGCGCGCATCCGCCTTCGTGAGGTAATGACAGTCGTTCGTGGCCACAAGAGGTATGCCGGTGTCTCGCGCCAAGCGAGCCAAATCTGGGTTGATGCGCTTCTCTTCCGGCACTCCCTGGTCCTGGATTTCAACATAGAAATTGCCCTTGCCGAAGATGTCCCGAAGATCGTACGCCGCCTGGCAAGCTGCCTCGAATTTGCCGGCACTGAGGGCCACAGGAACTTCCCCGCGCAAACAACCGGATAGTCCAATCAATCCATCGGCATGCCGCGCCAGCAGGTCCTTATCGATTCGCGGCTTGTAATAGAAACCTTCCAGAAAGGCGGAAGAGGCTAGCTTGAGAAGATTCCGGTAACCTCTTTCATTTTCGCACAGGAGTACCAAGTGGTAGGGCCGGTCAGCGTCCGGCGAGCGATCAAATCGGTTCGTGCTGGCCACATAGACTTCGCAGCCGAGAATCGGCTTCAGGCCTCGCCTAATCGCAGCCTCATGGAACTTTGCGGCGCCGAAAAGGTTTCCGTGATCTGTGATGGCGACAGCAGGCATCTTGAGCTCAGCCGCGCGGTCCATCAAGCGGCTGATTTCGCACGCCCCGTCGAGTAGGCTGTAGTCAGTATGGAGGTGAAGATGAACAAAGTTATTGATTGGCATCCCGGAGACATTTTAGCAGAAACGATCTGGCCGTGGCGCAGGGATGTGCAGGAGTCAAAAGTAAAGTACATCCAATCGATACTTCGATCTCTCTGCCTGAGAATTCTTGCCGGGGAGTTTTGCCTTACCCTTTGGGCACAGCCAACTGCGGGCCGGAGATACCTTCTCGAGAGGACTGACCGAAGGCGGCGTAGCGTACGGCTCGATACGTTTGACCTACGCCACGTCCTTGGGTTTGCGGGGACGGCGTACGCCGGGCGCAGGCGTAGCCGGCGGCTCCTGAATGCCGGCCCTTTCGCGCAAGGCCTTTACCAGTTGCTGATGGGTCTTGATCTTGCCATCTACTTGATCCAGGAAGACGCTCTCGATGATCTGATCAAACTTGGGTCCAGGACTGAATCCCAAGGCCTGTAATTCAGCTCGAGGCAGATGCGCCCGAAGCGGCAAGTATTTCGTCAGATAGTTTTTGACGCGAGACTGAACCTTTGCCTGCGGGTAATAAACCAGCACGAAAAGCAGTAGGCGGCGGGATTCTTTCGAAAGCAAGGCATAGATCTGATGCGGTAGCGCGGCTTTCGCACTGACGAGCAACCGGGCGAGCTTCTTGGCCTCACGCTCCATGTTCATGGCTTCCTTCACAACCTTACCTACCATAAGTACTTTCTTCGCCAGTCTTGCTTTCTCAGTGCTACTAAGCTTTTCGACCAAGCAAAGAAAGTTAACCAGGTAGGAATCTGTCCCCGGAACGATCTGAACCGCGGAGCGGGTCCTGGCAAAGCGCTCGTATGTTATCCGTGTCGACGCCAGTTTCTTGTCCAGCCCTCCCAGGAGCTTTCGCTCAGCAAGCAGTTTGAGAATACGCGCTGGGTTCTCCTCCTGGAGGACAGCCTGTATCTCACGGCCTTGTTGGTCTGCCCCCAGATGTTCCCAGACGCGATTCTGGAGAGCCGCCTCGAAGAATTGCTGGGTCCGCTGCTCGGGCGTGAAGTCGAGACGCAATCCAAGCCGCAGCAGTCGGTAAATCCGAAGTGGGTCTTCAGAAAAGCTCCGGGGACGGAGAACTCTGAGTTCCCGCCTTTCGATATCGGCGGCGCCGTTCGTGGGGTCAAGAAGCAAGCCGCGCGAGTTCGGATGAAGCGAAATCGCCATGGCATTTACCGAAAAATCACGCCGCTTCAAATCTTCAAAGATTGTGGCAGGGCGCATCTCCGGACGCTGGCCGGGCTTCGAAAAGATATCGACCCGGCACTGGCCCAGTTCCACTCGGACTCCATTCGTAAACCAGAGTTCGGCTGCGGCAGTATGGGCATCGAACTCTTTATACTCGAGGGCGACAGGCTCTCCGCCCTGCACTATGGGGCGAGATGTGAGCCCCGTCGTTGGTAATGAGCGTGTGGATTCCAAGTGGCGGAGAATCTTCCGCGGATCGCCCTCGATGGCCAAATCCAGGTCCCGCACAACTTGTTGCCCGTATGTCAGATCTCGGACCGCCCCACCCACGAGGTACAGATTCAATCCCTGCTCGTAGGCTAAACGGCTGATTACGCTTAGCACGCCATATTGCTCTTGTGAGAGCCTGCTTTCCATCACGAAGTTGTAGTCGCTCATGGGCGTTGGGCTTCCATTTCCCCGACAACCGAGGAGCCTGAGACTCAGGCTCGAGGGTGGTGAGTCTGATAGACCTGCTTCAACCTTTCCTTCAGTACGTGCGTATAGATTTGAGTTGTCGAGATATCACTGTGACCCAGCATTAGCTGAATCGAGCGCAGGTCCGCTCCGCGTTCGAGCAGGTGCGTAGCGAAAGAATGCCGCAGCAAGTGCGGCGTAAGGGGGACTGAAATCCCCGCACGACGGCCATGCTTGGCCAGAATCTTCCAAAATCCCACGCGGGATAGCGGTGCCCCCTGGCGGTTCAGAAAGAGGAAGGGCTCCCGCCCACTTTTGCAGAATGCCGCGCGTCCGCCTTGGAGATACGCGTCTACGGCGTGCAACGCAGACTTGCCAACTGGAATTAGCCTCTCCTTGTTTCCTTTTCCCACGCAACGAACGACACCCAAACCCGAATCAAAATCGGACCAACGGCTGCGGACCAGTTCAGAAACCCTCATGCCGGTCGCGTACAAGAACTCCAGCATGGCCTTGTCTCGAAGGCCGAGAGGTGTAGAGATATCAGGTTGTCTTAAGAGAGCATCAACTTCCTCAGTGGTGAGATACCTGGGCAGCGTTTGTTCCAATCTCGGAGCATCAACTTCCGCCGTCGGATCGGTGTGGATCCGATCCGTCTGCATTAGGAATCGAAAGAGGTTTCGCAAGGAAATCAGATGTCGAGCCACGCTTCGAGCATTCAGCCCACGGCGATAAAGCGTGGCCAGGAAGGCGCGAACATCCTCTTGGTCTGTATCTCCACAACCCTTACCTCTGCTACGCAAGAATTCGCAAAAATGGTTGAGGTCCCGCCGGTAATTCGAAATACTGTTATCGGCAAGACCCTTTTCTACACGCGCGTAATCGAGATAATCACGAACTTCTGGTGGTTCCAGCGAAGAATCGCGTTTCCGGCCGGCAAACGGTTTCCCCTCAACGACTTTGGTCGCCGGCTTGGGATCAGAATGGTCCGTACTCGCTCCGCCTTTCTGCTCAGCTCGACTTCGGCTCGGCATTGTCGTTACATGCCTCAGGAGTGTAGCTGGAGAGATCGACATACTCGGCAGGGCAATATGAACAAACGCGCCCGGCCGCAGAGCGACGACAGTGATCGCGCTCTGAAAACTAAGCCATTAATTTTTAAGAGATTATGAGCCTTCTTCAAGTATCCGTACTCCAGCTCTTCGCCGAAACACTTGACAGGCCAGACTCCGGATTCATACTAGCACAAGCTGTTTTCTATGGCCAACCTGCATTTTACAGTAGCAAATTTGCCATATATGGCGCTTCTCGTCAAAGACAATCGCAAAATGCCATTTGTGCAGCCCATTGACTCTACCAAACGCAAGTGTAGACTGATGGGTCCTGGTTTAGACTGTTCTGCTGGGCCGCGGATGGCTGGTAGCCCAGTCGCTCAGGCGGGACGCTCGCGCCTGACCGTATGTATTCGAAAAATAAGGGGGATCCAGAGGTGGCATTCCAGACTTCCCAAGTCAATTCACACGATCGAGACTACCGCGCGGTGTCCATAAGCGAGATGCGGGCGATCGTCGCGCGGTTTGAAGAGAGCGTCAATGCCGCCCAGCGGGCGAATCCGCCCACGAAGGAAAAGGTCCAAAAGGCTGTGAGGAGGCAGGGGGCTGGAGGCTGCCCCGTCCGGCTGAAGCGTCTATCAACGGATGCTATCGTCCGGCACGGGGACGGGCTCGCCGAGTTATTCGTGAAGTTTCCTGACGACGTCGTCGTGGTACAAGCCTACGAGGCCTTCGTCGGATACCAGCCGCCCGAGTGTGAGAACCCCATCGATGTCATTCAGGCGCTGATGCAGGATGCCGAATGGACCGACGAATGGGGGACTCGTTGGGGGCACCGGTTTGGGGGAGTTGGAGCTTCACCGGTGGAATGCCCTGTCAAAGACTGGTCCGAGCTCGACGGCTACCTTGCCCGCCGCGTGCCGGATCCGCACGCTCCCGGGCGCCTGGACGCCGCGTTACCAGCGCTGGAAATACATGGCAAGACAAAATATTGTGTGGGCCAAATCCACCTCGCGCTCTTCGAGCGGCTCCACTGCTTGCGCGGCATGGAAAACACACTTGCCGACCTTTACACGAACGAGTGTGAAATACGCCGTTTCATCGATGCGCTGACGGAGTACTTGATTGAGCTGATACGGGAGTGGGGGAAAACTTCGGTCTCGGCAATTTTCCTCACCGATGACTGGGGTTCGCAAACCAGCCTCATGGTTTCACCCGAAACGTGGCGCAAGTACTTCAACGCGCCGTACCGGCGCATTTTCGACGAAATACACCGCTGTGGTAAGGACGTCTTTTTCCACAGTTGCGGTAATGTCACCGCTATCACTCCGGACCTCATAGATCTTGGAGTAGACGTGCTGGACCCCATTCAGCCGGGAGCGATGGATTTCGATGAAATGGCCAGGCGGTTTGGAGGACGCGTTTCCTTTTCCGGCGCCATCGATGATCAACGTCTTGAGGACTATACTCCCCGCGAAGTCAAGGAGGAAGTCTATCGTGCCGTGGAGACCCTGGGACGACCCTTCGGGAACGGCTACATCGTGGGGCCGGCCAATTTGATACAACCGTCGGTCCCGCTCGAGAACCTTCGAGGCGCTGTTCGAAGCGAGTCATGGACGATAAGCCACTTCGGAAGCGGAATCATCCCCAAGCGCCGCGAGCCCCTCGTAACAATAAGGGTGTGCACCAGTCAGGAAGCAGTCGTCGCTCCGCTTAAGCACCCTCCGTTCTTTCTAAGAGGAGTAAATTCTTCAGCTTGGAAGCGAATTCTCATGGCTCAAATGACATCCCTCGAACGCACCATGGCGGTGCTCGATCATCGGGTGCCGGACCGAATTCCAGTCGGTCTCCACAACTTCTTGATGGCATGCCGCATGATTGGCGCTGACTTCACCGATGCATTGCGCAGCGGTGAAACGCTGGCGGAGGCGCAACTCGCGGCGTGGCGTAGGTTCGGTCACGACGTCATCATGCACGAAAACGGCGTCTGCGCGGAAGCGGAAGCTTTCGGGTGTGGCATCCTCTATCAATCTGATCGCCCGCCCCACGTCGAGGATCCCGTACTCAAGTCTCTCGATGACGTCGATAGGTTAATCGTTCCAGACCCTGAGAAGACTTTCCCTCTTAACGAGCTATTAAAGGCTACCCGCATCCTGGTTCGAGAAACGAGGGGAAAGGCCTTTGTGATCGGTCGGGCGGACCAAGGTCCCATGGCCCTGGCCGCCGCCCTGTACGGGCCCGAAAAGATCTTGCTCGCTTGCAGCGAAGATGCCCTGCGTCCAAAGCTGTTACGCTTGATAGAGATGTGCTCGCGCATGAACATTGTTCTTGGCGAAGCGCAGCACCGTGCCGGCGCGCACGGCAGCTCCATCGGAGCGTACGGAAGCAGCCTAATCTCACCTACAATGTATGACCAGCTCGAGTTCCCTGGAGACAAGGCCTTTTGCGATGCTATGCGGGCCATCGGGTGCAAGAGTTTCGTGCATTCCTGCGGCGATGAGACGGGACTAATCGAAAATCTGGTTCGAACCGGCGCCGACTGCCTGGAACTTGATCCCGGAACGGATCCTGCTGTGTGCAAGAGCGCCATTCGAAACCGGACGAGCGTCCTGGGAATGCTCGATCCCGCCGGAATTCTCTGGCAGGGGACGCCTGACGAGGTCCGACGGCATACCTTGGACATTATGCGAACGATGGCGCCGGGAGGAGGATTTATCATGGGGCCGGGCTGCGCCTTGCCTGCCGACACCCTCGAGAATTCCATACAGATCGTTATGGAATGCGCCCGCACTGCAGGTGTCTACAACTCGGACGGGTCGTTGCCATCGCTCAATTAGCGTCGTGCGTTACAGATGTCTTTGGTTATAGAAACTGGCCGGCGCATCAGAGCGAAGCTCTGGGGCTTTTAGGGATTAGAAATCCGCTGAAGCGCGGAGCTTCGGTCTGCGCCAGCTCATGCAATGGGAGGGGTATCGATGGCTTAATTGACATCCGGCCCAATGCCGCCTTAGACTCACGGGCGGTGCAAAGCACCTCGATCCAGCGGACGCAGGAGCAAAGGCAATGCGACCCATGTGCAGACGAGATTTCCTTAAGGGACTGGCGGCAGCGATCCCCGCCTCGGCGGTTCTCTCAACCTACCAGGCGATGGCTGCTCCCTGGCGCAAGAAGGTGAAGATCACAGACGTGAAAGCGATGGTCGTCCGCGGAACCACCGACTGGAACATGGTAAAGATCGAAACCGATAGCGGCATCCAGGGGATTGGCGAGGCCTACTGGGGACGGGGAGTCAAAGACGTGATCCTGGGTTACTTGCGCCAACACGTCGTGGGCGAGGACCCGCTGGACATTGAGCCGCTCTATAACAAGATGCTTCACTTCACGGGAGGAGCAGGATCAATTGCCGGCGTAACCGTGACGGCGATCAGCGGAGTGGAAATCGCCCTGTGGGACCTGGCAGGCAAGATCCTGGAGGCTCCCGTGTGCAAACTGTTAGGCGGCCAGTACCGCGACGGCGTCCGCGCCTATTGGACGCGCTCGCCCCAAAATATGCTGGACGCGGCTTCCTGCCGCGAGTTTGCGGCTTCGCTCAAGAGCCACCCCTTTGGCATCACTGCGATCAAATCGGATGCTGATTCCTTCCCCTCGAAGTACGACCCGCAATTCCGCGAACCCGGTCACGAGCCGAACAGCCGCCACCTGACGCGCAAGGACCTCTCGCGAATTGCCGCCGGCTTCGCCAACCTGCGCGAGGCCGTGGGAGAGGATATAGACATCGCCGTTCATTGCCACTGGGAGTTCGACTGGATCGACGCACTTGAACTGGCGCGAGCCGTCGAGCCTATCAAGCCGATGTGGTTGGAAGATCCTATGCCGCCGGATTATTCGGAGTCCTGGAGCAAGCTGACTGCGGCTTCCCCGGTGCCCATACTGACCGGAGAGAACCTTTACCGGCGTCAGGGTTTCGAGCCGTTCATCCGGAACCAGGGTTGTCACCTTATCCATATCGATATCCCCAAAGCGGGCGGGTTGCTCGAGTCAAAGAAGATCGCTGACTTGGCGGATCTCTTCTACCTTCCGGTCTGTGCTCACAACGCTGCCAGTCCACTGGGTTCGCTGGCTTCCGCGCATTGCGCGGCGGCCATCCGCGACTTCCGCGCCCACGAATTGAGCATGGGGAGCCTGTCCAGCGATGCCTGGGAGAAAGTAGTGGTTTACGACGGCCCAGTGATCAAAGACGGGAAATACAGAATTTCAGATAAGCCGGGTTTTGGCGTGGAACTTAACGAAGACTACGTGCGCGCGCACCTGCTGCCCGGCGAAACATGGTGGGGATAAACCGCTGGTCGGGGCGAAACAGGCTGCGGAAAAACGCTTGCAAGCTGTCACTGTAAGTGTACATGGATCCTGGGCCCACCCGTACAAACGAAAATCGTCGTCACCCCCTGTCCTTCTGAGGCCCGTTTCTTGGGCCGAGGAATCCCGCAGTTCGCGGGGATGGCCGTAGGGGATGATTTTCGACGGACCGCGAACACGCTTAGAATGAGAGCTTCCGAACTTCTTTCATCGGCTTGCTAGGGAGCCTTCCAGGAGAACGCGCATGAATCTGGATTCGAAATGGGTACCGATGAAGTGGCCCTGCGGGCCGCTGGAAATTGTACGCCGAAGTAGGTCACAAAGCATCAACACAGACCTCAAAGAGACGCTGGAAGCTTGGGGGCAACCCTCGGCCCTGGAGCTGCTCAAAGGAACACCCATCAACTGCCTCGTAGTGGACTGGGCTCATGGAGAGCCTGAGGATTCAGCGCAGCAACATGCCTTGAAGCCTCTTCTCGAAGCAGGTCACCGGCTTGGGATCAGCTTTGTGGGGAGGGTCACAGTGAAGGAGGGGTCGGGGGCTGCCGCCACGGCTGGGCGCGCGGCCGGACTTTCTGCCGTCATGGTCGAAGGTACATCCGGCCGCTCCTTCGACCTCCCGGCGATTCTGCAATTCCCAAGAGACAAGGTCGCATGGGAAGAGGCTTCATCTATCTTCAGCTCGACGGAAAACGTCTGGCCTGGATTGGGCCTCGAGACGATGAAAGGAGACACCGCCATCGCCGGCCCAACGGGCGTCCCTTGGGTGAATTCGAATGGGTGGTTTTCCCTGCTTGCCGGCGAGTTGGCGCCGGAAAAATCCCTGTGGCTGGACTTCGATCCTCCGGACTCTTCGAGTGTCCAACACCCTGCCGACTATGACCTGGCCATCGCAGACAGCCAGGAGTATGGGAGCCGGTGGATCATCTCCTTGGATGACAAGCTTCGGGCTGCGCTGCCGAAAGGAAATTCCCAAGCAAAGGGTGTTTGGGAGAGGATGTGCGAGACGGCCGCCTTCTTCGAAAGTCATAGGGAATGGGCAGCATTCAAATCGCAAGGTATCCTGGCGGTCGTTTCTGATTTTCGTGGGGAGAACGCATACTTGAGTGGAGAAGTGCTGAACCTTCTCAACCGTCGCCAAGTTCAGTTCCAGATCGTGGAGCGATCGAGGTGGCTGGCGCCCGCGCCGGGCCTGAAGGCGATACTCTGGCTCGACAACCAGACGCCCAGCGCCGAACAACAGTCGAAGCTGCTCGACTTTGCCCGGCAGGGAGGGTTGGTGATTGCCGCAGCCTACTGGGGTCCTCCGGATTCAAAGCCAACCAGAAAAGACCCGTCGCTGCTGTATCAGCTGTATAATGTCGGGAAGGGGCAAATTGCAGTGGCAGAAGAAGGGTTCCAGGATCCGTATCAAGTGGCTGTGGACACGCATCTGCTGGTGAGTCACCGGAATGATCTCGTGCGCCTCTACAACCCCGAATCAACGAACTGCCGCTCGAGTATTGATCCCAGCCAGGGAAAACGACTCGTGCAAGTGCTGAATTACTCCTCGAAACCGGCCAACTCCGTGACGCTCTGGGTGAACGCCCGGGCCGGGAGGGCGCGGCTCTGGAGCCTCGGCACAAAGGATGTCCTGACTGTCCAGGGCGTCGCTGCGGCGCCGGGCACAGAGTTCCGGCTTCCCCCGCTCTCCGTCTATTGCGCACTTGAGTTTGAGGGTTCAAACCTATGATGACGACAGCTTGTTCCCGAAGGAAATTCATGGCGGCAATGGGTGCAACGGCCGGCGCGTGGCTGGCCCGTCCCACAATGTTTTTGGCTCGCACTACTCCGGCAAGCCGAGTAGCGGTGGGGACGTGTCACGAGTACGGCCCGGAAGTGACCGGAGTGCTCGAGACCATGTTCGATCAGCTCGGAGGACTGAAGGGACTGGTCGCAGGAAAAACAGTCGCCATAAAGCTCAATCTAACCGGAACCGCCACCGACCGGCTGGGGCACCTACCTCCGGGATTGACCCACTGGGTCCACCCACAGGTCATCGGGGCGACGGTTCATCTGCTCGCCAAGGCCGGAGCGCATCGCATTCGCCTGCTCGAAAGCGCCCTGGTTACGACCGAGCCACTGGAAGAATTCATGCTCCACGCCAACTGGGAACCGCGAGACTTCCTGAGCGCGGCGGCGCGAGTGGAGTTCGAGAACACCAACTACCTGGGAAGCGGCAAGAAGTATTCGCGTTTCTGGGTTCCAGGCGGCGGCTTGATGTTCAAGGGCTACGATCTCAACCACTCCTATGAAGACTGCGACGTCTTCGTTTCGCTGGCCAAGCTGAAAGAGCACATGACCGCCGGCGTCACGCTTTCGATGAAGAACTGCTTCGGCATCACTCCCTGCACCATATACGGGGACGGCGCTCCCGAGGATGAGCCGGGCCTTGTTCCACGAGGCGGCCGAGGGCCTTTCCATTGGATGAATCGATTTCCTCCCAAGAGCGCGCCCCCGCCGGTCAATCCCAACCCCCCAAAGGATCCGGGGTACAGCGTGCCTCGAGTTGTGGCCGACCTGGTGGCGGCACGGCCCGTGCATCTGGCAATCGTCGAGGGAGTCCACAGCATGACCGGCGGTGAAGGTCCCTGGACCGAAGGACGGTACCACGTGCAACCAGGCCTGCTGATTGCGGGAACGAACTGCGTGGCCACCGATGCGGTCTGCATGGCGCTCATGGGATTCGACCCCATGGCGGACCGAGGCACTCCTCCTTTCGAGACTTGCGATAGCACGTTGCGGTTGGCGGAGCAACTGGGCGTGGGTCCTCGCAATCTTAGCCAGATCGAGGCGCTGGGCACTCCAATTGCTCAAGCACGGTTCAACTTTCGGCACGTTTGACCTGCTCCGCAACCGATCAAGGATTTCACCACAGAAGCCACAGAGTTCGCGGAGAAGGGCGGAATTTTTTTCTTTGGCGTGGGCGGTTTTGAGCCCTCCGTGGTGCATTTTTCTTCGACGCGCACACGTCGGGTGGCGCAGGCCTTGATGCGGCGACCCATTCAATGGGGCCACAGCATCCCTGTCAGCATGCGTCGAAAACGAAGTCGCGCTTAGATCGCCAGATTTTGCTCTGCAAACTCGTAGTTGGCCGCTTGTCGACGTAGGCGCGGTGGTGTTTGCCGTAATGGTAGGAGAGAGTCTCGGCCGAAATATAGGCGCAAAATGGTGGGGGGGTTGCTCCCAAGTTGGCGGGGAAGCCGGAGCGCGCGTCCAAGTTAATTCAATGAGCGTGAGAGTTTCAAGCTGGCGGGGACGACGGGACTCGAACCCGCGACCTCATGCGTGACAGGCGAGCATAGGATGGCTAACTCGTTGACCGTGCGGCACGGTTGGCAACCCAAAAGCACGCAAAAACACTCTTGGAACGCCCAAGTTGTACCGATCTTGTACTCGTTTCGATGGTCTGCGGATCGATCGCCTCCAGCAGCAGCGACACTTCAATCACCTTCTTGACTACAGCGTTTAGAAAGATCGCCACTCTTTGGCGTCGACGAAAAGACCAAGGTGTTCGACATTTTCTGTAGCCACGGAGCCTGTAACTTGGAGGGCTTGGGCGGCCAGAATGACATCGGCATCGAGTGCTTTGGGGTCGGCCGTAGGACTACCTCGGTTCCGAGCCTGGGCCCATAGTTCAGCGGCCTTCAGCATCACATCGGTGTTGATCGGGAGATAGTTCAGAACGGACTTGAGCCGATCAAGCCGGTTGACGCTTTCTTGGAGGCCCGCACGGATAAGCTCGCGGCGCACTTCGTAGTCTGCGATCTCGGGGATGTAAATAATCGCACCTTCCCTTAGGAGACGTTCGAGCCAGTCCGCGATCTCGCGGTTGGGGCGGGGATGGGAAATCTTGCCCAGGGGGCCGGTGTCAAGGACAATTCTGCTCGCCATAGTCAATCACTGAACCTTTTGCGATAGGAGAGGCGATCCTCTTCAATAGCCTCCTTCAGTCGAGGCCATACTCGCTCGTCGTAACCCGACTCGTCCGCGAGCCATTGGTGGAGAAGCCGGATGGCGGCCTCGTTTTGCGCAGCTTGCGCTATCGTTTCCGATCCTGTTCCCTGGATGGGCTCGATGTGCTGTTGTCCTTTTGGCAAGAAGCTAATCTCCTCGGACGTTACCAACTTCGTTGGTCCGCCCAATTGGAATTTCCCCCCTCCACGCCAAACGAGTCACAGGCGCAAGGGGGTTAGTGACCATCCCCATTGTACAATACGATTGCGTTGGAATTGCGCCAAAATAGCGTTCAGATGAAATCGCCAGCCGATTATACACTATTGAAATCTCGGCGCTTTGTAGCCTGGATTGCGCCAAGATTGCGTCCTATGTTGTGCATAATTGCGTTTCTGCGCAATCCTTCCGGCGCTACTCCGGGGTATGGCCGGAATCCGAGCGGACCGGATTCACGCACGCGGCGTGCCAACTATTTTTTCACGGGTCGACAAATGTGAGAACCCAATCTTCCCTGCGATTCACTTGCGAAGCGTGGCGTGGTGATGGACCGGGAAACTGTCAACCCATGGTGGGCACCCAAACGAAGCGGATACGGGCACGCCACTTGCCAACTTTTTTTCGCGGGTCGACAAATGTGAGAACTGGCTGGTAGGGGACTAGGCGACGGTTGCCAATTTGCGTCCGTGGGAGCGGAAGGAACGGCTGGTCATCCTCTGGTTGGCCGGCCGTCGTTTTTGGCTAACCTTACTTGTCTGAATAGCCTCCGCGAAGGATTTGGTCGGCGGCGCGGAAGATTCGCTGCCGGGAACGTCCGCTGGCGCGCCAGCCTTGATTCCGATGCTGGACGCAACCTCGGTTGGACTGCACCCCTGGCAGCCCCAGCGATTCGCAGCAAGGCGGGGATACAATATGCCTTTGATGCCGTGGGCAGGGACCCACGGTATTGGTCTAACTGTAGATTCTCTCTTGGTTGTAAAGATAATTTGCGCGCACACGGCCTCCTGCTGTTGGGTGAAGGGGCTATCGCCGGTATAATGCAGCAAGCACTGGGCGTAGTCCCGCGCTTTTCAGGCCATGGACTTTTGGCGGTGCCTTATGTCGAGACACGCGCACGTCGTCGAACCCAGTCCGCGCCCGTATATGCCAGCCCCCGCATTCATTGGGCTGCGAAAAGACCCCGAACCAATCCACGGAATGTGCTGAATGCAGGGCCGTTGAGGCGGCCCCGGCTTGGATGGGGCACGAAAAGCACAGTGGTAGTTGTGGAGCCAATATCGACCGTTTCAAGGCCAATCTCCTGGACAAGGCTTGTCGGCAGCCGCCTGCCCACAACACGTTCGTAAAAATACCGAACGTTGAGCGCCCCGAGGACCAGCACGTACCTCGGGCGCAGGATGTCTATCTCCTTTCGCAGGACGTGGCTCCCGCAGATATCCCACATCCTTCCTGTTGGGGCCCCGGAACTTCCAACCAGCGTACACTTAACGTGATTCGTATAGGCCAGAAACCTATAGGCACGGCTTACGTCAATGTTCGAGGGAAAGCCGTCTGGACACCGCTCGCCCTCCTGGGCAATGAGTCCCGCAGACGCAGCGAGCTCGAAGGCACAGGCCCCGACCCGGTGGTAGAAGATCGTCCCCCCGTAGTCGGGGTCGCCGAACGAAACCCGACGGCGATGCGCGAGCTCCTCCGTCGCCCTCTGCACAAGCCATGGGAGGGCATCTTCATCAAAGTTCCCGTTATTCGTATTTATGCCAACGACGAGCAGCCCCAGGCTGCGGTAGTCCTGGCCCTCCCAAGGTGGTGAGATTACATTCTCGTCGGGCATATGATCCTTGGCCACGCCCATCCAGCAGCGTTCGGCGTTCGCACAGCAAGCTTGGAGACGCAGCCGCTCACCTGCGTTGCAGACAAAACCTAGGTCACGGTAGAGTGCCATGAGGCGATCTCGTGATTCAGTCATGCTTACCTCCTGAGGGTCCTCCTGCCGAATTCCGACCGTAACGACCCGGTTAGTGCCGTTGCTCCGGGCCAGGCGAGTGCCTGACCCACTTCACGTTAGCGGTGTTCGGCCTCGGAATTATACCCCCGCCAGCCCAGCCGGGACTCGGGACCGTAAGGTTTCTTCCTTGGACTCCTCGCAATCATCCAGCTCGTCTTCTCGGTTGCGCTTTCGCCTTTTCATCTTGGGGCAAGCCAGTGGGCCAGAGTTCACCGGAGTGGAGAATTTTGCCCAAGAATATGACCTGAGCGTAAAAAGGCCTTGGGCCCTCGGCGGGGTAAGCAGCAAGCTCACTTGTGGAGTATCTGCGCGGATGTGTCCGTCAAGCTGAGGGACAAAGCAGAAGCCCGCCGTGCCGCTAGCGCGCAAGTGTCTTTCCCATCTCGCCGTAACCGCGAGAAAACGGTGCCAGAAAAGGACCCTGGGATTAGTTGAACCTAGACGTTAGGCTCTCGAGCCCGCGACGAGCGCCGGCGATGATCGGGCGCCCGGTGCTGATCGAAATTGCTTAGAGGTGGGGTTTTGGCGGGTGGCGCATACGTCACGACGCCTTTTGTCGTGATGTATGCGCCCCTTTGGGTCGGATCGGGCGACCAGCAGACGTGCCGCTTCTTAGCACGTGCGCATCGCAAGGGCGCATACATCCCGGCAAAGAACGCCGGGACGTATGCGCCACCCGCGCAAACCTTCGGAAATGCCGTGTCAATGGAATGGATTCTCGGGTGGTGTCGTAATTTGACTTGTAGTGCTGGCCCGTACAGGCTGCGGCGAAACCCCTGTGGCCTGTCATTCCGAGAGCCGCAGGCGACGAGGAATCTCGCATTGTCTTGAAAACACTCAGAGCGAGATTCCTCGACGCGCTCGGAATGACAGCTCGAAAGGGTTTTTCCGCAGTCTGTTTAGGCGAGCGTCTGCCGACCCCGCGCCTGCGGGGTCGGCGCTACGCCCAGAATAGGACATTATGGATTCCCGCTTTCGCGGGAATGACGAGGGGCCGGTAAGGGATGCGGTTCCAGATGACAGCAACATGAGTCAGCGGAGAGCACGGCCAGCGTAGTTCTGACCGTGATACCTGACTCGTAGCAGTTTGTCCTTCGGGAAGACGGCTACCGTTGCTAATCCCTTGAGGAAGCTGGCGGGGACGACGGGACTCGAACCCGCGACCTCATGCGTGACAGGCATGCGTTCTAACCAGCTGAACTACGTCCCCGGAAAAACAGTGACGAGCGACGAGCACCTGCGTTGGCCTGGACTGCTATATCCACCGCCTGATTTGGCGTTGCAAGCACGGCACTGGCGAGGGGCAACCGATGTCTTTTCACTCGTCACTTGTCACTCTCCACTGCTCTTAAGTGGTGGGCGGTATCCGGCTCGAACGGATGACCTTCTGCTTGTAAGGCAGACGCTCTAACCAACTGAGCTAACCGCCCCGCTCGTACCAGACGGTGCAAGGCCCCCAACCGTCCTAACCTCGGAACTCGCCGCAGCACGTTAGTAGATCAGTGTAATTATCGTTGCAGCGGCCTCTGCCCGCCGGTCCCGAATCCTCAAGGAACGCCGGCGCTGGGCGAGCGCCGCCACGGCAAACTGACACACCATGAACAGCACGCGAACCTTGACACCTGCAACTCCTGAAATATACACTAGGGTGTCACGAGCGTCAAGGAGAGCATCCCAAATCATGCAGTTTCAGCGTGAGTACGTGGCCTACATGGCCAAGCAGGTCCTGAAGCGTCTGAGCGACGACGGGCTGATCACTTATGACCAACCGGATTACGTCACCGAGGTTATAAATCAGGTCATGCTTGAAGAGCTAAGCCTTGAGGACCGTATTAACGACGAAGTTCGAAAGATCCTGGAACAGCACGGAAATGAAATGAAAGAGCTGGGCGCGACCTTTGAAGACGCCTTTAAGGCCATCAAGAAGGAGTTGGTACGCCAGCGCAAAGTTGTTCTCTGAGCTGGCCTTTCGACAATGAAGATGAGTCACGAAAAGATCGTCCAGGTCTCGCACCAAATCATCGCCGCTATCGAGGCTCTGGACGAAGTGGAAATCTACGACGAGCCCAACAACATCCGCCAGCAAGTCGTCAAGATCCTTACGGATCTCATGCACGAGGAAGAGAAGATCGAACGAGAGCGTCAAGACGAAGATCGCATCTCACAAGCGAACCATTCCTGAAGGCGGCGGTGAATGGGAGATTCTGTACAGAAAGTACTATTCTGAGGAACTGCGGAAGCTGGGGATCGCTGCCCTGACAACCCAATCTCGTTTCTGATTCCCCGGATATGGCTTAACCATCCTGAAAAACTCACCTCCGACGCACCGGACGCAAAAAGTAACTGCAGAGATCCTGCGCTCGCCGAAAAGCGAGCGTCGTCGAGAATCACCCCTGACGGTCATTCCCGCGAAAGCGGGAATCCACCCCATTGAGCAACTTGGAGCGGGCATGTCTAACCCGAATTCGTAAGTCGAACGAGGTTCGTGGTTTCATGGCGCGGGAAAACCCCTCACCCACCCTCTCCCCAGGGAGAGGGCTGTGGTTTCTCGTGCGCGTTAAGGTTATAAGAACCACCCTGTCCCCTCGGGAGAGGGTGGGCTCACTTGCGACGCACTCCGTTTCTGACATCACGGGTGCCGGTCTTCGGCTGTCCACACCCGGGATGACACGGCGCTCTCGTGTGGCGCACAAATAGGAATGGCCGCCCGCGTTCGCGGACGGCCATTCCTAAAATGAATAAGGAGAGCTTCAATCGCGGCGCTTAAGCACGGGAGGCTGGTCGCCGCCTCCACTGCTACTGGTGCCTGTACCCTGCGTCTGCGGAGCCTGGGCTGTCGTCTGATCAGTTGGCTCGCGCTTGCGCAGGGTGGGTCCGGAATCACCGGGCTTCATTTTCCTCCGATTGGTGATCACCTGTTGAAGCCTGGCCTTTACATCGTCAAATTCCGACGTCGACACCAAGTACTGGTCGCGTTTGGGCAGGATCTCCTTAATTTCCTCTTCGCTCTTGATGATGCGGTCACCCGTGGGTGGGTGGTCCATGAATACGCTGGGCACACTTCCGGGCATCCGCCGCTCTTCTTGCATGACCTTGCCAAAGAACGCAACGTAGGAGTTCGGGTCGTATCCGGCCTTGTACATATACTGAACACCCAGGTAATCAGCTTCCGCCTCGGCGCCCCGGTTGAACTTCAAAAAGGCCAGCGGCACACCATTCATGTAGGCTTCCATCACGCCCATGTACACAGGATAGGTCATGGGAACGAAGATGAGCGGGATCATGGCAAACTGCGCCACGGTCATCTTGGTCATTTGGCTTGCCCAATGGCGCGCGGCCACGTGCGCGATTTCATGAGCCACCACTCCCGCCACCTGATCTTCCTCTTCCGCAGCCAGGATCAAGCCCGTATTGACATAGAGAAAACCGCCCGGCAAGGCAAAGGCGTTCAACTCCGGTGAGTCAATTACTTTCACCGTCAGGGGTATCTTCAGATCGGAATTCCGAGCCACGTTCTGCGCCACTCTGTTGACGTACTCATTGATGACGGGGTCGTTGAGTAACTTTGCGCTCTGATCGATTTGCATACTGTACTGCTTCCCCATCGCAATTTCTTTTTCCTCTGAAATTATGCTCTTATGCGCTACCTTCCGGTTCCCGATCTCGTCTACGTCGTTCTTGTCGTTTCCGCCGCGCACCGGGAGGGCGGCGAGGCAGAAAATCGCGACCAGCACCATGACTTGCATTCGTGAGTTGCTCATAGGTTTGCTCCTGATGGCTTACCACTAGCCATTATACCACCCTACCAAGTTGCACAAAAACGTCAAGACAGTGCGCCCCACAAGGTGCGTCGCCTTCTTCGAATCCTGTGATCGAAGCGTCTCCTCTTCCACGGTTTCCTTGATGGCGAAGATCCTTTCCCGCGCTTGCCCTTTCGCCACTAGCGAGTTGGATTGAACGTTTACGTCAAAAGTTGCACGCGCCGGAACGAATTTGACGATTTCTTAGCATACCTCCACTTGGGCGCAGACACATGCCTTGTGCCGTGCTATCGTGTACCCAGAACGTATGATTAGTTCTCAGGATGGGATTTCCCGCGGCATGGATGGACGACAAGTGCTGGCGGCTGTTCTTTGCGAGTAATGATCGCGGCAGTGCTCTCCTCAGCCACGCGGCGATCGTAGTAGGAATGTTCTAGTTTGATCAGCGGCTTGCTGACGTAATCTAAAGTTAAACTTTAAGGTTTCCGCCCATCCTGCAATGGGGTGCAAGTGACGAGCTGCCCCCCCCGCTTCATGGCTCCTCACTCGTCACTTGCTGCTCAGCGCTGTGCTTAGGCTGTCGAGTAAGCCGTTCCCTGCTGCTTCCTCACTGCTGCCTGAGCTGCCGCCAGACGCGCAATGGGCACCCGGTAAGGCGAACAGCTAACGTAGTTCAGCCCCGCCTCGGCACAAATCTCAATCGATGCCGGGTCGCCACCATGCTCGCCGCAAATACCGACGTGCAGGTCACTGCGGGCTGCCCGCCCTTCCGCGGTCGCGAGCTTCAGCAACCTGCCCACGCGCTTCGGGTCGAGCACCGCAAACGGATCTGCGGGCCAGATCTTCAGCTTAACGTAAGCATTGATAATCTTGCCGCAGTCGTCGCGAGAGAGTCCGAAAGTCGTCTGGGTGAGGTCGTTGGTCCCGAAACTGAAGAACTCCGCTTGTTGGGCAATCTCCCCGGCAGAGAGCGCTGCGGCGGGCAACTCGATCATGGTTCCGACAAGGTAGTCCACCTTGACGCCTCTCTTGGCGAAGACTTCGCCAGCCACGCGGTCCACGATCTCCTTCTGGAGTTCGAGTTCCTTCACATCCCCGACCAGCGGAATCATCACTTCTGGCTTCGCCTCGATTCCCCGCTTCTTGCAATCGCAAGCGGCTTCGAAGATGGCCCGCGCCTGCATTTCACTTATCTCGGGGTACATGATTCCAAGCCGGCAGCCGCGCAGACCGAGCATAGGATTGAATTCATGTAAACCTTCAACTACTTCCAGCAACTTTCTGAGTTGGCTTAGTTTAGCTCCCTTCTTACCTTTCGCCTCGAGAGTCGCAATCTCCACCATCAGCTCTTCCCGCTTGGGAAGGAATTCGTGCAGCGGTGGATCGAGGGTTCGGATGGTTACGGGCAGCCCTGCCATGGCCTTGAACAACCCATAGAAATCTTTGCGCTGCATGGGAAGCAGCTTGGCCAGTGCGGCGCGGCGCTCCTTGGCATAAGCAGCAGCCTGCTTGGGATCCTGGGTCTCTTTGCACGCCATGATCATGCGCTGCACATGAGGCAGTCGATCCTTGGCGAAGAACATATGCTCCGTCCGGCAGAGCCCGATGCCCTCGGCGCCAAAGCGGACTGCGGCCAGAGCGTCACGCGGGATGTCCGCGTTGGCGCGCACGCCGAGTTGCCGCTCCTCGTCGGCCCACTTCATGAATTCGGCAAAAACGCCGCTCTTAGGATCGGGCTCGACCAGATCGCACTTGCCCTCAATCACCCGCCCCGTCGATCCGTCCAGGGAAATCCAATCACCTTCCTTGAGGACCATGCTGCCGATCTTGAGCTGCTTGTTCTTCTCGTCCACTTCCGCTCCGCCGCAACCGGCAACGCAGGGCTTGCCCATGCCGCGCGTTACCACGGCGGCGTGAGAGGTCATGCCACCGCGAGAAGTGAGAATACCTACCGCCACTTCCATGCCGTGGATATCGTCCGGGACGGTCTCGCCGCGCACCAGGATAACCGGCTGGGTCTTCCCTTTCACCACCGCATCGTCGGCGGTGAACACCACGCGCCCCACCGCAGCGCCCGGGGATGCCGGCAACCCCGTAGCAAGAACTTTCAACGGCTTTGATTCGTCGAGCACGGGGTGAAGCAACTGGTTGAGCTGCTCGGGCTCGACGCGCAGCAGCGCCTCTTTCGATGTCAGCAGACCTTCGTGCTCCATCTCCACCGCGATCCGCACCGCCGCCGGACCCGTGCGCTTTCCGTTGCGGGTCTGAAGCATGTAGAGTTTTCCGTCCTGGATGGTGAACTCGAAGTCTTGCACATCCTTGTAGTGCTGCTCGAGCCGGGTAGTGAATTCACGAAGCTGGTTGTAAACCTCCGGCATGATCTTCTCGAGTTCCTTGATGGGCACAGGAGTCCGCACCCCTGCCACCACATCTTCGCCCTGGGCGTTCATCAAGAACTCGCCGTAGAACTCCTTGGCTCCTGTAGCCGGGTTACGCGTGAACCCCACGCCGGTCCCAGAGGTGTCGCCCATGTTGCCGAAAACCATGGTCTGGACGTTTACCGCAGTTCCCAGGTCGTCGGAGATCTTGTTCAAGCGGCGGTAGGTCTTGGCGCGTGGGTTGTACCAGGAGCGGAATACCGCCTCGATGGCCATGTTGAGCTGGACTCTGGGGATCCTGGGGGAAGTCCTTGCCGGCTTCCTTGCGGACCACCTTCTTGTATTCCGCAATCACCTGCTTCAGGTCTTCGGCTGTGAGCTCCGTATCGAGCTTCACTTTCCTCTTCTTCTTCTGGCCGTCGAAGACATGCTCGAATTTTTGCTTGGGGATTTCCATCACCACGTTGCCGAACATCTGGATGAATCGGCGGTAGCTGTCGTAGGCAAAACGAGGGTTCTGGGTCTTGGCAGCGAAGACCTCGACAACTTTGTCGTTCATGCCCAGGTTCAGGACCGTGTCCATCATGCCTGGCATCGAGAACTTGGCCCCGGAACGCACGGAAACCAGCAGTGGCTTCTCTTTGTCGCCCAGTTTCTGGCCCAGCAAGCCCTCGAGTTTCGCCAGCGCCTCATCCTTCTGTTGCAGGATGTCATCGGGCGTCTTGTTTTCGTTTTGGAAGTACAGGCGGCAGCCAGAGGTGGCAATAGTAAATCCCGGAGGCACGGGCAAGCCGGCGTTCGTCATTTCCGCCAGGCCGGCACCCTTTCCGCCCAAAACATCTTTCATGGCGCCGTGGCCCTCAGCCTTCCCGTCTCCGAAAAAATAAACGTACTTCTCCATGATTGCTCCTTTCAAGTTGTCAGTTGTCAGTTATCAGCTCGCCGTCCAGCCCTACTGGCAGAATTCTCGACCGCAGACCGCAACGTATTATTCCTGGACAACGAGCAAGCGACCCAAGATTTTGCCGCATCCGCTGCACTTTTGCAACGGAGAAGAAGCATCCCTAATCCGTCGATAAGGGCCGATGGACATCGTAGGGGCGCATGGGCATGCGCCCCTACACCGCACTTGGTTGCACCTCGGGGGTGCAGCGTGTAGGGGCGAGGCGGCGCCTCGCCCCTACGGGCAGCGGCCACCGGGCAAAATTGGTTGGGGCGCAGGGAGCGTGGCCGCTCGCCCACACCAGTCTCGACCGTCGTTATCGCCGAATCAGGAAGCGTCGCAGGAGGTGCAACTGGCAGCACACTCAGAACGGGGAGGTGGGGACTCACGGGAGCGACACTTCCAGGAGTTTCGCGCCCTCGGCAGGTTTGATGTCGGAAGGTTCGAACCACAGTTCCAGCGCTTCCTTGGCGTTGCGTACCGCTTCTTCCTCCGTATCGCCGGCAGAAGCACAACCTGGCAGCTCGGGAAACACTGCTGACCACCGCTTGGTTTCGAAATCGAATTCGACAAGTAATCGCAGCTTCATAGCTCATCCCTCATCGCACTACTCACCATGCCACAAAACGCTCCCCGCGTACAAGCGAATCGTTCGGGGAGTGGTGCCCTAATTTGAGCGTAGCGCCGACCTTTAGGTCGGCATTCTCTTGCTCTCCCACGGTGCTGACCTAAAGGTCAGCGCTACGGCAGCCTCCCTAGCCTTCCGCTTCATATCTTCCTGATGTCGACGCGTCGACATGCGTCTGGGAGCGCCGTTTGGGTAGTGTCCCAATTAGAATGTACGACCGCCCCCTCGGGCAGCCATGCCGGGGCAAGCCCCGGCCCTACGTGGCATATTATGGCGACATACCAATGGCTTCTCCGCGGTCCCCTTTAGGAGGCTGATGAAAAAGTCTGTTAGTCGGTCATTCTGAGCGCCAGCGAAGAATCTCGGCAGTTCAGAATCAATCAACTACAGAGATCCTTCGTCGCCTGCGGCTCCTCAGGATGACAGGTTCGGGACTTTTTCATCAGCGTGTTAGAGATACGAGCCGTAGCAGAAACTGGCTTTCCTTACACGACACTCGTCACCTTGCTTCCGCCTCCGAAGTGATCTCCGAGAATCGAGCGATCCCGGAAAACATCCGGTCAAGCTTCCCGAGCAACCGCAAGCGATTCTCCCGAACCGCCTTGTCCTCTGCCATCACGAGCACCTTATCGAAAAAGGTATCGACGGCCGGCAGGAGCGTTGAGATTGCGTCCAGAGCCAGCTGATAATCGCCAACTCGAGCCAAGGCCTGTACGTCGCGGTCGAGTGCGCTATAGGCGCTGTAAAGCCGGCACTCGCCTTCTTCCGCCAGGAGGTTCTGATCGACTTCGCCAGGACTCCAATCGCTCTGGCTTGCCGATTTTGCCAGGATGTTCTTAATCCGCTTGGCCGCCACGCACAGGGCCGCCAGGTTTTCGCTGCCGCGCAAATTGTGGAGTGCCTGCGCCCGCAGGAATACGTCGTAGGGCACATCCGACCCCGATGCCAGCGCGGCCCGTACCGTGTCGTAACGGAATGAACACACGTCCTCAAGATAGTATCGCAACCTGTCCGCTAAAAACTCCACAACCTGCCGAGACACCTCCTCAGGGGATGTACGCCACGTAATATCCAAAGCTTCTAAAGCCTTCCCAACTATTAAGGACATAGAGATAGGAAACTTAAACCCAAGTACTACTTTAACTATGCCATTACCCTGCCGGCGCAAGCCAAATGGATCACTCGAGCCGGTAGGTTCGAGGCCTACAGCTAGCCCGCCCACCACGCTATCCAGTTTATCCGCCAGCGAGACGACAGCTCCAAGCGCTGTCGCTGGGCATCGGTCCTCTGCTCCCTGCGGAAGGTAGTGGTCGTAGATGGCCTCGGCAATCTCCTTCGCCTCCCCCTGCGCTGCTGCGTAGAGTCCGCCTACAATCCCTTGCAACTCCGGGAACTCCTGAACCAATTGCGTAGTGAGGTCGCACTTGCACAGACCAATCGCATCTTGGATGGCGACGGTATAACGGGCGAAGTTGGGGTCGCTCCTTTCAAGAACCGAGCGGAGACCTTCACCGAGGTTCCGCATCCGCTTCACCTTGTCGGCGTAACTGCCCAAACGGACTTGATAGGTGACTCTTTCGAGAATAGACTCACGCTCTCGAAGCCTGAGGCGCTGGTCGGCACCCCAGAAGAATTCCGCGTCGCGGAAGCGCGCTTCCAGTACGCGCTCGTGCCCTTGCCGGATCAAGCCCTTCGCATCCGAGTCCATGTTGAGCACGGCAACAAAGTGCGGTCGCAGGTTCCCCTGTCCATCTTCGACAGCAAAGTATTTCTGGTGGTCACGCATCACCGTGATGAGGATTTCGCGCGGCAAGTGAAGAAACCGTTCGCCAAAGTTCCCCAACATCGGCCGTGGCCACTCTGTCGAGTTAACGATCCAATCCGCCAACCACCTATCCTGTAATATCTTGAGACCGGAGTTCTCAACCAGGGCGTGAGCTTCTTGCAGAAATCGATTGCGGCGGCTGGTAGCATCAATTTCTACATGCGCTTGCTGCAACTTCCTCGTGTAATCCTTAAAGCCTTTCACGCGCAACGGTTTTCGGCCTTTGACGCGGTGCCCAAAGGTGCAATCTGCGGACTTGACACCCAGGATCTCAAAGTCGAGCGTCTTCGCCTGCTTCCCTTCTCCCAGGACGGCGACGACCCAGCGGATCGGCCGCACGAAGCGAGGCGCGGTCTTCGCCGTCCAGTACATGCTCTTGGGGAAGCTCAAACTCAGAATGGCCGCAGGCAGGATCTCTGACAGGATCTGGCAGGCAGTCCGTCCCTCCGTGGTTTTCCGTAGCGCGAGATATTCCCCTTTTGACGTTGTGGTGCGGACCACATCTTCCAGGCGGGCTGAGTTTTTCTGTGCGAAGCTCTCCGCTGCCTGGGTGTATTTCCCTTCCGCGTCGACTGCCACCCTGACGGGCGGTCCGAGGATCTCCTCCACCGTGTCCGGCTGCCGGCTTAACACGGCAGGGACATCTACCACAAGTCGACGCGGCGTCGAGTACGTCCTTGCCGCCGATTCACGATTTGCCCCTGCACCTGCTCCACGGCGTGCGTCACCATTGGGCAGCAACCGCGCTTCGCTCAACGCCGCTTGGACGCGCTCGCCCAGACCCTCCTCGGCATCGCGCAGGAAGCGAGCGGGAATTTCCTCGCAGCCGACTTCCAAAAGCAGCGGCAGGGTTGGCGGACCTGCACTTCTCCCCGCCGCTTGCTTTTCGCGAATTTCGATTTTCGAATCTCGATCTTCGACCTCAACCGGCATCATGCCGCCACCTCCGCGGCAGGCTGCCGGTCCAGGTAGATGGCGGCGACTTCGCAGGCCAGTTTGCGGACGCGAGCGATCAGCGCCACACGCTCCGTCACGCTGATAGCGCCGCGGGCGTCAAGAATATTAAAGAGGTGCGAGCACTTCAACGTGAGGTCGTAAACCTTCCGTAAAGGAAAACGATCCTTAGTTAAACTATCACTTGAAGTATACTCGGCAGTAGACTGTTGCCAATTGTGATGACGGTCGGTATTCGAAACTCGAAATTCGAAACTCGCCCCGATTCTCGATTTTCCATTTTCGAGTGTCGGCTCTCCACTTCCGCGCGGATATTCGCCCAGGAGGCGCGTCGCTTCACCTTCATTGAGGTCCAGGAGCCTGCGACAGGTCTCGGGGTCGGCGGCTTCGAAGTCGTACACGGATAACTCCAACTCCTCCGCGCGGCGCATGGCGCCGTAGGTCACCGTGTCGTTCCAAAGCACTTGGTAGACATCCTCGACATTCTGAAGGAAAGCAGCGAGGCGCTCCAGCCCGTAAGTTAACTCGACGCTGATGGGCTCAAGCTCCACTCCACCGGATTGCTGGAAGTAGGTGAACTGGGCGATCTCCAGGCCGTCCAGCACGACCTGCCAGCCGATTCCCCAAGCCCCTAGGGTGGGCGCCTCCCAGTTGTCTTCCTCGAAGCGGATGTCGTGGTGACGGTCGTCGATTCCCAGCGCCTCCAAGCTATCGAGATATATATCCTGAATGTTTCCCGGCGGTGGCTTCAGGATGACCTGCATCTGGGTGTGCTTAAGCAGCCGGTTAGGGTTCTCGCCGTAGCGGCCATCGGCGGGGCGCCGCGACGGCTGCACGTAAGCCACACGCCAAGGCTGGGGCCCCAGCACACGAAAGAACGTCTCGGGACACATCGTGCCCGCCCCCACCTCCAGGTCGTAAGGCAGGGCCACCACACAGCCCTGTTGCGCCCAAAACTCACTAAGACGGAAGATCATGTCCTGGAAAGTCAGTGGCGACGCGATTTGCCTCTTCGGTTGTTTTCTGGCTTGTGGCATATGTCGTAAAGCTATCAGCCGTCAGCTCTCAGCTCTGAGCTATCAGCTATCAGCTATCAGTTCTCAGTCGTCAGTTCTCAGTTTTCAGATCAAGTTGTTCTGACGCTCTCTCGCGGACTTGCTGAAAGCTGACGGCTCCTGCGCCCTGACACCTGAAACCTGGCACTTTCTTTACACCGCCTCCTCGATCATGGGACGCGTCACCAGCTTGTGTTCAGCGTGGCCTTCGATCAGTTCCTCGAGGAATCTGCGCGCCTCGTGGCAGCCCGAAGGCGCCTTTTCCTCGCCGATCCACCGCTCCAGCGGCTTCTGGCAACCGGCGCGCATGCTCGCAAGCACCTGGCAATGAATTGCTTGCCCGGTCATCCCGGTCCGGCATGTTTTACAGCACAGACCCTCGGACCCGGGTCCATAGTACCCACTCTGGTCGCTAATCGCCTGACCGCAATTCTGGCAATGCTCGAAATCCGGCAAGAAGCCTGCCAGCCGTAGCAACCAATAGTCGAAATACACAAGCGGCCGGTTCACCTCGCCGGAATGCTTCAAGCTGCGAAGCACCGCCAGGAACAGCCGAAACATTCGCTCACTCACTTCCCTTTCCGGGATCATACGCTCGCCCACTTCCGCGATGTACTGCGCTGCGAGTTGGATCCGGTAGTCCTTCTGCATATCGAAGAAGGACTCAATCAACTCCGCGGAATTCATCCGCAGCAAATCCCGGTGTTCACGCTCGAAGATGAGTACCCGAACGTGGCTCAGGGGCTCGAGCGCCGCCCCATAACGGCTCTTGGTCCGGCGGGCTCCCACAGCCACCGCCCGCAAGCGCCCCATTTGACGTGTGAAAAGCGAAGCGATCTTATCAGCTTCCGCTAATCGGTAGGTTCTTAAAACAATGGCTTCGGTCTCACGAAGAGGCATGCGGGTGCTTATGTCGACGCGCCGACATACCAATTGAAATTAGCACAGCCGCAACCCTGAGGGAAGCGAAAAATGGTGAGAGCGTACGACCCGAAAACTCAGAAGGCAGGCCCGTCATTCGACACGGCGCTCGGTGAGCGCCGAGTTGGTTAATTCCAGAAAACGGCGTTCAGCGACCGCTCGTGCAGTGTATCTCGCGGCGCTCGCTGGCGCCAGTCTGAAGCCTCCCCAGCAGCCCGCTCTTAGACGGTTCCCTTCCAGGGCACATCGAAATCAAAACGCAATCGGGCGCCGCAGCCCCGGTCTCGCTTTCCACGGTGGAAAATTCTGTGGGGAGAGTGGAAAAGATATTATGTTAACCGCTCGCCTCCACGCGAAAAGATTATCAGACGCGCCTGTGGGAAAGTCACCTCAGTCCCTCGCGCACCCACCCGAACGCACCGGGCAACCCGCCCGACAAGCACCCGCCACACGTTCTCGACCGGCTACACTGCTCTGAAGCTGACTCCCCTCCGCGGTTGAGGAGGGGGTCGGGGGCGGTGAGTCCCAGCGCCGACCACTCCTTACCCTTCCTTAACTAAAGAAGGGGAACTAGAGCATTTTCATGGCTTCCGGGCGCCCGCCAGCCGGCCAGCACGAGCGACCGCCATCGAGTCAACGATGCTCATAGGCTGCAACGCAATTCCGAAGTAAACTAATCCAGTACATTAACTGTGGAAAAGGCTGGAGTGCCTGGCCTTCGCTGTCGGGGGAGGATGAACCTGGAGACGAACGGGCGGAAGGCGAGGACTACGAGCGCGGTTCGAGTTCCTGGCGACTTCCCTGCCCCGGACGGACGGCGCTGTCATCTGCGCCAGGAGGACAGGCCAGCGAAATTCGCTCGGCCTCTAGAGCGCCTGAAATAAAAGCAGTTCGGACGTCAGCGGGCCTTCGAGGCGAACCGTGATTCCCTGCTTCATTAAAGTGAAGCCGTCCACCACACTCG
Organism: uncultured Acidobacteriota bacterium; assembly: GCA_963765485.1. Lineage (GTDB taxonomy): Bacteria > Acidobacteriota > Terriglobia > UBA7540 > UBA7540 > CAVROP01. Next base: position 183,138 of record CAVXWN010000005.1, on the reverse strand, counting down.
TCTCGCCGGAATTGTCCCATGTCACCCGATAGCGGCGCGACACGTCGAGACCCCGCAACCGCAGGAGATACTCCGGCTGCGTCGGGGCCGAGAGTTGGAACAGCCCGCAGATGCCCCGCGTGCGATCGTTGGAATCAAGCTCCAGCACACCCCAACCGTGCGGATCCAGTCCCGCCACTTCAGGTGTGTGGTGATAAATCCGGCCAGTATTCATGAAGGGGCAAACGAAGTTCCGGTAAAGGCCGGCCCAGTGCTTGGTCCGTTCCATCAACAGCGGATTCGCCTGGGCGCCCAGAGGAACCATGAAACCAAACGTCGGCTGGGCAAAGAGCAGCAGGCGCGACTGGAAATCAAAGTCCGCCGTCGTGTACCCACTCTGCCCGCCGATCAGCCGGTCGACGTACTCCGGCGGCAGCGCCATCGTCATGCCATTGGTGATCATGAAAGAACGCGGAGCTATCTGCCAGTCGGTGACCCAGGTGTGACTGAACCGCCTCACCATACCGATATCGGTACGCCCGCCACCCCCGGCACAGTTCTCAAAAATCACATTCGGGAAGCGAGCGCGCAATCGCTCGTAGACTCCATAGACCGCTTCGTAGTAGCGCCAGTAACCGTTCTCGACAAACCCGTCGTGAACGGTCCTGATCCCCACACCCGGATCTGTGTTGTAGTCTAGCCGGAAGAATTCGAGTTGGTTGTCTTCAATAACGCCGGCGATTTGGTTTTCCATCCACTTTGCGACTTCAGGCTTTGTCAGGTCCAGCAACCCACCCATCTTTCTCTCGCCTTCATAGTTCATGGCCAGCCATTCGGGATGTTCTTTGGCGACGTGGCTTTCTTCTCCAATGCGTTCTGCATCCATCCACAGCCCCCAGATCATGCCTGCCGTGTGAACGCGGTCACGGAAAGGCTTCAGCCCCTGTGGAAAACGCTGCCGATCCACCTTCCAGTCGCCTACTGTCTTCCACCAGTCGCCCCTTGGGGCAGCGTACCAACTGGCATCAATGAAGAAGACCTCTGCCCCGATCTCCGCTGCCGTATCGATGGCGTGGTTCACCTGCTCGACCGTAATCTCGACCTCGGGACCGATGCCGGACTCGATCCATCCGCCCCGCCCGCGCGGTTGCGGCATAAAAACACTGCGCCGCAAGTGGGCGTGCATGGCCTGAACGGCAGCGTCGAGACCGCCGAACGTGAGGCCGAGGTGCATCTCCGGCGTAATCACGGTTTCGCCCGGGGCGATTACTCGCTGCGGAGGTCGAGCATCCGGCCCTGCACGAAACGTCAGGGCCGCCGAAGCATCCGGCACTTCTGTATTCAAATCAAACTCGAAACTGTATCCCCCCGACCAAGCCAGTTCCCCGATGAAGTGTTCGCCAGTGGCATTATTGCGAACTACAAAGAACGGATTGCGATGACGGCCACGGCGGTAGCGCCCGTCGATGCGGTACCCCGCCGCGGGCATCTGGTGCCAGTGAAAGTCCCCCTCTTCGGACCATTCTGACCCGCCGAAATAGCCAATCGAGTACAACGGTATCTGCGTGCCTTCGAGGAGCGACCGCCAGCGTTTGGTGTCTTGCATCACCCCGCTCCAGGAGGAGACCGCCGCCAAGGCCGCGGGCTGCGCGCCGGTATTGGTAACTTCCAGCCAGCGAGTCAGCACCGCAGTGCCGTCCAGCTTGGTGTGGACCTTGACCGTGACGGGCCGCACAGCGTGTTTCAAGGTGACTACTACGTGCAGGTTGCCGTCGCCAGAGGACGTTTTTTCCAGGCCGACCCATTTCCAATCCGAGGTCAGTGACTGTCCGTCGATCTCCAGCCAGAACGCCTCCGGCATCGGATGCCTGGCCGGGTCAATTCGACCGTCGTAGAAGTTCACGAATCCCGATCCGTTCCACCCGCGCCCGACGAACTGGCCTTTGGTCAGCGATTCCTCATATACAACCCACCCCGTGCGGTAACTGATGGTCGGCTCCGGTTGCTCGACGAGAAGCACATCGGACCACTCGGACGGAGCGGTCTTATTCTGCATCTCTTCTTTTCCAGCACTGGATGCTTGGCCGCGCAGGCCTGCACTTAGACAACTCATCATCAAGATTGCTCCCATCAAGCACAGCGACGGGTGCATCGCCAGTGATGAGCAGACGGTTCCATTTTGCATGTTCCGCACTCTCGCGGGCGTGGTTCGACAACCTTCTCTTGGCGCACTCATGTACTCTTCTCCTGATTCCGAGCGCCGTGGATCCCACTTGGGTTTCCCGGTTCGACCAGCATATTACAACTGGGCACGTTGGCTTGCAACGGTAACAGGGTGGAAGGAAATTTACTCGCCAGGACTTGCAAGACCTTATCGCGCAACTGCAACACGTCCGCGCTATGCTTAATTCCTGATTCCCGAATCCTGAAACCTGAAGGCGGGTAGCCGCGGTCAGCGTTTTTCTGACCGTGGGCTTTTCTCATGCGCGATAACCAAGCAGCATTCGCACGTAGTCAATCCCGATGGGACACGCCGCTAGCGTCGCCTGGTGCATAGCAAAATTGTTGTAACTCCACCAGCGCCAATCCTCGGGACGGTCCACCAGCCCCGCCCTCACCGGGTTCAAGTGAATATACTCGACCTTCTCGTTATACTCCCTCACCGTGCGCAGAGCACGATCGAAGAAGCGAGGTTGCCATAGCCTCCTCACTTCCCGTTGCCTCCGGTTGATGCGCTTGGTGGCTCCGTCCTTAATGGCCTCCATCACCACGGAGATCCTCAGCGGATGCCGGGGTTAGATAATGGCGTGCCAGTGGTCCGGCAGAAACACCCAAGCGGTCAGGGAAAAACCGTGTTCGAGCCGGCGTTCCTGGATCACCCGCGCCAGGCAAGCGAATTCCGCTTGCGAGAATACCCGCGGACGCGGTAACAGCCGACAGCTAATAAAAACCATCGGTCCGAGACCAGCAGGCGTCGAAGCCGCGACATGGGCGGCATTATAATCCTTCTGGAAGGGTTCGGCGAATCAGAGTTTGCGTTCAGAGTTTGCGTTCCTGCAACGGAGTAAGAGCCGCAGACTCAAAGCCGGAGAGTCTTCGCTGCCTAGCTGAGCAGTCTGAATGGGCGCCTCGAGATCCCGCCAGGAACTCTCGGAATTGTGGGATAATGTCCCCCCGCGTGGCCGTAACTTGGTTGGAACAGGTCAGTGCGGCAAGTGGTTGAGCTGACAGTGCCGCTAACGTGCCGCAATTCCGGATGGCTTCAGTGTCGAAAACGACTTCCCCGCCGTTGCACTACAGGCTGTCGATATTTCTTGGTGCCTTCCTACTCTTTGCGGTGCAATTGCTACTGGCGAAGTACTTCTTGCCTTGGTTCGGTGGCGCCCCTGCCGTCTGGACCACGTGCATGCTTTTCTTTCAAACGCTTCTTCTGGCCGGTTATGCATACGCGCACGGGCTTGCCAATTGGTTTAGCTCACGGGCGCAGAGTGTTTTGCACTTCTGCCTTCTGCTCGCCTCCGTGGTCCTGCTAATTTGCCTGGCAATTTTGTGGCCCTCCCCCCTTACGCCGGGCGCGGGGTGGAAGCCGCAAGGAGCTGAGCAGCCCATCGGGCGCTTACTCGTGCTTCTGGCAGTAAGCAGCGGGCTACCCTACTTCGTTCTCTCGACGACCGGACCGCTGCTGCAGGCTTGGCTCGGGCGCACCCACCCGAGCGAAAGTCCCTACCGGCTTTACGCTGTATCGAATCTGGGTTCATTCGTTGCGCTTCTGAGCTATCCGTTCCTGGTGGAGCCCTGGCTAACGCTGAATACACAGGCACGTCTCTGGTCGCTGGGGTTTCTTGCCTACGCCATCGGATGTGGGTATTGCGCCGTGCAAGCCGGGCGGGAAAAGGCCCGGAACGGCGTATGGTTGCGGTGCGAGGGAGATCGCGAAGCCGGCAGGGAAGCTCCTGCCGACCCAAAGAAGCCCGGCCTCGGAAGCTACGCGCTCTGGCTGAGCCTGGCGGCGTGCGGCTCGATCATGTTTCTCGCCTCGACCAATCAGATTTGTCAAGACATTGCCGTCGTCCCCTTTCTTTGGACTTTGCCTCTTAGCTTGTATTTGCTTTCTTTCGTAATCTGCTTTGAAAAGCCAGGCTGGTATTCCCGCGGCGTTTTCCATCCGGCGTTTGGACTGGCCCTGTGCGCGGTTTCTTATGTACTCCACGGAGGAGCCGTTAGCAGCATAATCATTCAAATCGCTGCAAATTCGTTCGCCTTGTTTACAGCTTGCATGGTCTGCAACGGGGAGCTGTATCGCTCCAAGGCGAGTCCACGTTTCCTCACCTCGTTCTATTTGACTGTGGCTGTTGGCGGCGCCCTTGGAGGAGTCTTCGTCGCGCTGATTGCGCCCCACCTTTTTAAATTCTTCTGGGAATATCTGCTTGGATTGTGGGGAACGGCGCTGCTCATGTTTATCATTCTCATGCGTGACAAAGCCTCCTGGCTTTACTGCAGCAGGTTCGGAATAGCCGCTCTGGCGGTGGTCGCCGCATTCTTGCCCGCCTGCACCGCGTTGGCCTCACCTCACAAGATCAACCTCTCCGACTCGACACCTTTTGTGGCGGTCTTGATCGCGGCCATCTTGCTGGCTCGCCGGAGTCATGCAGGCTTTGACGCTAGCCGCGCGCGAGCCGTTCCGCTTTACAGCGGCGCCTCGTTGATTATTCTCGGCGCCGTTTTTTTCTTCATCGCACGCAATCAGGTACATAACTCCAAGCTGGTGCTACGTAACTTCTACGGCGTTCTCACCGTACGCGAGCAGAAGGCCGGCCAACCCGACCTTCGAGCCTACGAGCTCGTTCACGGGCGCGTCGTGCACGGGTTTCAATTTCGCGCGGAAGCCAAACGGAGGCTGCCCACCGGCTATTATGGGATCACAGGCGGGGCGGGGGTGGCATTGCTGCAGCTTCGGCACGACGCGGCCGGATCAGCGGATAACGGGGGCCTGCGGATTGGCGTTATTGGCCTGGGGGTGGGCACTTTGGCGGCTTACGGTAGGCGGGGAGATTATCTCCGCTTCTACGAGATTAATCCCCAAGTCGTGCGGATTGCACAGGACCCGCGCTTTTTCACTTACTTGCGCGACTGCCCCGCAAAGCTCGACGTGGTCCTGGGCGATGCCCGTCTTTCCATGGAAGCTGAACTGCGCCGCAAGCAACCCCAGCAATTTGATCTGCTGGCCATTGACGCTTTCACGGGCGACGCGATTCCCGTCCATCTTCTGGCACAGGAAGCGTTTCGGCTTTACTTGGACGAGATTAGAAGGCCAAACGGTGTGCTTGCCGTTCACATCACCAACTTCTATGTCGACCTGTGCCCTCCCCTCATGGCAGTTGCCGAGCATTTTGGGCTCAGGTACCTGCTGATCCATACGAGCGGAGATGGAAAACTGGTCCATGAAAGCACTTGGGTTCTGCTCTCGCGAGACTGGAAGATCCTCGACCACCTTGCGAGTTCGGAGCACGGCTTTGCGAACCAAGCACCTCGCCCTGCCGTCCGCTTGTGGACCGACGACTACAGCAGCCTTTTCCAGGTCTTGAGATGGTAAGGCCAGACGAACCAACCATGCCGACCTGGTCCGAGTTCCCGTCTTGGTCCGCCGAAAGCAGCGATTTCATTTACTGTCCGTCATCACCGCTTGGCCGCAACTCCGATTCAGACTCTGTTCCTACCATAGGCCATACGCCTACCCCCATCTCGGGCCGATGGCGCAGGCTTCGGGGTTTGAAGTCTGCGAGCTCCCGAGGCGAGGTTCGGCAATTCTCTCAGCCCGCGTCTGCAACTTGACTACGAGAAAGCAGGTGGCGCAGAGGTACGCGTATTTTGCGTTCCTCTGGATGTGCCAGGTCAAGCCTGGCTGATCTTGTGAACTGAAAGGAGTTCACCTTGTAGATTACCCGTTCGACAGGTAGCCCGGCAAGCGTGGGCGGGAGTAATCCTGCTGACGAAGCCTTGCAAGGGCGAGCTTGTGAGCCGCAGCGCAAGCGAACTCATTTCGGCCCCGTTATGCAATGGAAGGTGGCCAGCCCGCCAGAGAGTGGTGAAGCCTGACATCGATGGGGAAGTAACGGGTGCGAGCACCCATCGGGCCTTCCGGGGTGGTAGGAGGCGGCGCGCGAGGACAGATCAGCCGAGGAACCTGGGAGGCCCGACGGGGCGGGAGAGAGGCGACTCGACCCCAGGCGCTGGGGGGAATCAATAACCTCCAGGGCTGTTCCGCCGGGAGTCGGAGGGGCTCATAGTAGCGAAGAAGCGGGTAACGACCGTGGAGCGAAGGGGCCTCACAGAAAGTGAACTTCAGTAAGAGGAGGAGAAGGCCGCTTGGAGAAGACCCCCACTACGGAAGAAGGGCGGTGGAGCGCAGGGCCGCTGATGAGCAGCGCGCACGAGGTTCCGCTGCCGGGAAAACTCTCTCTTCTGAGACAGAAGTTGGGCCAAAAGGCCAAGCAGGAACCGAAGTTCCGGTTCTATGCGTTATACGACCGGATCTATCGGCGGGACACGCTGGAAGCGGCGTGGGAGCGGGTGCGTGCCAACCAAGGCGCTCCGGGGGTGGACGAGGTGACGATCGGACAGATCGAGGCCTCTCCTGCCGGGGTGAAGGGATTTCTGGATGAGTTGCAGGAATCCCTACGCACGAAGAGCTACAGGCCGCGAGCGGTACGACGCGTCTACATCGAGAAGGAGAATGGGAAGCTGCGACCGTTGGGGATACCGACGGTGCGGGACCGGGTGGCGCAGATGGCGACCCTGTTGATCCTGGAGCCGATCTTTGAGGCGGACTTCCTGGATTGTTCGTACGGGTTCCGTCCGGGCCGCTCGGCACACCAGGCTCTGGCGGAGATACGCGGGCACTTGCACGCCGGGTATCAGGCGGTGTATGACGCGGATTTAAAGGGCTACTTCGATTCGATTCCTCACGACAAACTGCAGGCGTGCCTGCGCATGCGGATCGCGGACCGCCAGGTCCTGAAGTTGATTGGCATGTGGCTCCAGGTGCCGGTGGTGGAAGCGCCGGAGGAGAAGGGCGGTAAGCCGCAGGTGAGCCGTCCGAAAAAGGGAACGCCGCAGGGCGGAGTTATTTCTCCACTGCTGGCGAATCTGTACTTGCACTGGTTCGATAAGGTGTTCCACGGCCTGCACGGGCCGGCCCGCTGGGCCAAGGCGAAGCTGGTGCGTTATGCCGACGATTTTGTCGTGCTGGCGCGCTATCTGACGCCCAACCTGCGCGGGTATATCGAGGAGAAGTTAGAGACCTGGATGGGGTTGGAGATCAACCGCGAGAAGACGCGCGTGGTCAACCTGATGGAGAAGCAAGCGCACCTGGACTTTCTGGGGTACACGTTCCGATACGACCGCGACTGGAAAGGCCGCGGACATCGTTATTTGAACATTGTGCCGTCGAAGAAAGCGCTGCAACGGGAGCGGAATCGACTGCGGGAAATGACTGGCTATTCGCAAAGTCATAAACCCCTGCCGCGCCTGATTGGGGAGCTGAATCGTCACCTGAAAGGCTGGGGAGGCTACTTCTCGTTTGGGCGCCCGCGCTCGGCTTACGGCAGGATCAACAACTTTGTACTGTGCCGCCTCTATCGTCATGTGGGACGGAGAAGCCAGCGACCTTTTCGCCCACCCCAAGGGAAAACCCACACGCAGCATTTTCTGCGCATGGGCCTGAAGCTATTAATGGTCCCTCGGTGAGCGCCTGCGTCTGCCTGCGGTCAGAAACTTTCCGGAGAGCCGGATGAGGGAAATCTTCACGTCCGGTTCGAGGAGGGGAGAGTGGGTCGCCTCTATCGGGCTCGCCCTCTCTCCTACTCTACCGGCTTTTCCCTGCCGGCCACCTACCCCTCAAATCCGGGCGTGTTCGTCGCCGGGCAACAAAATCCGGTCGATTTGCAGCCCACTCGGCGTGGCCACGGGGCGCTGCACGCTGCCCGTGTAGTTCATGCACGCTTGACCACGGCCGCTCTTCCGCACGGCTCGCCAGTCCAGCCCGCACCGGGTTCAGTCGGATCCGGGCTCAGCCAGCGGCTGAGGCGAGGGACAAGGTAGCGGTTCGGCGGCTGATAGCCGTCGACCTCCGGGTCGTACCAGAGCAGCGAGGCGTAAAATCGAAACACCGTCCCGCCGGTCGTGTCCCCCCACATCTGCCCGAAGGGATGGAAGAGCGTTTCCCCAACTGAGCTCCCCGCCCAGTTCGTCCATTGCTGCCCCGAGCCGAGGGCGTCGGGGTGGTCGAAATCCACCGAGACGGGGCTTCCCCAGTTGTACTCCGCCAGCGCCCGCCCGGGATCATGCAACTGGCCGTCTTTACTTGCAACGCCTCGGCTCGGAGTGACTGTCAAAGGCTCCGCACGACACCATTCGACAATAAGGCGCACGAAAGTAACACATTTGATTAACTGAATTGCCTGCTCAAAATACGCGCCTTAGACTCATGGATGCCGTTGCATCCGCGTCGTGCCTGCTGCTGTTCCCTTCGGAGGCCCTGGAGGACAGATCGCCGCTCCGGTTGCTTTCAGGAGATTCCCTCTACTTCAGCCGGAAAAATGGTAAATTATCTCCTCTTTTACGTGCGAAGGAGGATGGCTTGCACAAAAACACGGTGGACGTTGTCGGGCTGGGATTGAACGCCACCGACACGGTTTTAATTGTTCGCGACTTCCCTGCCCTGGGAGGAAAGGAGCGGGTGCTGTCTTCGTCCATGCATGCTGGTGGGCAGATGGCCACTGCTCTGGTCACATGTCAGCGGCTCGGACTTCGCACGCGCTACATCGGCAAGATCGGGGATGACGTGGGTGGCAAGATTCAGCTCGCGAGCCTGAAAGACGAAGGGATTGACGTGCGATACGCCCGCGTCGTAAAGGGCGCGCCGAACCAGTTCGGCCATATCGTGGTGGACCAGGCCACCGGCGAACGGACGATTTTCTGGGATCGCGACCCACGTTTAACCGTCACACCTGAAGAGCTGACAGAGCGCGCCATCACGACAGCCCGAGTTCTGCACTTAGACGGGTGCGACGTCGAGCCATGCCTGAAGGCCGCACGATGGGCAAGGCGCGCGCATATCCCCGTAGTCGCCGACCTCGATACTGTTTACAAAAGGGTCGAAAGCCTTTTCCATTGCATCGATTACTTGATTGCCTCGACCAAGTTTCTTCCCACGCTGACCGGCCAAGCTGACCCCTTCAGGGTTCTCGAGTACATGGCCACGGAGTACAAGATGAACGCGCCTGGCATGACGCTCGGCCGCGACGGCGCCTTGGTCTATCAAGGGGGACGTTTCCACTATTCGCCCGGATTCGTCGTGGAGACCGTAGATACCACGGGCGGGGGGGACGTTTTTCATGGCGGCTTCATCTACGGCATGCTCGCTGGATGGGAAATGGGGAGGACGCTGGACTTCGCGAACGCCATGGCCGCCCTCAATTGCACGGCGCTGGGCGCACGAGGCGGAATCAAGACTCGAGCAGAAGCGGAACGCCTCATTGCCAGCGGCGCGCGCCACGTGAACCCCGCGTACCTCCGGAAACCAGTAAGCAGAAAGTAGAAGGCAGGAAGCAGAAAGTAGGGGGCCGAAGGCAAAGGGCAGGGCCAACGCAGGATCCACAATCTACATCCGAAATCCAAAACCTAGAATCCAGAGTTTCCCCAGCCTTTACCGCAAACAGAAGGAAGCAGTCAGTCAGTGGAAAGGGCCTTCGGCTCAGTAGCGACCGCCTTCTGCCTACCGCCTTCTGCCTACCACCTTCTGCCTACCACCTTCTGCCTACCACCTTCTGCCTACCACCTTCTGCCTACCACCTTCTGCCTACCACCTTCTGCCTACCGCCTTCTCGCCTACTTTAGCGGCTGCCGCAATTTTAGATTTTGAGTATTGGATTGGGATTTATCCCGTCAGTTATCTTCAGTTCACCGCCGATGACTATTGCTTTCTGCTTTCTGCTTTCTGCTCTCGGCCCACCTCTTATCGGGTGCTGCCTTGCAAATGGCTGACCACCGCGCGCACCAGGTCGCCCTCTGCCTGGTCAGTGTAGGGTGAAACGCTCGGCTCATAACCCCCGTCCGCAAATTCTGCCTGCGTGGGCATGTAACCCAGCCAGCCGTTACAGTAGCCAAAATAGAACGTATACGGGAACGGAGACAGGTTCCGCACCCTCATGGCGATTTCGCAGAAAAGTTCAAGCGGCGCTGCCCAGATGGCAGCTTCGTCGTTTACTTGTAGAAAACGGATAGGTAGGCGAATGACCGCCTCCCCAGCGCTGGTGGTGCGAAGGTACTTGCCCAGGTCGGGCGCCCAGCCCATATTCGGCTTTCGAGGCGTCTCGACGATTTGCTCGCCAAGGGACAACCGCACGTCAGAAGTTGTGCGGCCGATTAGATCATTTGCTGCGATTATTCTATCTCCCAGCAAGACCCTGAATTGGCCCAGGTGCCCGCTTGCGAAGTCCGGGTAAACACTATAAATGGGCGCGAGATTGCCCGCGGCGCCATTGATGTAGAGCATCGGGGCGCCGAGTTTCTGCTCGACGTAATCCTCCACTATTCCGGGGGCATCACCGCTTATAAGCTGATTCTGTCCCCCTAGAACGGTTCCATGCATGGCGTAATTGGCGATTAGCGCCAACAACTTCCCATCGCTTTTCTCAAGACGAATCAGCCCGATCTGACGATCCACCGGTCCATCAGGATTCATTCCGAGGAACGCGGGCCCCTCGAGGTCCCGGGCACGGCGGTTAATATTCGCCATCGCCATTCCCCACCCAAGACCCAGTCGTGCAGGTTGGAGGTTTGCCCGGGCCTCTTTGATGCCTCTAGTCAGGCTCTCCCTTACCCTCGCCGTGTATTCGGTATTGTGATCATGGTTATAGCGCTCGGCCATGAACGCAGCGGGTAGCCCCGGCGGCCCGACCTCCGGGGCCGAGTGCGTGTGCGTTGTAGTCCACCAGACCTGGAGAGGCGTGATTCCGGTTTCCGCTTCGAGGGCGCTCACGATTTCGTCGTAAACGGAGGGGGAGAACAAGGCAATGTCTGTCGATACGAGGAAGAACTGCGTGTTCCCGTCGTCCATCGCGACAATGCGGTGGTACAGGTGGTCGTGCACGCCAGTCGATTGTCTCGGAGCGTAACCCAACAGCCACTGAGGCTTGTCGGGTGTGATGTCAACCTTAACTACAGACGCACGAAACTGGGCGGCACGACTGCTGAATGAAGTCCCTAGTATAGCTAGCAAGAAAGAAATTAGGAGCTTCCGGCCAAATTGGTTTAACCCCACCTCTCCTGAACCGACCATGAGTTGTGTTCTCCCTTCCACTCAGCAGAGTAAGACCGGGGACAGTCGCGAGACTGCCCGAAGAAACTTCTTCCTCACCCGACTCGAAGCGACTGCCTCCCTCCGATGCCCCACTACCGATCTCGGTGAGGATTGGCGGGGTGTCCCGCCTGCCACATCAGTGTGCTGATTGAAATTCCCGGCAGGTTCACCGGCAACGTTTGGTTATGCCATTCAATTCGAACCTGAGCGGGTTCCGTCCCGCTGTTCAGGAGCTGCACCACGATCCTCCCCTCGGGAGCCCTGAAGGCCATGCAGCGGACCTTTTCCGCCTGCCCTCGAGTCGCGATTCGATGATCTCCGGGCCGCACGAACTTGCTGAAGTGAGCGAGATAATAGTAGAGCCCTGTGTAGGATACCTCGTGGGTCTTGCCATTCACGGTGACAACCGGGTGCTGCGCATTGGGGTCGGGATCTTCGTGGACAACTGAAACCAGCCACGGGCCACCTTTTTCGTCCAGGATCATATTCCAGTAGATCCATGCGGAGGCCCCCGCTTCCAGGTCTGACATGATCATGTTCCCCCACAGGTCGCCATCTTCGAAGTCATGCCGGGGCAGTGGCATGCTCTTGGATTCCCCAATAATGGAGGCGTGGCAAACTTCCGTCATCCACATCGGGAGTTCGGGGTATTTCGCATGAACGGCCGCAATCTCCTTAAATGCGTCCGGCTTCGTCCAGTCGTAACCATGATATGCAAGCCCCCCAACGTATTTCCGGGCCTCCGGGTCATCCAAGGCGATGTGATAGTTGTTGTGGGCGTTTTCCCGGGTGGGAGCCTCGCTCAATTGAATCTTGGTCTTGATGCCCTCCTTTTCAAATAGAGGCCCGGCATGATTCTTCAGCAATTCGGCGATTTCGTTGTAGGGAATTTTCGTGTAAATGCCGGGTTCATTGAACAGGCTCAGATATTCAATGAGGACCCCGTTCTTTTCATATTCCTGAAGATATCGCAGGTAGTAGCGTGCCAATGCGTCGTAGTACTTGGGGTCCACATCTTGCTTCTTCCTGTCTCGCAGGTTCGTAAGCATCCAGTCCGGGGGATAGTCCATGGGCGCCTGAAGCATAAAGTTTCCATACTTCCGCGCACGCTTGATAAAGGTGATTTCGCCATTCGGCCCCAAGTCCCGGGCAATGGAAAAGTGTCTCATTGCGACATCGCCGGGCGTCTCATCGTACGTGTAGAAGGGCCCCGCCGACATAAAATCCGTTGCGCCGATCACCGTTTTCATTGCCGAGAAACCCGCGCCTTGCTGGGCATCAAACAACGACCGAAGCACCTCCTCTTGCTTGGGCGGCGGAAGGCTGTTAATGCAAATGAGTCCCGCCTCGAGAAAAGACGCGCCAAACCCGTCGATCTTCTGGTAAGCCACGCCATCGTTGATCGCGAAGGCCGGACCTGCCGCTTGCGATTTGCTCCCAAAATGAAGATCGGGCTTGGTCGAGAGGCGATCTCCTGCTAGTGATGAGACGACGACCTTCACATTTTGGCCGCGAAGCGGCATCTGGCTGCCCAGCACAATGGCCGCTAGGGTCAGCACCGTGGGCATGTTCCGAAACGTGTGGACGAGCCTTATTTGTTTAACCATATGAGATCCCCTGCGCGCGCAAAGCCGGTTTCGAACCTTTGCCGCGGAGCTATGACCGCTCAGCCGACGGTAGTATACACCTGACCGCCTCCCCATAATTCCGATTCATCCGTCACGGGTAACCGACCGATATTAGTACGGAGGCGGCCAATGCCGGAAGCAGTCACAAAAATAGGCTTGGAGCATGCACGGGGGAATGCGCGAAGAGGCAAGATCCTGCTGGTGGATGAAGACGCCCTGGATTTGCAACTCTATGCGGCGGCCCTGCGGGAGCAAGGCCATCTGGTGGAGTGCTGTGCGACCTACCTCGAAGGCGCCGAAAGGCTCGAGCGCGCAGAGTACGATTTGATTATCCTGAGCCAAGGAGGGCGAAGCTTCGAGGGGCGACCACTGCTCGAACGCGCCATCGAACTCGACCGCCATCGCCCTGTCCTGGTGCTGACGCGGACTGTGGACATGCAAAGTTATCTGGATGTGATGTATCTGGGAGCGCACGACTACATGGAAAAACCTCCCGCCCCTTGGGAAATCATCAAGATGGTGTCGAACTGCCTATCGCATCGTGTTGAAGGTGGCGCAGGGGTTGCGAGCGGAAACTCATCCCAGCGTGAAAAAGGAGCACCCCTCGCGGCTATGCCACGGGCTTCTCCGGGCGCATCAGGGGAAACAGGATCACGTCCCGTATAGAGCGTGAATCGGTGAGCAGCATGGTGAGGCGATCGATGCCGATGCCTTCGCCGCCGGTCGGTGGCATGCCGTAACTGAGGGCGCGGATGTAGTCTTCGTCGATGGCGTGGGCCGTCAGGTCACCCTTCTCGCGGAGGAGTTGTTGATACTCAAAGCGGTCGCGTTGTTCGGAAGGGTCGTTGAGTTCGCTGAAAGCGTTGGCTACTTCCATCCCGGCGATGTAAAGCTCAAACCGCTCGACGAAATTGGGATCTTCAGGTTTCTGCTTTGAAAGTGGCGAGACCTCGAGCGGGTAGTCCACGATGAAAGTCGGTTGGATTAAACGGCTTTCCGCCACACGTTCAAACAGCTCCGCGAGAGCCGCACCCGGCGCCGTGCCCTCAGGCAACGCCAGGGGCTCGTACCCTTGGGAGGAATCGCTGCCGGCCCAGCGATTGAAAACCTCGACCCATTTAAAGACCGCTCTAGGTTCGGCCAGGTCTTCCTGCGAGGGCCCCTTCCCTGCCGCTTCCGGCCAAAACTTTCCTACCGCCTCTTTCATCGTAAAACGGTGGAACTCGGCGAAGGAAATATGTTGCCCGCCGTAGTCGAAATCGACCGTTCCCAGGACAGCCTGTGCAGCGTGCCGCAGCATTCTTTCCGTCAAAACCATCAAGTCCCGGTAGTCGGCGTATGCTTGGTAGAACTCCAGCATCGTAAACTCAGGATTGTGCAGGGTTGAAATCCCCTCGTTGCGGAAATTCCGGTTAATCTCGTAAACGCGGTCGAGACCTCCCACGGTGAGCCGCTTAAGGTAAAGCTCCGGAGCAATGCGAAGGTAGAGATTGAGGTCCAGGGCGTTGTGGTGGGTAATGAAGGGCCGTGCCATGGCGCCGCCTGCCAGCGGCTGCATCATGGGCGTTTCCACCTCGAGGTAGCCCTCGCCCTCAAGGAATTCCCGCAGAGCGCGAATCAGCCGGCCGCGGCGTTCAAAAACCTTCCGGGACTCCTCATTCACCATGAGGTCCAGGTAGCGCTGCCGGTAACGGATCTCCAGGTCGGTGAGGCCATGCCATTTTTCCGGTAAGGGCAACAGTGCTTTGGCCAGGAATTGCAGGCGCTCGGCGTGAATAGTCAGCTCACCGGTCTTGGTGCGGAAAAGGTAACCGGCGACTCCGATGAGGTCGCCGATGTCGAGAAGTTTGTAGAGCTCGAAGTCACGCTCTCCAACGGCATCCAAACGCACGTAGATCTGCAGGCGCTCGCCGCCCGCCGCCAAATGCGCAAAGCCGGCCTTCCCGTGGGGGCGGATAGTCATCACGCGCCCCGGGACCCTGACGGATATGCTCTGAGCACTCAACTGCTCCGTCGAAGAAGAAGAATAGGCACTTAGTATCTGCGGGATGGTGTGTGTAAGGTCGTACTTGCGTGGATACGGTTCGAAACCCAAATCGGCGATCGCATGGAGCTTTTTTCGCCTTTGGAGTATGAGATCGCGAAGTTCTGTCGTGGACACGGATGAGACCCACCAACCAACCGCAGATTTTGATTACGCGTTAAGGCAGCAATTATAGGGTTCCGGTGGAAAGGGTGTCAAGAATTTGCAGGCGCCCCAAGAATCGCGGTTGAACGATGGAATGGGCGTGTCGGCGGTTGGAAGCGTCGACGGGCGCGCCCCAAAACCTACTCAGCCGGGTTCGCGGCCCGGTTCGGTAGAGGTTTCAGCGGCTCGGGGAGGATCAAGGTGGTTTGAGGCTCTCCGCTGACGACACTCCCGCCCCCTTTTGCCTCTTGCATTCTCTTTTTTTCATCGCGCTCCTCCGTTTCAGGTCCGCAGTTGCGCGCAGCGCAGGCGCGCGGCTTGCAGCAGCAGCCACTTTTCCGTATCCGCTTTGATCTGCAGGATCAGTCCCCGCGCGTGGCGCACCAACTTGCCCGCCAGCCGATACACTTTCCAGCGTAGCGTGGCCACCGTCGCGGTGCGATACGATTCCGGCAGCACACGCCGCTTGAGCAACTGCGCCAGATTGTAGGCCAGTACGCCAATGGCAAAGTACAGGGCGTTGGCCGCCCGTTGCCCACACGGCATCTGCTCCATTCCCATGTCCAGCTTCAGTTCCTTGTGCCAGTTCTCGCTCTGCCCCCGCCCGTTGTGTTTCCAGATAACCTCCGCCGCGCTCTCCTCCCGATTCGAAGCCACGGCGTGATAGCAGTGCCGCTCCGATTCAAACAAGCTGGGCTGCGGATTGAGCCAGCGCAGCACGATCAGCCGGAACGCCTGCTTCGTCTCGTTCATCGTGTGCACAGTCTCGGCGATTTCCCGATCCGTCCCCAGTCCCTCGGCCGTCTGGTAGGGTCGCCACGCGCTCGCCGGCAGGTTCTGGATTTCGCGTTTCACCGCTGCGTCCAAGTCCGCCGTAATGGTGAAAGTGCGCCCCGGCTGGCTGTAGTGGTTGATCACGTCCGCCTGGTAGGCCGCGCTGTCGCTGCGAAAATAGATCCGCTTCCCTGCCGGCAACACCGCCTCACACTTCTGCGCGAAAGGTAAAATCCCCGTCCCCGGGCTCACGTTGCCATCTCGAAATTCCTGCCCCACGCAGATGCCGTTCACGTAGCCCACCAGCGGCATGTACCCCCGCGCGTGGTGATACGTCCACTGCGCCTCCCGCTTCTCCGCCTCAATCTCGGTGGCATCGACGTCCAGAGTCAACTCCTCGCCTTCCGGCTCCAGCGCACCCTGGATCAACTCCTGGTTCACCCGCTCCAAACCCGCTACCCCGTCCTTGCCTTGTCGCCGCAACCAGTCCCCTACGGTACCTGCATCCGGCACCGCTCGCAGCCCCAAGTTCTCCAACACCTCTTGCTCGGCCCGCAACTCCCGCAGGTCTTCCAGCCGCCGCCCGCCGGCGTGCAGCATCCACACCAGCGGCTGCACAAATTCGCTGGGCCGATACCCTCGCCCCGAGCCCGGAACCGCCAACTGCTCGTCCACGCGCTTCCACACTTTCAGTGCTTGCGCCATCTCCTCCAACACCATCAGCCCGCCCAAACTCGTCAGACGTTCTGCGCTCTTTTCCAGCTTGATGGGCAGAATCAGTTCAGGTAAGCTCGACTGCATCGTTCACCCTCCCGGTGTGGGTCTAAGAATTCTCGCAAATTCTCTATACCACACATCCCGCGAGGGTGAGCGTGTTTATAGCCCCTTTTTCACAAAATCAATCGCGATTGTCGGGAGGCGCAGGCGTTGACACTGTCCTGATTTGTGGTGCAGGCCGGGCTCCCAGGAGCTTGCTCAAATGAGCAGAAGTCATCCGTGATTCTCTTGTCTTAGGCACTGACAATTTTCTATACTCCCCGGTATGCATTACGTGGCGGGTATTCTCGTTCTCGCCGGCGTGGGTTTTGTGCTGCGGCGTCTGCTTTGCTTTGAACCGCAGGATCAGCGTGCGCCCGCGGGGCTGGCGCCCTTGGATGCGAACCGCCAAGCCGTCTATGAGGGTTTTGCGCCGGAAGTTGAGGCAAGGACAGCCATGCTTGGCATTTCGCTCAACGACGCGTTTGAGGAGCGGGGCGCCGGCCACGACGAGATGGCGTGGCGCATGATTCGACTCTCTGCGTCGGAGTGGGACGGCATAGCAAACATCATCGCTGGCCTCCTGAATTCCCTGGCGAAGCACCTGCCGGACGCCCAGGTGGTGGTTACACCGCGCAGCATCCTGGCCCATCGTTTCAAGTCAAGGCCCATGGTTGACTATGTGCGTATGCATGAAACTCTGGACCAACTGGTTTTCAGCTCCCGGCGCCGCTATCAATTTCAACTCCGTCTGCTGCGCCGCGCAGCGGAAATGGTGACGGGAGAATTTCGCCACATCTACCGCTACGCCGAAAGGACGGACCGCCGGCTTCCGGAAGTCTGGAATCAGATCGATCTTAACTTCCACGACTTTGACCTCATCGCCAAGGAAGCATTGCTGGCTTTTCGCGCTTTACTGGCCTGCCTTCCGCTCTCAGTCCTGCCCCGATTCTCCCTGGAACTCAATGCGCTTCTGCGCGGACGGGTCCGTACACGTCCGCTCCCTATCGTACGATAGTCGATCGTCGCTCGGGTCAGAGCCGGAATGACACGGGAACTCTTGTCGGCCTTGGGCGCTACCCCTGGAAGATTTCGGCCATACGGATCCACTCCTGATCCACAAGCTTCAGCTTGGTCATCGCTTCCAACAGGGGTATGGAAGTGATCTCACTACCCCGCAAGCAAACCATGTGGCCGAGCTTACCTTCTTCAATCAAATCGACGGCCTTGACTCCGTAGCGGGTTCCCAGCAGCCGGTCAAAAGCCGTTGGCGAGCCGCCGCGCTGGATGTGGCCGAGCACCGTGGAGCGGGTTTCGAACCCCGTCTGCTTTTCGATGAGCTTGGCCAAGCGCTCGCCGATTCCGCCCAACAGCACGTGGCCGAACTGGTCGAGCTGCTGGCCTTTGGTCACCAAGGCATCTTCGTTCTTGAGCTGGAACCCCTCCGAAGCAACCACGATGGAAAACTTCTTGCCCCGGGCATGGCGCCGCTTTATGGTGGCGCAGATTTCCTCGATGGTTTTCTGCTCCTCCGGAATCAGAATGCAATCAGCTCCGCCTGCCAGGCCGGAGAAAAGCGCAATCCATCCGGCGTGACGCCCCATCACCTCAACCACGATTACGCGGTGGTGCGACTCCGCTGTGGTGTGGAGGCGGTCTATCGCCTCTGTGACGATCGATACAGCCGTGTCAAACCCAAAGGTCTGGTCCGTGCCCTCCACATCGTTGTCGATGGTCTTGGGGACGCCAACCACCTTCACGTTCTCGTTGACGAGTTTCCGGGCGACGCCCAGGGTGTCCTCACCTCCCACAGCGATGAGGTAATCAATGCCCATGGTCTTGAGGTTCGCGAGCAGAGTTTTCTTGTCCTCTTCCTTCTTCAGCGGGTTCGTGCGCGACGTGCCAAGGATTGTGCCGCCGCGCGGCAGAATCCCGGAAATAGAATCCAGAGTAAGCGGCTCCGCGTCAGCCTTCAGCATTCCCTTCCAGCCGTCCTTCACACCTAAGACCTTGTATCCGAGCTGCCCAGCGCGCCGGACCACCGCCCGGATCACGGGATTAAGTCCCGGGCAATCACCCCCTCCTGTAAGAATACCGATCGTCCCTTTCGCATTATTCGCCATGTTATGGTAATCTCCTCATATAATCATATAGATACCGAAGTCCGCGGTCGCGGCGCCGGCATAGAGCAATCTGCGCAGAAACAAAGCCCGCTTCAAAACAAACACGCCAATTTAGCAAGAAACATCCTCAGAAGCAATGAAATTGCGGCGTTGCCACTGAAAACTGAGCTCAGGCGTTGTATGCGTAGGCAGTCAGTTGTATATTACCCGTCAGCCAGGAAATTGAAATGGAAAGTCCCGG
Organism: uncultured Acidobacteriota bacterium; assembly: GCA_963765485.1. GTDB lineage: Bacteria > Acidobacteriota > Terriglobia > UBA7540 > UBA7540 > CAVROP01. Next base: position 164,087 of record CAVXWN010000005.1, on the reverse strand, counting down.
CTCAGTGGACCAGTGGACCGCTTCACGGCAGCCGGCCGACGGAAGTTGCGGCACCTTCCCTGCCCCGGATTTCAAGCGAGCCGGGGTCGCGTCCTCCTGGCGATAGGACGGGAATCGCCAGACAACCCTCAGGAGACCTTACATGTGCAATCGAGCGCTCAGAATAGTGGTGCTGATCTCAGGATCTTGGCCGCTTTTATTTTCCGTTCCGGCAAAAGCTCAGGCTGGTTCTCAGAAGCTATGGCAGGTGGGAACCTTCGATGAATCTTCTCGCGAATTCAAGGCTAACGGAATCGATTATTCCGATCCCGCGCGGGATCCCGTATTCACGATTGGCAAGAGTGATCCTGCCAGGGACTGGTATGTGTATCAGCCGGGTTCGGGCAACGGGACAGGCCGGATTCCGTCCGCACCCCTTCACGGTCAAATTCGATCTTCCGAACCAGCCCCGGGGTGTCTTCTCGCTGAAAGCGGGACTGCTGGCGTACATGGCTCGCGTACCAAGATTGCAAATCGAGATGAACGGACACCGTGGCCTGTTCTACTTACATCCCAAGCTCAACTACGCCGGTGGGGACACAAACTCGGTCTTTATTCCCATTTACTCTTACGGAACGATTGCCGCCGAATTTCCTGCACAGTTCCTGGTAAAGGGAGCGAACAGCCTGGTGCTGACGGCCATCGATGAGCCCGCCCAACGGGACGATTCTCAATCCGCCGGGATTGGAAATTCCGGGCTCGCTTATGATGCCCTGGAGCTGGACAACGATCCTGCGGCAAAGTACGCGGCCAATCGCCTGACGGCGGACGTGGTTCCAACCATATTCTATAAATCCCGGAATGGCCAACTGCTAGAACTTGTCGATGTGTTTCTCCGCGCCGGGGGCCGGCTCGCGAAAGGCCAGGTAACTCTGACCCTGGGGAAAGAGAAGTTCTTGCAGAAGTTTGAATCCGACCGCGAGTTCGGCGAGTACCGGGTGGAGCTGGAAGTTCCGGAGTTCAAAGCGCTCGCTAAGGGAGAGCTTCACGTCGTCGTCAACGGCCATTCTTCACGCTTCCCGGTGGAAATGGTTCCGGGCAAGAAGTGGAATCTCTTCGTGGTGCCCAATGAGCACCTCGACATCGGCTATTCCGACTATCCCACAAAGGTGGCGGAAATCCAGAGCCGCGCTATTGATGAAGCAATCGAGATGATTCAGAAAAACCCGGACTTCCGCTACAGCCCGGACGCTTACTGGTCTGTGCAACAATTTCTTCAAGGCCGCAGCCCGGAGCAGCGGCGGACACTCTTCGACATGGTGGCGCAGAAAAGAATCTTCGTCCCTGCCCAGTACGCCTCAAACGCCACAGGTTTTCCGAGCCTCGAGGACACAATACGTTCGCTCTACCCCAGTTACCAGTTGCACCTTAAACATGGCGGCGATTTCGACTACGCCAATATCACCGACGTGCCTTCTTGTAGCTGGTCGTATGCCTCAGTGATGGCTGCGGCGGGCCTGAAATACTTCGTGGATGCCAGCGACAACTGGCGCGCCCCTGTCATATTGTTTGGCCGGGTCAACGAGCGTTCGCCTTTCTGGTGGGAAGGCCCTGACGGCGGCCGCATCCTGACGTGGGTTTCCCGCCACTATATCCAGGTAGCAAGCTTTTTCGGGCTGCCGCCGCAGATCAGCGCGGGACGCGACTCGCTTCCCATCTTTCTCCAAGCTTATGACCGTCCGGATTACAAGTCAGACGGTGTGATCGTGTTCGGAACCCAGGTGGAAAACACCGATCTATTCCCGCAGCAGGCTGCCCTGGCCACCGAATGGAACAAGGTTTACGCATTCCCCCAGTTGCGGTTCTCCGGCTTCTCGGAGGCAATGCAGTATATCGGAGGACAACTCGGCGACTCGATTCCCGTCATCCGGGCTGATGGCGGTCCCTACTGGGAGGACGGTCTGACTACCGACGCCTACACCACCGCCCTGGCGCGCTCCAACGAACAACGGGCGTTGGCGGCAGAAAAGTTTTCGACCATCAGTTCCCTCATCAACCCTGTCATCCGTCCGGATTCTGAAGCTCTGGAGTCCCTCTGGGATAACCTGCGGATGTTTGACGAACACACCTGGACGGCGTGGCGGAGCTGGCAGGACCCCGAACATGCGGAAACTCTGCGGCAGAGCGCCGTTAAGGATTCCCGAGCCACAAATGGGAAGCTGCTGCTGGAGCAGTTGCTGGATCGATCCATGGCCTCTATCGCGGATTACATCCAGCGGCCCAGCGGAACGCTGGTGCTATTCAACCCCCTGAGCTGGCAGAGAAGCAACTTGGTGGAGGTGGATCTCGACAAGGGGATTCAGTTGGTGGACCTGGCAAGCAAGGAAACAATCCCTTACCAGGAACTCTATACTGGCGAGGGTTTCCGGCACGTGCGTTTTCTTGCTCGAGACGTTCCGGCCGTCGGTTATAAGTCTTACGCTCTGCAAGCCTCCAAAGCGGAACCGGCAGCGCAGGTCCCGCCTGCGGGCCGAAGCCCTTCGGTAGGCGTAGGCCCGCTCTCCGGATCTGCGGCTCTTCAAAGTACATCGACAACCCTGGAAAGCCCCTATTACCGCGTGGTCCTCGACCCCGAGACGGGCAGCGTGCGCAGCATTCTGGACAAGGAACTGAACCGCGAACTGGTTGATTCTTCCGGCCCCTACCGATTCGATCAGTACGTCTACGTGACGGGCGCCGACAAGCCCCGCAACTTGGCGCTGGAGTATAACCCGACTCTGCCCAAGCCGCAGCTCGAGCCTCACGGCGCGAGCGGGGGCCGGATGATTTCCGTGCTGAAGACGGCGTTTGGCACGGTGGCGAAAATGGAAAGTTCGGCGGTCAACACGCACCGTGTTCAAACCGAAGTCATCCTGTTCGACGGCCAGAAGAAAATCGAATTCATCAACCGGGTCAACAAAACCAAGGTTTATACCAAGGAAGCAGTGTACTTCGCTTTCCCCTTTGCCATGGAGCACCCGGAGTTTCGTTACGAAACTCAGAACGGCTACGTCAATCCTGCCCGGGATATCATAAAAGGGGGCAACTTGGAATGGTTCAGCGTGCAGCATTGGGTCGCTGCAGATCAGGATGGCGTCAGTGCCGCCCTGGTTCCCGTGGATGGTCACTTGGTTACGCTGGGCGACATCGTTCGCGGCGCTTGGCCGAAAGAGTTCGGCAGCCGAAAGGGGAGCATCTTCTCCTACCTGATGAGCAATTACTGGGAAACGAACTGGCCGGCTGGGCAAGGGGGTGACTACACCTTCCGGTATGCCGTGACGAGCGGACGGAATTTGAGTCCCGGAGCGCTGAGCCGGCTGGGCTGGGAGGAAATGTCACCCATTGAGATCAATGAAATCACGCCGCAGGACAAGGCCATCAGCCCTCCGCGTCCGCTCGCCTCCGCCCAGAGCAGCTTCCTTCAGGTTGACCAGCCGAATGTCGTGTTGGTCACCTGGAAACGCGCCGAGGACGAGCAAGGCACGATCCTGAGGTTTGTGGAGGTGAATGGGCAGCCGAACACAGTGAACGTCGAGGTCCCGATTCTTGATCTCCAGAGCGGATGGATCTGCAACGCTATGGAGAAAAATCAGCAGCCCCTCACCGTCTCCGGGCACAGCTTCCAGTTCCCCGTTAAGCCGTTTGAGATCGTGACCATCCGAGTCGAGGGGACCTCAGCTTTGAAATTTTAGATTTTGGATTCTAGATTTTGGATTGACAGCACCTACTGCCCTCTATTCTAAGAACAGGCGCTGGAGACTGTGGGACAGGCTATTTTGGATTCTAGATTTTGGGTTTTGAATTGACCCTGCCTACTGCTTACTGCCTACTGCCCTCTGTTCTTCCCCCGCCCCTTTTCTTCCACTTACCACTGACCAGCGACTCGTGAAATAGGTTGCGGCGAATATGAGGGCGAAAGGTATCCAGGTTCCCAGCACGCTGGAGAACATGGTGTAATTCTTCTCAAACACAGGAGCTACGAGGAAGAGATCAAGGGCAACTACGACGCCGAGGAAAGCAGCCGCCGTTTGCCAGGGGCTCGTGAAGGCGAGCCTCCGGTAGTAGAGAAGCGATATCACGGCAAACCCGACAGGCGCCCCAGCTACATGAACGACAAGCGTTGCCTGCATGGATAGAAAATGCCTGCCGACGCCTATGAGCACACCGCAGTATGCCCAACCCACCAAGGCGTGCATAGCGATCACCGCCGCCTTGTAGAGTCTCCCTGGTTTTCTCATGTTTTCTTTCGCACGCAAGCCCTCGCCACGGACCTGCCGAGTATGTCCACCGCGCGGAAAGCCTCTGGCTCTCCGGCCATGTCCGCCCCGCCTTCTTCCCCTTGCCTCGGCTGGAAGGCTGCGCTTCACATCAGCCATCTTCCTATTTCTGCCGTTCCGCGCGAACTTCCGTGACGACGTCGCGGACGGCCTCAACAATGGCTTCGGGCGCTGCGGCATTTTTCGCAAGAACGAGACGCCCTCGCGTGGAGAGCGCGGCCAAGTGCGGTTGCAGTTGATGGAAGTAATAATCGTTCAAGCTCTCGGTGGCCTTCTCGTACTGAGGAGATGGCGCCCGAAACGGCTCCGAGCCCACAAGCACCACCAGCGGACGAGTGCCGAAATTGCCGGCTGCGCGAACCTCTGCAAGGCTTTCTTCCAAGCTGCAACCTTCGCCTTCTGTCAGCCCTGAAGAAGGATTGTTCGAGAGAAAGTACAGCTCCTGCTGCTGATCGCGACTCAGCGTAGCGATGCCGAAGGGTCGCCCAGCACCAGGGTTTCCCAAAACGCGCAGCAGGCCCAACCGGACCATGGCAGGGAGTAAGACGGCACAGCCGATTCGTTTCACAGAAGGCGACAGAGAAGCGAAAGCTCCCTTCATGTATTCAGGTTCGTGCGCAAACGCGTCGGGATCCGATGCGTCGATCAAAACAGCCCCGGCCGCCTCACTCGGATAGAGGCCGTTATAGACGCGCACGTGGAAGGCGCCGGCTGTCGCGGCGACGAGCACGTAAGGCGGAGGAACCGCCAAGGCTCGCAGGAGTCGATGGAGATCGGCGGCTATGGCCCTAAAGGTCCGCGGGGACGGGGCCGGATCGCTCCAGCCGTAGCCCGCGCGGTCATACCAGCAGGCTCGGGTGAACTTGGCGACCTCGGGCTGTATATCGATCCAACTGTACCCCGCGGTGTGTCCTCCGCTGTCGAAGACAACGGTAGGGTCGCCTGTGCCCGAGCAATAGATGTTCAGCGTGCGTCCTCCGATATCTACAGACCGGCCAATTTGCGGATACCGCTTCCGGTCTCGCAACTCCCCGACTTTTTCGTACACCATTCCAGCGATAACCACTCCTAAGACCGCCAGGGCAAGGTTCTTCGCGGCCAGCTTGATCCACCTTTTCTCGCGCAACTGCATGTGACATCCCTAGTAACGACTCTCTTCAGGCACTTTCGCCTCGGCGTGTTTCATTTCGCGAATCGCTCTTGTGGATTGAACTATCCGCGAGAGTTCCCCTGGGCACTGTCTTCTCCTTGACCCATTCGGTATTTCCGGTATAATCGAACTATGACAACCCCTGACGACGCTGAGCGAGTCATACGGTACGCGGACATGTTTGCCGCCATGGGGGCCGAGCCTCGCTTGCGCATCATGCAACTCCTGCTGACCGCCCATCCGCAGGGGTTGGTGGTGGGAGATATTCAGGACGAGCTGGGCATCCCTGCTTCCACACTTTCCCATCATCTCGACAAACTCAAGAATGAGGAACTGGTCAAAGTGCGGCGCGAGGGTACATTCCTTTGGTACACGGCGAATACCGAGGCACTCCAGGAGCTTCTTAACTTCCTCTATGCGGAGTGTTGCACCCGCAACAAAGCTGTTAAACCCGGCGACCTGGTTTTGATCGTGCAAGCCTCAAAGGGGAGCCAGGAAAGGAGAAGCAAATGAGCACAGAAAACATCAAGGAAGTGGTGAAAGAGAAGTACGGGCAGGCGGCCCTGCGCGTCATCCAGGGCCGGAGTTCCTGTTGCGGCACGGCCCCGGCACTGGACGGTTGTCCTGACCCCATCACCTCGAATCTTTACGATGGCAGCCAAACCAGCCAAATCCCTGAGGAAGCTCTGCTTGCTTCCTTAGGGTGCGGAAACCCGACGGCACTGGCCGAGCTGAAGCCCGGCGAAACGGTGCTCGATCTGGGATCAGGCGGGGGCATTGATGTGCTGTTGTCCGCCAAGCGGGTGGGGCCGACCGGCAAGGCCTACGGTCTGGACATGACGGATGAGATGTTGGCGCTGGCCCGCGAAAACCAGCGGAAAGCCGGAGTTGAAAATGTAGAATTCCTGAAGGGCGAAATCGAGAACATCCCTCTGCCTGATAACTCCGTCGATGTCATCATCTCGAATTGTGTCATCAACCTCTCAGCCGACAAGGACCAAGTGTTGCGAGAAGCGTTTCGCGTGCTCAAGCCGGGCGGGCGATTCGCCGTCTCCGACATTGTGGTGCGCGGGGAAGTCCCCGCCGAGATTCGGCGAAGTATGGAGTTATGGGTAGGCTGCATGGCCGGGGCGCTGGAGGAGAACGAATACCTTTCGAAACTCACGCAGGCAGGATTTGAGGTCGTCAGCATCGAACCGACCCGGATTTACCGCGTCGAAGATGCGCGCGAATTGTTTTCGAGCAAGGGGATCGACGTGGAGGCCATTGCGCCGCTTGTCGATGGCAAGTTCATGAGCGCCTTCGTACGGGCGAAAAAGCCGGACGTTTCGTAACGTGGCCCTAATACTTGCTGACCGAAATTCGCGTCAGAAGAAGCATCCGTTTTCGCGGAGAATAGGCCGCTAAGCCCCGTTAGGGGCGGCAGATTGTAGCCCAGGGCGCAAGCCCTGGGTTCGCAGTCGCCCTGAAGCAGCGGTCTCCCAGGGCTCGCGCCCTGGGCTAAACTCTTGCGGCCCTCCGGGCCTGACAACCCAGAGGGCTTATTACGCGGATTTCCGCCAGCAAACACGAGGCGCTGCGGGAAGTAGTTGATGACGGCTCTGGAAAGCTTGATGTAGGGAGAGGGATTGAAGTATGTCCACGCATCTTACGCGAAGACTCTCGTTTCTCGATCGATTTCTTACCGTTTGGATCTTCCTCGCCATGGCTTTGGGCGTGATCTCTGGTTATCTGTTGCCAAGTCTCGTTCGGACCCTGACGGCCTTCCAGGTAGGCACAACGTCAGTTCCTATTGCAGCGGGTTTGATTCTTATGATGTACCCGCCCCTGGCAAAAGTCCGCTACGAAGAGCTTGGGGAGGTCTTTCGAAACAAACGCGTTTTGCTTCTGTCCCTTGTGCAGAACTGGGTGATCGGCCCTGTTCTGATGTTCGTCCTCGCCATTACCTTCTTAAGGAATCATCCCGACTATATGGTCGGCTTGATTATGATCGGACTGGCCCGTTGCATCGCCATGGTGATTGTCTGGAATGAACTGGCCAAGGGCGATACCGAATATGCCGCCGGACTTGTTGCCTTCAATTCGGTTTTCCAGGTTTTGTTTTACTCGGTTTATGCCTGGCTGTTCATCACCGTACTGCCAACTTGGCTTGGTCTAAAAGGCGCTGTTGTTGACGTGTCAATGAAGCAGATCGCGCAGAGCGTCTTTTTCTACCTGGGGATTCCATTCCTTGCAGGCATGCTCACACGCTTTGCCCTGCTCCGAGTGCGGGGTCGGGAATGGTACGAGAAGAAGTTTATTCCCCGCATCAGTCCAATCACGCTCGTCGCGTTGCTCTTCACAATTGTGGTGATGTTCTCCCTGAAGGGTGAATACATCATCCATTTGCCGCTCGACGTTCTGCGGATCGCACTTCCCCTGCTGATTTACTTCGTAGTGATGTTCCTGGTTTCCTTTTATATGGGCAGGAGGCTCGGGGCAGACTACTCCAAGACGGCGACCCTCTCCTTCACCGCCGCCAGCAACAATTTTGAGCTGGCCATTGCCGTGGCGGTTGCGGTATTTGGAATCAATTCCGGGGCCGCCTTTGCGGCGGTCATCGGTCCGCTCGTAGAGGTGCCAGTACTAATTGGGCTGGTGGGAGTTGCGCTGCGCTTTCAGCGTTCTTACTTCACGCCACTTCCGGAGAGCACGAACGCAGTTCAGCCGGTTCGTGGTTAATCCCGCGCCTCGGCTTCATTTCACGAGGCGCAGCTTATTAGATAGTTGTGCGAACAGTGAGGGAGAGCAATGATCAAGCCAAGAGTGCTGTTTGTGTGTACTGAGAATTCTTGCCGCAGCCAGATGGCCGAAGGTTTCTTGCGGCGCCACGCGGCGGACCGATTTGAGGCGTTCAGTGGCGGAGCCGAACCCGGAAAACTGAATCCCACGGCAGTCGATGTCATGAGGGAAGTGGGTATCGACATTTCAGGTCACCACTCGAAAGACGTCGCCGAGTTTCTGGGGCAAAACTTTCATTTCATCATCAGGGTGTGCGACAAAGTAAAGGAAATCTGCCCCGTTCTTCCGGGAGCGATCTGGTACCTTGACTGGAGTCTGGAAGACCCTGCCTCAGCGAAAGGCTCGCCCACCGAGCGCATGACGGTATTCCGGCGCATTCGCGATGAAATTGAAGGGCGCGTTCTGGAGTTCATCGCCAAGGAATCGTGAGGGGGCCGTATGTTTGAGAGGAACAGCCAGTGAAGAGCAGTGCGGTGAGCACGGGTCTGGCTCAGACGGTAGTTCGGGATATAACTACTGCCCCGCCGCTGATGGGATTGTTTACGTCGTTTCTACGGTTGGGGGTGACAGCCTTCGGTGGTCCGGCCATGGTGGCCTACATTCGGCATATTGCAGTCGAGAAAAGACGTTGGCTTGACCCCGGCTCGTTCGACCGTGGCGTAGCGCTCTGTCAAGCGATCCCCGGCGCCACGGCGATGCAGACTGCGGCGTATGTTGGCCTGTACGTGCGCGGTGTGGCTGGTGCAGTGGCCAGTTTTGTGGGATTTGGGCTGCCGGCGTTTGCGCTGATGCTGGTGCTATCGGCGCTGTATGCGCGGACGCACGATGTGCCGGTGATTGTTTCGGCATTCAGCGGCCTGCGGGCCGTCATCGTGGCGCTGGTTGCCAACGCGACCGTCTCCTTCGGCAAGACCTCGCTGAAACGTTGGCCGCACGCGCTCATCGTAGCACTGGCGGCAGCTCTGTTCGCGTGGCAGGCGAATCCGTTTTTGGTAATCGTGCTGGCGGGGCTCCTGGCGGCGCTGTTGGTCCCCGCTTCGTCATCCAAGCAACGCTTCGCGCCGACGCGCCCGCCTATGCCTCGCACCTCGAAAACCGTGATGATCATCGTGGCGGCAACGGCGCTGGCGTTTCTGGTGCTTTGGTTGCTGCAACGGCAGATGTTCGGTCTGGCAGCAACAATGTTCCGCATCGACCTGTTTGCTTTCGGCGGCGGGTTCGCGTCCGTCCCTCTTATGTTCCACGAAGCTGTCGAAGTGCGCCATTGGCTGGACGGCCCCACGCTTGTGAATGGCATCGCACTCGGCCAAATCACACCCGGCCCTATTGTGATCACCGCTACGTTCATTGGGTATCTATTGACCGGACTCAGCGGTGGCATAGTAGCAACTGTGGGCGTGTTTCTGCCCTCGTTTCTCGTGCTGGTGGCAACTGCACCTTACTTCGACCGATTGCGGAGTAAGCCACAGTTCGATAAGGTTATCACCGGCATTTTGTGCTCCTTTGTCGGGCTGTTACTAGCGGTCAGCGCCCGTTTTGCCCAAAGCGTTACCTGGGACTGGCTGCATCTTCTACTGGCGGTTAGCGCGTTTATGGCCTTGCGTCTGAAAACGAACCTTATCTGGATCATCCTCATCGGGACGGCGCTTTCCATCGCTTTGTGCCGATGACAGTATCATCCAGACCGTCTCGCGGAGCATCGGAGTCTGTGATGAAGGACACCACACCCGTTTGTGGAACAGGAGGTTGACATCGGTGCGATGACGGGAGTATCGGGAAACACGACGGAGGCAGCGGCCCAAGTGAGAGTCCTCATCCTTTGCACAGGCAATTCGGCTCGCAGTCAAATGGCGGAGGGATTACTGCGCCATGATGCGGGAGATGTTTACGAGGTTTTCAGCGCGGGCACGAAACCGACCCGCGTGCGACCCGAGGCTATCGCCGTGATGCGAGAGGTGGGGATCGATATTTCCGGTCACCGCTCCAAATCGGTGGACGAGTTTGCAGGGCGGGATTTCGACTACGTCATCACGGTCTGCGATAACGCGAAGGAGAGTTGCCCCATCTTCCCGGCGAAAACAAAACGTATTCATTGGAGCATCGAAGACCCCGCTGCGGTGCAAGGTTCCGAAGAAGAAATATTGACTGCCTTCCGCCGCATCCGGGACGAGCTGCGAGGGCGGCTTCAAGCCTTTGCTAAAAGTGAGATGTAGGCTGCTAAAGGCAAACTGGTTCGTTGCGCCCCTGGGGAGCTGAAGAAAGGAGAGTGGAAAATGCCTGAAGAAGATCTCAGAGTGACCATAGACAAGTTCACCTTTCTGATCCCCAGGGGTCTGTCTTACAACGAGGCCGGTGTATGGGTGAAGCTCGAAGGCAACCGCGCTCGTCTGGGCCTTACTGATTTTGCACAACAACGCAGCGGGGATATCGCCTTTGCAAAAGTTAGGCCAGTTGGAACCAAGCTTGAATCGGGCGACGAGTTCGCCGATATCGAGACGGTGAAAGTGAATGTCAGCTTCCCCTCCCCGGTAAAGGGAACAATTGTGGAGATCAATCTTTCCCTCGAGGGGGCAGCAGAACTGATCAACCAGGATCCTTACGGCAAGGGCTGGCTGGCAGTTTTGGAGCTTATGGATTGGGAGAACGACCGGACCCGCGTGCTCGATGCGAAAGCATATTCGGGTCTTGTCAAGGAGCAAGCCGAAGCGGAGATGAGGAAATGAAAGACAAGGTTCTGGTGGTGCCGTGCAGCGGGATCGGAAAGAGCCTCGGTTCGGTGGCGAGGGAGGGGGCATACGTGCTGACTGAGGACCTATGCCCCCAGGGGACAAAACTATTGCCGCTTGCCCTGATCGTGTTAGGAGAAGATGCGACGCGCGCCGAGCTTTCCCGCGCCAAAGCCATTACGATCGACGGCTGCGTGCGGGCGTGCGCCGCGAAAGTGGTTGAGGGGGCAGGAGGTACGGTCGCGCGCGCTTTGCAGGTTCTGGACGTCTGCCGGCGCTATCCTGATTTGAAGCCTTCCGGCATCTCCGAACTTGACGAGAATGGACACCAACTAGCTCACGCCTTGGCCAAGGAGGTCAAGGAACTGGTGGACAATATGACGGGAGAGGTGACCCATGCCTGAGATTCCCAAGAAAAAAGTCGGTCTGATCGCTTGTTCGGGAGAAGAGATGCCGGAGGGGACCATCACGCGGTTGGCAGTGCGCCAGGTGCTGGAGGCGTTGCGCCCGGAACAGACCGTAACGATTTGCTTGCCGCTATTCCTGGCTGGCGGTGATGGTGACCGTGCCTTCACCCGGTCCCACCCGACGATTGCCATAGACGGTTGCGAGAAGCGATGCGCGGCTCGCGGCACGGAGATGTATAGCGGCAAGCCTGCTGCCAGCATCGTGGTCAGTGACCGAATGGGCGCGGACTCTTCTGAACTGGGCAGCGCGCGCCGATTGAGCGGGACAGGAATGCAAGTGGCCCGCGATATTGCCGATCAAATTGCCCGTCAGGTAGACGAACTACTGTATCTCAACTGGGATTGCCCGGGCGGACGGGCGCTCGAAAGTGCTGAGCCTGTGGAACAGTCGAAGCCTCCACAAGCCACCTGCGCATGCGGTTCCGGGATTCCCGTCGGGACCTTGCAAGTGGGGGGCCGGGAGGTCACGCTCATCGGACTGCCGCTCGTCTTCGCCCAATTTCGCGGTGAGGGAAAGCTGCCTTGCAACTCGACGAAGACGGAACTAATCGAGACGCTGAGAATCTACAACCCGATCCCGCATGAAGAGGAGGCCGCCTACGCCGAGGGAATCCTCCAGGAGATACGCCGCGTTCTGCCGCGGGAGTAATTGATGTCGCGAACCGCCACGTACCACACCAGGGTTGCCTGGAAAGGTGAACATTGGGGCCATATCCAGATGGGAAACGGGCCGGAGATGGATTTTTCGGCTCCGCCAGACGCCTACGGACACGCGGGCGTGTTGACCCCGGAAGACGCCTTTGTAGCAGCCGTGAATACCTGCGTCATGATGATGTTTCTCTGGTCAGCGGAGCGTTTCAAGCTGGACCTAATCTCCTACGAGTGCGACGCCGAGGGCACGAAACTCATTGAGCTAGATCGGAGGGAGACGTTCACGTCGGTAACGCTTCGCCCCAGAATTCTCCTGCGCGCCAAGGAGGAAGAAAGGTCTGCTATTGAGAAGCGCACGCGACGGGCGCTCGAATCGGCGCAGAAGTACAGTTTGGTTGCCAATTCGGTCAAATCGGAGATCCGGGTTGATCCGACGATCGAGATCGTGCGATGAAGACGGAAAGCACGGTTATTTGCCCGGAAAGGGGGTTTGAATGTTATCAATCAAAGTGCTTGGATCTGGTTGTGCGAACTGCGTCAAGGTGGCACAGGTCACCCAACAGGCCGTGAGTACTCTGGGTGTGGAAGCTCAGATTGAAAAGGTGACTGAGCTTGCCGAGATAATGAAGCATCGGATCTTGGCCACCCCGGGATTGGTGATCAACGAAAAAGTGGTATGCGCCGGACGCATCCCCACGCCCGCCGAGGTAACCACATGGCTGACCAACGCGCTGGTATGAGAATCGGATTCAGTTAAGTTCAAATAATAGGGGGCGAAGCTATGTTGAAGGTAGAGCCAGCTTCCGGTTATCCGCCTGAAGAGGGGCGTTATCTGCGCGGCAACGACTACTCGCCGGTCGCTGTAGCAGTCATCTTGCTTTACGACCAAGACAAAATCCCGCCGGATATTGAGAATCTGGTTCGAGTTGGCCTGGAAAGTGGAGCTGCCCTCTCCGGCACCATCCAAACTGAAAGCATCGGTATCGAAAAGCTCATATGTAACATCGTTGCCAACCCAAACATTAGGTATCTCGTGATCTTCGGGCCGGAGTCGCCGGGACACCAGACGGGCGATGCTCTCCTGATGCTGCTCGAAAATGGCGTGGACGAACGCAGGCGGATCATCGGCGCCAAGGCCCTGACTCCCTATCTCTTCAATCTGCCAATGGAGTTCATTGCGCGCTTTCGGCAACAAGTCCGTCTGATTAATCTCCTGAACGAAGGGGAACCCGAACTGTTGCGCCGGGCCGTCTGGTCCTGCTATCAAGAAGAACCCACTTCATTCCGAAACTGCACGCTCTTTGATCCAGGAGCCTACCCTGAAGGCCCGCTCTCAGGTCAGCTCACTTGGCGGGTTACTCGACCCCAGTCCGAACCCAAGGACGAAAATGAGCGCCAGCAGAGGGAGAGGCTCAGAGACTTGATGGTTCGATTGAAACGAGGGGCCGAAAAGAAGAGAGAACGCGAGCGACCGTAACTCGATCCTGCAAACATCCTCAAACCCGGGTACTGTCCTAATTTGCGCCGGCTTCCAGCCGGCAAAGAGCCGCCAAGATGGCGGCGCTACGTTCAAATCAGGACAGCACCCAAAGCCGACATCGTGGGGCTTTTGCTGCGGCTTCAGGCTTTCAGGTTCTGGGCGGCGAAGTCCCAGTTCGCCAGCTTCCAGAAGGCCTCGACGTACTTGGGTCGCGCGTTGCGGTAGTCGATGTAGTAGGCGTGCTCCCAGACATCGCAGGTCAGCAGGGGCGTGTCCTGGGTCGTTAGCGGCGTGCCGGCGTTGCTGGTCGCCCGCAGTTCGAGAGTTCCGTTCGGCACCTGAACGAGCCACGCCCAGCCGGAGCCGAACAGCCCGACGGCGGTTTCGGTGAACTGTTTCTGGAACTGCTCGAAGGACCCGAAGTATTGCTCGATGCGGTGCAGCAGCGCGCCGGCCGGTTTGCCCGCGGCATTCGGGCTGAGGCAGTTCCAGTAGAAGGTGTGGTTCCAGACCTGGGCGGCGTTGTTGAAGATCTTGCCCTCGGAGGAGCGCACGATGTCCTCGAGCGGCAGGTTCTCGTACTTGGTGCCGGGAATGAGCTGGTTCAGGTTGTTCACGTAAGCTTGGTGGTGCTTGCCGTAGTGGTATTCGAGGGTCTCGGCGGAGATGTGCGGGCTCAGCGCGTCCTTGGCGAACGGCAGTGGAGGGAGTTGGATCATAGCGGTGCTCCTATTAAGCTACAATTTCCTTTTTCGCCTCGAGGCCGACATCAGTGTACCACAATGGGTGTGTCTTGGAGTCACGAAGGGTCATCTTTTTCCCCTGAATGCCTGCCCTGTAGTCCCGAGAGGGTTGTCCTGCATCTCCTGCGGACCCCGTGGCCGGCAACTGCGGCCCTTTCGCCTGATTCCACCGACACCTTTCCGTCCCCTACCTCCTCGTTGACTTCTGAAGAGGGATCGAAGCAGGACATGAAATTCTCATCTGATCGAGAAGCGGGCTCAATAGGCCTCCCTCTGCAGATCGGAGGGGCAGCCCTTGTGGCCGCGCTGGGCCCCCACGAGGGGTGCCCCTACTTTATCCGCAAATAAAGCGTCCGGGATGCTCGCCGCTCACATCGCAGCCGGCGCCGCTCTGCTTTCCTCGGCGCGCGATGGCAACAACGATGACGCCAATGATTGCGCCCAGCACAACCGTCCAACCGATCCACAAGGTCATCTGGGGCAGGATGGCTGTGTAGAGGAACTTCGCGGCGAACGACAGATGAGAGAGCATGGGCGGGCTGGCGTCGTAGTGCGTTCCCCAGTTTCCGCGTATGGCAAGGAACATCACGATCAGGACCGGGATGCGGGCAGCGAATGCATAAGCGAGCAAAGCATTCCCCAATGAACGCCAGCCCATTCCAGGAATGAACGCTGCAACCAACATCAGCAGAAACCCGACCAAGGTCAGAATAGACATGTGACGGGACGTTGCTCCCACCAAGGCGCCACCTAGAATTAATATCACCAATCCACCGAGCGCGTATCCGATGGCCTTCCCTGTGCTTGAAGGTCCGTCGCCGGCTCCGGCCAGCTTCAAGGCGAAATAAGGACCAAAGATGATCGGCAGCCAGGAGATACCAATGATGGCGCCTCCCCCACCTGCCGCCGGGTTGAACCATGGCTTCGGCCAGTGTTCAATTTCACCCACCAGGCGCAAGACCGTAACGACCAGGGTAATCAAGGCTGGAATCGTGATCAGACTCGCGATGGAAACTGACTTTCCCTCTTCCATGAGAACCTCCTTCTCATTTCGGTTTGGCCAATGTCCCACAGATGCTAGCGTAACTGCGAGTTCTTTGCACAGATTTTTGCCGCCCGCGGCCTGCCCTTGGCGAGCTCAACACCTTACCGCGGTACGCACACCGACACTTATGCCCCGGCTGAGCGTCCTCTTTGGTGGTACCTAGTCCAGTTTGCCAACGACTCGAGCAGAGCCCGAATGAGTTTCTTAGTGTCCGGATCAACCAAGTTGCCCACCTCGTCAAACCGCTGACTCGCATTGCCAATCATGACTTCCGGCTTGTTCAGGGGGAACATGTCGAGGAAAACAAATGCTTGCCGCAGATGATACTGAGCGCGGGCTGTGCCGAGAGCCCCAACGGAAGCTCCCATCACCGCCACGGGCTTGCCCTTCCAGGCATTGTCGCCGTAAGGGCGCGATGCCCAGTCGATCGCATTCTTAAGAACTCCGGGAATAGAATAATTGTACTCGGGTGTGACAAACAGAATGGCGTCCGCCGCCCGAACCTGGGCCTTCAACTGCTTCACGTTGTCTGGTGGATTCTGCTCTTCGTCCTGGTTGAACACTGGAATCCCTTGCAACTCGAAGATCTCGATCTTGGTGCCCTCCGGCGCCAGTTGCTGCGCCGCGCGCAAGGCGGCCCGATTGTACGAGTTCTTTCGAAGGCTACCTGCAATGCCTAAAATCGTCAGTGGGTTGCGCATTTTTGAAAAAAACCTCCCGGAAGCAATCATTAACGGAATTGAGCCTGAACCAGTTCATTATATCCAGATCTGCCGTACGCAGTGAGCTATAATAATGGCGGAAGTGCATGCGGGCTGGTGTCCGTCCGGGACTTCAAATCCTGTGGGTCTGCCTATGGTGGACCGGTCGGTTCGATTCCGACACACTTCCGCCAGTCTCGTCGCCAAGAGTCGCGGTCGCCTGCCGCGTGGTGGCTGAATGAGTTCAAGAAAGCAAAAGCCTTTCCGCGCCACGAAAGAAGTAAAACGGCGAGCGCGCATCGAGATCGGATCGCCGCCGCCGACCCGCCGCCATGATACCCGCAAGCACCGGCCCCCGAAGCACAAGAAACACGAATTGCAGGCCGCCGAAGAGGATAAGTAGGGCGGACTGGCAACGGACGGACGGTGCCCCTCCTGGCCTTCGGGCGCTCAAGACGCATTCCAGGGTGGACTCGCGTTGAAACTCGGTAGTAAGATTGCCCCCGTTGTCCAGGTCTCGGAGTTATCCAATGGATTATGAATGAGGCATTTTTTGGTGAGGGGTGCAAATCATGATTAGCAGACTAATTTCAATCGCTGTGCGAGGCTGCATTGGCTTGGCCGGGCTTTGTTTGCTTGGCGGCCTAGCGTTTGCCCAGGCTAACGGCCCTGCCTTGACTCCGCCCATGGGGTGGAATAGCTGGAACCATTTTGCCTGCAAGGTGACTGAGGCTGACGTGCGTTCAGCGGCAGACGCGATAGCCTCGAACCACATGAAGAACGCCGGATACATCTACGTGAATATCGACGACTGCTGGCAAGGCAAGCGCGACGAGAAGGGCGTCATTCATCCTAATGAGAAGTTCCCTGACATGAAGGGGCTGTCCGACTACGTTCATGGCAAGGGCTTGAAGTTGGGAATTTACTCTTCTCCCGGTCCGAAAACCTGCGGCGGCTACGAAGGCAGCTTTGGACACGAAGAATTGGATGCGCAGACCTACGCAAAGTGGGGCATTGATTATTTGAAATACGACTATTGCAGCTTCCAGGGCGACGTTCCTGCGCAGATTGCAGCCTACAAGAAGATGCACGATGCACTGGAAAAGACCGGCCGCCTCATCGTCTTTAGTCTTTGCCAATACGGTATGGACAGGGTGTGGAGCTGGGGACCTTCGGTGGGGGGCAACCTGTGGCGAACCACCGGTGACATCTCCGACGACTACGACCGCATGGCATACATCGGCTTCGGCCAGAATGGGCTGGAACGCTTTGCCGGCCCCGGGCACTGGAACGACCCTGACATGCTCGAAGTCGGAAACGGCAAGATGAACAAGGACGAGTACCGCACCCACATGAGTCTCTGGTGCCTGCTCGCGGCGCCGCTGCTGGCAGGCAACGACCTTTCAAAGATGTCGCCCGAGACCCTGGACATCTTGACGAACTCTGAACTGATTGCCTTGGACCAAGACCCCCTCGGCGTCCAGGGCCATCGCGTGGCACAGGAGGGCCAGCTCGAGGTTTGGGTGAAGTCACTCGCTGGCGGCGCCAAGGCTGTGGGCCTATTTAACCGCGGTGAATCCCCGATGCCGGTGACGGCGTACTTCCGCGATGTCGGAGTTGGAGACATGGCTTCGGTTCGCGACCTCTGGGAAAGAAGAGACCTGGGCGTGTTCAAGTCGAGCTTTCGGGCCGAGGTACCGAAGCATGGCGTGGTGCTAATCAAGGTGAAGTGAGGGTGTGACGCAGCGAGAACGCGGTGGCCCATTCAGGGACACTTTGACTCTGGCGCGTTTTCAGGATGCGCCTTAAGATCTACTGTTGGAGCCGGAGCGCCGCAACTGCCGCACCTGAAAGGAAAACGAATACGGCCGCGACCGTTTTCGGGCTGGGTAGTTGGCTGCGTCACTGTACAGGCTATGAATGAGGCAGAGAGCACAGTTGCCGTGAAGCCGCCCGCCGGATCATGCCAGCACAAATGGCAGAACCAGGAAAGCCCTTACATGCTGGCCCAAGTCTGCCCCGTGTGCAGATTATTTCGCTACAAGGCGGGTCTGACGGCAGACTGGGAATATCGCGCTCCTATTCCTATCGGTCAAATTCCCTCCGAAGAGCAATCGCAAGTCTGATCGGCTGCTCGCTCGGCCTGGCAGGGGCGGTTCGCGAACCGCCTCTGCGCTACACCTAGTTTACCGTCGTCCACCGAAGCCACCACGGCGTCTTGACTCACTCTCACCTCAAGAACATACTGTTTTGAAGGTAGGGGCAAGGATGCTTGAACTTGATTGTGATCGCGCACTGCTGGTGGACCTTTACGAATTGACTATGGCGGCAGCGTACTTCGAGCAACGTGTTGACTGCCGCGCAACTTTTGAACTCTTCGTCCGCCACTTGCCCCCCGAGCGCGCGTACCTCGTGGCGGGTGGCATCGAAGACGCCTTGGACTACCTCGCGGACTTGCGATTCACTGAAGATAATGTCAGATTTCTTCGTAGCCTGCCCGTGTTCAATAATGTCACTTCGGAATTCTTCGAATATCTTCGACAGTTCCGGTTCACGGGCGACGTCGAGGCGGTCGAGGAAGGCACGCTCGTGTTTGCGGAAGAGCCGCTGCTTCAGGTGAGCGCGCCGATTCTGGCAGCGCAAATTGTCGAGACATATCTGCTTTCCGTCGTCAATTTTGAAACGCTGGTCGCTTCCAAGTCGGCCCGCGTGGTGCGGGCGGCGCGTGGGCGGGGCGTGCTCGAGTTTGGCACGCGTCGGGCGCAGGGGCCGGAAGCCGGTGTTCGCGCCGCGCGCGCCGCATACCTCGGCGGGTGCGTTGCCACCTCGAATGTTCTGGCGGGCTTTCGATTCGGCATCCCGCTTGCGGGCACGGCCGCCCATTCCTGGACCCAGGCTTTTCCAACCGAACGCCAAAGCTTCGAGGCGCTCTTGGACACATTCCCGGAGGACGCCATCCTGTTGATCGATACTTACGACTCAGTGGCAGGAGCGGAAACCGCAGCCACCCTCGGGCGGAAGATTGCCGGTGTACGCATCGATAGTGGTGACCTCCTCGAAACGAGCCGCCGCGTGCGGGAAATCCTGGACCGCCACGGCCAGCGTGAGGCGAAGATCGTAGCCAGCGGGGATTTGAACGAGTACGAGGTAGAAGCCTTGCTTTCGCAGGGAGCGCCCATAGACCTCTTCGGCGTCGGGACAGATCTCGCCACCTCGCGCGACGTCCCAGCGCTTAACGTTGTCTACAAGCTGGTGGAAGTCGAACGCAACGGACATGTGGATTACAAAAGCAAATTCAGCGAGGAGAAAGTCTACTCGCCGGGCCGGAAGCAGGTTTTCCGGTTCTCGGTTGGAGCTCAGTATCATCATGATCTCATCACACGCTCCCGCGAAGAATCTTCGGAAGGCACTGCCCTGCTTCGTCCCGTGATGCGCGGTGGCCGCAGGCTCAGGCCCAGGCCATGCCTCCAGGGCGCCAGGGTCAATGTCCTTGCGAATCTTGAACGCTTGCCGGAACCGTACCACGCTCTGCGGGATGCGCCCGCTTACCCCGTTGCCAAGAGCGAGGCACTCCAACGTCTCCTGGAGCAGGTTCGCGCGTAGACCTTCGGCGCACGAAAGGCGTTTGAGGCTGGTCGGCAATCTTAAGGCAGAAGGCAGTCGGCAGTGAACAGCACGCAGCAAGCGGAAGGGCGGGTGTTTGGGTCTTGAGTTGCCAGTTTCTAGTTTCTTGTCTCGAGGGCTTCATTCAATAATTTGTTTGGGATAAGAGAATGAGTGAACCGACCAACTCCGGCCGCTTGGTATTCCTTGATGTCGATACGCAGGTAGACTTCATGATTCCGACCGGCAACCTTTACGTACCCCACGCGGAGGAAATCATTTCTAATCTGGCGAAATTGATGGCGTGGGCGCACGACCACGGAATCCCGATTGTTTCATCGGCTGACACTCACTCACCGGACGACCCAGAGTTCGCCCAATGGCCTCCCCACTGCGTGGCGGGGACTCCTGGCCAGCGCCGCATTGCGGAGACGCTCCTCCCTGACGCCGTGGTGGTTGAAAACCGTCCGGGGGCCTTTCAGGCGCCGAAAGAATGGGTCGGACAGCTCATCGTGGAGAAGCCAGTGTACGACTTCACCACAAACGTGAATTTCGACGCCATCCTGGCTTTCTTTGGCCAGCCGCACTTCGTAGTCTTTGGAGTGGCCACGGAATATTGCGTCCTCGCGGACGTCCTGGCACTGCGCAAACGTAACCTGCCCGTCGCTCTAGTGCGGGATGCCATTAAACCCATCACCGAAGAGGGGGGACGGAAGGCCATTGAAGAGATGGTCGCTGCCGGGGCTCAGTTAGTCACGACTGCGCAGGTTTGCAGCCCGGCGTTTCGAAATGTCGGCCGTTGAGGAGACGATTCTCGACGACGCAGCGGCTTGAAATGCGGCGGCGCACGACATAAATCATCACCGAAGGACGGCGCTGCGGAAGGACGTGTGCGCCGCAATGTCGCCTTACAAGTCCAGTCCGCCTTCGGATGGCTTGCAAATTCCGTCGGGACTGATTACCTTCTGAGAAGGTAACGAAATCGTCGCTTTGAATATGTTGCTCAGCAAGCAGGAGGCAAATGTGCCCAAATCAATAGTGATAGTGGCGCTGCGGGACCTGGAATCGGTCGAGAGTCTAATGACCTTGGCGGTTCATCTTTCGACCGGCATGGATGCTGAACTTGTTGCTCTAAACGTGGTTGAAGTGCCGCCAGCCACGCCCATCGAGGCAGACGATGAGGTTTTGGACCACGAGGGAAAAGAGATACTGGCGGCTGCAAGACGCGTTGCAGAGAGATCTTCCAAGAGGTTATCCACTGAACTGCTGCGGGCACGTGAGGTGGGAGAGGCCATAGCGGGCGAGGCAAAGGACCGAGGCGCGGAGCTGCTAATCATGGGTTACCGGCGACCCCATCCGCATGCCTTGGGAGAACTCCTGCAAGGGAGCACGGTGCAATACGTGGCCCGTCACGCGCCTTGTCGAGTGATCGTCCAGATTCCGCCCCCCAAGCACCGGTAGGAAAGTTCGATGAAGAATGATAGGTAGCCATCGACAAGATCAACTTCGCTTTCCATGCGCCGCCTGGGGGCAGGCAGATGATAGTCTTTCCGCCTGCGCGCCAGCATTGTCCCCACAGCGAGGGAACGGAGTAAAAGGAAGCGGAGGTGGCACCCTGGCCTCTTGCAGCTTGACTTGACGCGAAGGAGATGGCGTAGAATAGCTGCGGCTGTAAGCCGCCTTTTGTGGTGGTCCTTTGCCATCGGTGAGACGTGCCAAAGCGGCCCTTAACTGCCCGCCTTCGAGGTTCCTATGGTGACCGCATCCCAGCTCCGCCCCGGAACTGTTCTGAGAATAAATGATGACCTGTTCAAGGTCATCGAGTCGCAGTATCACCTCGGACAGGGCAAGATGCCCGGCAGCGTGCATTCGAAACTACGCAACATTCTAAAGGGCACCTTCAAAGAGGTACGCTTCCTGGCCGGAGGAACGGCTCGAGGAAACCCAACTTGAAAAACACGAGATGGAATTCCTTTACAGCGACGCAGATTCTGCGACCTTTATGAATCCAAGAACTTACGACCAGGTTTCTATTCCGCTCGAGGCCATCGGCGCGGCAACGACATTTCTCCAGCCGGAGATGAAAGTGCCGGTGGAATTCTACCAAGGGCAACCGGTCAGCATCATCTTTCCGGAGATCGTCGAGGCGAAGATCCAAACCACCGCGCAGCCAATCCACCAGCAACAGGACAACACCTACAAAACCGCTGTGCTGGAAAATGGCTTGGAACTGATGGTCCCTCAATTCATCAAACCTGGGGAGACCGTACGCATCGAAGTGGCTAGCGGCAAGTATGTGGACCGCGTCCGAGCCGATACAAAGAGGTTTTAGCTGTATGGATACTCCAGCCCTTAACGTTTCCGCCCGCCCCCATTTCCAGCTCAAAGTGCGCCCGGCCGAATTGTCGGACGCATCTGACATTGCCCGCATCTATTTGCAGGCGACGCAAGACCACCTTGCCACGTTTGAGAACTTCCTCTTGACGCCCGAGGAGCGAACGCGTTGGGTGAATGAACATTCGGGGAAGTATCCTCTCCTGGTGGCAGAATTGAATGGTTGGATTCTGGGCTGGGCCGCCCTCAGTCCATACCTCGCCCGTCCCCGTATGGAGGGGATCGCTGAACTCCTGATCTACATTGACCGCGACTACCGCCGGCATGGGGTAGGGCGCGAGTTGATGCGCGCGGTCCAGACACTCGCTGAAGCGAAGGGTCACTGCAAGCTGGTGGGCCGATTCCTGGCGCACAATGATGCCGGGCGGACGCTCTGCCGCATGACCGGCTGGCGCGAAGTGGGAGTCCACTTGAAACACACCAAGCTGGAGGGTAGCTGGCTCGACGTGGTGGTGGTTGAGTATTTAATTGCCGAAAACTTGAAGTAAAGGACTTCTAGGCTGTCCTCGGATCGGATGTCGGGGTGAACGAGCACCCGACGCGCTTCTTCCCATCCGGAAGTTGGCGGGAGTAAATTCGATGCAAGGTAAGCTCAGCGTCGGATAGAAATGAAGCTTGAATTCGAGCTGGAAAACTGTCGGGCAGGTCATAATCGTCCGTGAGCAAGCAAACGCCCCCAATACCTAGGTCCAGGACCTTTACGGCCTTGCTCTTCTCCTGAAGACGGACTAAGCCCAAGCGGCGCGCTCCTTCAACTGGAATTCGCTTATACCTGCGGCGCTCAGGGACGTGATCTGCAAGTTGGGTTTCCTCTCCCGCCCGCCCCAGGTCTGGAGACGAAACGGAGATGCCAGAGCGATCTGGACCGCCAGTGTTTGGAGCATTGCCAACTTCGGGGACGAGTTGCTCGACTTCGGACCCAGAAGCGCGAGGGCTGAGGGCGGATCCCTCAACGCGGCGTGTCGCCCTTTGCTTGTTCCCGTAAAGGTCCCTGTCTGCAGATCGGAACAAGCTGGTCGCATCCTCGCCATCCTTAGGAAAAATGGCAATCCCATAATCGATTTCAACTGGACAATTGGGCGCGATGGAGTTGGCGTACGCTTCGAACCTCCGAGCCATCCGTTCTGCCAACGCCTCGGCACTGGACCGCTCGGCCCCAGGAAGCAAGATGGCGAACTCATCGCCGCCAATCCGGCACGCCACGTCGGAGCCGCGAATAGCTTCAACACTGGCGCGTGCGACGCTGCGCAGGATCTCGTCTCCTACAGCATGTCCGCAGGTATCGTTAACAGTCTTGAAATTACGAAGGTCCAGGAAGAGCAGCGCGAACGAGCTCCCGTAACGGCGGGAGCGATTGATCTCCCTCGCCATGTATTCTTCAAACATGCGCCGGTTGTTGAGGTTAGTCAGCGGGTCCGTAGCTGCGTTATGACGCAACCTTCTGAGTTCCTCGTATTCCAACAGAATCGGATTGCGCAAGAGCTGTAATCCGCCAAAGTAATCCACCGCCGCAGTCCGAAGCGAGACCGCGCGGCCGAGTTTTTCCGCCAATTCGTTTCTACGGGCTAAGACCTTTCCCCAATGGGCAGTGCTCTCCGTCTCGGTTACCTCGGCGCCTGTTAGGCTCTTGAGGAGTCTCTTGAATAAAGCGCCTTGGACGTCCGGACTAAGCTGGCTCGATTTGTGGCCAATCGACTCCAGCAAATGCTCAGGAGTTCCTTCCAAATCATCGGCCATAAGGCCTTCCGAATTCCGAATCACTGCCGCCATTTGCAGAAGCTCTTGAAAACCCGACCATGTCGCGTCGTTGTCGTCTGAATCGCTTTCGTCCGCGGGATCGCCAAACGACACATTTGCAATGCTCGTGGCGCCTTCCCCACCATAAAACGGTGAATTCCAAGCGTCAATTCGAGTTGGCTCACTCTGAGGAAGGGAACCCATCGGACCATGACCACGGGACGCGCACTCTGCAAGATTCCGAGTATATCTAAGATTAGGAGATTGCTGAGAAGGGTTGCAAGCGAAAAGTGGCGGGGGTTACTCCAATCGTGAAGCGTTGTTTACCAGATGGTCAACACCGCCGCGGGAGTCCTCCGGCTCTACACCTCAAACCACGACGCTGCCCGGCCAGCGCCGTCGGCGGAAGAAATCGGAGTGAGATTCCTCCCCTTCCGCCTCGCTTGGCTCGGGTCAGGATCGGAATGATACTGCAACCCTCGGGACGAGTAGGAACAGAACTGCATTGCTTCGGATAGTGCTATAATCGGGTGGATTTGCACGAAATACCAATAAACCTATACGTGAACTTATGAAAATGAATGAAGCGCGTCCAGCGACGTTCCAGGCATCCGCGACTTTCCAATCAAAGGCGCAAAACAAGACCGCGCAGGTCGGCGTCATCGGATTAGGTTACGTCGGCCTGCCTCTCGGGCTACTCTTTGCTCGAAGCGGTTTTCCGACCACAGGATTCGATATCGACCAGGCGAAAGTGGACATGCTCGATAAAGGTGAGAGCTATATTCGTCACATCCCAGGCTCTGCGATCGCCGAGCAAGTAGGAAACAAGAGGTTCCGGGCCACCAGCGATTTTGCCCGTCTCCAGGCTATGGACGCCATCTTAATATGCGTCCCTACCCCGCTCGACAGTCATCGCGAGCCTGACCTTTCCTTCGTTCGCAGCACTGCTGAAGCCATAGCGCCGCATTTGCGTCGCGGCCAGTTGATCGTGCTGGAGAGCACAACCTATCCTGGAACGACGGAAGAGGTGGTTCTGCCCATCCTCGAGAAGTCCGGTCTAAACAGTCCCATCCTGCCTTACGTTACGGACGGCTCGCACGTTGCCCCGCCTGTGGAAACTGAGGGCGATTTCCTTTTGGCATTTTCCCCGGAGCGGGAAGATCCCGGAAACAAGCAGTTCGAAACTCACCAGATCCCCAAGGTTGTGGGCGGTGTGAATGCCTCGAGCGCACTTGCGGCGCAGGCTCTTTATGGTCAGGCATTCGAGAAGACGCTCGTGGTTAGTTCCACGCGCGCGGCGGAAATGACCAAGATTTTGGAGAACACCTACCGATGCGTGAACATTGCGCTCGTGAATGAGCTAAAGCTGCTCTGCTTGCGCATGGGGATCGACATCTGGGAAGTCATCGAGGCCGCCAGAACCAAGCCCTTTGGCTTCACACCTTTTTTCCCTGGGCCGGGATTAGGCGGGCACTGCATTCCGATTGACCCATTCTACTTAACCTGGAAAGCTCGTGAATACGAATTCCCGACGCGATTCATTGAGCTAGCGGGCGAAATCAACTCCGCCATGCCTGAGCACGTCGTAACCTCCCTGGCCGAAGCCTTGAATAGGCGAAGACAATGTTTGCAGGGCGCAAAAATCTTGGTTCTCGGGATCGCCTATAAGAAAGATATCGACGACCTGCGCGAATCACCCAGCTTGCGAATCATCGAGCTGCTGCAAGGCAGGGGAGCTCAGGTTGATTACCACGACCCCTACTTCCCCTTTCTTCCCAGAACGCGGAGATACGACTTCGGTATGGCTGCCGTGCAGCCCACGGCGGAAGTTCTTCCCGTCTTACGACGCAGTCGTCGTCGTCACAGACCATTCCAGCTACGACTACGCTGCTATCGTGCGCCACTCGCGCCTCGTCGTTGACAGTCGGAATGCAACCAAGGACGTCAAGGAGTACCGCGACAGGATAGTTCAATGTTGAAGCCGGGGATGCGCGCGGCGTGGTCCCAGTCTTTGAACTGGGGATAGAGACAGGAATTTCCCACGACGCCGCCTTCCAGCGGCTGACGGGCTCACTAAAGATGTCGGATCGAGGCGCGAATGGTTGGGTTGCTGCCCCGGGGGGTTAGTGTGTCTCCATTTGCGTAAATCATGGCGAGGAGGTCTGTCCATGCAAAAATACTGCCTGGCTGTGCTATTGGTGGTCGTCGCCCCTCCGGTTTTCGCAGACCAAGTTACGTTGAAGAACGGTGACCGGCTGAGCGGCAGCATTGTCACGTCCGACCCGAAGACCCTCGTCCTGAACACGGACTATGCTGGCGCGGTCACGATCAAATGGGACTTCGTGCAGCAAGTCGAGTCCAGCCAACCTCTCTACGTGGGGACGAAAGCCGGTCAAGTCATCGTCGGGCACGGTCACGACCAGCGACAACAAGCTGGCCGTGGCCACCAAGGAGGCTGGCAGCGTCACGGTGGCATAGGCCGACGTGACTTCCCTTCGCAACGCGGACGAACAGAAGAAGGCCGAAGCCGCCATCGAACGGCTGGAACATCCTCGGCTTTCCGATTTATGGGGTGGCAGCCTGGATACGGGGTTGGGGTTGGTGCGCGGCAACTCGGACGAGCAGCAATTTCACCTTCGGGCTGAACGCTGTGCGCGCGACCACGCGGGATAAAATCATCTACTACACCACCTCAGCCTTTAACCGCAGCACCCTAAACGGCGTGACGGCGACCACCGCCCAGACGGTCGCCGGAGGCGTCAGGTACGATCTGAATTTGAGCGGAAAGTCCTTCGCCTTCGGCACGGTGGACCTCTTCAACGACCGGTTCCAGGACCTCGACCTGCGGACGGTCCTGGGCGCGGGCGGCGGCCTACCACGCGATCAAGACATGCTCACACCTCGCTGGACCTGCTGGTCGGCGGCGACCTTCGACCGGGAGTTCTTCACCACATTAAATCGGTCTTCCGCGGAACTCCTGCTGGGCGAAACCTTCACCCACAAGTTTTTCGCCTCCACGACATTCAACGAAAGTGTTGTTTTTCTACCCCAATCTGAGTTCGACGGGACAGTTTCGCAGCACCTTCAGCGCGGGCCTTGTTACCAATTGAGCAAGACCTTGAGCTGGCAAACTACGTTCAACGACTATTACCTCAGCAACCCCGTGCCGGGTAAGAAGAGCGAATGACCTGCTGCTGACTACGGGCTTCGGATGACCTTCGGCAACGCTGCCCAATGAGCCGGAAAGCGGAAAAGAGAGCTAGCGAAGGGGTCGAACCGATTTAGTCCAAACGCGCAAAGGGAGGAGAACATGTTGAAGGAATTCAAAGAATTCGCGATGCGTGGGAACGTGCTCGACATGGCCATCGGGATCATTATTGGCGCAGCCTTTGGGAGGATCGTGAGCTCGGCAGTGAATGACATCATCATGCCGCCTATCGGGCTGATCCTGGGCCGGGTGGATTTTTCGAACTTGTTCCTTAACCTGTCAGGAACGCACTATGGCTCGCTGGCGGACGCCAAGAAGGCGGGAGCAGCCGTCATCGGCTACGGCACTTTTGCTTAACACCGTCATCGACTTTCTGATCGTGGCCTTCGTGGTCTTCCTGCTGGTGAAGCAGGTGAATCGAATGATGAAACCGCAGCCCGCTCCGGCGCCGCCGCCCACCAAGCAGTGCCCCTATTGCAGGTCCGAGGGCGTCGCCATCCAGGCTACCCGGTGCCCCCACTGCACGGCGGAGCTCAAAGCGGCGTAAGCATGGAAAGCCGTCTCAGCGCTTCGAGCAGCCCCAGAGCTGACTCGGCGAGAGAGGCATAAAGAAAGGAAAGCAAATAATGTTCTACAGTCTCACTTATTCGCGCACAGTCCGCTCGGATCGCCGCATGAGTGCACGACGTGGAAAACTGCTCCTGCTGGCGATTATGCTCTTGGCCGGATCCGCCCCTGCCTCCGCTTGGCACGCGGCGCCGGTTAGCGTCCCAGTCATCAAGGGCGATCTGGGATCGTGTTCGGCAGATTTTACCGTAATCGACACGAATAATAAGCCGGTCTACGACGCCAAGGTTCATGTCACCATTCTTTACGGCTTCATGAACAAACGAAAATCCGACCTTGAAATCGGCACCAACAGCGACGGCAAGGCGCGCGTCGAGGGGTTGCCTGAAAAGCTCAAGAAGCCGCCGTTGCAGTTCGAGATCCGGCGCGGTGATGCAAGAAAGTACGTCACGCAAGATCCCGCCGTCGATTGCCATGCGAGTTTCAATGTGCAACTCGGGATCTCGTAAGCGCACCGCGGATGGCTTGGAAGGTGTAAATCAGGTCGTAGGGCGGCCCTTTTGGCGCCCGCGCCAACCCCGAGGGCGCCCCTACAACTCGGCGGCAAAACGCGGTTCTTTCACTCCCACTTGCGCTCTGGTCCAGCGTCCGCAGGATTTCGCCCCTGAGGGGGATGCGAGAAGGCCGCTCGCATGAGGAAGCGTTTGTAGGCAAACTTCTGACTCAACTCACGGGTGAAAAGCGCCAAAATGGTCCTAGGACAATTCGGCGCTGCGTCAGAAGTCTTATTGACAGGCCGATGAAACTTCGATGAAGATAGTATGTATGGGACTAGACGTAACTAGCCAAGCGGGGCTTGGGGCCCAGGCGGATGGATGTCGGTTAGTTGTGCGGAAGGAAAAGGGCTTATCTGAAATCTTACAGTTCGTAATCGCCGGGTTGGAAATCGGCCAGCAGGTTGTGATCGTGGCCGGCCCGACCTGCCTGAATGACGTGGCGCGCGGCCTGAATGAGAGCGGATTAAGGGCGGATGTGTTTCTGCACAGCGGCCGTCTGGTGTTTCTGACCGCTCCGGAGTGCCTTAACGAACTATTAAGAGCAGGCGACCGGCTGCGCAGAAATCCGCTACACCTCCACGGTACCGTCATGCGATGGGTCACCGACTGGTCGTGGGCCTTATCCAAAGGCGACGGGCTCAACGTCATTCGTGATTACCAACGCCGACTTCACGAGTTTGTTCGTCCCCTTAATGCCATTTCACTCTGCACAGTGCATTGCGAAAAGATTGGGCGGACATCGCTGTTGGCAATTTTAGCCGACCACCGCCGCGCCATGCGGACTGCGCAGTCTGTCCAAGCGTTCGAGCGCTCCGCAAACGCATAAGTCGAGACTGGCAGTGCCGGGCTCTGATTCAGCCTGCGGTGGGACGTGTCCCACAATCCGCCACATCAGCCAGACACCCAGAGCAATACAGGCCGCGGCAGACCACTTCCCTGCTCTCATTCCAAGCAGGGATTCCATCAGTCTGCGCCTCGCCACCTGAAGATGAAAATACCCTCGACTATTCCCCCCCCTTGATAGGGTCTCTGTGAAAACTCGACCAGCAAGTGTTGCGGCCGCCTTCAGGCGGGGCTCAGTCCTTGCTGCACCTTGCCGGGCCGAGGAGTCTGTGTGAAAACTCCATCCACCTTGTCATTCCGAGCGGAGCGAGGAATCTCGCTCTGAGCATTTTCAACGCAACGCGAGATTCCTCGTCGTCCGCCAATAAGAATGGCGGACTCCTCGGAATGACACACCAACCGAGTTTTCACACAGGCTCTGAAGCCCGCCGCTGCGAAAACTATTGGGCTACGGAGTCTTCACAAACACTCTGATGACGAGGAGGCCAGGGTTGGTTGCTTCAAATCTCAAACTCGACTTCCTGTAGGAACACCAGCCTTACAGGCCCCAGCAATTCGGCGGGGGGCAGCTTGGTGGCCCCACCGTCGACCAACTCCTGGTAACGATCCTCGAGGTGCTGTCCCACTTCCTCGGCGATCTCAGCTTCACGCGCTGGCGGCAGATCCAAGCTCGCCGGCCGTTTGAGTAATTCTTGACTCCACTCATGCATAGATCGTCCTTTGCACTTATCGAAGTGAGGGGTCGTTGGGCTGCCCGCCGTCCAGGGTAGGGCAAGCCCTACCCCTACAACTTGTAGGGGGACGGCCTGCCGTCCCCTGATCGCCGTGATGTCGGCTCGTCTGATCGCAATTCAAGTGTTGCGGTGGGGACGCCGGTTGCCCACCGCCCCCCGCACAGATCCGTACAAGCAGTGCTACCGCATACGGCTCCTACCGCAGATACTTGGCGTCAAAGCGCAAGTGGGGATAGGGATGAAGAATCTTGGGCACCGGAAGCCACTGGGCGGCAAAACGCTCCAGCAACTCCCACGTCATCCCGCTCCGCTGACTGCGACGTCGAATCACCCGCAGCCAGCGCTTGCGTACCTCG
The DNA here is from genome assembly GCA_963765485.1 of uncultured Acidobacteriota bacterium. GTDB lineage: Bacteria > Acidobacteriota > Terriglobia > UBA7540 > UBA7540 > CAVROP01. The sequence goes on along the minus strand of CAVXWN010000005.1, from coordinate 134,049 downwards.
TACCGAAAACGCCGGAGACTGGCGAGATTGCCGGGAACCGCGTGATAGTTGAAGTAACCTTGGACCATTCTCCATCCTCGAGGACGCCGGCCTTCAACCATTTTCCGATCAGGCGAAGAATCCGGCGATCCCCGACGCGATGCTGGACAAACCTAACCATCCAGGTGTGGGAAAAAGACCCACAGCAGTCCCGAATGTCTGCATCCAGCACCCAATTCACCTTCTTCCTCAGGATCCCAACGCTGAGCGCATCTAGCGCGTCGTGCGCACTGCGCCCCGGTCGAAACCCATATGAGAAGCCCAGGAAGTCCCCCTCGTAAATCTGATTGAGGACCGTTCCCACAGCGTGTTGGACGATTTTGTCCTCCAGGGCTGCTATGCCCAGGGGCCGCTGTCGCCCATCCGACTTGGGAATATAGGCCCGCTTGGAAGGTTGCGCGCGATACGTGCCCCGGTGTACACGACTGTGCAAATCCTCCAGCCGCTTCGCCAGGTCCGTTTTGTATTCCTGCCAGCTAACACCATCCACGCCTGGAGCCGCCTCCCGCTTCAGCGAATAGAAGCTGTTCGCCAGGAGAGCGACCGATACGTGGTGCAGTAGCGCGGTGAATCGTAATCGCTTGTCCTTCTTTGCTGCTTCCCGCACACGGTTCAACCCAGCTAACGCGTTCCCCCAGCTTTGCATCTGGGACGCGGCCGTTTGCCCCGTGTTCTCCTTGGTCGGTCGTCTTCCCTCCATGTCCTCCGCCGGTGAACAACCTCCACCTTTGTTCGGGCACTTCGCAGGTACTACACAACCGTCCGACTCCCTACCCGCGTTCATATCGAGATTCTGGCTCATCACCTTCCTCGACCGGTCCGCTCCCAACTTCGGGTCGGACACTGGCAGGGCCTCCCGGTTCTCGCGCGTGGAGGTTCCATGCATGTCGGGGGTCTTTGACCTCGCAGGTCCAGTGGGTGCCCGCGCTAGCGCGCCCACCAGTGTTGCCTTCCCGCCGAATAAACAGCGTCGGCATCCTGATTTCCAGCCATTTCGCGGCTGTCGGGTAAGGCTATGGCGCGGACCGGGCTTCGAATGATGCCGACGTTTCCATTGCCTCCCCTAAAATTCCGTACGGCGGGTTTTCCCCGGTACGGCTTAAAGGCTGGAATATCGGGCGAGGCCTTCCCCATAGACCGGGTTTGCCTTCGTCCTTCGTGCGGACTGCCGCCACCGCGCGTCCCTGCTCAGTGTCAGGGGCGGTGGGTCAGCGCCACACCTCCATGCGAGCGGTTTGCCGCTCTACCCCAGGGGCCCTCGCTCCGGCCGGGTTATAGTGTCCCGGCCCTCTCCGCTTAACTGGCCCCATGCGCCCCACTCGCCAGCGCATCCCGACTTCGCCGCCCTGCGGTTTATACGAGATGCCTTCGCTGTTCCGAATCTCTATCGGTCTAGGCAGCCCACGAGTGGTTCCGTGCTTTCACTGTACGTTCCTTCTCGACATGCCGCCCTCTAAGACCTCGGGGAGTCCATTGGGTGCACGCGCTCAGTTCTTCCCCAATAGCATTGGCCTTACGCCGAGTATTGAACGGCTCGGCACTCCCAAGAATCCCGTCATCCGCTTCTGACGGGGTGGGCATTTCGCGGCTTCACTACGGTTCGCCTTCGCCACGGCCTGCCGAGTTGTTCGCCCCCTTGGCGGATCTGACCAGGCTTTCACCAAGCCACAGGGGCTTTTACCCTCGAGCTTCCGAACGAGTCGGTTACCCTCCTCGTCGTCGAGTATAGCTACGGTGGTGTCTGAGCACTTCCACCGGTGGTTCTTTCAACCACTGGAACGACAGTTAGCATCGCTGCACCAATACCCCGCCTACATGTGCCCCTGTCAACGCTTCGCGTCCAGCCTCACGACTGCCCACGCAGGACTCGGGGTCGGTGTGGCTCGCTAGGCCTTCACCGTACGGCTCTTGCATCCGCTCCTCCACGCCAGTTTATCCCGGCGCACTCATTCGTATCTCAACGCCACGACGGGATCGACTTTGGTCGCACGGCGCGCTGGGATGTAACTGGCCACGAGTACCACGCCGGTTAAGAACAGGGAGACGGTAACGAAGGTGGTCGGATCAGAGGGTTGCACGCCGTAGAGCTGAGTTGCCATCAATCGCGTGAGAGCCAGCGCCACTGCCACTCCGATCACTGCACCCAGTCCGGCCAGACGTGCTGCCGTCCGCAGCACAAGACTGAGCACGTCCCGCGGCTCCGCCCCGAGCGCGAGGCGGATGCCGATTTCACGGGTCCGTTGCGTCACCGCGTAGGCCATCACCCCGTAAATCCCAACAGCGGTGAGCAGGAGAGCGAGCAAAGCAAACGAGGAGAGCAGGAGCGACTGGTAGCTCGTATCAGTCATGGACTCAGAAAGGACTTCCTGCATGGTGCGAACGTTGAACACGGCGAGGCTGCTATCAAGCGAATGGACCTGGCTGCGAACCGCTGCCGGTAATCCCGTCGTCGTCCCGGCCGCACCCTTGACGACGATGGACACGGCGCCGACGGGCGGCGCTAACATGAAAGGAAGCGGAATGTAGGCTTCCGGAATCACCTGCTGGCGGATTCCCCATTCCTTCACATCGCCCACGACACCGACTACTGTAGCCGGCAACACGCCACTACGCTTAAAGACCTTGCCTAGCGGGTCTTGGTTTGGCCAGAATTGGCGAGCCATCGTTTGATTGATCACAGCCACCAACAGGCCGCTGGGAAGGGCCAGCGCCTTACCGGATCGCAACAGGGCGATTAGTTGTCGAATGGCCTCGGCAGAGTTCTGCAAGTCTTGCTGGTCATAATTGCGCCCTTTGAGGAAAGGAATACCGAGGGCCCGGAAATACTCAGGTGTTACCTCGTTCTGTTCGACAAGGATATTCTGGAACGCCGAGCTTTCCCGCCCTTCGATGGTAATGTAGGCGCTGTCCCCTCCCCTGAGCGGCAGTTCCCTTCCGACCGCCGCAGCGTCGACCCCAGGAGCCCTTTTCAGGCCATCAACCAGTTGTTCAAAGAAAGCTTTGCCCTGGTCGAGGGTAGTGTATCTTTTGGATGGCAGGACGACCTGCGCTGTCAGCACGCCTTGCGGATTGATGCCAACCTCGACTTCACGCAGCTTGATAAAGCTTCGCAGGAGAAGGCCGGCGCCAATCAGCAGCGCCATGGAAATCGCGATTTCGCCCACTACGAGCGAGTCGCGCAAAATCCGTCGACGGCCACACGGCCCGAGGGCCGCTTGCATGGCCGTCTTGAGTTCTTCGTTGAGCTGAAGTTGCGAAACCTGCAGCGCGGGCGCGAGTCCCACTAGGACGCCCACGAGGAGGCCAACCGCAAGGGTGAATGCCAACACCGTTCCGTTCAGAGCGATAGGGTTCACGAGCGGAATGGGAAGAGTTCCGGCGGCTGCTAGAAGGCGCAAGCAGCCCCAACCGAGGAGGAGGCCGCAGACCGCTCCCAACAGAGAAAGCATCACGCTCTCCGTCAGCAATTGTCGGATGACGCGACCGCGACTAGCGCCGACTGCCCTCCGAACGGCGACCTCCCTATGGCGTCCGGTGGCGCGAACCAACGATAGATTGGCCACATTCACACAAGCGATCAGCAGGACCAGCCCTACGGCGCCGAGCAGGATCAAAAGCTCAGCCCGGGAATCGCCGACGAGTTGGTCCTTCAAGGGAATTACCGCGGCGCCGACGTTTGAGTTCGAATCGGGATACTGCTTTCCGAGGCGTCGCGCGATGATCACCAGTTCAGCTCGGACCTTCGTCGCCGGGACGTCGGGCTTCAATCGTCCGATGGCTCGGTACTTGTGCTGGCCTCTGGGGCCCAGACTCTCTGGGCTCATATCGATTGGAACCCAGATGGCCGCTCCGCCCACGGCGCCAAACCAAGCAGGCATGACACCCACGACGGCGTATTTCTCGCCGTTGAGGTCGACGTTCTTCCCCACGGCGTCCCTCCCGCCGCCGAAGTGCCGCTGCCAGAAACCGTAACTGAGGACGGCTACGTGGTCCCGCCCCGCTTGATCCTCGCCATCCAGGAAGGTTCGGCCAATGAGCGGTGCGACGCCGAGGAGGGAATAGAAGTTAGCCTGGACTCGAACTACAAAGGCTTGCTCCGGTTCGCCCGCTCCGCTGGCGTTGAAGTTTTCGCCCCAGTCGAACAGGCTGATTCCTTCCAAGGTCCGGCTTTGCGCCTGCCAGTCGAGGTAATCCGGTCCCGTGAGCGGGTAGTGCCCCGGCGCCGCTTCGGTTTCCCAGAGTTGTACGAGCCTTGAAGGATCATGGAAAGGCAGCGGACGCAGAAGGACGGCCTCCACGACACTGAAGATGGCCGTGTTGGCGCCGATGCCCAGTGCAAGCGTGATCACCGCCACGGCGGTGAAGGCGGGGTTCTTTGCAAGCGCGCGCAGTCCGTAGTGCATATCTTGGTAAAGGTTGGCCAATATATGCCCATCGCTTCGTCCACCCATAACTACGGGCTCCTGCGGTACCTCTTGTTCCACCCGCCGCAGACCCCGCGCCAGTAGGCTCTCGTCGCACAGCTCTTCAAGCGCCACGCGACGGGCCGCATCTTCCGTCGCCCCGCCGGCGACCAACTCCTGGTAACGATCCTCGAGGTGCTGTGCGACTTCCTCGACGATCTCCGCTTCACGCGCTGGCGGCAGCTTCAAGGATCGAAGCCGCCTCGCAATCTCTTCCTTCCAATCAGGCATGTTCAACCTCCGTGATGCGCTTGATCGCCTCCACAAACACTTGCCAGCCGTGCCGCTGCGAAGCCAGAACCTTTCGCCCCTGCGGCGTCAGGCGATAATAGCGTCGTCGCCGCTGCCCGCTCTTCTCCACCCATCGGCCTTGAACCCAGCCTCGCTTTTCCAAGCGATAAAGCAGGGGATAGAGCGACGCCACATAGAAGCGCAGCGTGCCCTGGGAGCGTTCCTCGATGAGTTTGCTGATTTCGTAGCCGTGGCGCGGCCGAGCTTCCAGCAGGGAGAGAATCAGTAGCTCGGCACTGCCCTTCTTCCACTCGCGGTCTGATGATTGTTGTTCCATATATGGCAGGCCCATATATTAGGTGTGCGCCGCCAGCAGTGTCAAGCCAATTTTCTTTTTTCTCCTTCAAACGTCCGACGCTGGAACGAGAATCATGAAGGAGCGACCTGAGGCACGCGACCCATAGCCAGCAGGCACGCGCCACCAGGGTGGTCGAACGCCTCGAAGAAGACTCTTGACATGTTGTGCGTTATATTGTAGGCTACAACTGGAGGCTATGCTCCCCGGCCATGATCGTAGAGACCTTATGCCTAGCTCCCCTGCCCTTCTTTCCAGACCGACAGTATGTCATTGCCTAGCCTTTGCCACGACGGTAGTAACTTTAAAAAGTGAACGATGCCGGAATGTCTATGAAAACAAAGGGTCGCCTTGGAAAACTTGAGAGCAAAGCTGGAATGTCTTTGAAAATACAGGCACTTAGTGCGCCGGGATAAACCGGCAGGAAGCAGAGGATGAAAGATCCTCACGAGAAAGGAGTAGCGAACCACTCGGCCCCGAGTTTTGCGCTGCATGCCGCGAGGCATGTGGTGAAGCGTAAACAGGGGGATAGGTGGGCTGGGTATTGAGCTTCGAAAAGTGGCAATCAGGGTGCCGACGCTCTAACTTACGGCGGAAGGCAACATGACCAGGGGCGCTAGCGCGAGCCCTGGGTTGGCCCTGCGTAGTCTAAGACCCCAGACACGCCTAGACACTTTCTGCACGAGAACCGGGAGACCTCCCCGATGTCCCGCGAAGTGGGGACCGGCGGGTGAAGGCTGAGGCCAGACGGCCCGCATGCACGTTGGGGAGGAGTCGGACAGGGGTACAGTACCGATGAACCAATCGAACAACGACGGAAGATCGTCGGCGGAGAAGGGGGAGGGAAGGCCCCTGAACAAGGAGAACACTTGCCCGTCCTGCACGCCATCGACACAGAGCGAAGTACGCGTGTCCCAGGGGTTGGCGGGTGTGCGGAAAGCCGCAAAGCAACACCAGGAGATGAAGTTCACGGCCCTGCTCCACCACCTCACGGCTGATCTGCTGCGGGAGAGCTTTTACGCCCTGAAGCGTAAGGCGGCACCGGGGGTAGACGGCGTGACGTGGCAGGAGTATCAGACCGGGCTGGAAGGTCGGTTGATCGATCTGCGCGGCCGGGTCCACCGGGGAGCTTTTCGAGCGTACCCCTCGCGAAGAGTGTACATCCGAAAGGACGACGGGCGGCAACGTCCGCTGGGGATTGCGGCGCTGGAGGACAAGATCGTCCAACAGGGCGTGGTCACCATCCTCAATGCGATTTACGAGGAGGACTTTCTGGGCTTTTCGTATGGGTTTCGACCGGGACGCAGCCCGCATCAAGCGCTGGACGCGCTCGCGGTGGCGCTCACCCGGAAGCACGTGAACTACGTTCTTGACGCGGACATTCGGGGATTTTTCGATTCGATTTCCCACGCATGGATGCTCAAGTTCGTGCAGCACCGCGTTGCCGACCGCCGGATTCTCCGACTCATCCAGAAATGGCTGAAGGCCGGAGTGATGGAGGAAGGCGAATGGTCGAAGACGGAGCAGGGTACGCCGCAAGGGGCGGTGATCTCACCCCTGCTGGCGAACATCTATCTGCATTATGTCTTTGACCTCTGGGTGCACGCGTGGCGCAAGAAGCACGCGCGGGGAGACGTGGTCGTGGTGCGGTATGCCGACGATACGGTCCTCGGATTCCAGGCGCAGACAGAAGCCGACCGTTTTCTGGAGGACCTCCGGGAACGGCTGGGGAAGTTTGGGCTGGAACTGCATCCCGATAAAACGCGCCGGATTGAGTTTGGGCGGTACGCCGAACTGAACCGGCAACGACGCGGAGAAGGCAAGCCGGAAACGTTCGACTTTCTGGGCTTCACGCACATCAGCGGGAAGAACCGGAAGGGGTACTTTACGGTGAAGCGCCAGACGATCGGCAAGCGACTGCGGAAGAAGCTGCAGGAACTTAAGCAGCAACTCCGGCAGCGTCGGCACGAGGCGATGGCGCGCACGGGAAAGTGGCTCCGGTCGGTCGTGCAAGGCTTCTACAACTATTATGCGGTACCGGGAAACCTCGACAGCTTGCTCAGCTTCCGGGATCGGTTGACCCGTCTGTGGCGAACCCAACTGCGGCGACGCAGCCAACGCCACCGGCTCAACTGGGACCGCCTGCACCGGCTGGCTGTTCGCTGGCTGCCCGTCCCGCGCGTGCTGCATCCCTGGCCCTTAGAGCGGTTCGCCGCCCAGCATCCGAGTTAAGAGCCGTATGCGCTAACGAGCGCCCGTACGGATCCGTGCGGGGGGTGCCGGGTAATCGGTATCCCTACCGCGACGCTCTTAATAGCGGGAATGTAGTTGAAAACACAGATGGTTAGCAGGTGCCACGTGTCAGTTTCCAGATGTCGGCTGACTACGCTCGGTGGATTGGGTAAAGCATCAGCGCCTCTGAGAAGCAAGACTGCGCGCTCAAATCTCTGCTAGAGTAGGCGCGCGATCGCCCTCCTGGGAGCGAGTGGAAAATGGCGAGGTTGTGCTGCTCGCCCTACGAGCTTGTCGCGGGTTGGGAGGAGACGGGGCGGCGAAGTTTGCCGATTGGGCGGAAACAAGCGCCTCGATGGTGGTTGCATCCAAAACCGCAGAAGGTATCGGGCGGGCGTCAAGGCTGGCGATTGTTCCCTATGGCGAAGGTGAGCTAAGGATCAGGCGGGCTGGGACCGAAATGAAGCCGGCCGAGGTCATCGAGCACGCCTGGGGAAACCGCCCTGGAAATGCTGTAAGTATCCCCATCAAGGATGGAATACTCGCCATTCCGCTGCGGGAGCGCACCGACGATGGCTCCCCCGTGGAATGGATTGAGGTAAACGCCTGACGTAGCGGCGAGTTCATCTCGCCACACCGAACCGGCGAGTCTACCTCGCTGCGTCAGCTCCCGTGCCTGCATTTGGCGATACAAGATCGCCGCTACTAAGAAAAGTTGGCAAGTGTGCGCATCGCCGCCAAGTCGTCCTTGAGCGGCGCCAGGGGGCTGTACTCGAGGGCCACAGACCCCTGAAAGCGGTCGCCAAGCTCGTAGATAGCCTTGAACACGTTGCGGTAATTGATCTCGCCCGTGCCCGGTTCGTGGCGTCCCGGAACATCTCCCACATGGAAGTGTCCAATTCGGTCGATATTGGATCGAATGTTAGCTATGAGATTTCCTTCCATGATTTGGACGTGATAAATGTCGAACAGGAGCTTGACGTTCGGGCTTCCCACGCGGTCCACGAGTTCGGCCCCGTCGCGAACGAAATAGAGAAAGTAACCCGCGTGGTCCACATAGGTATTCAAGAGCTCGACGATGGCGGTGATGCCGTTCTTCTCCAGGATAGGCGCGGCCTCGCGCAGCGCTGCAACCGCGTTGCCCAATTGCTCGGAGCGCGGAATCCCTCCCAGCTCATTTCCTGTTAAGACGACCAACTGCTTGCAATCCATCCTCTTCGCCGGCTCGATCGAAGCATTAAGTTCCCGGAGGAATCCCTCGCGGTCCCGCGGGTTCACGAGCCCACAGCCCGGCGCGGTCACGCCTACATTGGCCACCAAGCAGGCGCAAAAGAGCGGCGATCTCTTTTTCTCCGCCACGAAGCTCTCCAGCACCGCAGAGTTGCGCCAATCGAACATCTCGTAGGCGTCGTAGCCCAAACGGCCAAGTAGTGCCATCGCCTCCGGTACGGGCATGCCGCCCAGCATGCCCCAGGTAATCGAAAGCCGCAGGCCTCTCTTGCCTTCCAAGTTCGCGCGCGCAGCGGGCGTCATCTGCGAAAGCGATAGGGCTCCGGCGGCCAAGCCAAGAAACGATCGACGGTCCATGACAAATCTCCAGAACAAAGGGATAAGCGTCCGGGCGCTCATTATATGCAAGCTGAGAACTCTGCGCAATCGTCCCTCAGGCCCCTTCCGAAGTACCAGTCATTCCCGCGAAAGCGGGAATCCAGTTCGGAGATTGTGCACTTCAGAAGGTTTGTAGCAGTGGATTCCCGCTTTCGCGGGAATGACTGTGGCCTGCAACGCCGCTGCCTCGCAAACGACGACACTGCTCGATTTCCCTTTCCCTTGACACGTCCGGTCGAGGGCGGGAGAATGCCGGTTCGCCGGAGTATTTCAGTGATCCGTCGGCTGACGGACTCTTCCGCCCACAGAGGACACAGAGGCGCTAGTCAGACCGTGACCACTCATCCACCCAATTACACAATGCCGTTGATCCTGGGTCTCAGCCTCGCCCTGGTTCCTTGCAGCCTTTCCGCCCGCGACGTGGCGGCCAAGCGTTACGACTTTTCCCTCCCCCGCATGGGGACGATCTTTCGCATCGAGCTCTACTCGACGGACGATGCGACAGCATCAACGGCGGCTGATGCTGCCTTCGCTCGCGCCGAGGAACTCGAGCAGATCATGAGCGACTACCGCGAGGACAGCGAACTCATGCGCCTCGCGCGCGAGGGAGCATCAGCGCCCTTCCCGATCAGCAATGACCTCTATGATGTCCTGACGCAATCCATCCGGATCTCAGAGCTTTCTCACGGCGCCTTTGACGTAACCGTCGGTCCACTGGTGGAATTGTGGCGAAAGGCCCGAACCACGGGACGCTTACCTGACCCTGCGGAGCTGGCGAACAGGAAAGCGTTGGTTGATTATCGAAATATCGAATTGGATCCTGACGCGCCGGACCGCCGTCTTGAAACGGGCCGGCATGAAGTTGGATCTGGGCGCGATCGGCAAGGGCTACGCGGCGGACCAGATGCTGGCTCTCTTGCGGTCGCGCGGCATCCCCCGCGCTATGGTGGTGGCGGGGGGAGAGGTGGCCCTGGGAGCGCCTCCGTTCGGTAAAGGCGGCTGGAGCGTTGCCATCGACACCCCGGACAAGGGCGCCGGGAATCCGCCCTGCACAATCCTGCTGCACGACGCCGCCGTTTCCACCTCCGGCAATTCGAGACAATTCGTGGAAGTCAGCGGCAAGCGATTTTCGCACATCATTAACCCTTCCACCGGCCTCGGCCTGGAAGGTTCGGCGAGTACGACGGTGATCGCCCAGGATTCGACCACCGCCGACGCTCTGGCGACGGCGCTTTCAGTAATGCCGGTCGCGGATGGAATCCGGCTTGCTGAATCCCTGGCGGGCGTGTCAGCCTTCTGGGTCCGCCAGGCTGGAAGCGAATGGAAGCGATACGTTTCGCGCGGTTTCCCGGCATCATGCGGTGATACAAAGTGAGGATGGGTACGTTCGAAATGGGGGCAAGGGCAAGTCAAGAGGCAAGACGCAAATCGCAAAAGGCAAAGCCGCGGAGCGGACTACGAGGATCGAAGCAAGGCGTGATCTGGGGGACGTCTGTTAGAATATGGCGCGAGGATCATCAAACTGATCGAGTCTTTGCCGAATACGCTTGTGGGGCGGCGCGTGGGAGACCGACTATTACGCAGTAGCACTTCAGCAGGCGCAAACTACGAAGAGGCAAAGGGCGCGGAGTCTAAAACAGAAACATGGTTTCCGGTCTCAAGAAAGTTCTTAGTCGCAGGAGCCTAGGCTTCATCGGAATCGGCATCCTCCTGGGTTTCACTATTCTCCTGGGAGGGAAGGCGGGCATCGATGCCACCTCCTCGGACAAGTTCTGTGACCGGGCCTGCCACGCGCACCCGGAGGCCACACAAACCTGGATTAAGTCAACGCATTTCACGACGAAAAGCGGCGTGGTTGCACACTGCGTTGATTGTCACCTCCCCGCCCCCGGGCTCGATTATTACACCGAAAAGGCCCGTTTGGGAGCGCAGGACATCTATGGCAGGACCTTCAAGGATCTGAGAAAGATTGACTGGCAGTCCAAGCAGAGCGTGGAGCGTGCCCGCACTTTCACTTACGACTCCACCTGCATTCGCTGTCACGTCAACCTGTTCAGCGCCGGGCTTTCCAAAAAGGGGTTGGACGGGCACTTGCACTACCTGCGGTCGAAGGACAGAATGCTGTGCATTAACTGCCATCAGCACACGGGCCACTACCGGGGCAAGAAGGCCGAGGAAGCCCAGGATGAGGCGGAAGCTCAGGAACAGGAACTCGAGAAGTTATTCCCGACTGGTCCGCAAGGTTTCCACAGCTACTCCGAGACCATTCCAGGCTCGGAAGTGAAGATCCGCATGGTGGCAATTCCCGGCGGTTCATTCCTGATGGGAAGCCCCGAGTCGGAACCCTACCGCCGGCCGGATGAAGGGCCGGTGAGGCGGGTGAAGCTCAGCCCCTTCTGGATGCAAAGGACCGAGGTGAGTTGGAGAGAGTATGAAGCCTACCTGCTCCAGCGGGGAAACCGAGGCAGAAGCCGGGACAACCCGGAAGAGCCCGATGCGGTGACAGGACCAACGCCTCCCTACGGCACTCCCGACCAGGGTTGGGGAAGAGGCTCGAGGCCGGCAATTACCATGACCCATCATGCCGCGACAATGTATTGTGAATGGCTCTCCGCGATTACCGGTAAGAAGTTTCGGCTTCCCACCGAAGCTGAGTGGGAGTATGCTGCCCGCGCCGGTACGACGTCTCCCTACTTCTTTGCCGGCGACCCCGGCAAGTTCACCCGCCGGCGATGGTTGAACCGATTGTTGGGAGTGAAGGCCGCGCCGTTAGCCCAATACGCCTGGTATCAGGAGGACAGCTCGAGCAAAACTCATCCGGCCAGCGGGAACACACCAAATCCCTGGGGCTTGGTCAACATGTTGGGCAACGTACGAGAATTCTGCCTGGATTGGTATGATCCCGAAGCCTACGCGCACATGCCGGACTCCGAAGTTCTTGACCCTCGCGGCCCGGCGTCGGGTCAGGAGCATGTTGTGCGCGGAGGTTCGTATAGGTCCGATGCCGCCGAGCTACGCTGCGCGGCACGCGACCATACCCGGAGTGACGAGTGGCTGCTCACCGACCCGCAGTCGCCCAAGAGCGTTTGGTGGTACTCGGACTGCACCGACGTCGGGTTCCGGGTTGTCCGGGAATTCGACGGGGGAATTCCGAAGGTTGCCAATAGCCACACGGAACAGTCGGACAAGCGTTGATCGTCCCATAAGCTTTCGTGACGAGCAAGGTGGCGCTGTCATGCTGCAGTTTAATTCGATCACTTTTATTCACATGCTAAAGGAGAGACGACATGGGTGACGAAGGGAAGTTGGATCTTAATCGCCGGACTTTCATCGGAACGTTAGCGGTCGCGGGGGCGGGGGCGGTGCTTGCAAGTTGTGCCAAGACCTACCCTCCCGTGACCTTCGTGGACGTAGCGCCAGACGGCCCACCCCTGAAGGCAGGCCTCATCGGCTGCGGTGACCGAGGCACGGGGGCTGCCCTGGACTTTCTAAAGGCAGGGCCGAGTCTCAAGGTTGTGGCGCTGGCCGACGTTCTCAAGGACCATCTGGAGACTTGCCGCGACACGCTGGCCAAAAAGGCCCAACAGCAAATCGCCGACGACCATTGCTTCATCGGCTTTGACGCCTATAAAAGGCTGCTCGAAACGGACGCCGATATCGTCTTGATGGCTACACCGCCGCATTTCCGCCCCATCCATTTCGATGCTGCGGTAGAAGCCAAGAAACACTGCTTCATCGAGAAGCCAGCGGCCGTGGATGCGCCCGGCGTGCGCGCGGTCCTGGCCACCGGTCAGAAAGCTACGGCTTACAATCTGTGCGTCGTAGCGGGGACCCAGCGGCGGCATGATCGTGCCTATCAGGAGACCTATAATCGCGTCTCCCACGGCGCCATCGGCAAGATCGTCGGGGCCAGTTGCCGCTGGAATCAAGGCCAACTCTGGTACACACCGAAGAAGAAAGAATGGTCGGATATGGAAGCGATGATTCGTGACTGGGTGAACTGGGCATGGCTCTCAGGCGACCACATTGTCGAACAGCACGTTCACAATCTCGACACCGTCCTTTGGTTCACGGGCATGAACCCGGCCAAGGCCATAGGCGTGGGCGGGCGCGCCCGGCGCGTGACAGGTGACCAGTTCGATTTCTTCGCCATGCAATTCACCTACGAGAACGGTACGCGGCTGGAGAGCATGTGCCGGCAAATTGACGGCTGCACAAATGATGTCTCCGAGTACGTAGTGGGTAGTGAGGGCTACACGAATTGCAAGAACACTATTTTCGACCCCACGGGGAAGGTTGTCTGGACATACCAGGAGGCCGGAGCGGACCCGGGCAAGTCGAAGTTCAACCCTTACAATCAGGAACACGTGGATTTTGTTACCGCCATCCGGAAAAACCAACCAATCAACGAAGCGGAACATGTCGCCCATGCCACGCTGACCGCCGTTTTGGGGAGGACCGCAGCGTACACCGGCCAGGAAGTGACGTGGGACGCGATGATGGATTCCAAGGAACACCTGGGTCCGACGGAATACGCCATGGGGCCGGTACCCATCAAGGCCGTCGCGCCTGTGCCGGGGAATGGCCAGGACTCAGCTAAGCACATGCGCAGTTGAATCGCTCTTTGGCGTGCGGCCCGCCGTGGCGGGCCGCACGCCAAAATACTTCTAAGCTGATCCAATCAGACCCTGCGCCGCGCTCACGATGCGCTCCGCATCGGGCCGGTAATAATTCTCCATGGGAGGGGAGAACGGGACGGGAATATTTGGTGATGCGACGCGCTTCACAGGAGCGGTAAGGTAATCACTCATGGTGTCAGAGAGCGTGGCTGCGATTTCGGCGCCCCACCCACCCTGGCGCGGACCCTCTTCCACAATGATCGCGCGCGTGGTCTTCCTCACCGAGGCATTCACCAGGTCCCAATCGAAGGGCACAAGGCTGCGTGGGTCAATGACCTCGGCACTGATGCCTTGTTGCGCAAGCCGTTCGGCCGCCTGAAGGGCGCGGTGCATCATGAGCAGAGTGCCAACAATTGTAATGTCGTCCCCTTCTCTCCGCACGATGCCTTTGCCCAAGGGAACCACATAATCTTCGCTTGGAATGTCACTCGACCCATCCACAGCGCCAGACTCCGCGCGAGCACCCTTGGACCCGTAAAGGAGTTTGTGCTCGAAAAGAAGCACCGGATTATCGTCCCGAATGGCGGCCTTCAGCAGTCCTTTTGCGTCGTAGGCGGTGGCCGGACAGGCGATTTTGATCCCCGGCACGCTGAAGAAAATCGACTCGAGGTTCTGCCCGTGCTGGGCGCCACGCCCGGTAGCGCCGACGGGAGCGCGCATTACTAACGGCACGCGGATTTTGCCCCCTGACATGTAACGCATCTTCGCGATCTGGTTGACGACCTCATCCATTGCGTAAAAGAGGAAGTCGCCGTACTGGACGTCAGCCACGGGCCGCAAGCCCATGATCGCCGCGCCCAGCGCCACCCCGAAGAATCCGCCCTCCGAAATCGGCGTGTCGATGATGCGGTCTCGGAAGTCCTTCTCCAGTCCGAGAGTGACCGTAAATGCGCCGCCCCAGCCTCCTCGCACGCCAATATCCTCACCAATGCAAAAGACCCGCTCATCGCGGACCATTTCTTCGCGAAGTCCTTGACGAAGGGCTTCCGCAATTGACATCTGAGCCATGTTTCCACCTTTCCTCAAGAGGATGCTGATGAACCCCTCGAGCCTGTCGTTCTGCGGAGTCCGCACCCCCCACGCGTCATTCCCGCGAAAGCGGGAATCCAACTACACCTGGACCAACGTGGACCCCCGCTTACGCGGGGGTGACGACAACGGTATCCCATTAAACGAAGACATCTGCCAGCGCGTCTTCCGGTTTCGGGTCCGGTCCTCGCATGGCCGATTCCACGGCGTGCTCGATTTCGGCATCGACCTCTGCCCGAATCGCGTCAATTCCAGCCTGGTCAACAAACCCGCCCGTCAGCAGATATTCGGCAAAGCGTCGGAGGGGTTCCTTCGTGAGAGCCTCCTTGCGCTCTTCTTCAGGCTGGTAGTTGCAGGGATCGCGCCGCGAGTGGCCAGTGATCCGATAGGTCATGCATTCGACGAGCGTCGGGCCCGGCAGGCGCGGGCCCGTCCAACGGCCTCCCGGGCAGTTTCGAAAACCTCGAGGACATCGTTCCCGTCCACCGTGACCCCTGGTATACCGTAGCCTGCCGCCCGATCGGAAAGTCTCTTCAGGCGCACCATCTCGAAGATGGGCGTAGAGGCGGAATAGAGATTATTCTCCACCACATAAACCACGGGAAGCGACCAGATCGCTCCCATATTCACAGCTTCGTGAAACGCTCCCTCGTTGACAGCGCCATCACCCATGAAAGAGACGGCAACACGCGGCTCCTTCCTGTATTTGAAGGCCCAGGCGACTCCCGTAGCGATCGGCACTCCGCCGGCCACAATCGCGATAGCCGGCACCATCCCCTTCTCCAGATCTCCCACGTGCATCGAGCCGCCCTTGCCGCGGCAGCAACCCGTGGTCTTTCCGAACAACTCGTGCATCACGGATTCCGCCGTCAGTCCTTTGGCTAGCGCGTGCCCATGTGGTCGATGCGTGCTCGTAATGACGTCGTCGGAGTTCAGCGCACTACATACGCCCACGGCGATAGCCTCCTGCCCGTTGTATTGGTGAATGGTGCCGGGCATGATGCCTTCCAGAAACAAGTATTTAACCCGTTCCTCGAACTGCCGGATCAGCAGCATCTTTCGATATAGCGAAATGAGAAACTTTCTGTCGTACGCCATAACTTTCCTCCTCCAACACGCGCTCCACCAGGAATGACCCCGGACCAGTCATTCCCGCGCAGGCGAATCCAGCCCTACGTGAACTGACGCGGACCCCTGCCTACACGGCGGTCACGACTAGAACGATTTGAATCTCCTTGGGCGGGCCGCGGGCTCGTGCACAATCAGAATATCTCCCCCGACTCGATGGCCTCTTTAAGCTTGCTTAGAAACGCCGCCGCCGTGCGCCCATTGATGAGCCGATGATCGACAGCGAGTTTTACCGTCACGAGGGGGCAAGCTTTGACCTCGCCCTCCACGACCACAGGTTTCAGTTGAATCGCGCCCACCGTCAGGATGGCGCTGTGCTCGGGAAAGATGATAGCGTCAAAGGCCTCGATCGGGTACATACCCAAGTTGCTGAGCGCCATGTGTCCACCGCTCAACTGGTCGGCCCTCAGGGTGCGTGCCTTGACCTTCGTGACAAGCGCGGTGACCTCCTTCTGCAAGCTCACCAGATCCTTCTTTTCAATATCGCGTACCACCGGCAGGTAAAGCTCGTTATCAATGCCTATGGCCAGAGCGATATGGATACCCTGCGGGCGTATGACTCTCTCTCCCTCCAACTTCGCCGCAACCAGAGGGACACTTCCCGCCGCCCGCGCCATCGCCTTTAGAAAAATGACGTCGTAGCTAAGGCGCCCGCCATCCACATCGATCTTGGCCCGGGCCTCCTCTGCCGCAGTCATGTTAATCGACGCGGTGACGCTCAGGTGGGGGATCTCCTTCCAGCTCTTCAGCACGGCGCGCGCCACGGCAGCTTGAGCGCGCGTGAGCGGCTCCCCAGTAGAAGTTGCTTGTGCGGCGGAGGCGGCGCGTTCATGGCTGGCGCGTTGCACGTCCTCGCGAGTGATCACCCCTCCTTGGCCCGTGCCTTTCAGCGAGCTAAGATCAATCCCCAGCTTTCCAGCAAGGTTCCGCACAATAGGCGAGACGCGGATGGATTGGCCGCCTTCGGATTGGGAAGGACGGGAAATTGCCGTTCCCTGTGCGAGAGCAGTTGGAGGAACTGCCGAAGTCTTGGCCTCGACAGCGAGGGGCTCGCCGGACTTGCCGACATATGCGAGGACATCTCCGGTGCGGACCAAGTCTCCGGCTTTCACTGCATACTGCAACAGCACGCCTCCCGCAGTCGATTCCAGCTCTGCCACCGCCTTGTCGGTTTCAATATCCGCCAGGACATCGCCGCGCTTTACGGCATCACCTTCCTTGACCCTCCAGGATAAGAGTTTGCACTCCTCCACATTCGTACCCATGTCGGGAAGCCTGATTGCCACTGCCATTCCAGCTCTCCATTTGTGCGGCGCTCTATGAGCGCCGACAGCATCGATTCTAAATACGGCGGTCGTAGACCGCCGGCACAGTGTCTTAGCGGGTCACAAGATCCTCTTGAGATGCTCCAGGAAATAACGATAGTTCTGGAAGGGGGTGTCCGGCGTGGCGCTATGATCCAACATCGGGACGTAGCCTCCATCGTCGATGAGTGGTTTTACACGATCGAGCTCCTTGTCGATGGCCTCCTCCCCCACGGCCAACGGCCGCTTATCAATCCCACCCCACACGCGCAGGCTGCGCCCGTATTCCTTCCTAACGGCCAGAACGTCCATGCCCGCCTGGACCTCAAACGGGTACAGGATATCTATCCCCGAGTCCATCCAGACCGGAATGAGCGGGTCGATGTTGCCGTCACTGTCCAAGCCAAAGAAATGCACGCCGTGGCTTCGACCGAAGTCCACCACCTTTCGGTACCGGGGAAGCATGAATTTGCGCGCCAGTTGCGGGGAGATGAGCGGAGCGGTGTGGTAGGCCATATCTTCCCAGAACGCAAAAACGTCGATGTCCGTCTCTTCCAGCATCTGGGAAAGCATAGCGATCAGGAAATCCGCGTCGGCCTCCAGCATCTCCTCCACAAAGGACGCATCATCGTAGAACAGCGTGCAGAGGCGTTCCACACCCACGAGATTCCTGATCGGCCCGAAGAAACCGCCCCAGCGGTCAGCGATGACCACGAAGGGGAAGTCACGGCTACGAAATTGGCGCAGTTTTTGACGCCAGTCCGGCCCGATGCGTTGGACCAGGTCCGGCTGCATCCTTTCCCGCCAATACTTGCGGAAGTCGCCCCGGGTTTCGATCGGGTAACGAATGAACTGCGGCATCGAACTCAGGGGGTTCTTCTTGAATTCCCTCATCACAATTCCTTGCGGGTCCACAAAGGTCACGTACTCTTCATCATCAGCAAGGATTTCCCGCTCGAAAGGTGGCTGAGGCCAGAACCAGGAGAATTCCACCACCCACTTGTCGCACCCGAAGTCGGTCTTACCCTCGACGTATCCTCCTTCTCTTGCCCAGCGTTCAGCAGTCTCCGGCCAGGTGGGCCACATAAACTCATAAAGAGGGGCCCGGTCGACCTTCTCGTACTGCAATGTTCCACAAAAGCGTTCAAGATCATTCATTGCCTTCGACCCTCCGAGGGGGAGTCACTCTTTTCGCGCCGATTACTCGAATCGTCGTAGTGGCGCCACTCGCTCCACATGCGTGCTTCAGGCCGCAGTGATTCCCGCGAAATGGGGAATCCACTCCGTAATCCCCCGCTGGCGCTTCGCCATCCCGTCCCTACTCTGCCCTGTTCAATAGACTCCATATTTGTGAAAGGAGTTGATCATGGTGACGAAGTTCTCATGGGGAATATAGTTCACGATACTATGGCTGCTGCCCGCAACCCAGCGTCCCCCCGGCTTGAGAACTTCCATGTGCTCGCGGACGTCGCGTTCGACGTCGGCGGGAGTTCCTTCAACGAGAGGCCAAGTGATGTCGATGTTTCCGAACAGCGTCAAGCGATCACCGTACCGTTTCTTATAATCCCGGTAGTCGATGCCGGAAGGATCCATAGGGGTAACAGCATCTACTCCCATTTCGAGAAGCATCTCGATGGCGTCGTCAATCTTGCCGTCGGAGTGGAAGATAATGGGAATCCCGGCTTCACGAGCAGGAGCCAGGATTCGCTCGTAGTGACGACGCCACAGCTTCTCGAAGATTTGCGGCCGCACGAACAGGCCCGTCTTAAAAGCAAAGTCGTCAGCCGCAAAGAAAATGTCCACGCCCGACTGCACCACACGCCGGGCTAGTGCGGCGAAGTAATCAGCGGAGCGCGATATCAATTCTTCGACCAGGTCCGGGTCCTCCATGGTCATGATCATGCAGTCCGTCAGACCCACCACGTATTCGTAGAGGGTCTGAAAGGCGCACCCGCACAGGAAGATGACGCCCAGCCCCGTACCTTTTGCCGCGGTCACGTACTCCTGAACATATTGAAGTCGTTCTTCGATCTCGGATTCACCCGGCCAGATGATACGCTTCACGTCGGCGCGAGTCTTGATGCTGCGATCAGTAATCAAGCCCACCGTGCCATCGGACTGCACCTGTTTCAAGGGCGTCCACAAAGCTTCCAGGGCAATGGCGTCCTGCCCGATTATTTGGCAAAGCTCGATGTAGTCCCGGGGATACATCGGTCGCGCGCCCTCTCCAGCCGCAGCGCCTTTGGCCGGATCACCTCCCACTCCCAAAGTGTTACCCGCCTTCCGTCCTAAGAGCCGCTCCACGTGCTGGTCTTCGATGAGAATCTCAAAGTGCGGGACGCGGTCGGTCTTTTCACCGCGCAGCGCAGCGATCAGACGGTGAATGCCGGGCGCACCGGCAACAGGTTGTATGGCAGTCATGTGGCCTTCTCCGTCAGCCGCCGACCAAGGCGCGGCGAGCCAGGTCGATGGCGCCACAAGCGTCACCGTGACGGATCACCTCTGCGAAGGATTCAAGCCCGATACGGTCGACGGCGCGGAACAGCGCCGCAATCCATTCCCGGCACTGGATGGCCGCCCGGACTCCGTCTTCGCGGTAAGGGAAAATGTCCAGCGTGAGCCAGCCCTGGTAATTGAGCCGCCGCAGCCAGTAAACGAATTCCAGCGACTCGACCAAATGCACCGAGCCGAAGATCATATCGTCATCCCAGCTTCGGTAGTTGTCATTGAGATGGAGGTAGTCGAGCTTGCCGCGGCTGCTCAAAAGGGCGGCCGCCTCGGCAAAATTCTCACCCGCGGCGAGTGAGTGGCCGACATCCAGCAAGACTCCGACGTTATCCAGTCCCTCGAGCAGCAAAAGCACCTTGGCAGCGCTGCTGACGAAACAGTGGGTCCGCGGTTCCTTCACCTTGTATTCGACCAGAATGCGAACCTTGCTGTTGTGCTCGGCACAAACCGCGAGGCCGTCGCGTAGCCATTTCCAGGCCTCGATATAGTCGGCCTGAAAACAGTAGTCATATCCATCCTGACCGGGCCACACGTCAATATACGGACAGCCGAGTTCCGCCCCCCAATCCATAACTTTCTTGATCTCGTCAACCGCCTCTTGCCGCGTCTTGGCGTCCGGAGCAGCCAGACTCCCCCGCCCCCACTTGGCCTGCGTCCACAGGTCCGGCACCAGCATGCAGATTTTCAGACCCCGATCCTTGAACATCTTCGCCACTCCATGGATGTTCTCAGCATTCACGTGCCAATTCCCCACTAGCTCGAGGCCATCCAGGCCGGCGACTTGCTGCGAGAGGTCCAGCATCTCCTCCATCGTTGTCCCACCGCCACCGTAACCGCTCAGACAGAAGCGGTCGGCGCAGTTCCCAAAAGTTGGCAGACACGCGCCGAAAGGATAGTTCCCAATCATGAAAGCCTCCTCTTCGTCATGAGATAAAACTCGTTCCTGAGAATCTTCGTTTACTCATTCTGTGACTTGAACAGCAGGGCCGCCCCTTGGGGCGACCTCGATCTGTAGTCGCCGGCAGTGCAACCCTCTACTGTGGGTCCTTCTCCAAAACGCGTAAGTATTCCCCGTAGCGATCTGCGTAACGCCGCGTGTCTCGCGGCTCATACTCCACGAGCTTTGTGGAACGACGAACCACTTCGCGGATTTCTGTCGGCGTAGAAACGCAGCCCTTGGCCAACGCTTGCACCATTACATTTCCAGCCACCGCAGCTTCCGAGGGGCCGGCCAGAACAGGCAGTCCCGTGGCATTGGCCGTCAACTGGCACAGCAGCGAGTTCTTTGATCCACCGCCAACCAGGTGGAGAACCTGAAAAGTCCGGCCCAGCATCGCAGCAAGCTGCTCCAGCCGTTGCCGATACGCAAACGCCAGACTGTCCAGGATGCAGCGCGTCGTTTCTCCCAGCACCACGCGGAATCCGTTGTTTCGTCTGGACACAGTAATTCCCTATGGATCGTGGCATCTCCTGAGGCGGCAGGAAGCGTGGAGCGTCGGGATTGATTACCGGGCCGCCCTCAGGCGCCTGAGCGGCCAGTTTACCCAGCTCGTCATAAGAATACGATTCTCCTTCTCGCTCCCAGATCGCGCGCGCCTGCCCGAGCAACCATAGACCCATGATGTTGCGACAAAGGAAATGACTTTCCAGCGTCAACTCGTTGAACACCCCAGCGGCAAAGGCCTGCGGAGAAATGACGACTTCCGGCGTGAGAGCGCCCACCACAGACCAGGTACCACAGCTCAAGAATGCCCAATCCCCACCGTGGGCGGGGACCGCTGCCACCGCCGACGCCGTGTCATGCGTGCAAGGCGTGATGACCACGCCCCGCTTGAGCCCGACTTTCTCACCTACCGCGCCGAGCAACTCGCCCAGAATCGTACCGGGGTCCACGAGTTCCGGGAACAGTGACAACGGCAAATCCAGCTTGCCAATAACCTCCTCGCTCCACCGGCGTTCCCACGGGTCGTACAATTGCGTGGTAATTGCGATGGTCCGCTCGCAGCATTTGCGGCCGGTCAGAAAGTAGGCAAGCAGGTCCGGCATCATTAACAGGGTCGAGGCATGATCCAGTGCCGGGTTCTGGTTCACGCGCAGCGACAAGAGTTGGAGTGAGGTATTGATGGGCAGATGCGTCATGCCGGTACGCCGAAACAGCTCGTCCGGCGTTATCCTGGAACTTGCTTCCTCCAGCATCCCCTCCGTCCGGCGGTCACGGTAGTGAACCGGGTTCTGGAGCAGTTCTCCCTTCCGCGAGAGCAAACCGAAGTCTACCCCCCAGGTGTCGATCCCGACCCCTTCTAGTGAGTCCCCGTAACGCCCCGCACACTCCCTGAGTCCCCTTAGGATGCTGTTGTGAAGGGCCAGAACATCCCAGTGCAGGGTGTCGAGGATCTCTGCCGGCTCGTTCGGAAAGCGGTAGATTTCCTCAAGCGACAGGCGACCGTCCCCAAGGGTTCCCACGACGGCGCGCCCGCTCTCAGCTCCGAGATCGACGGCAAGAAACCGGTGAGGATCCATAGGTTCCTGCGAATTCTGTCATGGATGCGGCGTTTGGTTCTCTCGTCTTCGCCTACTCTTCGAACTTCATGGGTTTGGGGTGAAACTTGGGCGCCACGCGCAGCCAGGGCGTCCGGGGCCGTTCAATGTATCCCCATTTTTCCAGCGCCCGGCGGAGTTCCTTGTTCTCGGGCCTCTTCGCATATTCCAGGAAATTCTCCTTCGACATCGTGGCTGCAATTGCCTGTTGCCACGCCTTGGCTCCCGCCATATATCCGTCCGGATGCCCCAGCATCCCCCCGCCCGCCGGAATGACGATGTCCGTGCCGTACTCTCCTACTAGAATCGGCGTCAGACCGGGGTACACGCCGGCGCAAGGCATCGGCCACATCGGCTTGATGTGACCCATCGGCGCCAGTTTCACATGCGCCGTCCGGATGCCTTCCTCCAAGCTCACCATGGGTATGCTCGACCAGTAGGTGGGCGTCAGCATCAGGTCCCCTCCGCAGAGACGGAGCAGTTTGGCGAAAACCGGCCAAGCGATGCGCGGTTGCGCCGCGATCATGAAGGAAGCATGGATGAGGATAGGCACGTTGATCGCCGGGTCTTCGGCCAGTTGTCGGATCACCGGTAGACCCGCTGAGTAACACACCAGCAACCCCCGGGCCCCAGCTCGACCGCCCGTGCCGCCTTCTCGAAGATGCGCCGCGGTTCGTCCGTGATACTCACAAAGTAGATCGTCCGCTTGCCCGTCTTCGCCTCCGCTTTTTCCTGCGCCTCCAGCACTGCCTTCAGGCGGTCCGCATAGTTGCTGTTATACAAGTCGCTGGTCATCTCATCGTCTTTCATCATGTCAACTCCGCCCAGCGCCGTCTGGTAACACTGCTCCCCTACTTGCTTCGGTGTCATCCCCATCTTGGGCTTAATGATGTGGAGAGAGAGAGGGCGGTCCGGAACATTTAACGCCTTGCGAATTCCCGGCACCCCGAACTTCGGCCCTTTGAACTTCACCAGCAGGTCGTCAGGCATGGACACGTCCAGCAGCCGCATCTTGGGACTGTAGGCAAAACAATTCCCCGCGATGCTCAACAGCATCATGGGCACGTTGTCAATCCAGGCGTCAATCGGAAAGGCCAACTGCACAACCGCAGATTTCCGCGAGGCATTGTTCGTGGGAATTTCGTAATAGCCCACCATCTTCCCGCTCAGCCTGCGGCGGACTTCTTCGGTTTCCTCTTCCACCCTTTCCCAACTGCCTGTGGAACCTTCGATGGCTACGGACTGAATCAGGGCAAAGTGATCCATAAACTCTTCGCCGGGCAGTTCATCGTCCATAAAATAAGTAGCCACTATGTGGTCGGAACGATTGATGCCGTCGAGCGTCTGGACAAAAATTTCCGGATCGTGGTATCGCGTGAACACAATTATCCTCCTTGTGACTGGCTATCTCTCTAAACCCCATACGCCGCCCCTTAGGGCGGCACGCGCTCACCCGGCCCGCCCTGGCTGAAGAAAAGGCCAGCGGCGGGCCACTCTCTCCCTGAAGGAGGGGAGGGTCGGAAGTACAAACCCCGGTTGCCGCCCCTTGGGCCGACGTGTGCCGGTCCCCCAAACGCGGGACCTGCGCTGCGATCATTCTCGTTTGCGAGGCGCTTCGTCTTCCTTCCACCCTGGCTCCCAAAGATGAAATAGAGCTAGGTAAGTACGTTTTCATACTCAAGTAAACTTTTCATTATACTCAAGAACTGATCGCCGACAATGTAGAAGCAATCTGCACAGGTGCCGTCGACGTCGTTATGAACGAGAAACGCATTTTTTCAGAAATGTGTTGACTATTCCGGTTCCAGACTGTAATCAGGGGAAGCGATAATTGAGAGCGACAAGAGTGGGGGAACATCACATCACGGAGATTGAACCTTTTCCGATTCATGTATCCACAGAGATTCTCGATGACATCCGCGAGCGGCTGCGCGGGGTCCGCTGGCCTCACCAAATCTCGGGATCTGGCTGGGAGTACGGGACCGATGTCGAATACATGAAGGCGTTCGTGGACTATTGGCTAAACCATTTCGATTGGCGCAAGTAAGAAACACAGAGGAAAGAGACCCGAACATTATCCGCGGTCTTGGTCTTAGCGGTGCGCCCCTGCGCCCTTCGGACCCTGACCAACTCCGATTCTGGAAGGCAGCAGAACGGTACTGGCTCGAGGAGGGAGGGTATGCGCACATCAACATGACGCGCCCCCTCAGTATTGCCTACGCTATGACGGACTCGCCCGTCGGCTTGGCGGCTTGGTTTGTCGAAAAGTTCCGTGCCTGGAGCGATTGGGAAAACAACTTCGAGGAACTATTTTCGAAAGACGATTTGATTACCAACGTGATGCTTTACTGGGTCTGGAATACCTTTTCATCAGCAATACGGATCTATTACGAATCCAAGAACTATCCTTGGACGGTGCGGCCCGGCCAGAAGGTGCAGGTGCCGACAGGCATCGCCGCCTTTCCTAAGGACATCGTTCCGATCGTCCGGTCTCAAGCCGAGAAATACTTCAACGTCGTGCGGTTCAACGAGTACCTGCGTGGCGGCCACTTCGCGATCCATGAACAAGCCGAGGTGCTGGCGCGCGATATTCGGGAGTTCTTCCGTCCTCTCAGGTTGTCGGCCGGATGAGTTGGCAGGCGAGAAGTTTCCGTTGGTCCTCCCTGAAGTCTCGAATTCCGGGTCGAGCGTTAGAAGAAAGGGCGTGAGAGTTTCAAGCAGAGCGCGGAAGGCGCCCGTCACGTGCTTTTCGTTAGGTTCTAGGCGTACTTAGGGTCATTTCGTCCATCCTACGACAAGATGCGGCGCGGCTTGGCTGTATGGCTAGCTGTGCCGCCCAGCCAATGCCTGCCTGTCTTCTGACAGAAAACAGAGAAAAAACACACCCCTGTCATGTGTTGAATCTCTCAATTGGACCTTCGAGCTGACAGTTAACCTCGACAAAAGCCCTTCAAACATCTCAGGCTATGATATATATCAATACATTAGCTCGATAATCCGCCAATTTTGGTGGCCCGCTGACCTCGCCGAAGTCTCGATAACTGACTGGTTTCTGGCAGGTAGATTGCCTGTCGGAGGGAAGGAACGTCTTATTTCGTGGTTCAGGAGGGGCAAATGGCTATACCCTCAGGCATCCGCGATTTCCTAGATAATGAGAACGTTGCTTATGAGGAGCTTCATCACGACCGGGCTTATACGGGACAAGAGGTCGCACACGCGCTCCATGTTTCGGGCAAGAAGTGCACCAAGACCGTAGTGCTGGATGGTGATGGAAAGCTCGTGATGGCAGTTATACCGGCCTCCAGCCGACTGAATCTCCAAGATCTTAAGGCAGCGATGGAAGTCAGGCGCTTGGAAATGTTGCCGGAAAGTGAGCTGGTGAAGCTTTTCCCAGACTGCGAGCGCGGTGCGATTCCACCTCTCGGTCGCCTCTACAAGATGGATGTATGGGTGGATCGAGCCATAAGCGATTCGGAGCAAATTGTATTTTGCGCAGGTACCCACGAGGATTGCATCCGCATGAAGTACTCCGACTTCGCGAAGTTAGCCAAGCCGCGTGTTAGCCGCTTTTCGGAAGTCTGGGCCAAGTCGGCTTGACCAGTCCGGCGAGTCGCCCAGATAGACGTCGCTGGCTAGGCCAAGGCCCAGCGGGGGCGACGCTGGCGCCAAGAGCATGCCTTGGCAATTAGGCGACGAATTCGAGGGTGAGGCAAGCTTCCGTCGGGCGGTGCAGGTTGCACCCTTCAAGGGGTGCCGTACGAGCAGGGGGCAGCCAGCCTGCGGAGGTTATTTGCGCCCCGCGGATGGCCAACTCACCCCGCGCTTGTGTTATGTACGCCCATCATTAGACAGCCGACTTGGTTAAAGTAGCCCGCAAACATACTCTGAAGGAGAATTCCATGGACTCCAGATGCGGCGATTGTCCTGTTCTGAAAACCTCACTCTTTAGTAGTCTTTCAGGCGAACAAATCTCACAACTGGGGTGTGTGTTTCGGCGGCACGCTACCGGCGGAACCAAATCCTCTTCTTCGAAGGGGGTGCGGCTCAGCATCTATTCGCTGTTCACACCGGACTTGTCAAACTGGTCAAGTCGCTCGAGAACGGGAGAGACCGTATAAGCAGCGTTTTGTTTCCGGGTGAATTGTTCGGCCTGGAAACCCTTTCGCAGTCCACGTACCCCCTTACGGCCGTGACATTGCGCGACAGCGAAATCTGCGCCGCCTCGCGGGAAGACGTGATCGCCTTCCTGAAAGCCAACCCGGAAATCGCGCTTGGTATGGTGCGGTTCCTGGTTGCCGAAGTGGGGCGCGTCCGCACCCAAGTCACGGACATGAGCTTTAAAGATTCCAGAATGAAGGTGGCGACTTTCCTCCTTTCATTGCTCGCCTCTGACCCCACCCCCCATGACGGACGCGTCACGCTCACACTACCGCTCTCAAGGCTGGAGATCAGCGAAATCCTCGAGCTGTCGCCGGAAACAGTCAGCCGAACACTGACGGCGTTCCGGCGGGAACAGTTGATTGTCGCTCGTGGGCGGCAGTTGGTGATCAACAACTTTGAGGGTCTGCAATCAGCGGCTCGACGCTGAGTCCATACCGTGGGGCGACTTGCTGACCACATTAATGCGGCCATGGACCCCCGTTGGCAAGTCTGCCAAAGCTGAATTCCGAGTCTAATGCGGTCGTATTAAGGGCTTAGCGGAACCCATTATAAAGCCGAAATTAAAATGCTAGATTCTATCGCTTGACCTGCGTCAGGTCGAATTGTGACCCTCAGTATCGACATGTGCGCAGAACGGCTGATAGGTTGTTCATCTGGTTGCGGATGATGGTGGGTCCAGGGATCTTCCGATGGAATTCGTTCGACCCCGTTTCGGTTTCACGTCTGCCCGGTTTGTTGGAGAAAAAACAAATCGATTCGCCACAGCCGGTCTGTCGATTCGTCCTCCAAAACCGACGCGTCTGCTGAGGAACGCAGCGCTTCTTTGTGCCGCAGTTCTGATGGCGCGGCCTGCCACTCTCCCCCAGGCACTGTCTACCCCAGCAGAGGAGAGGACGAATCAACCCGATCTGATTTTCGTGCAGGCGTCGTCCGTAAAACCGGGCAGGCTGTCCGAGAGATTCTCCAAAGGCAGCCGGATTGTTCGTGTTAAGACGGGGAGTAGTAGGCCTGCGAATCTCACACCAGCCTTCTTCGGGGCGGCAGACCCGCGCATCTCCTTCGATGGCTCAAAGGTGCTCTTCGCCGGAAAGAAAGAAGAGGCAGCAACGTGGCAGGTCTGGGAAATGAACACGGATGGAAGGGGGCAGCGCCAAGTCACCCACTGCGATGGGGATTGCCTTGCCCCAGCCTACCTGCCGCGTGATGAAATCGCTTTCTCCGGCGAAATCCAGAATGCCGGCGGAAATCCCGTTTATCAAATCTACGTCGGCAGTCTCGACGGGAGTGATGTGCACCCTATCACCTTTGGCCCGGGCGACTACGAGCTCGAAACGGTACTTCAGAATGGGTTAATCCTGGCTTCCGCACGTTCACCCCTGCAAGCGAGAGGACAATCCGAGAATTCGCGCAACCTCTATACTCTGCGGCCAGACGGCAGCGGTCTGGCAGCCTTCCGATGCGACCACCAGCCACCGGCAGTTCGTAGCCAAGCCGAGGAGCTTGACGATGGGTCCGTGGTTTTCGTCAAGAACGGGGTGCTCGGCTCCGAAGCGGGGGGTAACTTGGCTGCGATCAGACGTGGCGCCATGCACAATTCAGTTCTGGGGCCCATGGCCGCATTGGTGTGGTCCCCGAGGCAGTTCGAAGACGGCAGATTGATCGTGGCACGCCGAGTATTGGCGCCCAGAGCAGCGGCAAAATTCGACCTCTATTCCTTTGACATCCTTCGTGGGGAGTTCCAAGCGCCGGTCTACAGGGATTTGGAACTCTCCAGTATTGAAGCCGTTCCGGTCGCCGCACATCACACCCCAGGGTGGTATTGGAGCACGCTGAGCCGCGAAGCAAAGTGGGGCTACTTCATTTGCCTGGACGCCTCATTGTGCGCCGACGCCCCCAAAGGCCGCATTTCGGTCCCGCCTTCCAGGGTTCGGGTGATCGCCCTTGATTCGGCGACGCAAGAGGAAAGCCTTCTGGGCGAATCGTCTGTCGAACGCGACGGATCCTTCTACATCGCGGTGCCACCGGACCGCCCGGTACGGTTCGAACTGCTGGATACCACGGGAAAGGTACTTGGCGCGCAACGAAGTTGGGTTTGGGCGCGCCCAGGCGAGGAGCACGGCTGCGTGGGCTGCCACGAAGACCGTGCCGTGGCTCCCGAGAACCGCTGGCCACTCGCTCTGCGGCGCTTTGACACGCCCACCCGTATGGGCGTTCAAGCGCCGCGCGAAGCAGCGCACTGATTGTGGCGATGGTCTGAGTTGTGGCGGCGCTCTCCAGAGCGCCAACCGGAGTTTCTATGCGGTGTCATTCCGAGCGAAGCGAGCAATCCGGCTCTGCTTATGATTTCACTCAGGCCCAAGCCCAGAGCGAGATTCCTGGCGGAGTTTACCCTGAGCAAACTGCAGAGATCCTTCGCTACGCTCAGGATGACAGCGAATGGGCTCGGAATGACACCGTTCTAGTGCGGGGGAAGTGAAAATGGAAGGTCCAGCACGACAGATCGCGATCCTGCTTGCGGCGACGATCCTGCTGGCGGTGGGGTTGAGAGTCACTGCTCAAAGCCCATCGCGTGCAACGCAGGACGTAGCGCGGGATCCCGTTCGGCACACCACCGCCGCCCCTGCCCTGTCCGCCTTTGAAGATGTCACCGCGAAGTCCGGTATCAATTTTCGGCATTCCTTTGGAGAGCAGAAGTTGAGTTCCATTATGGAAGCCACCGGTTCCGGTTGCGCCTGGATTGACTACAACAATGACGGTCTCCTGGATCTCTACGTGGTGAGCGGGCGCTACGTTGACGGCGTCACCAAATTCTCAAAATCCGACGGGGTGGATGCCATGAACCACCTCTATCGCAATAACGGGGATGGGACATTCACCGACGTCACTGCTCAGGCGGGCGTGGGAGGCAGAGGATTCGGCATGGGGGTGACGGTCGGCGACTACGACAATGATGGCTATGAAGACATCTACGTCACCAACTGGAATTCCTCCATCCTTTACCACAACAATGGGAATGGGACGTTTACTGACGTGACGGCGAAAGCGGGAGTCGAGAATCCCCACTTCGGGACGGGCGCCACCTGGCTCGATTACGACCGCGACGGCAAACTGGATCTCTACGTGGGGAACTACCTGAAGTTCGATCCCAATGCCAGGAGGGAATTCTTCACCGCCGAGGGTTTCCCCGGCCCGCTCGACTACGAAGGCGACGCTGACCGACTCTTCCACAACAACGGTGACGGGACGTTTACGGACGTATCCCACCAGGCGGGCATTGATAACCCACTAGGACGAGCCATGGGTTTGACGGCAGGCGACTTCGACAACGACGGCTGGCCG
Organism: uncultured Acidobacteriota bacterium; assembly: GCA_963765485.1. Taxonomy (GTDB): domain Bacteria; phylum Acidobacteriota; class Terriglobia; order UBA7540; family UBA7540; genus CAVROP01. Next base: position 104,435 of record CAVXWN010000005.1, on the reverse strand, counting down.
GACATTTACATCGCCAACGACACCATGGACAGTTACTTCTACCACAACAACCATGACGGAACATTCACCAACGTCGCGCGCGATGTGAACGTGGCGTTTGGCGCTAATGGTGAGGCTACGTCCGCCATGAATCCCATCTTTGGCGATTACGACAACGACGGCTGGCAGGATATCTTCGTCTCCGACATGCGTTACCACCGCCTCTTCCACAACCCTGGCGCGAAGGGTTTCTGGCTTGACACCACCGTTGAAACCGGCGTGGCCCAGGTCTCCGGCCAGTACGTAGCCTGGGGTAACGGCTTCTTCGATTACGACAACGACGGCTGGAAAGATCTGTTTATCGTGAATGGCGGCCTGCATTGGCTGATTCCCATGGAAGATTCCGTTCTGCACAACAACGCCAATTCCACATTCACCGATGTGTCTTCCGACCTGGGCAGCTACTTCAAGTTCAAGAAAGTTGGGCGCGGCGCCTGCTTCGCTGACTACGACAACGATGGGTACATGGACGGCTTCATTGTGGTTTTGGGCGGCAAAGGAATCCTGCTCCACAACAATCCCCCGCCCCTCGCAGTACGCAATCACTGGCTGACACTGAAATTGGTCGGGAGGAAGAGCAACCGCGACGGCTTCGGGGCTCGCCTGGAGGCCATTGCCGGGGACCTTCACCAGTACATCGAGGCCACCGCAGAGAACGGGTATCTCTCCCAAGGTGACCCGCGCCCGCATTTCGGGCTGGGCAAACACACCGAAGTGGACAAGCTCATCATTCACTGGCCGAGCGGAATTGACCAGCAATTCGAACACCTCAAGGCGGATCAGTTCCTGACTGTTAAAGAACCCTCCGATACACCAGAACAATCGGGAGGCAAGGGGCGATGATCGGCGCTCGTTCAAACCGACGAAGTCGCGTCAGGGCTGAAGAGAAGACGGCTCTGCCGTCTGACTTGCGGAAAGCCTCCGAAGCTGTCAATTTTTTGGAATTTTCATGCATTTTTCTCTTGACTTGTTATATCACTAGTTACACAATCCCCTTATGGGATACCTATCGAGAGTGCAATTGATTCAGCGGGCGGGTGGCACCCGCCAGTTCTATCTGATCTGTCCCGCCCAACTGGCCGAGGCCTTAGAGTTGGAGAAGGGCGAGGAGATCGAGTGGGTGGTCGAAGACAAGCGCACCCTGACGATTCGGCGTCGGCCCTCCCCCCGACGGCGGGAAGCGGGGTCGCATGAGCGCTGAGCCGACCGTGCCGGTGCAGGGACGGGAACCAGGACCCCCGGCGTCTTCTCCCACCCCTCTGCCCTCCAAGCCCAAACTGCGACTGCAACACGTCGACCGCCAGCAGATCGTGCTGGAGGTGGTGGATACGGATCGGCTGGTGGAGCAAGATCACGACGTGCGCGCCATCTGGGATCTGCTGGGGCGGCTGGATTTGAGCCTCTATTATAAAGGGATCAAAGCCATCGAGGGGCGGGCGGGGCGCGACCATTCCGACCCGCAGACGCTGATTGCCCTGTGGATCTACGCCAGTATGCGTGGGGTGCAGGCGGGGCGTGGGTTGGCGGAGTGGTCGAAGTATGAGCCCGGCTGCCGCTGGTTGCTGGGGTTGCGTAAAGTCAACCATACGACCCTGTCGAAGTTCGTGACCCAATACCAGGCGGGGTTGCAGGATCTGTTCGTGCAAGTGGTGCACGTGTTGATGGCGCAGGGGGCGGTACACCTGGAGCGGGTGGCGCACGACGGCACCAAGATTCGCACCGCCGCTTCGCCCAACAGTTTCAAAAGCGAGGAGGGGCTGGCGGAGTGCCGCCGGGCCGCCGAGGAGCAGTGGACGGCCCTGCAGCAGCAATCGTCGGCGGAATCCAGCGCCCGTCAGCGCAAGGCGGAGCAACGAGTGGCGCAGGAACGACGGGAGCGGGTGGGGCGAGCGGAGGAGGAATTGAAGCGGCAGGGGGGAGGGAAAAAAGCCAGTGTGAGCGACCCCGAGGCACGCCTGATGCGGGAGAGCACGGGAGGGATTGCCCCCAACTACAACGCACAGATCTCCAGCGATGACCATGAAGGAGTGATCCTCGCCTACGAGGTGAGCCAGGCGGGCGAGGACAGCCACGAGTTGCAGCCGGCGCTGGACCGCCTCCAGGAGAACACCGGCCGCTTGCCGGAGCAGATCCTGGTGGATGGCAACTACACCACCCGGCAGAACATCCTGGACACGGCCGAACGGCCCACGGAGTTGGTCGGCTCGCTGGGAAAGAACCGCTCCCGGAGCAAGCTGGAACGGCGCGGGGTGAGTCAGGAGTTCATGCCCGAACATTTCCAGTTCCAGGCGGAGCAGAACTGCTATACCTGTCCGCAGGGTAAGACGCTGGCTTACAAAGGCAGCAAGCAACAGGTGGGGGCGATCGAGAAGCATTATCAAGCCAAGGCGAACGACTGCGCGGCGTGTCCGTTCCGTTCGCAGTGCTGCCCCAAGGCCCAGCGCGGACGAACCCTGTATCGAACCGAAGAAGATGCGAAGGTGGCGGCGTTTCGGCGCAAGATGCAACAGCCGGAGTACCAGAGGATTTATCGGCGCCGGGCCCAGGTGGCGGAGTTCTCCAACGCTTGTTTGAAGGAGAAGCGGGGATTGCGCAGGTTCATGCGCCGAGGCTTGGAGAAAGTGCGAGGGGAGTTGGGTTTGGCGTGCTTGGCTTGCAACGTGGCGATCTGGATTCGACTGCAGCGCAAAATTACTCCCCAGGTGGCGACCTAGGATACGTGTGTCTGGACGCTGAAGAAAGAGACAAATGGACGGCAGCGAGGAAGAAAACGGGTTGAGAAAACGAGTTAAAAGCATCGACTCATCCTGAAAAGACCAACCCAACGAGGTCTGAGGGAACAGAGTGGCTTCGAAGAGCCAAAAAATTGACAGCTTCTCCGCCTTTCCGAAGGCTTCAGCCCTTTCTAATTCCCTCCTCTCGGCTGGAAGGCTGAGCCTTCCAGCCGAGCCGAGGGGAAAATGGGAGGCGGTGTGCGCCGGAAAGCCAGAGGCTTTCCGCAAGTCCGGCGGCACAGCCGCTTTGGGACGTTATCCCTCGGGGACAGGGGCAGCGGCCCGGCGCCTGATCGTGTTTGTAACCGTCGCTTTTCTGGCGCTGTTTCTTTTCGGTACTCGTCCCTATCCTTACGCTGCGACCTCTACAGCGCAGCAGGCGATGCCGGCCGAGCCGGCATACCTCACTCCCGTCGAGCTCAAGTTTTCACCGGACGGCCAGCGGATTTACGTCGTCTGTGAGGGTAACGACTCAGTGCTGGCAATTGATGCGCGCACGCAGCGAGTCGTGGCGCATGTGAAGGTTGGCAGCAAACCGAGAGGGCTCGCCGTTTCTCCGGATGGCAGGACTCTTTACGTATCGAGTTCATGGAGCGACACGGTCAGCGAAATTGACGCTGGGCTGCTCCAGGTACGCCGTACGTTTAAACTTGGCTGGGGACCGGTTGGGCTCACCACCGACCGAAGTGGGAAGTTCCTGTACGTGACCAACAGCGTGGGCAACGACGTTTCGCTCATTGACCTCACCCGGGGCGTTGAAATCAAGCGCTTCATGACCCAACGGTATCCCGAACAGATTCTCCTATCAGGAGACGGGCGCCGTGTTTACGTGTCTAACATCCTGCCCCACTTCGGCGCTTACGATGAGCCGCCTGTTTCCGAATTGTTGGTCATCGACGCGGTGAAGCAAATCATCGAAGACCGCATTCTCGTTCCCGGAGCGATTGAACTCCGGCATATTGCCGAGGCGCCGAAATCGCTGGGCGGTTACCTTCTGGTCCCGGAGGTAAGGCCGAAGAACCTTGATCCCCTTATCGGCGTAGCGCAAGGTTGGGTACTGACCCACGGGATGGCGATCGTACGCCCCGGTCTGGCGGCCCAGGCCGATGAGGCCCGCTCGAAAGTCACTCAAGTGCTGCTCGACGACGTTGACTACTATTATGCAGGGGGAAATGGGGCCGCGTTCACGCCGGACGGCCGCTACGCACTGGTGACCGCGGCGGAAGCCAATACACTATCCATTATCGACACTGCGAGATTGGCGCGGCGCCTTAGGCAGGTTCCGAGGGAAGAACTTCCCAATCGGCTCGATTCCGCGCAGACGTTCGTCGTCCGGCGTCTAGAAACGGGATACACCCCGCAGGCGGTCGTAGTCTCGCCGGACGGCCGACTGGCGTACATCGCCAACCGGCTGGAAGATAGCCTGACCGTTGTCGATCTCGCTAAGCTTCAAATTGCCTCAACGGTTGATCTCGGCGGACCAAGACAACTGACTGCCCTACGCAGCGGCGAGCGGGTTTTCAATACTGCGAAATATTGCTTCCAGGGGCAGTTTGCCTGCGCGACCTGTCATCCCAATAGCCATTTGGATGGTCTGGCTTGGAATCTCGAGACGCCACAGTTGGGGCGCGACCGCGTGGCCAACCGTACTCTGCGTGGTATCCGTGATACCGCGCCTTATAAGTGGAACGGGCATAACCCGGATTTGGCCACCCAGTGCGGTCCCCGCATCGCCAAGTTCCTGTTCCGTTCCGAAGGTTTCAACGCGCAGGAGCTTAAAGACCTGATTACCTACCTGAATGAGGTTCCCCTTCCCCCCAATCGGCATCTTTCGCCGGACGCTCAGCTTACCGAGGCGCAGGAGCGCGGCAAGGCCATCTTCTACCGGACACAGAAGAACGACGGCACGCCCATTCCGGCCTATAACCAGTGCGCCACCTGCCATCCGGCGGAATCTCACTATACCAGCCGGACGAGCTTTGACGTCGGGTCGGCAAGTAAGTACGACACAATCACTTCCTTCGATACGCCTCAATTGGAGCGCGTGAACGAAGATGGCCCGTTTTTGCATAATGGGCAGGCGCAGACGCTCGAGGAAATCTGGACCGTATTCAACAACAACGACACGCACGGCGTGACCTCCGATATGGCCAAAGAACAATTGAATGATTTGATCGAGTATTTGAAAACGCTGTAAGGGTTGAGATTTGAAATGGAATTCTGGGCGGTGAGGGAGAGCATGATGGAGCGAATTCGCACGAAGCGACTGCTCCTGAGCGTGGCAATCCTGCTGGCAGTGTCATCACTCGGCTTGGCGCAAAGGCCTCGCCTGATTACGCACTGGGAGAACTTCACAACCGCCAACGGGATGCCCGACGCCAAGGTTTTCAGTGTCACCGTGGATGGGAATCGGGTGTGGGCAGGGACTGAGGACGGCCTAGCGCTGGTCGAGACCGGGAAAGTACAGCGAGTTTATAGGACGGAAGATGGCTTGGTGCAACGCGCGGTGATGGGCATAGCGGTGGACAAGTCAACAGGTGATCTGTGGATCGCCACCTTTGGCGGAGTCAGTCACTTTTCCGGCGGCCGGTTTCAAAACTTTACGAACCTCACCAGCGGCCTTTTGAATGACGTTTGCTATGGCATCGCCGTCGTAGATCAGTACGTGTGGGTGGCGACGACGGCAGGCGTCAGCCGCTTGAACACTTATACCGGCGAATGGACGAGTTGGAGCGAAAAGAATGCACCCTTCCATGAGCCCTGGGCCTATGGGATCGCTCCGGCGGGCAACAAGATGTACTTTGCCATCTGGGGTGGAGGCCTGCTCGAGTACGATGTAGCGGGCAACTACTGGAAGCCCTACACAGACCCCGACGAGGAAATGGAGACCGTCTTGTTCCGCAATCAGGGCCTTATTCATATCATTGTTTCGAACGTCGCCTACAACCCCGACACCAAGATGGTTTGGGCCTCGACGTATTTCGGCCTCAGCGGTTACGACGGGCGCAACTGGCACAATTACCTTACGAAGGATAGCGGGCTCGCCTCAGACTTCATCAACGCTCCGAAGTCCCGACGGAACGAAGTATGGGCCTGCACCGATAAGGGTTTGAGCTACCTCGACTACAAGACCAACACCTGGGTCAGCTATCGTCCCGCAAAGCGAACCGGCCACGGAGAGATCGAGATCACCTGGCCTGACATGAAGAAAACCAAGCTCGAGACATCAACCACCCTTGCCCACAACTACATCCTGAACATGGATTTCCAGGGCGAGGACGTTTGGGTGGCGACAGCCCAAGGGCTGAGCCACGGAATTCGCGAACCTCAAAAGGAGGCTCAACTCTATGCGTCTATCAGAACCCGCCATAATGGCGGAGAAATCGCACCAGCCCATCCCCAAAAAGCGCGTTAGTGCACCCGGCACACTGAACGAAGCCTACGACTATCCTAAGCCCTCGTCCTTCTCCCGCGCGCTACGGTTGGATATCAAGGGTGTCACCATCTTACTTATCTCGGGCACGGCCAGCGTGGATGAAAACGGCAATACGGTCCACGCAGGCGACTTCCGTGCCCAATGTTGGAGGACCTACCAGAACATCACCGGACTGCTGGAGGCAGAGGGAGCGACGTGGAAAGACATTGTGCGCACCACGTGCTATCTCCGCGACATCGAGCGGGACTATGAGGCTTTCAACGAGATTCGCACCCAGTTCTTCACGGAGCAGGGACTGAATCCTCTGCCCGCCTCCACGGGCGTCCAGGCCATTCTCTGCCGGCCGGATTTGCTCGTCGAGATCGAGGCGATTGCGATCTTCGAGTCGGATCGCGGCGCCGGCGGCAACCACCGGTAATGCACAGTGAAGGAGTCACGAGACAGAAGACTGCCGTTGTAGCCGAGAGTTTACCTCACCGCATGGCGGCGTGAAGCCGCCTGCACGACGCCTGCTGGTATCTGGCGCCGGAGAAACCATGATTCGAACAATTATCCTCACGGTCGCGCTTTTACTGCTCGCCAGCCCCGCCTGGCCGCAATCCGGCGGGTATAAAGAGCCGGACGATGACAAGCCTGTGCAGCGCTACGCCAACATGCCGGACGAAGCTGTGCCCTACCGGCGCTTTACAAAACCTTATCACGACTGGTTCGTTCAGACCGATACGCTCGCCTATTACGGCGCAGCGGAGAAGCGGCCCGACGGTGACCTTTCCAAGCTGAGCGAAGTCGCCATCGGTCTAATGGCCCCGATCGAAAACAATCCCGAGTCCATCTTCGGCATACCTCAGTTGCACGGCGCGCAACTCGCGATTGAACAGGCCAACGCGCGCGGCGGTTACCACGGCAAACCCTACGCCCTCAAGGTACACAACGAGTCAGCTCTCTGGGGCGCCTCCTCAACTGAACTCGTGAAGATGCTTTTCAATGAAAACTGCTGGGCCATGCTGGGCTGCGTCGATGGTCAGAACTGCCACATCGCGCTGCGCGTAACTCTCAAACTCGAAGTCCCGATCGTGAACGTAGGAACCACCGACCCCACGGTGACGGAGACTCGCGTCCAATGGTTGATGCACGATTTTCTTGACGACCGGCAGCAGGGTTACACGCTGGCTGACTACGTCTTCAAACAGCTCAGGCTTGACCGCATCGGGGTGATTCGCACCCAGACCCGCTACGCAAGATTGGGCGTGCAGAAATTCAACGACGAGGCACGGCGCATGGGCCGCCAGCCGATCCTGGAAGTGAAATTCGAACGAGGTGACAAGGATTTCACGCCACAACTGCGCATGTTGAGGAACGCCAAAATCGAGGGCGTGGTGATCTGGGGCGAGGCCGCGGAAGCGGGGTTGATACTGAAAGAGATGCGTGGCATGGGGATGAATCAGCCGGTTTTCGGCGGAAGCCGCCTGGCCTACCCCGCATTGCTTGACATCGCCGGCCCCGCCGCCGAGGGAATGGTCATGACCACTACGCTCGACCCCACCCGGCAGGACCCCAAATGGCTGGCTTTCCGTGAAGCTTACCGGAAACGCTTTAACGAGGACCCCATCGACTACGCCGCCTACGCGTATGACGGAATGAACATCCTCATCTCGACCATTGACAAAGTAGGGCTCAACCGCGGGAGGATCATGGCCGCGCTTCGCGATTACCAAATGAAAAACTATGATGGAGTGGCCGGAAAAGCCTTCTTCGACCACACACTCAATAACATTTCCCCGGTGACTATGGCACGGGTGAAAGCCGGCAAGTTCGAATACTGGACGGCCCCGCGACAGGGCGGCCACGAAGGCGCCAATAGCACTTTAGGCGGCCGTGGCGGGCAATAACGCTTTGCAATCTCGAATTTCAACCCTCGTCTCCAGGTTTCACGGGAGTGCTCTCCCGACTGAAAAGCAAGTGTCCCCTCACCCAACTCGCTACGCTCGCCACCCTTTCCCCAAGGGAGAGGGCTGGCGCTCGCTGGGCCTTCTGCCCTCTCCCGAGGGGAGAAGGTGGACCGCGATCCCGCATGCGGGACGCGGGCCGGGCCTACGCCCGCCGAAGGGACAGCCGGCAGCCGCTGACAATAGGTGCTTCGGCCCGCAGGCGGGTGAGGGGTTACTTGGATGCGTCCTGTTTTTCACCGCCTTGCTCACTCCAGGCGTGCGTGGTCTTGCACAAAACTCCCCTCGGCCCTATGCCGTCATTCCACAAGCTGCAGTGAATTATTACGGCCCTGGGCGAGATTCGAACCATGATCTCCAGGGTTCCGAAATCAAGATCGGCTTCCTCGCGCCGCTGACCGGCCCTCAGCAGGAGGAAGGTAAAGCAATACTCCAGGCTGTGCAGTTGGCGATTGAAGACGAAGCTGCGAATCCCTTGCCTGAGGGGCGCCGGCTCTCGATTGTCCCGCGCGACCAGAACGGGCCCTGGGGGCGCACGTCGAATGAACTCGTGCACCTCGTTTACGAAGATCAGGCGGTGGCGATTGTCACCTCCCTCGATGGCGGAGCAGCTCATCTTGCTGAACAGGTCGGAAACAAGGCCGGAATCCCAGTGGTCACGCTCTCCACCGATCCGACCACGACGCAGATTAACCTTCCCTGGATTTTCCGCCTGGGCCCCACGGACGCCCAACAGGCGCAGGCCTTTGCGCGGGACATTTACGTTGCACGTAAGCTGAAGCAGGTCATCCTTATCAGAGCAAACGATCACGACGGGCGCGTGGGTGCGGAGCAATTTGAAAAGGCGGCGCGCGGACTGAACGTTGCCCCCCCCATCCAGGTGGCGATCGACCCGGCCAATTGGGACCCGGATTCCGTCGCCAAACAAATGACGGCGCAGACACCTGACGCTCTGGTCTTTTGGACGGGTCACGAAACGGCGGCAACATTGGTGCCGCGACTTCGCCGGGCGTTCCCGATGTCGCCCGTTTATCTCTGCCAAGAAGCGGCCCAAGGAAGATTCGAAGAATTGGCTCCAAGGCACTATCAATGCGGGAAATCCGCGTTGACGACGTCCGACGGAGACGCAAGGATCAATGTCCGAAGGGAGTCTGGCTCCGTGGGACACACGGTAACGAGCAGTTCGCCGATGGTCGCAAGCTCTCCAGACACAGAGCGAGTGAACATTTGGATCGTCACCTGTCGTCTTTCAGGAAGCTCGCTGTGTGCAAACTTCGAGAAACGATATCGCGAACGTGCCGGAGCCTTCCCTGCCCCGGCTGCCGCTCAAGCGTACGACGCCGTTCGGGTTGTCGCTGCCGCCTTACGCCGGTCCGGCCCCAATCGCGCGCGCTTGCGAGACGCTATCGCAGAACTTTCGAATTACGCCGGCGCCTCCGGCATTATTTCCTTCGATCATGCAGGCAATGACCTGAGCGATGTTACTCTCGTCAGGCTCCCTTGAGAGGTAGGCAATAAGCAGTAGGCAGCAAATAAAGGTATCGCTGCCTTGACACCGCTCACGGCACATCCTAAGATGCTGTGGCTGCGCCTCAGACGTGCGGGGGCGCGTCAATCCGCTTGCAGGAGGCTCAAGCAGTGGAGTGGCACTTCACGCAGACTAACCGTTCCGAGGAACTGGCTCAACTCCATTTTTTCACAATGAAGAAGCGCCAGCCGGGTGGTGACGTAAATTTTCGCATCACGGTGAAAGAGTACGCCGCGCCTCCTGCGGGCCAACGCCTTCGTTTCTTTGCCGAGGCTGATAAGCCGGTGAATCAGAAGACCGCGGCGTTGTTACCCTCGGGCTGGGGCGATTCTCTGTGGGAAGCCTTAGAGGGCTGTCTGCGGCTGATCCACGAGTTTCCCTACGAGGGAGAAGAGTACACCTGAAACAGCCGCACGAGGCGTGCACCGCTTGTTGTCTGTGATGGCCGCACAATTCGCGAAGGGAGGCTCAAGGATCCATGGAATTCACCAAAACGCAAATCCGGCCCGGCGTCGTGGTCATCGAGATGACAGGGAGCATCCGCATGGGACCGAACTGCCAGCAGATCGAACATGCGCTGGACGAGATCATTCGCCGGCACGAAACGTCGGCCGTCTTCGACCTTTCTGGTGTGTCCTTCATCGATAGCTCCGGCGTGGGAACCATCGTGAGATGCCTGACCAAACTGAAGAAGTTGGGTGGAACGTTGCGTCTGACCGGAGTGGGGGGCATGGTCGAAGGTGTGCTGAAGCTGACTCAAATCGACAAAGTCATCGAGATTTACCCCACGGCGCCGGAGGCTTTACAAGATCTTCCTCCAGTTTCGAATCCCTGAACAACTGACGGGCCGCCAATGCTGAGCGCCTGACGCACACCCTACGCCTTCGCTTAAGGTGACTGCGGCTGGTTGCCGACGAGGATCGAGGGGGGGACCTTAATCTGCCCGCGGGAGTCACTCGGACTTGTCTTGCCGATCATAGCCCTTTCGTCCGGAACTCACATTATGACTGGGGCAGAAAACGGGGGTAGGCAAAGCCGACTTTACCAGATTGTCTTTCTAAATGTCTTCCTGATGGAATCTTTCAAATAATGTGCGAAGTACTTCACGATATAGATGTATGTGCCGAAACGACTCTTCTGGACGGCGTGGCGATAACTTTGGCGAGCCTCTTTCCGCATTTCAAAAGTCGGATGGGCGAACACTAGCGCCTGGGAAATATCCAGCCTATAGCTCCTGTTCTTGCGATGCCGTTTCTCCAGGAATTCTCCGTCCGAAAGCACAACCTCCAGGAGCCTGTCACATCGATGTTTGTAGGTATGGTGGGACAAACACAGCTCCCGTCCGCAACGGGCGATCCGAGCTCGTAGGGGTTCGTTTTCGAGATAATACTTCAAAATGCTGGAAACATTCGTGACGCGGTGAGTTACAAAGTGAGTTCCTTCCTCAAACAATTCATTCATTCCAGCCCGGATCTTTTGAGTAACCAATAAAGCGCCGGAGGCGAGCACTTCGAAAAAGCGCATATTGAGGTCTTCGCGTGTTGATACATTGAGCCCGATCTTTGAGTCAGCAAGAACTTGTGCCATCTCTTCCTCGTATACACCGGTCACGATATTCAAGGGAATGTCGCGATCAATGCTGTCGAAGAACTTTCGCCGGCCGCGGGATATGTTGCCGACAAACGACACGACGTACTTGTTAGGACGGGGCTCGATGTGATGATACTCAGCGTCAGCCGCCAGCGGCAGCCACTGGACGTTCGCGGCGCCGTACCGGTGAGCAGCACGGACGTAGTCTTTCTGCGCGAAGAAGGTTACATCAAACTGATTGGAATATTCCTTGTGCCACCGGTAGTTCAGGTGATTATCGACAGCCCAGAAAGCTGTGGGGACGGCCGTCTTCAGAAGGCCCTCCGGGAAGAAACGCGAACGCGAATTGGCCTCAACGAACACTACGGTGTCAGGTTTTGACGAACATTTAGCAATAAGGCGAAGAACGTCCACTCTGGAATCACACGCCAGCCAGTCGCCTGACACCCGGTCGGGGGAAGCCGCAGTGACGTGATGGCCGCCTTGCTCGAAACCTCTCTTGATCAGTGAACTTGTACTTCCGCGAGCAAAGTTGGAAAGGAGAAGGATGTTCATTTCGCAACGTAGGCTGCTGCAGCTCGCTCTGCCGGCGCCTGTTCGCCGCTAACAGAATGTGCCGTCAACGCGCAAGTTGGTAGCTTGGAAGGCGGATTCACACATGAATTCACCGCTCTCTATTCTCAGAGCCCGCCCTCCACCCTGCCAAACCAGCGGCGGGTGTACGACCAAAAGAAGCGACCATCAGCGCTCAGCTATCACCAGCGACACCGCGCCCTCCCTCCCCGGTCGACGCTCCTCGCGGTTGTCGCATGCACGGAGCAAGTCTAGTCTTCCTTGAAAAGCGATGAATAGACCAGTCCGGCAAGAGCGGCGCCGATGATCGGCGCAACCCAGAAGAGCCAGAGCTGCTGGAGCGCCCAGCCGTGCACGAAAAGAGCGGGCCCCGTGCTTCGAGCAGGGTTCACTGAGAGGTTATCCACGGGTATGCCGATCAGGTGACAGAGCGTGAGGCTGAGGCCAATCGGTATTCCGGCGAAGCCCACCGCCGCGCGACGATCCGTGGCGCCGAGAATGACAAACAGGAAGAAGAAAGTGAGAACAATCTCAGCCAGCAGACATGCCCCGAGGGAGTATCCTCCCGGCGAGTGGTCGGCATAGCCGTTAGCCGCAAAGCCGGCACTCAGGTCGAAGCCGGCTTTGCCACTCGCGATAAAGTACAGCGTGGTGGAGGCAACAATCGCGCCCAGAACCTGAGCGATGATGTAAGGAACCAACTCTGAAATGGGAAACCGTCCGCCTGCCCACAACCCAACGGAAACAGCCGGATTGATATGGCAGCCCGAAATGTGGCCGATGGCGTACGCCATGGTGAGCAGGGTAAGGCCAAAGGCCAGCGCGACACCCGCAAAGCCAATGCCAAGCTGAGGGAACGCGGCAGCCAGAACAGCGCTTCCGCAGCCACCAAACACCAGCCAGAAAGTTCCGAAGAACTCCGCCCCACAACGTTTTCCTAGCGACATGGTCAGTCTCCCTTCTTATGTATTGGAATTATCGTCTTGCCGCACCACGGATTGACTCCGGGAGGCAAGACACTTTTCGACTTGCCGAGTTTACCATTTCCCGCAAGCCCCTGCAGCAGTTTGCGATCCCGGTCATTTGAATATGAATGAGCCGCGCTACAACCAGAGCCACATGGTCAGGTTTCCCGCTTACTGCCCACTGCTCTCCGCTTGCCTTTCCCACGTCCGAAGCCCGTAGCGACTTAGATAAACCGGCATGTTCTTGAAAATGGGATTGTCTGTTTCAATATCGCGGACCATTGCCCGTTTCACATGTGATAGCGTACCCGTGAGGATGGTGAGAGAACCACCGTCCCCTCCTGCGCCATTCACCTTCCACCCCAAAGCGCTATGCCCTTTCGCAATCTCGATCACGCGCCGCGCCTCGCGGCTCACCAGCTCAGGATGAAGTCGCTCCTGGGCTTCGGTGTTCTCGATCATGGCGCTTCCGAGCGCCACAAAATCACCGGCGTGAACAGCATCCCGGCTTTTCTCGGCCGTGGCGCGCAGATCCTGAAGCTTGCGGCAGTCAGGCCCCGAACCCTCGAGTTCGCGGATGACTTTTTCATGAACCGCTGACGAGCTGTGGGACTTCCCTAAGTAGATCAACACCAGACGCCGCTCCAGCTCCCACCAAAGCGAGTTGGGGATTTGAATCGGGGAAACCGTGGCACGCGGATAATCGAACATTTCAATGTAATTGATGCCGCCGTAAGCCGAACACAACTGATCCTGGATGCCGCACTGAAGCTTCAGCATTTCGGTCTCAATCGCCTGTGCCGTGTACGCAACCTCGTGCGCCGTCAGATGTCCCCGGGTAAGGCGGTCCAGCGCTCCCACCAAAGCCACAGCAACCGCCGACGAAGTGCCCGTGGAGGCTCCACTCGGGGCCTCGGAAAAAATCGTGACCTTCAAAGCCACATTCGAAGGAACCTTCATCCGAGCAATGGCCGCCTGAAGCAGCGGATGTTGGTCCCAACCGGATTGCGCGTCGGTGACCGCAAAACGTTGCCCGTAGTTCTCAGCAAAGACCACGATTTGCTGATTGGGAGTGTCATTCTCAAACACTTCCACTTGGACTTCGACATAGGGATAGACGCCGATATTGAATATCTTCCCGGTCTTGGCAAACCAGGTGTCTGTCCAGCCGCCGTTGTCGCAGATTCGTATAGGCGCTACGCAGTTGATAATACGCTGCGGTTGCCCGGCAGTGAATTCGTTCACTCGTCACCTCCCGTCGAGTAGGCAGAAAGCAGTATCACACCGTAGGCGGCAGGCGCCTTCACCCACGCCGAACGGCTCATACCTGCCTACGTAGCACACGTCTGAATACCTTGAGGTAAGTCCTGCCGAATCGGGACTCGCCGCGTTTGCCATCTACCAACCAAACAGCACCGATGTTGTACTTCTCCAGGAACTTCACCATGTGGGTTGGTGGGACCATGTCTGTGACTACAAGGCGGAAAATCCTCTGGCCTCGAAAATGCTCATGCTCGTATCGATACTGGTAGTAGAGCAGTTGGCCAAGCGCCAGTCGGAGCTGGTGTTCCGAGTCGCCCCTGAGAGTCTTGACCTCCACCAGGAGGACCTTACCCTGCGCGACGACAGCGGAATCGTAGTCGTGCACTTTGGGTTGAACGCCTTGCCTGAAGAGCCTGCTGAAACGATCCAAGCAAAGGTCATGCGCGACTAGCCGACGGCCCGCCTTGTCTGGATCGAAGGACCGGACCCTCTGGCCAGCTCTTCCGCCGTGTAGGCAGCGACCGCGTGTCAGCTTGTAGGGGCGAGGAGGACCAACTGGCGGTGGCAGTTCGGCTGCCTGGGGAGAGAGGACCTTCCCAACTCCTTTGCGCCAGCGCTTGAGGTCGCCCAAGGTCAGGTGAAAGAATGGCTTCAGAATATCTTCCTGAAACGCGTCGCGGTCGGCCTCCGGCACCTCCCAGCAGGTTGTGTTTCCTCCGGGAGACCATTTCTTTCGGTGCCCCCTGAAGGGCCAAGGCCCAGGCTCGAGGCGTCGGACCGTCATGTATTTACGCGTCAGGCAGCGCGCTCGATAGTTTAGGACATCGCTAGCGACCTGGCCCAGCAGTTGAATGTCATTCCCGTGACAAAGGTAGAAGAAGTCGCCCCGCTGCATTTTTTTGAAGTTGTCAATCTGCCGCTGCTCTAAACCGTCCCCAATCACCAAGGCGGAGTCAGCCATGAACTCTTCTCGCTCATGGTCTTCCCACCCTGTTGTCTGCTTTGTTCCGTGGGAGTGTTTCCAGATCCCGAACTTTGCCGTAAGATCGGTCATGACTACAAAAACCTCCTGGCCTGTGGTGTTCAAGGTGCGGCGCCACCAGTGCGCATGCCCCACCATCGACTGCCTTCTTCCTTCCGCGACCCTTTACCCTTTATCCTTTACCCTTCAACCTTTAGCCTTTAACCTTTAGCTTCTGCTTTCTCCTTTCTACTTTGCCTCTTTCCAGTTTTGGCCCACGCCGATATCTACCCTTAAGGGAACCCTAAGCGGATAGGCTCCTTCCATCTCGGTTCGAATAACCTCGCGCGCCTGTTCTACCTCCTCCTCCGGCGCCTCGAACACCAGTTCGTCATGGACTGTCAGCAGCATCCTGGTCTGCATCTTCCCCCTCTGCAAGCGCGCGTGGACTTTGATCATGGCCAGCTTCATCAGGTCGGCGGCGGTTCCTTGCACGGGAGTGTTCATGGCTTCGCGCTCGGCGCGGTTACGAGAGGGTACATCCCGGCTGTTGATATCGGGGATCGGACGCAAGCGGCCGAAAAGAGTCCGCACGCGACCGGTGGTGCGCGCTTCCTCCACCAGGCGGTCAAGCAACTCTTTCACCTTACTATAGCGGCGGAAATAAGCGTCGATGTACTGCTGTGCCTCGGTTTTACTGGTGCGCGTGCGGCCAGCCAGGCCGAAGGAGCTAAGTCCGTAAACGACGCCATAATTGATGGCCTTCGCCATTCTGCGATGCTCGTGCGTCTGGAGCGCCGGAGGCACTCCAAAGATTTCCCACGCCGTGCGAGCGTGAATGTCCTCGCCGCGCGTGAAAGCCTCGATCAGCACCGGATCGTCAGCCAAATGGGCCAGCACCCGTAGCTCCACCTGCGAATAATCGGCGGAAATCAGGCGGCAGCCCGCATCAGCAATAAATGCCGAGCGGATGCGCAGCCCGAACTCATCCCCGATGGGAATGTTTTGCAGGTTCGGGTTTGATGAAGAAAGCCGCCCGGTGCGCGCCACCGTCTGGCTGAAGGTGGTATGGAGACGGCCGGTTTCAAGATTATTGAATCGGGGCAGGGCGTCAAGATAAGTGGATTTGAGCTTTGTCCGAGTACGATAGTCGATGATCTTGCGAGGCAGTTCGTGCTTTTCAGCAAGCAATTCCAGAACCGACGCATCAGTGGAGTATTGCCCACTCTTCTTCAGCCTCTTGCCGCCCGGCAGCTTCAGCTTTTCGAATAGAATTTCACCGAGCTGCCTCGGCGAGTCGATGTCAAAAGGCTGGCCGGCGAGGTCGTATATCTGGCGCGTGAGGCTCGGTGAGCTCCTTATCAAATTCACCGGACATGCGCGCCAGAACATGTACATCCAGCCGGATGCCAAACGCCTCCACGTCCGCCAGCACTGCGGACAGAGGCAACTCGATTTCCTCATAGACCCGCTTTACTTCTTCCCGCGCAATCTCGGGCACAAAAAGCGCCGCAAGCTGGCGCGTGGCGTCCGCCCAATCGGCCACCGAGTTCGAAAGCTTGCGGCCTTGCCGCCGAAGCACTACATCACCGAGTCCGTGGCTCGAAGCCAGCGGGTCGAGCAAGTAGGAGTACAGCATGGTATCGTCCGTGACACCCGCCAGCTCGATGCCAGTTTTCCCAAGCAGCAATCGCAGGAGCTTCGAGTTGTGAGCCGTCTTGGGATGCGAAGCCGTGGAGAGAAAGGGCTTCATGGCATCGATGAGGGCAGGCGTTGCGGAAACACTCGCCAGCCGTCTGCCGTCGGAAAGGCCGAGGCTCTCGAGCCGGCCTGAAAAACACTCCTCGCCTTCGACCGCTATTCCTATCGCGACGGGAGCATGCTCCTGCAAGCCCTCCAACCATTGGCTGACGGATTCGGGCGTCCGCAACTCCTCAAACTCTGCCGCTGCCTGCGCCGGAACCGGCGCCTCTTCCAGGAACTCGCGCAGAAGTGAAGTGAATCCCAGCTCCTGGCACAGCGCCCGCAGTTCGGAAAAGTCCGCCGAACCCCGCTTGAGGGCGCCCGCGCTGACCTCCAATGGAACGTCGGTGCGGATCGTGGCCAGTTCTCGGCTCAGCAGTGCCTCCTTGCGGAAGTCGCGCAGGGCTTCGCGGTAACTCTGCTTCTCCACCTGCTCGTAATCCTCCAGCGCCTTCTCGAGCGTGCCAAACTTCCGGATGAGCTCCGTGGCACCTTTCGGTCCAATATAGCTTCGCTTCTTAGATCCCGGTGTGAGGGGAGGCTCCTGCCCAGGGAGCGGCCGCGCGCCTGGTATGTTGTCACTGGTATCCCCCGTCAACGCCAGCCAATCCACTACCTGGGAAGGTTCGACGCCCATGATTTCTTTCACCTTCTCGACGTCGCACATTGTTTCGCTCTCGTTCGCCCCGCGCGAGGGCTTGAGAACCTTGACGCGGTCCTTCACTAGTTGGAAAAGGTCTTCGTCGCCGGACACGATAAATACGTCCATCTCACGGGCTGAGGCGAGTTCAGCCAGCGTGCCTATCACATCGTCGGCTTCGTACCCTTCCTTCTCAACCAGCGGAAGTCCAAGTGCCCGGCAAAATCGCCGTACGTAGGGAAGTTGGAGCGCCAGTTCCTCCGGGAAAGGCGGACGGTTCGCCTTGTATTCTTCAAACAGCTTGTCCCGAAAGGTGGGAGCGGCAAGGTCAAAGGTCACGCCCACGTAATCGGGCCGCTGATCTTTGAGGATCTTCCGCAGCGTTCGAATGAATATGTAAATCGCCTTGGTGGGCATGCCGCCGGGCGAGCGAAGCTCCATCTGCATGGGCGCATGGAACGCTCGAAAGACCAGCGACATGGCATCAATCAAAACCAGCTTCTTGCCCTGGTGGGATTCGGCCAAGTTCTTCCTCCCGCGCTAGACGTAATTCGCCATTCTATCCTATCCTCGCACATGGGAGCGACATCCTCAAACTGAGGGTAGTGTGCAGTTGGATGTAGAGGCGGCTTTACGCCGCCATCTGGCGAGCTAAACTCGCCGCTACAGCTCCAAATTGACCCACTACCGAACTGGGGGGCGGGTGGCGCATGCGTCGCGACGCTTTTTGTCGCGATGTATGCGCCCCTTGAGGGATATAATTTTCGCGTGCCAAAGCTACAGCACTATTACGGCCTCAATCACCTGCACTATCTGACCAACAGCACGTGTAGACGCGCGCGCCTGTACGGTTCCGAGCGTTTCAGAAACCAATGGGTTGTGACTTTGGGGGACTTGCGGCGCGAGTTGGGGTTCAAGATCATAGGATACGTTCTCATGCCGGAACATTTCCACGCGCTGATTTGGCCGACGGCGCAGGCCAACCCGTCCCAGATCATGCAGAAGCTTGAAGACCGCACGGCGTTGTTTATCCTGAAGAGCCTCAAGGAGAACCTGAGCTATCCCTGGTGCCAGAAGATGCTCGCGCGCGTGACCCTTCCGCCCACCGTCCACCATCACGCGCACTTTCGCGTCTGGCAACGGAAGGGCTACGACATGAACATCTGGACCCCGAAGAAGCGCGATGAGAAATTGAATTACATGCATAACAATTCGGTGAAACGGGGCTTAGTGAAGGAGCCTGGCGACTGGCCGTGGTCGAGTTGGAGGTTCTATTTTCTGAACGACACGTCGCTGTTGGCCATGGACCCAGTGCCCTGAGGCATCAGCGAGGGATGCATTGAGGGGCGCATACATGCCGACAAAAAGCGTCGGCACGTATGCGCCACCCGCGGGATAGGCTGGAGCGAATCTCATGCGATCCAAACCTTGCCTTCTCATCCTGACCCTGTCCAGCTGCCTCGCACCTTCGGTTGCCCAGCAACCGGGCAGGACCGCAGCGCCCCTGCGACAGGGCATCAGCGTGAACTTGCCGGTTACCCGAAACGCCACCCCGGTGCCGGATGCGGACAACCAGGATTCGCTGATCGTGGCGGTAACGCGCGACGGTGGCGTGTACCTGGGGCTCCACCGGATGACGGAGTCCGCCTTGACGGCTGCAGTGAGGGTTGGCCTGTCCAACCAGGCAGGCAAGCAGCTTTACATCAAAGTGGATGCCCGCACCTCGTATGCCAACGTGGGGAAGGTCCTCGACGCCGTACGCGCAGCACAGGTCGATTCGGTGACCCTGCTGACATCCCAATCAAGCCCGGCTCAAGCAGACGGCCGAGTGGCTCCACAGGGCTTGGAAGTGTTTGTGAACGGGCCTGAGTTCCAATTTATTCGCTTGATATTTCGTAAACCATCCGTCATCAAGCATTAGCTAAATTAAGCTGGTGCACGCGCGCCTTGGAACTTCCCACCCTTTTTTCTCAAGACACTTCAGTCCCGTCATATTGCTCATCGATAATGGTTTTGCTCGTCCAGAAGCTCTTTTTGCCCGTCGGCAGGTGTCCATTGCACCGAATCCAGTAGCCATGCTCCCACGCCCCATAGTGTGAGCTCCAACGCTGTTCGGCATCTATTTTCTGACCGTGCTTCCAGCAGAATCTCTTACCACATTTGGCGCACTTCGGTGTCGCGTCGCGTGATAGCGTTGCTTTATTACAGAAGTCGCACCAGCAGCTCCTTTGAAACTCCTTTGCAGCCTTCTCATCAAAGCTCTCTTTGCAAGTCTGGCAGTAATAGCTTCCCTGTCTTGGACGATCCAGGGTGAATCTTTCTGGATCGTAATACCCAGTATGATTCGAGCAGACAGTCCTCTGGCAGCACGGGCATGTAAAACTTGCACCTGCTCCGCACATATAGCAGACCATTTGCTTCCTCCTGGTCTTGTCCTTTGTGGTCCGAGTATAGCCGAAAACCTGAAATCATCCCCTTGCTAATTTCTATGCATGACATATGGTCCGCAAGCGATACAAACTGACCCGATGCTAATGTCCGCGCGCATTTAGAAACGCAGAAATCTGAACAGAAGCCGGGAGGAGAGTGGATCAGCATCATCGCCGCAGGCGCGTTCGCGAACCGCAGGATTTGGCAGGATGAATTCCCGTAGGCGTACAAAGGAGAACCCCGGTTGTTTGCGCAACCGGGGTTTTTTCCTTGGCGGGTGGCGCGTCACGACGCCTCTTGTCGTGATTTATGCGCCCCTCGAGGGGTATAATCTTCCGGTGCCAAGCTACAGCACTATTACGCCCCATGGACACGGCGCTGTGACGCATTAGCAAGGGGCGCATACATGCCGACAAAAAGAGTCGGCACGTATGCGCCACCCCGCCGAGAAATTGAATTACATGCATAACAATCCGGTGAAACGGGGCTTAGTGAAGGAGCCTGGCGACTGGCCGTGGTCGAGTTGGAGGTTCTATTTTCTGAACGACACGTCGCTGTTGGCCATGGACCCAGTGCCCTGAGGCATCAGCGAGGGATGCATTGAGGGGCGCATACATGCCGACAAAAAGCGTCGGCACGTATGCGCCACCCGCGCTCGCACCCATAAGCGTCACGTTGGCGCTAGTCCTGACGCTCGCCATTACTCCCTGGGTTGTGGTCCAGCTTTCACTGGCGGCGGTTATATCACCTATTTCCCAGCCCGAACAGATTCGCCGGAGGCACACAAATCCTGCCCTGTGTTGCAAGATTGACACGCCTGAAGCTGGACAGCACCCAACCCTATTAATTTAACTCATTGATAATAAGAGGTATACTCTAACTCCTTACAATGGCCAGATAAGTGCTAGCCTTCTGACCTTTGAGGACCAACTTGGCTAACCAACACACGATCGTCACGCCGGTTTCCGTCTCTGGGATCGGACTTCACACGGGCGTCAAAGTGAACCTGCGTCTTTGTCCCGCCCCTGCCAACACAGGCATCCTGTTCCAGCGCACGGATTTGGAGGGATTCACAATCGAAGCACTGTGCCGGAATGTGGCCAGGGTAAGCTATGCCACCAGCTTGATGAAGAAAGGCGTTTTGATCTCCACCACGGAGCATCTTCTCTCTGCCCTTGCGGGATTGGACGTCGATAACGTTCTGGTGGAGATTGACAACCTGGAACTGCCGATACTGGACGGCAGCGCGTCGCCGTTTGTTGAACTGGTCAAGAGAGCTGGGATTCGCCGCCAGCGGGCGAGGAGAAGCTTCGTCAAAATCCTGAGACCCGTGGAAGTAATGGATGGAATGAGGCGCATCGTCGTCTACCCGGCGGATGCTTTTCGCGTCACCTATCACATAGCTTTCCCCCACCCGGTGATCAGGGAACAATCCATCGAGTTCACGTCAGGCACGTCCGATTACGCGACTGAAATCGCTCCTGCTCGGACCTTCGGCTTCTTGGAGGAACTCGAGATGCTTCGGAAGAACGGGCTGATCCGTGGCGGCTCATTGGAAAATGCCGTGGTGCTCGACCGCAGAGGAGTGGTCAACCCTGAGGGATTGCGCTTCCCTGACGAGTTTTGCCGCCACAAACTTCTGGACCTGATTGGGGATTTCGCACTGCTCTGCTCGTCCTTTGATCGGGCACGTTGTTGCAGAGCGCGCCGGTCATGCCATGCACGCCCAGTTAGTGTCCCGCCTGTTGCGTGAAAAGAACTCCTGGAGACTCGTCGCGAGTCCTGAAGAAGCTGCGAAAACCGCCCCTGAGCCTGCCCCAGTGTTCGCCGCAAGTGAAGCCCCGTAAGACCGCGAGTAAATAGTGAATGGTAAATTGTGAGCATTGTGTGGCAGCCGTGACGATCATTTCACTATTCGCAACTCAGTTGTCAGTGTCCCGGATGTATAATTCACCATTCAGAATGTTGCGGTAGGGACGCCGGTTACCCAGCGCCCCCCGCACGGATCCGTACGGGCGCTCTTTAGCGCATACGGCTCTTACCGCAGATACTTAGCGTCAAAGCGCAAGTGGGGATAGGGATGAAGAATCTTGGGCACCGGAAGCCACTGGGCGGCAAAGCGCTCCAGCAACTCCCACGTCATCCCGCTCCGCTGACTGCGATGTCGGATCACTCGCAGCCAGCGCTTGCGTACCTCGTACCGAAAACGCCGAAGACTGGCGAGGTTGCCGGGAACCGCGTGATAGTTGAAGTAGCCTTGTACCGCACTCCTTAACCATCTCCCGACTTCCGCCAGCGGCTGATGCATACGTATTCGCAGGGCGGCCTTCACCTGTTTCAGCTTGGCAAGCAGCCGTTCCCGCTGGGTTTGGCGCAGCACGAAGAACTTACCGTTCTCCCAGGTTCGTCCGCAAATATGCGTGAAACCGAGGAAGTTGAACGTCTCCGGCTTGCCCTCACCCCGTAGCTTCCGGTCGTGGGCAGCAAACCGCCCGAACTCCAACAGGCGGGTCTTATCCGGGTGGAGTTCCAGTCCGAACTTCTGCAGCCGCTCCCTCCATTCCTTGAGGAACCGCTCCGCCTCTGCGCAACACTGGAACCCTAACACACTGTCATCTGCATAACGGACCACGATGACCTCTCCCGCAGCCCGTCGCTTCCTCCAGTGCTGAACCCAAAGGTCGAAAGCGTAGTGTAGGTAGACGTTCGCAAGCAGCGGCGAAATCACCGAGCCCTGCGGAGTCCCCTTTTCCGCCTCCGACCACTCTCCACCCTCGAGGACGCCGGCCTTTAGCCATTTCTTGATCAGGCGCAGGACCCGTCGATCCCCGACGCGATGCTGGACAAACCTAACCATCCAGGTGTGGGAAAAAGACCCACAGCAGTCCCGAATGTCTGCATCCAGCACCCAATTCACCTTCTTCCTCAGGATCCCAACGCTGAGCGCATCTAGCGCGTCGTGCGCACTGCGCCCCGGTCGAAACCCATATGAGAAGCCCAGGAAGTCCCCCTCGTAAATCTGATCGAGGACCGTTCCCACGGCGTGTTGGACGATTTTGTCCTCCAGGGCTGCTATGCCCAGGGGCCGCTGTCGCCCATCCGACTTGGGAATATAGGCCCGCTTGGAAGGTTGCGCGCGATACGTGCCCCGGTGTACACGACTGTGCAAATCCTCCAGCCGCTTCGCCAGGTCCGTTTTGTATTCCTGCCAGCTAACACCATCCACGCCCGGAGCCGCCTCCCGCTTCAGCGAATAGAAGCTGTTCGCCAGGAGAGCGACCGATACGTGGTGCAGTAGCGCGGTGAATCGTAATCGCTTGTCCTTCTTTGCTGCTTCCCGCACACGGTTCAACCCAGCTAACGCGTTCCCCCAGCTTTGCATCTGGGACGCGGCCGTCTGCCCCGTGTTCTCCTTGGTCGGTCGTCTTCCCTCCATGTCCTCCGCCGGTGAACAACCTCCACCTTTGTTCGGGCACTTCGCAGGTACTACACAACCGTCCGACTCCCTACCCGCGTTCATATCGAGATTCTGGCTCATCACCTTCCTCGACCGGTCCGCTCCCAACTTCGGGTCGGACACTGGCAGGGCCTCCCGGTTCTCGCGCGTGGAGGTTCCATGCATGTCGGGGGTCTTTGACCTCGCAGGTCCAGTGGGTGCCCGCGCTAGCGCGCCCACCGGTGTTGCCTTCCCGCCGAATAAACAGCGTCGGCATCCTGATTTCCAGGCATTTCGCGGCTCAATACCCCGCCTACATGTGCCCCTGTAAACGCTTCGCGTCCAGCCTTACGACTGGCCACGCATGACTCGGGGTCGGTGTGGCTCGCTAGACCTTCACCGTACGGCTCTTTCATCCGCTCCTCCACGCCGGTTTATCCCGGCGCACTCATTCGTACCGCAGCGCCACCAGGGGATCGACCTGAGTTGCGCGGCGGGCGGGAATGTAGCTGGCCAGGAGAGCTACTGCGGTCAGCAGCACCGACACGCTCGTGAAGGTCAGCGGGTCGGTGGGGCGAACACCGAAAAGCATGGCTGATAGCAACCAAGTCAGAGCCAGCGAACCCAACAGCCCCAGACCGATTCCGCCGAGCGCAAGGGCGATCCCCTGTTTCAGCACCATGCGCAGGACGTGCCGGGCCTCCGCTCCCAGCGCCATGCGTACGCCGATTTCGTGCGTTCGCTGCGCAACAGAGTAGGAAACCGTACCGTAGATGCCTACCGCAGCCAGCACCAGGGCAGCGGCAGCGAACAAGCCAAGAAGGATCAGCATGACTCGGCGTTGGGCGACCGAGTCCCGCGTGACCTCGAGCATGGTGCGGACCTGGTAGGCAGGCAGGTCCGGATCAATGGCGTGAATCTGCTTTGCGATCGTCGGCGCGAGAGCCATGGGGTCGCGCTCAGTTCGGATGGCCAGGCTCAAAGTGTTGTAGGGCCTCTGCGCTTGGGGCCAATAAAACTCGACTCGCGAGCGAGCCTCGAGCGTGCGGTAACGCACGTGACGCACCACCCCCACAACCGTCCTCCAAGGGGCAGTTGACTCTCGCCCTCCCT
This sequence comes from uncultured Acidobacteriota bacterium, assembly GCA_963765485.1. GTDB lineage: Bacteria > Acidobacteriota > Terriglobia > UBA7540 > UBA7540 > CAVROP01. Next base: position 79,998 of record CAVXWN010000005.1, on the reverse strand, counting down.
GCTTGATGCGCTTACCGATGGGATCTTCGTTCGGCCAGTAAGTTCGCGCCATGCTCTCGTCGATTATGGCTACGGGAGGCGAAGAGTCGGTATCCCGGTCATCGAAATAGCGGCCAGCGACGAGCGAGATCTCGAGCGCCTTGAAGTATCCCGGTGTAACGGGTCGCCAGTCGGCTTCAGGAGTGGTTTGGTCGGCCGGAACAGCCTGGCTGTCCACTGTGATGGTTCCGGAATAACTGTGACCACTGAGCGGCAAAGTGTTGACCGCCCCCGCCGCCTTCACTCCCGGCAGTTGCTGGATGCGATCCAGGAGGTCGTGATAGAACGCGCGCACCTGTTCCGGCTTTCGGTACTCCTCCTCCGGGAGCGATACTCGCATAGTGAGCACAGAGTCCGCGCGGAAGCCAGGGTCCACGCCCAGTAAGCGCACAAGACTCTTCAGGAGCAGTCCGGTGCCCGTGAGAAGCACCAAGGCGACCGCCGTCTCACCCACAACCAGAAGCGGTCGCATGCGACGCGATGCGGCTCCCGCTGCGGCGCTGGGCTGGCCGTGGCCGCCTTCCTTCAGCGTCTCGTAGGGCATTCCTCGCGCCGCCTGGAAGGCCGGGCCAAGTCCCACCAGCACTCCGGTACCCAGAGCCAGTACCGTTGTGAAAGCCAGCACCCAGCCGTCGATGGAGGTGTTAGCGACTCGGGGAATCGCGGTACGGCTCAGCGCCACCAAGGCCTGTAACCCCCAACGCGCCAACAAAAGCCCCACCGTCCCTCCCAGCACTCCGAAGAGCAAACTCTCGGTAATCAACTGACGCGCCAGGCGGCGTGGACTCGCTCCCAAGGCAAGGCGAATGCTGGTTTCTCGCTGACGCGCCGAGGCCCGAACCAGGGAGAGGCCGGCAATGTTGGCGCAGGCAACCAGAAGAACGAATCCAACACCTCCCATGAGGATCCACAATGAACTCTTCACGTCGCCCACCGTCTCCTCAAGCAAGGGCGTCAACGTGAGGGTGAAGTTGTAAGCCTTGTAAGGATAGTCGCGGCTTCGCTCGGTCATCATCTTTCCGACCAGTTCCATATCGGCTCGCGCCTGCGCCAAAGAAACGTTGGGCCTAAGCCTGGCGAGCAATTCATAGCCGTGGTTGCCTCGGTTGCCTGGGCTCAGGTCCTCAGCAGTGAAAGCGAGCGGGGCCCACATTTCAGCCTGGTTGGGGTAGTCGAATCCGGAGGGTAGGACGCCGATGACAACGTAGGGCTTGCCGTTCGCCGCCAGCGTACGACCGATGATGTGCGGGTCGCTGCCGAAGCGTCGCTGCCAAAGCCCGTAGCCCAGCAAGAGAACGTTGTCGCGGCCGGGTTGCGCTTCCTCGGAAGTGAAAACGCGACCTAACCGGGCTCGAACGCCCAGGAGCGCAAAGAGCCTTGGCGAGACAGCAACCCCCTCGATGCGCTCCGGGTTTGCTTGCACCGTGACGTTGAAGCTGGCGTCCGTGAAGGCCGCGACTCCTGAGAAACTCTTGTTCAGTTCCCCGATGTCGCGAGCTTCCGGTGCAGATATCCAGTTCCGGTCATTTGGGAGCCCGATGCCGGTGAAGCGCGTCCAGACCTTCACAAGCCCCTGCGGCTGTGGAAAAGGCAAGGGGCGCAACATGACGGCGTCGATGATACTGAACATTGCCGTGTTGGCCCCAATGCCTAACGCCAGCGTCAGTACCGCAATAGCCGTGAAGCCGGGATTCTTGGCCAGCATGCGCAAGCCGTAACGGAGATCTTGAAAAAGTGTTTGCATCCGCACAGTCCTCCGGGAAGATTGAGGCAATTTCCCCTCCATTTGGACGGGAAACACGCCCTTTCGTAAGCACAAGATACGCGGGGTGGGGGTTTCCCACTCGATCCGCAAGTGTCCGGATTTGGGATGCCCGCGTTCGAACTTGGGACAGTCTATTACCATCTCGGAAGCTCTTTTCCGCAGCCTGTTTAACCCCGCCGTAATCCGCCTCAACCACCTCTTCGTGGTTCCCCTCTCCCGCTCCCGCGACGAGCGAAAGGCGGTAAGGGCGGCATAGGTAACGGCGCGGTCAAAACCCCGCCCTTCCCTATTCGTGGTGAGAAACTCCGGCCCATCTTTGGAATTCGGGCGTGTCTGAATTGAAAAAGCGCGCGCAAGTTCGGGCAGCGTAACGAAATGCTAAACTGACATCATGTCTCTTGCGGGCAGAGTCTGCTGGGAGTATCTTCTATGTTCCCTGGTGGGGAAATAAGTGTTTGACCTTCAGGCAATCAAATCAAATCAAGTTAAGAAGAGGAGGCGTACTATATGCCAATCACGGCTATGGTCGAGAAGAACGCATATGAAGCGGCGATGGAGAATTTTGACCTCGCGGCAGATGCGCTCGAACTCGACAGTAATATGCGAAATATGATCAAGAGTCCCGAAAGGATATTGACTGTTCATCTGCCGGTTCGGATGGACAGTGGTGAGATTCACTGTTTTGAGGGCTTCCGCGTTCAACACAGCACCGCACGCGGCCCTGCCAAAGGGGGAATTCGCTATCATCCCCATGTAACCATAGATGAAGTGAAGGCCCTTGCAACCTGGATGACGTGGAAGTGCGCTGTCGTGAATATCCCGTTTGGGGGTGGGAAAGGCGGCGTGACTTGCAACCCTAAGCAGATGTCGCAGCTCGAGATCGAGCGACTTACTCGCCGGTACGCCAGTGCGATTCTCCCCCTGATCGGGCCGGCCCAGGACATCCCTGCGCCGGACGTCTATACCAACTCTCAGGTCATGGCCTGGATCATGGATACCTACAGCATGACCAAGGGGTACCCGATTCCCGGCGTGGTCACCGGTAAACCCATTGCCCTGGGAGGTTCGCTGGGTCGCAACGAGGCTACCGGGCGCGGCGTTTTCAATACCCTCGAGTCGGCGTGCGAACACCTTGGTATTCCGATGAAAGGCGCGAAAGTCGTAGTCCAAGGTTTCGGCAACGCAGGTTCAATCGCGGCGCACTTGCTGGACAGCAATCAGGCTTATGTGATCGCGGTCAGCGATTCGAAGGGTTGCATTTATAACCGGGATGGCATTGACATTCCGAAATTGATGTTGCACAAGGAGAAGACCGGCTCAGTGGTGGATTTCCCGGCTTCCGAGTCCATAACTCCAGAGCAATTGCTCTCCTTGGATTGCGAAATCCTGGTTCCCGCCGCCCTGGAGAATGCCGTCCAAGGCGAGAACGCCCCAAGCGTCCATGCGAAGATTATCGCGGAGGCGGCCAACGGTCCGTTGACCCCCGAGGCGGACAGAATCTTGGAAGCCAAGGGTGCTTTCATCATTCCGGACATCCTTTGCAACGCCGGCGGCGTCACCGTCTCCTACTTTGAATGGGTCCAGGACGAACAGCACCTGTTCTGGGAAGCCCAGGACGTTTACAACCGCCTGGAACGCGTCATGAAGACAAGCTTCAGCGATGTTTTGAAGATTCACTTGACTCACAAGGTGGGAATGCGGACCGCCGCCAATATGCTGGGCATCGGCCGCGTTGCCGAGGCCACCAAGCTACGTGGCCTGTATCCGTAGGGCTTGAGTCCTTTCAACTGGAAAGCCGGGAGCTGGACGGCAGCTCCCGGCTTTTTTGTGGCCGTTCTGTGTGGCTGGTGGCAGTGGTCCAAGTTGCGCTCGATCCGGTCAGGGATGATCCGCGGGTTCGCGGGCACTCGCCACGTACTGCGGGTGTCTTACCCGGTGTCTCACCCGGTGTGGCACGGGGGACGGCTCTTTGTTATACTTTCGTCGGCAACGAGATCGAATAAAGTTTCGAGGTGGCGATATGAAGCCAGGTGAAATCGAAAAGGAACTGAGCGTTTATGAATCCATGGCTGCCCGGTTCGACGTGGCCGCGGGCAAGCTACAATTGGACGCAGGACTTAAGGAGTACCTGCGCTGCCCTAACCGTGAACTCATCGTGCACATTCCGGTGACGATGGACAACGGGCATCTCAAGGTTTTTGACGGGTACCGCGTTCAGCACAGCATTGCTCGCGGGCCTTGTAAGGGGGGCGTTCGTTACTCGCCGGATGTGACGCTGGACGAGATTCGAGGCCTGGCCGCCGAAATGACTTGGAAGTGCGCGGTGGTTAACATTCCCTTTGGAGGAGCCAAGGGCGGCGTTGTCTGTGATCCCTCGAAGCTCTCGAGCGGAGAGCTGGAGCGCATTACGCGACGCTATACGGCGGAGATCCTGGACTACATCGGTCCCGAGCGCGATGTGCCGGCGCCGGATATGAACACGAACGAGCAGACGATGGCCTGGATCATGGACACCTACTCGATGCACGCCCGACAAACGGTAACGGCAAGCGTCACAGGCAAACCAGTCGATTTAGGCGGCTCGCAGGGGCGGCGCGAAGCTACGGGCCGTGGTTGCATGATCGTTGCCGATGAGGCGCTAAGACGTTTTGGATGGAAGCGCGAATCCACCCGGGTGATCGTTCAGGGATTTGGCAACGTCGGCTCACAGGCGGCACGCTTGATGCACGAGGAAGGTTACAAAGTCATCGGCATCGCGGACATTGCCGGCGGGGTCTTCAATATCAGTGGGTTGGATATCCCGGCTCTGATCGAGTACGCTGAGCAGAATAGAACCGTGAAAGGTTTCCCTAAGGGCGAAAGCATTGGGACGCAGGAAATTCTGGAACAGGATTGCGAAATGCTGCTGCCCGCCGCGACCGAAAGCGTTATCACAAGTAAGAACGCTCATAAGATCAAGGCTCGCATCCTGGTGGAGGGCGCCAACAGCCCAACCACTCCCCCCGCAGATGACATCTTGTTTGACCGCGGCGTCTTCGTCATCCCCGACATCCTGGCGAACGCGGGCGGCGTGACGGTCTCCTATTTCGAGTGGGTGCAGGACCGGCAGGGATATTTTTGGGACGAAAACACGGTGAATGAACGGCTTGGAACTATCATGGTTGCAGCCTTCGGCGACGTGGCGCGCTATGGAGAGAAGCACAAGGTCAACAACCGCATCGCCGCTTACATGCTGGCCATCGACCGCGTGGCGTTTAGCCTCAAGCTGCGCGGAATTTATGCGTAACTTCCCTTCCTCGTGGGGTAGCGCGGGCCTGCGTATTTTGCTGCGGCTCTTAATGGTTCTCGACAGGAAAAGCCGCAGACTTCGAAAGGCACGAAGTCTGCTACCTGCTACTGCGCCACACTTGAGATCAGTGCGACGTGGTAGTCAGCCACGGAGCCTTCCGCTTTTGATGAGGCCCGCCTTCACCTTCGCCAACGGGATGAGCTTCTCATGCCGCCGCGACGGGGAAACCAGCACCTCCTCGAGGTCCTCCCGGAGCGCCCTGTGCTTCCTGAGGTCGATTACCGCCGCCGTCTTGCGGCCCTTTTCGTCGGTGATAAACCGAATTCCGGTCATAGACAGTGCTCTCCTTGGCTTCCTGTTCTCACTCTAATTTCGCCGCTGCCCCCTGTCCCTCCCCGCTTGATATTTCTTCTTGACATTGTTACCGAGTTATACTAGATATTAAATAACCGTCGAGTAATACGAGTCGGCTTCCCCATGAGAATTGCAGCTCGGTTACTATCTGATGGGTAAATCATGCGAATCGTGTCACCTCCTGCTTCAGATTCCACTCCGGCCCAGCAACGAACTTTCCGCATTGCGTACGTTCAACAAGCGCAACCCGCCACTGAGGAAAGACACCATCGGGAAGAAGAGGGCTGCTCCGGCTGCGGCGAGACGCACGCGGATCAAATTGAAAAACCGCGCTCTCGGCGAAAACTTCACGGGTCAGGCGATTCGGCGACGGATTGCCCTGTTCGAAATACGCCTCTTCTCAAGAGGGGCGATTCCAACTTAAGGAGATTAGCTTTATGGCAGAACAACTCAAGCCAGAAGTGGAACGTGCACAGTTCAAACGCCTCATCGCGGAGAATCCCAACTATTTCGGCACTCTCGAAAAATCCCCATTCAAGCCTGTCAAGAAGATGGCATTCAATACGCAGTATGAGCAGCTCAACTGCGTGGGTTTTAATCCGGCGACTAACTTTCTGGAAGCGACGATCGCCATCAAGCTGCCGTACGGTTACGGCGGCGGCCTTTGCCAGCCTGGTACCACGGAGTATGTTCGTTTCTTTATCGATTACGGTTCGGGTTGGGAGGATGCAGGTTTAGCAGGTGTGAACGTCCATGACATCCCCACAGGGCAAGATTGCGCCAAACAATCCGATAAGCCGCTGACCTATGTGGCCAGCCTGAAGCTCCAGCCCAAAACCCAATGTTGTAATCATCCGGTCCTTCCCAAGGTGCGGGCGATTCTTTCCTGGCAATGGATTCCTCCCGCCGGCGGGGCCAACGCAGGTTGGGTGCCCCCGTGGGGCAACGTGTTGGAGTGTTCGATTCAAATCCGGCCCCACCCCTGGAATATCCTCTGCCTGCTCGACGTCATCGGCGAGGGAATCGGCCAGGAACTCAAAGTTCCCCCGTTGCTAGAACCAGTCAAGTATCAACCGCTTCCCATACCAGACCCTCCGCCTTACAAACTCGGGGAGCTAGCAGAACTCTACGCGGCCAAGCCCACAGCCGCGGCGGTAACGGAGAAGTTTACCGTTGAGCCGCACCGGTTTGGACTGAGCAGCATTCAGAGCGTCCTGACCGCCGACGGACTGAGCCAGGAGCTTCTGACGGCTAAGATGGCAGAGTGGGACGCGGTGGGAATCAACTGGGCCGGCGCGCTCGCCGCTCTCGATAGTACCAATGCCAATGTCACTTACGAACAGCTCGAGTGCCTGGGAATCGACGATACTATTCCCGAGCGCCTGGTCGCGACCTTCCGCATCAAGCGCCCCAGCGGTTATTCCGGCGACCTGTGCCACAAGGGCAGCATTGAGTACGTGGCCTTCTGGTCCGACTGGGACAACACCTGCCAGTGGACTTACCTGGGAACTGTGCAGGTGAATGTTCATGACATCGCCAGCATTCCCAAAGACGGCTTGTGTTACTCCGCGATTCTCCCCGTGGATCTCACCTATCATCGGCAGACTTGTGACAAGCCGAAGATTGCCCGCATTCGGGCCGTCCTTTCTTGGAGCGTGCCACCTTCTACCGCCGATCCCAACGTTCTCAACTACTGGGGCAACCGGCTCGACACGCATGTGCAGATCGACCCCGGAACGCCGGAAAAACCGGGTGAGTTCCTCTACAAGATCCGGAATCTCGGCGGCATCCCCATTGAAGACACCGACACGCCGGCCAGCGGTATGACTCTGCCCGGAGCCGTATTCGGGCACTACCCCGCGTACTCGGCCGACGCCTGGGGACTCAACCGCGCCTGCCCCTTCGGAGGTAACGTCATCGTCGAAGGCCAGTATTACTTTGGCTACTATTACCGCGTCAAAGTCCACAAGGTGGGCGAGCCCTACACCTCTTTCACGGTGCTCGCCGACAGCTTCGAAGTGGAGCGGTGGGATTTTGGCTTTGACCTTCAAACCTCGGTGGGGGGCTTCTACAAGTACTTTGATCCGGCCCTTTACATCGATCGCACCCTGGCCAATTGGGGTTCCAGCGGCGACGCGTTGTGGGAAGTGCAGTTGGACGTTGCCACCGCTCCCAACGAGGCAAGCATCATCGACAGCACGCCGTGGTATCGTCTCCAACTGGATAACACCTCGCCTACTCCACCTCCGGCCGTCCCCGCTACAATTGATATCCACATTTCCGCGGGCGGAGATTGCAAGGATGCCACTCAAGGTTCGACGATCACCGGAACTTTCGTGGCTGACGACCTGCACTTCGGCGCTTGGAGTCTCTCGACTGAACCGAATACCACCACCACTCCCTCCAACCAGCCGACCGTTTTCGGGTTAGCCTACACCGATCCGGCTCCGCTGGGTTACACCTGGACGCTCGACACTGGCAGCCCCATCGCCATGAAACCCTGTGGTTATGTGGTCCGGCTCGACGTTTGGGACCGTACAATCGTCAATAGCCTGCCCGGAGAGCACAACTGGAACGATATCCAGGTGGGATTCTGTCTGCGGGCCAAGTCCTGAGTTGCATGCGCAAGTAGTAGATTAGAAGGATGGGCGGGCGGTGAAGAAATTCATTGCCCGCTCGTTTTTTTCCGCCTGAAGGTACGCATTGGCCGGCGCATCGCCTCCCCCACTCATTTCCGTTTAGTGCTCGCCAAAAAGGGGAGCGCAGATCCCACCCTCCGGCCCTGCGGCTCTTAGGATATTGAATCATTGGTTCGCGGGTGGCGCAGATGTTGGTTCTAATGTATGCGCCCTGCCTGCGCATCGGTGAGTGGCGGGTTTTCATGGTCGCGGGCTGCGCCAGTTTTGATCTCCGCAGCGCTCTTCGGAGTGAGGGATGGAGTGTCCAACGCGTCTTCGGCCCCGTCCGGTTTCACCCGGACAAGCCTGCCGTCACGTTGCATCCCCGTGATAGTAGAGGTCCTGCTCATTTCTTGTCGCCCGGCGAGCCTATATCTACACCAGTTCGATCGTTACTCGGCGTCCCACCATCGCCGCTGCCCGCTGCAAGCTGGAAAGGGTAATGTCATTTTTGGGATCCAGCAGACGGTCTACCTGTGTGCGGCTCGTCTTGAGCAGCGTCGCCATCCGCGACTTGGATATTCTCCTTTTCTTCATGGCCTGGGCGAGCTGCCACGCGACGACCTCCTTGATCGCCTGCGTTTGAGCCACTTCAAAAATGCCTTCCTCTTTGAGGAAATCATCGACGCTTGAGCCCATGTGTTTCTTGCTCATCTAGCCACTCCCGCACGGGCTCGCTTCCCTCCCCCGTGCGCTAAAAGACCAGCGGGATTTTCTGGGGCTGCGGATCGTCCGGCATCATACGCCTGATCCAGAACTGGTGTACCTCATAAGGTACAGGCGATCAAGCCTATTTATTTCTGCGGGGATTCCTCTCCCCGACAAGTCTGTACTCAGAATTACACACGTGGGGAAAAGCTGCGGGCTCAGAATGACGCGTCTTGGCGGCTCCGGCGCGCAAGCTGGTTTTTCAAATCTCCCAGGGCACCGTGGGCGGCGGCGATTTGCCGGGCGACTTGCCGGGTCGCGGTGCCGCCGAAGACATCTTTCCGATTGATCGCGCTGTCGGGGCAAACCGCTACCTCACGCAGCTTCGAGTCCCAAAGGGGAACAAAGCGTTGTGCTTCGCCGTCGCTCAGATCCGCGAACGTCTGCCCGCGGCCGGCGCAATATCGCACCAGCTTCCCCACCTGTTCATGCGCCTTCGCGAACGGCACGCCACGGCGAACCAGGTCGTCGGCCATATCCGTCGCCGTCATGAAACCCTCAGCGGTCGCAGCTTTCATTCTCTCAGGATGAATGCGCAACGTAGCGGCGACGCGCGATGCGATGGTGAGCGCCGCGCGCGTGGTATCCACACCTGAAAACAGCGCGCCCTTATCCTCCTGCAGATCGCGGTCGTAGGCGAGAGGAAGTCCCTTAACCAGCGCCAGCATTCCGGTGAGTCTGCCCAGCACCGTCGCGGCTTTTCCCCGAATCAATTCCAGAGAATCCGGGTTCTTTTTCTGCGGCATCAAGCTGCTGCCCGTGGCGTAGGCATCGGCCAGCTCCACAAAGCCGAATCCGGGAGAGGAATAAATGATCAGGTCCTCTGCCCACCGGCTGAGGTGGACCATAATGAGGGAGCAAGCGAACAGAAGCTCCGCAACAAAGTCCCGGTCCGACGTAACGTCCAAGCTGTTCGAAGCTGCGCGCGCGAATCCGAGTTCGCGCGCCAGGCGCTCCCGGTCCACGCGGTAAGTGGTTCCCGCCAGCGCTCCGGCCCCCATCGGAAGCTCGTCGGACCGCTCCCGGCAGTCCTCGAGCCGGCCAGTGTCGCGCCAGAACATTTGGAAATAGGCGAGCGCGTAATGGGCAAAGAGAATGGGCTGCGCAGGCTGAAGATGCGTGTAGCCGGGCATGACAACTTCTGTGTTGTCGCGCGCCAGGCTGAGCAGCGCTTCGAGCATTTCCGCCAGCGCCCGCTCCAGGTCGAGAATCGCATCCTTAACGTAAAGGCGAACTTCCGTCGCCACCAGGTCGTTGCGGCTACGGCCGGTGCGCAGTTTGCCGGCCACTGCACCGATTCGCCGCTCGAGCTGCGCCTCCACCCAGGTGTGGACGTCTTCGCTCGATTGCCCCTCAGCCCATTTGGGATGACGCTCGACGTTACGCTGGATTGCTTCGAGACCCCATACCAGCCGGCGCGTTTCAAGCGGCTTGAACACCCCAGCCCTACCCAACTCCCTTACGTAGACAAGGTTGACGCGGATGTCATACAGGATGAACCGCTGGTCGAGAGAGAAAGATTCGGAGAACGTTTCGAAAAGCGGGTCCCGGCGCCCCGTGAAGCGTCCTCCCCAAAGCGTCATTCGGTTCTCCATTCTGGTGTGGGCAATTCCCCTCCTTAATAAGGAGGGGTCAGGGGTGGTTGACGGGCCCTTGACGATTGGACCCACCGCCCCCTACCCCCTCCTCAACCCAGGAGGGGAGGTCAGCCATTACTTCCCCCTTGCACGCCTCGCCTTCCGCGCCGCATTCTTCGCGGCAGCAAGACGCAGCGGCAAGCCAAGGATGTTTATGAATCCCTCGGCATCTTTCTGGTTATAATCCGCATTCATAACAAAGCTGCCGATGCTGGTGTCGTAAAGGGAATTTGGGGATTGGCGGTCAAGGATGCGCAGGTTCCCTTTGCAGAGCCCCATCTTGACGGTGCCCGACACATTCCGTTGGGTCGTCTCGACGAAGCTGTCAAGGGCCTCGCGCAGCGGCGTAAACCATTGCCCGTAATAAACCAATTCCGCATAGCGCAGCGCGACGTGTTGCTTGTAGTGGTAGGTTTCGCGGTCCAGGCAAAGTGATTCGAGTTCCTGGTGAGCCAGCATGATGAGGGTTCCGGCCGGAGTTTCGTAAGCTCCGTGCGACTTGATTCCCACCAGGCGGTTTTCTACCAGATCTGTCCGACCCACACCATGCAGGCCCCCAATGGCGTTCAAAGTCTCGACCAGGCGCACGGGGGCCAAGCGCTTTCCATCAACCGACACCGGCACTCCCGCTTCAAAACCCAACACCACTTCCGCCTCCCTCGCCGGGGCGTTCTGGGGTTTGCGAGTGAGTTTCCAGGCCTCGTCCGGGGGTTCCCCGAGTTTGGTTTCGAGCGGTCCGCCTTCGTGGCTTAAGTGCCATAAGTTCTGATCGCGGCTGTAAAGCTCCCTCCTACTGACCGGCACCGGCACTTTATGCCGGCGCGCATACTCCAGAGCGTCTTCACGCGACTTGATGGTCCATTCCCGCCATGGCGCGATCACCCGCAGATGGGGCGCCAGGGCTTGATACGACAGTTCGAAACGCACCTGGTCATTTCCCTTGCCTGTGCATCCGTGGGCCAGCGCGTCCGCTCCGCATTGGAGTGCAATCTCGACCTGCCGCTTGGCGAGCACGGGTCTTGCCAGGGAAGTCCCCAGGAGGTACTTGCTCTCATAAATCGCCCCCGCGCGCACCGCCTTCCAAACGTAGTCCGTGACGAATTCCTCCCGGAGATCTTCGACGAAGACCTTTGAGGCGCCGCTGTGCAGCGCCTTGCGGCGAAGCGCAGCGTAGTCGTCGCCTTGACCCACGTCTCCGACCATGGCAATGACTTCGCAAGCATAATTCTCCCGCAACCAGGGTATGATAATGGAGGTATCCAGCCCTCCGGAATAAGCAAGAACCGCCCGCTTAACGGGCTGATTGGAATTACGAGCAGAGGTCATCGGTTGTTTCTTTAGACTTCCTTTCTTCAATGTAGCTTTCTTCACGCCGCCACCAGGGCCAGGATCTTCTTTCTGAATTGCGCTGCCTCACGCGCACTCCGAGTAGCCACAAAGATCGTGTCATCCCCGGCAACTGTCCCCACAACCTCCGGCCAATCCTGAGCGTCCAGCACCGCAGCGACTGAATGGGCGTTGCCCGGGTGCGTCTTGAGGAGCACCAGGTTAGACGCCTGACGCGCATCTTGAAGGAACTCCTTGAGGATCACCTGCAGGGTGGGCTGCACGGGGACAGAAGGCTCGGCCGCATCCGCCAGCCGATAACCCGACCGCGTCTTGACCAGACCCAACTCCTCAATGTCCCTCGACACCGTCGCCTGCGTTACGTGGATGCCACGACGCGCCAGCTTACGGCGCAGTTCGTCTTGAGTCACCACCGGATGAGTACGGAGAAGGTCCAGGATTTGGGAGCGCCGGTAAAGATTTTCCATGTAAGTTTATGCAGACGGCTTATAAATATACCAAAGCCTGACCCTTTGCACAAGGGGTGGAGACTTGGCCCAAATCCGTCGGTAACGACGGGTGAGCCTGGTATGGGCGCGCGGCGATGGCCCCTGCGCCCCATCCGGTTTCGCCCGGAGGGTGCTGCCTGTAGGGGCGAGGCGGCGCCTCGCCCCTACCTCCGCGTTGCCGCCCCGCACGTTATCGACGGATTGGAGACTTGGTTGGGGGTTCCGACCAAGTCCAGTGGGATGGGAAAGGACCCCTCACCTGTCCGTGGGCTGACGGACACCCTCTCCCCTCGCGAGAGGGCTGGTTTCCCAGTTCGGCCCCGGTGTCCAGCCGAAGATTCTGGGACATGCTCAGCCCTTGGGGGAGAGGGTGGTCCGTCGGCTGATGGATAGCGGGCCAGGTAAGGGGTTCCTTGATGCGTCGTGCATGCACCTCGACGCCGGCGACCTTGGCGGTCCCCAGCCCCCCACCGGCCCTGCGGCTATTGCGGCAAGGGTATATTCATCTTTTGAGGCTCGCCTTTGATGTGCGTACTTTCGTTGCTAAGGACCTTCTCTAGCACCATGGTCATCTCCTGGCTGGACATCTTCACTGTCCCGTAAGGAGGGACCTTGCTGGATATCCAGACGTCCACGGTCCCACGCGGCTCCTGCTTGCGGTAATGTTCACATTCAAAGGTGCCTGCTGGAACGGTGATGGCTTCCGTCCCGACCTTCTCTCCAGGGCTGGTGTCCCCGCTTCCGGACCCCCGTCCGCCCTGCCCCATACCCATCATCATGCCCATGGGCATCTCCATTGGCGGACGGCCGGGCGGCTGCATGATCATCCGCTTGATCTGAGGCTTGTCACCGCCCGTGACCAGGAGTTGCTTCATCACCATTTCCCCGGGCATCTCAGGATTTTGGGAGCGGATTTCCATCCAGTAGCCGGTGCTTCCCTCCACGGCCTCTTGCCCCACAATGGCATAAGTAAAACTCATGGTGCGGTCTTTTGCGGTCATCTGGTACTGCGCTCCTGAGCCGATCACCGGTTTGAATTCCCCCAGCAGACGCGGCGCCTGCCGGCCCCGTCCACCCCCCATGCCCTGGGTCCACCCGCCAGTGGTGAAGCCCAATGCCAAAGCAATCACTGCTGCTCCCATCTTGAATCGTCTCATGACTTGCCTCCTCTCCTCACTCAATGATCGGGAGATTCTGGTGATCGGGTGATCGGGTGAACAAAGAACAACGTACCGCAAATTTGCTTCCTGTTCATCCGATCTCCCGATCAACTGTTCACCCGATGTCTCCACCTGCTTCATGCCCCGTGCCCGCCATAAGGCATGAACTTCTCTGTCTTGAACTCTTCCCATTGTTCAGGCCGGTATTGGTCTTTGGTGATGAACTGCTTGGTCCGAAAGGCGATGCCCAGCTTCGTCTCCTCCACGTCCGCGCCCTTCTGCGGGAGAAAGTCAAAGACGCTACGATTGGCGCCGTAATACGCGCAAAGCCAAACTCCTTCGGCAGACTCGACCGCGTAAAGAGCGCACACCAAGGGTAAAGGCCGGGCCGCGTCTACAGAAACTTTGACCTGCGCTTCAATGATTCTCCCGCGTACAAACTGTGGAGCATTAGGGGAGACCGTAGGAGCAGTTGTCATTGTTTACCTCGCTTGTAGGAATGCCGAAAGATGTTCGTGAACATTGTCACACGGACCCGCGGCCCTGCCCACGGAGATGAAAATCGCCGGTATCGTCACCCCGCGTACGCGAGGAACCACCTTCATCCGCATAGGGCTGGATTTCCGCCCTCGCGGGTATGACTGGCGCCCGGTGATTCTAGAGCCAAAACATACATCAGCGCCTGTCTCTCGTCAACCGCCGCTACAGCCCAACCCGCAAGATCCGAAGTTGCCGAATCACTCCCCGATGAACAATGGCTTGAGGTGGCGGTCGAAAAGGTTCGCGGTCACGTTCTTGGCTATAGTGGTCTCCATAGCGTCTAGGAGATCCAGGTATTGGGCTCCCAGCATCGCGGCCACCTTGAAGCCAACATGGAGAAGTTGGCGAAGGCTGCGGTTGTATGCCGGCGACTCCGGGTCGTGACGCAGGGCGGACACGAACTGTTCCGACGACCACCGCCCCACCGAGCCCGGAGCGGGCAACTGGACAGGGTCGATATCGATTACGGTGGCATAAGGCGCACACAATTCCTCGCGGTGGGAGTAGGCCTCGGCATAAATCTCTTTGGCCATGTCCAGCCCGTCGCCCCCCGCTTCTGCCAGACCGATCAGCTCTTCCAGCCAGGTGGTGCCGGCAGTTTTCAAGTGCACCCCGGCATCAAACTTCTTCAGTGTGCGGTGGATGAGTCTGTAGAGCGAGAACTTGTCGCTGCCGGAATGTACGCTGAGTTTCAGGTTGCCGGACATCCCGTAATGCCGGACGGCAAATGCAATGGCGGCGACGTCATTCGCAAATTCCTCGGAAAACTTCCCCACGTCACCCACATAATCAACGCCCTTGTTGAAGCGGCCGGTAAACTTCGGCGCGATAGTCTGAATGGGAATCCCTTCGTCCGCCACCGCAGCGAGGATTATGAGCAGTTCCACCGGAGTCTGAGGAGAGTCTGTCTCGTCCATCGATACTTCAGTAATGAATTGCCCCTTGCCCTTCTTTTGCTCAACGCGGCGGTAAATCCGGCCAGCCTCATGCGCGGCTGCAAGGTACTTGTTTGCGACCTCGACGACGAAGTCACGGTCAATGTGAAACGGGCGATCGACACCGGGAATAAGCAGTTCTCCCAGCAATTCCCTGTGACGGTACACGAACCTCTGCGACGTAGCGGCGTCAGTGGGCTGCCCAATCAAATCCGCGACGTCGATCGTGAAGAAATCACATGCCTCTAGGAAACTGTCCACCGTCTTGAGATTTATGTGGTCAGCGTCCACGTAATGCGGCAGGCTCCAGCCTAGCATTCTCACGGCTTCGTCGGCCGCCGCGCGAGTGCTGGCAGGAGTGGAACCGATGATGGTGTGTTCCCGGTTGGATTTGTTCCACACCGGGATGACCTCTACGCCATACTCGGTTGCCTTCCGGCATGCTTGCAGTTGAGCCCTGGCTTGGTGAGCAAACCGGTCACCAACTCCTATCGAATACTTGGAAAGCAAGAGTGCGCTGCTCAAAGAATCACCTTTCTTGAGACCACCCGCCATTTCACTTGGGGCGCGAGCCATGGGGGAAGGAACCCCAACCCCGCTGAACCCGATCCCACGGCTTACGCCGTCGGCTTTTTTCTTCCGCCCGCTCCGTGGGCTGATTTTGTAAGGAACTTCTGAGACACGACCGGGTACGCCGATTACCAGTCGTGTACGCTGCCGTCCCCTCTGCGGGCTGTGGGGAGATAGGCGCGGCGGTAAGGGTACCTCTTCGCCGCCTCTTCGTTCACATCGCAGCCGAGTCCCGGCACGTCGGAGACGTTCATGTAGCCATCCTTGAACTCGGGGCCGCCCGAAATGACTTCACGAGTCACGTCGGGGAAGAAAACCATTTCCTGGATACCGAAGTTAGGAATCGAGATGTCGACGTGTACGTTGGCAGCGTGCGTGGGCGGGCCGATGTCGCCCGGGCCATGCCACGCTGTCCGGACCTGAAATAGTTCCGCTAAGGCGGCCACCTTCCGTGCTGCCGTGATGCCGCCGATGTGTCCAAGATCGCAGCGGATATAGTCGATCAATTGCTCCTTGATCAGCGGCACACAGTCCCACAGCGAATTGAAGAGTTCTCCCATGGCAAGGGGTGTGGTGGAATGCTCGCGAATGAGGCGGAAGCTCTCCTTGTATTCGGGACGCAAGCAATCCTCGAGAAAGAAGAGGTGATAAGGCTCCAGGTCGTGCGCGAGACGCGCGGCCTGAATCGGGTCCAGTTTTTCGTGACAGTCGTGCAGAAGTTCAACGCTCTTGGCCGAGTTTTGCGCGCAGATACTCAAAAAGTTTGGGCACAATGCGCAGGTAAGGAGCAGGCTCGAAGACTTCGATCTCCGGAAGCGACGCCATGTTCGCGACGCGACCTGCCGCCGCCTCGGGCGTCTTGTTTCCTGGTGTTCCGTAAGTTCCCTCGAGGCCAGGGATTGCTACCTGGACGCGAACGCATTTGAAGCCGCGCTCCAGCGCGCGCCGGGTGACGTCTTCGACTTCCGCGAAATCTCTTCCACTCGCGTGCGTATACGCCAGTGCGCCCGTCCTCGTGCGCCCGCCCAGCAACTGATATACAGGCATTCCGGCGCGCTTCCCCTTTATGTCCCACAGCGCCAGATCGACTCCCGCGAGCGCCGTCATTTGGATAGGGCCGCCACGCCAGTAAGGCCCGCGGTACAGGTATTGCCAGGTGTCCTCAATCTGCTCCGGATCACGGCCAATGAGCAGTGGCGCGATGTGATTTTCCAAGTCGTCCGCCACAGCCAATTCCCTGCCGTTGAGCGTGGCATCGCCGACGCCGTACAGGCCGGGCTCGCTGGTGAGGATTTTCACCATGACGTAATTGCGGTCCGGGCAGGTGACGATTACCCGAACGTCAGTGATCTTCAGGGGCGGCAGTCCTCGGGAGGAACCGGCGCTCGACCCTGTGTTCTGCGCCAACGCATCCTTGGCAACTGATGCCGCAACCGCCCGCTTGCGGCTGATTCGCGAATCGGCGAGGGCGGCTGCGCCAGCAACCCCCAGGAAACCGCGCCGGCCCAGCCCGCGTGACTTGGAATTCGGTTTATGCATACGGCCCCGTGCTATCATTCCCGGCTGATTTTCTTGCTCTATCACTATCTGCCCGTATCGCACGATAGCATATCCGGCAAGACAAAGGTATATTGACCACGGTGAAGATTCGCTTCACCCCGCACACGATTGGAAAAGCGGACCCGGGAAGGAGGTTCCAGTGAAGATTCCAATTTCAGCGCAACTTCGACTCGCAATGGCTGTCATGGCGTTTGTTCTCATTAGCCTCCGGCCGGCGGCGAGTGCAAGCCCGCCGAATGCCGAGTTTTTTGTTGCTCCGAATGGAAACGATTCGTGGTCGGGCAAACTCGCGGTGCCAAACCCCGCAAGCGCCGACGGTCCGTTCGCTACGCTGGCCCGTGCCCGCGATGCAGTCCGCACACTCAAGTCGACAGGAACCCTGAAAGAACCAGTCACCGTTATGATCCGCGGCGGCAAATATTTCCTGGAAGACACAGTCGTCTTCAGCCTTGAGGATTCGGGCAGTCGAGACGCCCTGATTACCTACCAGGCGTACCCGGACGAACGGCCGGTGTTGAGCGGGGGACGGCGGGTGAGCGGATGGAGACCATTCCGGGGAAGCATCCTGATGGCCGACCTGCCGGGTTCGAAAGGGGGCAAACGGAAGTTCCGGCAATTGTTCCTGAATGGCCAGCGGCAGATGCGGGCGCGGTGGCCAAACTTCGAGCCGAAGGATCCGATGTACGGCGGTTGGGCGTTTATGGAGGGCCCGGCCGAAAAGGGCAGCACCACCGCCTTTCAATACAGGTCCGGCGCGTTACCGCGCCATTGGGCCAAGCCTAGTGAGGGCGAGGTGGAGTTCTATGAGGGCACGGGGCAGTGGCGCAGCACCGTGCCGATCAAATCGATTGACGAACAACGTCGCATCATCCGGTTGACTCGCCCCGGCATACAGTTCGATTTGCCGCCTTGGTACGATGTCGAGCCGTTCAGGCCGAACAACCCCTTCTTTGTAGCCAATCTCCTCGAAGAACTGGACCAGCCGGGCGAGTGGTGCCTGGATTCGGAAGAGGGACGCCTGTACTTCTGGCCGCCGGCCGGCAAGCTGACCAAAGCCGATGAGGTTGTCGTCCCGGCACTTCGGTATCTGGTTGACATCTCCGGAGCCTCGTGGCTGAAGTTCTCGGGACTGACCTTTACTGAGACGATGGATGGCGACAACTATCACCACGAAGGGGTCCAGGGGGCGGGAGCGATGTACGCGCAAGCCAATTGGCAGTTTGGCGGCGACGCGCTGCACATGAAAGGCGCCGAGCACTGCACCATCGAGGGCAACCGTTTCGATGCGGTAGGCTGCAATGCGATTTACCTTGAAGGCTACAACTACCGCAATGTGATTCGGGAGAACGAAATCGGCTACGCAGGCGCGGACGGAATTTGCCTTCTGGGAACGGTTGAGAAACATCCGATGTTCAACCGGGTCGAGGATAACCACATTCATCATGTTGGCGTGCTGAACAAATACGTGGCCGGCGTTTTCCTGGGGATGAGTGACGGCAACATCATCGGGCACAACCTGATCGAGTACGTTCCGCACCACGCCATTAACCTATCGAACAATCCCTCAGGAAGGAACATCGTGGAATATAACCTGATTCGCTATGCGTGCCTGGAAATCGCGGACACCGGGGCGATCAACTCCTGGATGGAGCAACCCGCCAGCAAAGACGCTGAACGCGATGGCCATGTGATCCGTTTCAACTACATCGCGGATACCTTTGCGTTCCAGGCTGCGGACGGCAAGGTAGGAAAAGGGCCGAACTCGTGGGCCAACGGGATTTACCTTGACAATTACACCAGCAACTGCTTGATTTACGGCAACATCGTCGTCCGTAGCCTCAACGGCTTGCAGTTGCATGCTGGAAAGAACAACGTCATCGAGAACAACATCTTCGTAAACTGCCGGACCAACCTCGCCATTATGGACTTTGTATCGGGTGCAGCTCCGTATTGGGAAAACATGCATGGATTCATGACCGGCAACTACCTCTGGCGCAATATCTTCTATCAGACGGCGCCCGACGCGGTACTGCACCTCATCGATCACGACTGGACGGAACGGACAATTGCGGACTCGAATTACAACTTGATTTACCATGGCGGCAACCAACCGATTGCTCTGGAAGACCGCCGGCGCGTCGAGGAACGTGAAAAGATTCTTTCGTTGGCGCAATGGAAGTCCCTCGGATACGAGACGGACTCCATTTTCGCGGATCCCCTTTTTGTCGACGCAGAGCACGACAATTACCGTCTAAAGGCAGATTCGCCAGCCTTCAGACTAGGCTTCGTTCCAATCGACACCGATAGCATTGGACCACGAAAGACAAGTGGAGGGCACTGAGCAGCTTGGACGACGGCGGCAAATGGGTCGACCTCTGAACACCCCGCACCCACGACGCATAGAGGGCCGGATTTCTCACTACGCGCGAGGAAGGGCAAGGCTTCACAGGCTGCGGGAAAACCCCTGGAGACTGTCACCCTGAGTGGTCATGGGCGGACGGCCCACCCTTTGACAGACTCTTTAGAGCTGTTTCGATTTAAGTAGTTACATATCCACAAGAGGCGAAGTAATTTGTGCATTCGCTTGGGGAGACCGTATTGAGCAACTCCCCGATTTCCTTCCAGAGGGTATCGATATCGCGCCTGGCGGCTTTGCGAAGCAGCGCCTTGAGTTTGGAAAAGAACTTTTCGATCGGGTTCAGGTCCGGAGAGTAAGGGGGCAGATAGAGTAGGGTAGCTCCGGTCGCGGTGATTGCTTTCGCGACTCCGGTCACCTTGTGACTGCTGAGGTTGTCGAGGATCACGGTCTCTCCCGGTTGGAGCGTTGGGCACAGGAATTGATGCACATAAGCCAGAAACGTCTCGCCGTCCATGGGCCCGTCGGTAACCATCGGTGCGGTCAACCGGCGGCGGCGCAGAGCGCCCACAAAGGTCGTCGTCTCCCAATGCCCGTGCGGTGCCGAGTCGAGGCAACGCTGACCTCGGGGAGCGCGTCCGTAGCGTCGCGTCATGCTCGTCGATATCCATGTTTCATCGATGAAGACGAGCTTTTCGACTTCCATCGTGGGCAGTGCCTGCTGCCAGGCTTTTCTTGCCCGCTGCACGTCTTCGCGTTCTTGCTCGCTGGCGTGCAGGGTTTTTTTTGAAGGTAAGGTTCCATTTGTCCAACTGATGCCACAAGGCACCGATCTTGATCGAGATGCCCTGCTCGGCGAGACGTTCAGCTAACTCGGCCAAGCTCAGACCCGGCGCTTGTTCGATCCAGGCGCGCAGCACGGGCTCCAGCTCCGCGATCCGCGAACGGCGATGGCCTCCAATCTGAAAGCTGGTGCGTTGTCCGGTCTTCTGCTCCCGACCCCGCACCTGGTAAACCCAGACGCGACTGACTTCCAGTCGCCGCGCAATCGCCGTCGGACGTTCGCCGCGATCCAATGCCCATAACACCCGATCCCGCAAATCTTGTGAATAGGATTGCATCCTCTGCCTCCCCTAAACCGGCAGAGGCATTATCGCACATAAATGTATACACTTAAATTAAAAAGGCTCTAGCCCCGCGCTCCCTGTTCGGGGTGAGCGATCCGGATCAAAACTCCACCTTCCAGTACCGCGCGGAGGCTAAGGCAGAACCTTCAGCTTGAGGTTGCAGAATTCGATTCGAAATCCTTCTGCTTCAAGCCCGAGGTAGCCTTTGGGCACTTCAGGAACCGCGAATTCGCTGCTCACATCGCCGTTGACCGAGAGGGTAATTTTCGGCCCCTCGCAGCGAATCTCATAGGTGTTCCACTCACCGGGCGGCTTGATGCGGTTCACCGCTGGTTTGGGACTGAACTTTATATCGGTGAGTTTTCCCTGAAGCAAAGTCTGGCCAAACAGAAACCCATCATTTCCGGCGCCTATCTGCGCCTGATGCCAGACGTGCCCGTCAGCGTCATTTCGAACAAAGACCCCGCTGTTGTATCCTTTCAGCCCTTCGCGCTTCGTGAAGCGCCATTCCACATGAAGCATGAAATTGGCGAATTGGCGATTGTAACGAAGCCATTCGTGACCGTGATTGCCCTCGCATATGATGGTACGGTGCTCCTTATCCAGTTTCCACTGGGAGGCGGGGTCCAGAGCTTTGCCGGGTGGAATAGCAACCCGAGTCCACCCGTTGAAGTTCCCGTCGGGCAGGATATCGATCCACCCGGAAGTATCGGACGCCGAAGCGTTCCTTGTCTGCACCCACAGTGTAGATGGGAGTAGACAGACAACAGTCATGATTAAAACCCAGCGTAACTTCATGCCAACTCCTTCTCCAATAAAATAACAGCTTTCAACACGCTCACAGCTTCGGCGTTCGCCGGAGGAAACTTATTCAGGTTGCGCCCTGCGGTTCTCGGGAACAGTATCCTTCGCCATGCCAGACAAGCGCTCGTAGACGGCGCGGGCCCTCTTGAACATTTCTATCATTTTCTGGCGATCCGCCTCACTATGAAAGCCGCGATAGCCTTCGTAGAATCGAATCTCGCGATCAATCCAAGCGGTGAAGTAGCGGGCGTCCCCCGGAACAACCCCACTGCTTCGTCCCATTTGGATGTAGACAGGGCCGGTGTGTGCGAAACCGATGGACTGGGTCGGCTTCTCGAAGGCGCGGGCAACAAGCCAGCCTGTATCGTCCGGCGTCATGTCAAAATCCGCCTTCAGGCCGTAGAACTGCGGAGGAGCGCCAACGGTATTTATCACCTTCCCTTTCCACACGATCTCCAATCGGTCAAGTTCTTTGGCCGAGCTCACCTCTGCATGTACCCTCAGAGGCTTTACGGAGCTTCCCCGTCCGGTGGGAATCTGAATCGAATCCCCAGGTTTGCGACCATTTACCGTAAGAAATAGCATGGGACCGTTCGTGGCAAAGGTACGCTCTGCCTTCAATGCCCGGAGCCATTCTTGATAGCTGAACTTCCCAGGCAGGTATACGTAAACTCGATCGTAGCCTACCGGCGTTGGCTTGACACCAGAGGCTCCGCCACCCGAGACCGCAACCTTAAACCCGCAATTGAGGAACTTATAATAGAGATCCATTGCCCAAAGCGGCGCCCCGGCGGGCGTCGCGTACGCCGAATTTGCATCCGGGTTGACTCCCCACCCCACGTCGATGCCGTGCGGGCTGAAGCTGTTGTTGACGAGACCAACAGAATCCACTTGACCCAGCGCCAGGAGGACGGGACTGTCGCGCCAGGTAATCTTTTCGGCGTCTACAAATCCTCCTCGGCTGTGGGCCAAAGCGCAAAATGTGGGGCTCGGAGGGCTAACAAGGTACCCGCCGAATTTCACCGGGGATTCCAGCCCAATCGAGCAGATGGCCCCGGGCCCATCGAAAAGGCGCTCGATTTCGGTATCATAGACCGAATAAACGTGTGTCGCATCGACGTACCGCACAGCCGGACCGCTCAGGGGAGGGGTCGTCGCGATCGGGCGATTCTCCCAAATCCAAGTCGTCAAAGTCGGCGTCAGGTTCAGATCCTCGGACAACAAGATGTGGGACATCTCCCACCAGTCACGATGATTATGCAGGTCGCCTGAATACCAACCGAGGGCATTCATGTTGATCCACCGCCGGAGCCCCACCTTGATTCGTACAATGTCGCCCAGATGGATTTCCACCTGCCGTTTTTCGGGGTAATACTCCGGTCCTCGCTCCACGGTCAGGACATAAGCGCCCGACGGTAGGTAGATCTGAAATCCGCCCGAAGCAATGAAGTCAAATTCCGGCGGCTTCACGTAAGTGATAACGTCCGAAGGAAACCAGGGATGCTTCGCAGAATCTTCCAGATAGCATCGCGCCTCCAGGTCGTGCCCTGTTTCAGCGTCGGTGATGGCCACTTGAAGGCTTCCCCAAATTTGATCGCGTGGAGGCAACGCCTGCTGCGAAAAAGACGCGGGAGTAGCAGCACAAATCAGGACTAGGACCAACAGAACTGCGGCGTAACCGGACAGCAGCGTGCCGCGCGGTTGGTACTCCAGTCCCTGCTGCCCCCTGCTAGCACGTCCCGCGCCAGACCACAGCGAGATACCGCGTTGCGCTCGAAGTAACAGGTAACTAAATTGGAGTTTCATGGAAGTCATTCGGAGTGACATGTACGCTCAATCGGAATGATACCCGACACTCGAAGATCGGTCCACGACGTTTCGGACGTTTCGGATAGAAGGATCGCCCCCGTGTGACGGCTTGGAAGTGGTAGCCACGGTCAATCTGCCTTTGATTGACCGTGGGTTCGTCCTTTATTTCTTCAAGTCCTCGGCTTCATCAACCAGCCGGCCCAGCATTTCGTAAATCCGCACCAAGGCATAGTCGAGCATGCGCTCGCCGGCTCCCACCGCCACGTAGGTATCGGAGTCAGCGGCGCCGTAACCGCCCTCCGCGGCGGCCCGAATGGTGGGGAAATAATCCAGATAGCCATTTGCGTATCCAATAAAGAACGCATCACGGACGGGGCAGCGGTTGCGCCAGTTGATTTGGAAATCCACAAAGGGTTCTCCCGGCATGCCCATCAAAGCGATTCTCTTGTTGATTAGGACCGCAGTCACGGGCAGCGAAAGCTCGCGCCGGGGATTATCGCCGTTCAGAAGGTCAGCGTGGTCCGCATAGACCCTCGGCCCGTAGGTCGCCAGCATGCCTTGCCGGAACTTCTGCGCATTCCAGCGGACCGGAAACGTGATCGAGTCTTCCGTAAATTGCAGGCTGGGCTCGGAGGCGGGGACCGTGTTGATAGTCTTCGCCACCCGCGCGGCCTCCAGACCCAGTTGCTCACCGGTCCAATCCCTTTTCTTGACCGCGCCATCGGCTAGGGCTGTCGTGGCGTAATAGGGATTGATATCGCCATCCCCGCCTTGCAGGAAGAGGCAAAGTGGAGAGCTATCGGCGCCACTGCCGAGCGACTCCTCGACCGTCCGCGCCATGACGCCTACATAATCGGCGGAGTACTCGAGATTATCAGGACCGAAGACCACCGGATGACAGGCGTAATTGACCAGGACCGCCAGGGGCTTGCCCGTAGACGTGTCGATGCGCAGGACCGAGACCGTGGGATCGACGGGAGAGGTCGGTACCTTGTCAGGATTTGTCCAGAACATGCTCACTGTCCCGTCGGGATAGACGCGCCGGCGGTTGTAACCAATGTACGCCCGCCCGTACGCCGTCCCCAAGCGGGCTTCGGTAAGGTGTTGGCATGCCTCGGCCACAGCGTGGGCAATCTTGTCGAGGCTGGCGGTCTCCCAAGCCGGCACGCGGTCCGGAGGATATTCGTCGACAATCAGCGGGCCTGAGTGCGTGTGCGAGGCGGTGATGAGAAGGAACGAAATCCCGCTGGCTTTGGCCACTTGCTCCCGCAAGCCGGCGAGAGATGAGGGCCCGAAAACGCGGCCCAGGTCCAGTGTGACCAGCGCCAGGCGTTTCCCCTCCACCTCGAGCACGACGACGCGCGCATAAAGCGGGTCCAACGTCCCCGTGGCAGGCTGCGTCCGACTGAAGTAACCGTACATAGGCAGACCCGCCGGAGGTGTGATGTCCACTTTCGCAACACCCGCCTTAAAGCCCGCGCCGCAGAGAGGGCATATCGCCAATATCGTCAAAAAGAATGTGTCCCATGCAGTGATCAAGAATCGGGCCATAACCGCTCCTCTTTCTTGGGTAGTGATGTCTGTTCGAGAGGGATACATTACGACGCTCAGGTCATTCCCGCGAAGCTTGTCCTCCGCGAAGGCGGGGGAGTGGGAATCCACTGTCCACCGGAGTGATCAGTAGTGGTGTCATTTGCCAAGCATGGGTATCCGCGGCCGCCGTCATTCCCGCGAAAGCGGGAATCCATTCCGCAATGCCTCGGGAGCGCGTCATCTACGGCCTGGATTCCCGCTTTCGCGGGAATGACGTGTGACCAGCGCCGCCTCCTGTCAAATGACACCGTTGACCTTTCTGGAACTGAATTGCGCACAACTCTCTCCTTGCATATGCTGACACCAAACCGGGCGGAAAGAAATTGGTTTAGAGTGGTAGCGCGGACCTCCGGTGTTGAGGTCCGCGGCTCTGAAGGCCGCCACCCGGACAAGACTGCCACTCAGACGGAGGATCAAGCGAGGCCACCGGCCCGCCTAAGAAGACGGAGGCAACCTGCCTGATAGATCATAAGGGGCGTTATAATGAGAACTTATCCACCCCGCAAAGGCGGGGGTGCCTGGTCTTAGGCTACCCGATTGAAGGGGGTTTCGCCATCCGAGAGGGTGTAAACTGGGGCCATGCCAGTACTGTTCCGGATTCGCGGCTACAGGTTCTTCTTCTACAGTTTGGAAGATCGCGAGCCACCTCACATTCACGTTGCCCAGGCGGGCCGTTATGCGAAGTTTTGGCTTGATCCCGTGACCTTGGCATCGAACCGGGGGTTTCGAAGTCACGAATTGACTGTGATTCAGGGACTCGTACTTGAAAATCGAGATTCGTTCTTGGAGAAATGGAATGCCTACTTTAGTGGACAGGAGTGAAACGCTCGCGGTCGAAGTGGCTTGTTCTGACGATGCACTGACGGTCGTGCTCGACGACGGCCGCACCGTGTCGGTTCCTCTGGTGTGGTTTCCGAGGCTTCTTAACGCCACCCCGAAGCAAAGAAAAGAGTGGGAGTTTATCGGCGGCGGGATCGGCATTCACTGGGAAGCGATCGACGAAGACATCTCGGTAGCAAGCCTGCTCGGACCGGAGAAGTTCATGCGGCTGGCTCACACGGCGATGCAGCCGACGCGCTCCGGGCCGCTGCCGCGTCCCTCCGCATCCCCTCGCACGCGAAGAACGCATGCTAGGCGCGGCTGATCGCGGGAGACGTTACGCCACCATGGCGGATTAGGTGGCTCGGCCCGGACACGAGCTAGGCTGTTGACGATCAATGCCTGAGACTTCTCACATTGTCGAGGCGCGCTATGTGGCCGGCCACGTCGTGTGGCTCCGCTTTCGCGACGGGACAAGCGGCGAGATCGATCTGGCGCCGGCTCTCCGCGGCCCCGTCTTCGAACCGTTGCGCGATCCCGCCGTATTCAGGCAGTTCCAGGTTCATCCGGAGTTTCACACGCTCGTCTGGCCGAATGGGGCCGACTTCGCCCCCGAATTCTTGCGACGGTAACGCGCGCGTTACGGTATAACCAGCAAATGGAGCCCACGCGCCAGCCGGCGACCGTTAAGAAGCCAGGACAGGCCATGGATCGGACGCGGCGACAGAGAGGTTGCGCGTGTTCCTGGGGCGCATACATGAATGACAATGTAATCCGCCACCCGCGGGGCTAAAATGAGATAGCCTTGTCGCGGGGGTTCTCGGAGGAGGTCATTTGATGAAGCTGACGGCAATTATCGAGGCTGAAGGCGATGGCTATGTGTCGCTGTGTCCGGAGTTGGATGTTGCCAGCCAAGGGGACAGTATTGAACAGGCCCGGGACAATCTTCGGGAGGCGCTGGAGTTGTTTTTCGAATGCGCATCTGCCGAAGAGGTGAGACAGCGCCTCCGGGGCGACGTATACGTCACCCAAGTGGAGGTTGCCACTGGGTAAGCTGCGTGTCCTCTCAGGCAAAGAGGTTTGTACGATTGTGGCTCGCCACGGCTTCGTGGAAGTTCGAAGACGCGGAAGCCACATCGTGATGCAGAAAACCGTGCCGGAAGGCACGGTAACCGTCCCCGTCCCCGACCATAAGGAACTCCGCATCGGGACGCTGCAATCCATAATTCGAATGTCAGGCGTGCCTCGAAGTGAGTTCGAAGCTTCATGAAGCAAAAGGTTAGTCGTCACAACCGGAAAAGCGACCGCGACACGATGCGGCCGGAGTACGACTTTTCGCACGGCGTTCGCGGGAAGCATTATGAGGCTTACCGCGCCGGCACGAATGTGGTGTTTCTCGAGCCCGATGTGGCCAAAGCGTTCACGAATTCAGAGTCGGTCAATCAAGCCTTGCGCCTGCTCTCGCAGCTTGCCCGGACGAACATTCCTTTAGACACTCATCCTAACAGGGCGATGCAGCCGGCGAAGCGGGCCCAGCGCCGTGCCAAGAAGCCCAAGCCTGTTCGCGCCGCTCGCGGTTGAGCATAAACCTGCCCTGCGGTGGTCTACCCGCGTGCCATCCGATGATTCAGTTCCGACGACGGGCGATAGAGGACGGAAGACGATGTCCAAGATCGATGAACCCAAGACAGATATCGAGGGACTTCCCAGCGAGGAGCTCGCTGAGATTTTCAGGGGGTCGTCATAAGAGAAATGGGAGGGCTGGGAGAAGGAGATCGAAGTCGACTCTCAGACTGGAAGGCTCGATTTCTTGATGCGTGAGGCACGAGAGGAACTGGAGGCCTAAGCGGAATGCAGTGGGTAAGCAGTTGCGAGTATAATGCAGGTTGAGGATCAACCATGAAATACAGAGTCGTCCTGCAACGTTCTGAAGAAGGTTACAGTGTTTCGTGTCCCGGCTTGCCCGGATGCTGGTCACAAGGACAGACGGAAGAGGAAGCCCTTGATAACATCCGGGAGGCAATTCGGGAGTACCTGGAGGCAGTCAAAGACACTCTTCGAGAAGCAGAAGTGCGGGAGATCGAAGTATCTGTCTAACTCATGCCAAAGCTGCCCGGCATCAACCATCTGAATGCGGTCAAAGCATTTGAGAAGGCGGGGTTCAGAATCGTCCGCCAGGGAAAGCATATCGTCATGTCCGACGGTATTCGTTTTCTAACCATTCCTCGTCATAATCCCGTCAACGCCTTCACCATGGCGGGATTAGTTCGAGACGCAGGACTGACGATTGAGGAATTCAAGGGGCGGCTTTAAATTACAGCGGTTTCGGCGTGGGCTGGCTGGTTCAAACCTCCTCAGAGTTCTGGACGCCTAAGGCGCAATGCGCAGGTGCCACGGTCAATCTGCCTTTGATTGACCGTGGGTTCGCCTTGCACCGAAAAGCCCACGGACAGGAAGGCACTGTCAATGGCTTTTCACATTTCGACGGGGGAATGAAACACCAGTGGGCCATCATTACGTTCCGCAAGAGTACCTTCGCGGGTTCACCGATTCGTCGTGCCCGGATGCACTCTGGCAATTTGACAAGACCACCCTTTCGTATTCTAAACAACCGGCGTCGATTGCGAGGATTGCGCAGCAGTGTTCGTTCTATGATCCGAACACAGAGCGTCGGTTAAACGAATTGGTCGAGCGTCCGGCAAACCGTGTGCTTAACAAACTTCGATCTGGCGATCTCTCGCTCAACGATAAAGAACGGTCTCACTTATCTGTTTACATTGCGACAATGCTTAAGCGCGTTCCACATCATCGTGCCAAAGGTGAGGCAATGGCTCCTCGTCTTCTCGCAGAAGTGACCAGCGAATTGCGAGAACAAATACGAGCGTACGCACATGCCGGAGAAATTTCGACTGAAACAGCGGCGAAGCGCCTGGCTGAAACGGATGCTGCAGAGGCAAAATTTGCATCGAGAATACCCGACGACGTGCGCGAACAAATACGAAGCCCCTGGCCAACTAAATCAGTGATCGACCTCGTGTATCGCATGCATTGGCGCTTTGTTTGCGCTGACGATGACGAATTCTACCTTGTTACTGATAATCCAGTGTTCTTTTTCGAGTGCTACGGGCTTGGGAGGGAAAGCTCGGAATTGACTTTCCCTGTTTCTTGGAGCCTGGCAATTTTTGGCAGTTGGACACCAGCCGCCAACCGCACCAATGCCATTCGTGGAACCCAGTTCGTAAAGGAAGCGAATCGGAGATTGATAAGTGCTGCTCTTCGCTTTATTTACTCACGGCGTAAGTCGGATTGGATACGTAAGATAGCGGCTAAAGAACAGCCTCACCTAAGTCGGATCAGATGGTGATGCGACTACGGCATAATTGTTGATTCGGCAATCAAAATGGTGGACAAGAAGGTGAGACATGAAGATCACGAGCAGGTTGACAAATCTGGGGATCGAATTCTCCCTTTCCTCCGGCGACATCTCCAAGCCCCTCATACCGGCCGCGGACGCGAATCAGGAGAGTCCGCGCAGGAGTTATGTGTATGCGCATACGGATAGCGCCGGGAAGATTTTCTACGTTGGGAAGGGAGAACGAAGGCGGGCATGGTCCACAGACCGCCACCCTCTTTGGCGTCGGTACGTCGAGAAACATCTGCGGGGGAACTATCAGGTGCGTATCCTTCAAGACGACCTATCGGCAGGGCAAGCAGAGGAGGTCGAGGCAGCGTGGATCGCTCAATGCTCGGACGACCTCGTGAATTGGGTTAACATGGGCCGTGCGACTGACTTTCAGGCGCTCGAGCGCTACCACAAGCTGCGGGATGCAAATCGCTCTCTGATCCAGCGAGCTAAGGCCTTCGAAAAACGCGACATGGTGCAGGCAATAAAGATGTATACCCAGGCCATTGAAGCAATTCCGGGATACGCATTCATCAAGTACGAAAAGGGGCTAGTCGGCCAACTGCTCCGCGAGGAGGCTGATGAACTCGGAAGAAGTGGCGAGATTGAAGCGCTTGACCGGCTTACGATGTGTCTCATTAAGCTCAAAACGCCCGCTGAAGCATCTGAGCACGCGAAGAGTTACTTTGCCATGTATCGGCGCGACCTGGAGATGGCTGCTTCTCAACGAATCGCGAAACGAATTGAGAAGCAAGCCCAGCGCGGACCTGTCGTTTAGGTACGTGGCTTTTTGTTGTCAATTGAGGACGAACCGCAGACCTTCAAAACAGGCCTGTGCCAGCCGCCATCAGGCAAACACTTGTTGCAGTGTTTTCAGCGTCGAAGCCAAAACTGCCGCGCTAATGTTTCCCAGTCGTTTAACGAGCCGGATTTTGTCCAGCGTCCGGAGCTGGTCCAGAAGAATCAGCCCGCGCTTTCCTTGAAAAGTAACTGCGATGCGATAAGGCGCCGGCCTGGCTCCTGTAGTCATAGGAGCCACAATCACCGTGCGCAAGTAGTCGTGCATTTCCGGCGGCGAGACGATCAGGCAGGGCCTGGTCTTGTGGATCTCGCTGCCAACCGAGGGATCGAGCGCGACCAGCCACACCTCTCCGCGAACTACCATTGAAGGTCTCCGTCATTGCGGTTCCCGAACTCCGGCCAGACGAGCTTGTCATTCCCTGCTTCCGCCAATTTGCGGCTGGCTTCCGCCCAGCCTTGGCGGGGGTTGCGGCGCGGCTTGCGGAGAACGATGGCGCCTCGTTCGAGCGCGATCTCGGCCTCCTCGTCCAACCCGGCCTCCTTCAGCATCGGCTTGGGAATAATGATTCCCCGCGAGTTCCCCAAACGTCGTATCGTCGTAATCATGGTCGCCTCCCTCGGTACAACAAAATTATAACACAGCAAGTTGACCGGAAAGCAGGAACGGGTCGGCAGCTACCGCGTAATCTAGCGGATTCGACAAGACGAGGTTTATCATCCGACGGTCCGCCACGCTGCCCGCCTCCGTGACGCCACAGAGATCGAGACCGGGGACTAACGAGTTCAGATCAGGTGTTTGCCGTGGCGGGCTTGGGCTGATTTCCCGCACGCCCAGCAAGAATGATCGTGATTGCCGATGCGGCCACCGAGAGCCAGCCAAAGGCATTGCCGTAGCGTGCGTAGAGGGTGGGAGTGGCCGGACCGAGAGGCAGGTCGGCGAGCACGCTGCTGCCCGGCAGAAAATCGCTTCGCCGGCGCGCAATGGTGTGGCCGTAGCGGTCGCTGACATTCAGATAGCTCTCCCGGCCCGCCCGGACCACCGAGTACCCGCTTTCGATTCCGCGCAGAGCGGCCACGCCCGAGGCCATCCAGGCGTCACGGTAGAAGTCCCATGCCGGCACGAGCATGGCGGAAACGCCGAGTCGCCCGTAGCGCCGCCCGAAATCGGTGAAGATCAGGTCGCGGCAAATCGCCAGCCCAAACGGCGCGCCGTTGATGCTGCGCACAATCTCTTCGTTCCCCGGCGCAAGATCGCTCTCAAGGTAAGGGACCATGTGCTGCTTGTGGTACTCGGCAAGCAGTTCTCCCGTGGGACTGAACAGCCACGATGCATTGTCCTTGCGCTCGGCGCGGTTCAATTGTACGCCCGCCACCAAATACACCCCGGTTCGCTGTGCCAGTGACGCCAGTTCGTCTTGACGTTGCACGGCCTCCTCGGGCGCGAGTGCTGCAATCTTCTCCGGCAGCACAACGATGCGAGCGCCCTCCCCGGCAAGCCTGGCCACCGTCTCCTCATACCCGTGCCACACGGCCTCGGCGCGCTCGGGTGGCGTGTTCCCGCCAATGAAGTCGTCGATCGACGCTATCCCGACTCTCACCGTCGGGGCTCCGTTTAGCCTGACGAAGGCGAACCGCTCCGTAGCCGAGCCCAGCGGCGATCAACACCAGGGGAACTCCGTAGGCGAGCAAAGGGCGCTCGATCCGCAGTCCGCGATAAAGCGCGACCGCAACGGTGGAGGCAAACAATCCGACGAGGAAGACGACGGCGGGCGCGCCCAGCACGGAAGCGATCTGGATGACGGGCAGTGCGTCCATCTGCGTGTAGGCGAAGCTGCCCCCGGTGCCATGCGGCGAGAAGAACGAGACCAGCGTGTCGATTGCGGCCAGCAGCATGGGATACACGAAAACAACCAGCCAGTTTCGCGAGGCCACCACCGCCGCGCGCGTTCGGCCCACGAAAAAGCCCCAGATTAGGACCTGCAAAAGCAACACCACCACTGTCGCCACCGGTCCCAAGACTTTCAGATAGTACGTGAAATTCGAGCTGAGGCCGATGGCCACCGCCAGCCAAGCAAGCAGGCGCGCCTCCCGCCCGCTTGCATGAAAGGCCGCAAGCAGGAGCGGAATGGGTGCCAGCCAAGCGGCCAGCCACAAAGGCGTGAGTCCGAGCGTGAAGTAAAACAGTACGCCGGAAGCCGCCGCAGCAGCGAAGCGGGCGCCACGAGCTTCTAGAAGTTGGTTCATCTGGTTGCCGGCTAGTCGTGTCATTTGAAATATCAGCCCATACGAAACGCCGGTCATTCCCGCGAAAGCGGGAATCCAGTCCATGGACAGCACATTTCCGAAGGTTTTCGGAGTGGATTCCCGCTTTCGCGGGAATGACTGCGGCCTGGGGCGCCCGTGTCTCGCAGACGACACCACTACCCGTCACCGCAGCCTATTGACTTATCCGAGAAACATGACGTGAACGTAAATCCCCAACCTCACGTTATAGGCGAGGTACCAGCCGATGTGGTCTGGATCGTCATAAATCACGATCTGGTCAGAATCCCACAGCCAGTCATTGCAATAGCCGTAGTCGTACGGGGCAACGCTAAAGTAGAAGCCGCCGAACCAGAAGCGCTCCCTGTTCCCTCCTGCAAGCCGGAAGACATGGCGGGGACCGAATCCGCCCGCGAAGCGCCCATGCTCCCAAGGATGGTCGAGATGGTAGTGAGCATCATTACGGCCGGTGTCATGCCCGACCCACTTATTGCCGCGATCGACGTGAGGGGCGTTCGGGTGCCCGGGCTTGTCACTGAAGTTGCGGTTCTCCGCCGGGGCGGGTCGTTCACCTCGAACAGGAGCAGGTCCACGAGAGGGAATGTACCCGGCGCCTTTGCCCTGGGCGTGTTCACCTCCGTGTTCACCGCCTCTGGTTTGTGCGAAAGCAGGAACGCAAAGGATCAGCAGCGTCGCGAGCAGTCTGATGTGGTTCTTCATGTTCGCCTCCGAGAATAGAAACAGCAAGCCCAGCCGACTTGGACTAAGTATCCTCCAAAATTATCACAACCGCTCGGCCTCTACAACACGAAACGAAGGGTCCCAATCCGTCGGTAACGTGCGGGCAGGCAACGAGGAGGTAGGGGCGAGGCGTCGCCTCGCCCCTACTGGCAGCACCCTCCGGGTGAAACCGGATGGGGCGTGGGGGCAATCGCCGTGCGCCCATACTGGGCTGACCCGTCGTTGTCGATGGATTAGGGAAGGGTCCCAATCCGTCGGTAACGACAAGTGATGTAGGGGGACGGCTTGCCGTCCCCAGAATTTTGCGGCAGTTGAGGGTAGGGCAGGCCCTACCCCTACGCACGCCCCGGATGCACCCACGTGAAGCGTAGAGGTCCATGGCCATGCGCCTCTGCAATCTTCACCCGCCGTTATCGACGGATTGGAGAAGGGTCCTCATTGGCACAAAGTTCTTGAGCTAAGTGAGATGGAACTTCACTCCTTTGCGCGGCGTACATAGAGACAATGCGGCGGTTAAGATCCACACACAGCGGTCAGTTGATGAGCTTGGCCACGTCGCTCACCCTACGTCGCGTGAGGCGGTTCGAGTCGTTGTGGTGGGGTTGCCCGAGGCAGGAGGACGGGTGGCGCGTCTGCCACCGTCAACCGGCGATGCCTCACGACACGCTGACCCGCGAGGTCCGCTATCACCAGCGCCTGGCCCGGTATAAGCCCGTAAACCCTCTTCGTCAAGGCGACCCCACCGCAGAAGACCCCCGCGCCAGGCACGGTTCAGCAGCCGTTCCTTTGGGATCCCGCAGGTTTTTTCTGTAACCTGCTAATACCTCTTCAAGCGCAGCGGATAACCTCATCACGAAATTGGACGGATGCGTTCAAAAGGTGTACATTGCCATTCGTCCCGCGAGGCGCATCACACGCTCGACGAGAGAAGGAGAGCCATGAGACGGACACTTTCAGCCTTGGCAATTGTGTTTCTTCCAATAATGATTTTGGCCCAGCAGCCCGGCGTTCCGCCAGAGCGGACACAGAATCCGCCGCGGCGCTCCTCAGAGCAGACGCCAGCTACGCCGCCCCAGACTCCAACCGAAAGTCCTCAACATGAGGAACGCCCAAGCACAACACAAACCCAACCATCCGCTCCGCCAGCGCAGCCCCAGCCGGCCCAGCCTGGCGGCGCGCCCGAAGAAGGGATCCGGCCTATGCACTTCGAAATGGCCGAAGTTCCCCCCGTGGTGACGCACCACGAAGTTCGCGTCGAAGGAAAGGTGTTGCGATACACCGCCACGGCCGGCCGCCTGCCCGTCAAGGACGCCGAGGGCAAAATCGAGGCGGAAATGTTCTTCGAGGCCTACACGCTGGATGGCGCGGATCCCGCCACACGTCCCGTGACGTTTGCCTACAATGGCGGGCCCGGTTCCGCATCCGTCTGGCTGCACATGGGCGCGCTGGGCCCGCGCAAGGTAGTGCTCGAGCCTGAGGGATGGCTGCCGCAGTCGCCCTACCGCCTCGAGGACAATCCGAATACACCGCTGGACAAGACCGACGTGGTGCTGGTTGACGCCATCGGCACCGGCTACAGCCGGCCGGCGGACCAGAGTGCGGCGCGCAAGTTCTGGAACATGAGCGGCGATATCGCCGCCTTTGGTGAGTTCATCCGCGTTTACATTTCACGCTACGAGCGCTGGTCGTCGCCGCTCTATCTTTTCGGCGAGAGCTACGGGACTACTCGTTCCGCAGGACTCGCCGGATACCTCAATGAACGCGGCATCAATTTTAACGGAATCGTGCTGCTCTCCACCGTGCTGAACTTTGAAACCTTGTCCGCCTCGTTTACCAATGATGTGCCCTACCCCATGCTTCTCCCGTCGTTCACATCCATTGCCTGGTACCACAAGAAGCTGCCGCCCGACCTGATGCAGGATCCCAATCGCGCGCGGCAGGAATCGATGCAATTCGCTCTGGGCGAATACACCAAAGCCCTGGCTTCCGGCGACGCGCTCACCGCACAGGAGCGGCAGAACATCATCGACAAACTGAATCGGTACACCGGCATCTCGAAGGAGGTGATCGAGTGGTCGAACCTGCGCATAAACGTCCGCATATTCACTCACTTCCTGCTCGCCGATCAGCGGCTGCGCGTTGGCCGCCTGGACGGCCGCTTTAAGGGGCCCGATCCTGACGGCTTCATGGATACAGAGTTCTTTGATCCCTCCAGCGCGGAAACCGGGCCCCCATTCACCAGTGTCTTCTATGACTATGTGCGCCGTGAGCTCAACTACAAGGTGGACATGCCCTACTACGTCTCGGCGCAGCAGTCAGGACTGTTCCAGTGGACCTTCAATGCTCCGTCCGGCCGAGGCGGAGGCTCCGGTGAGTTGGAGACTTCCAGCCCGCTGAGGGAAGCCATCGTGAAGGACCGATATCTGAAAATCCTGAATATGGAAGGCTACTACGACCTCGCCACGCCCTATCTCGCGGCCTGGTATACCTTCGACCACCTTGACCTGACACCGGAGTTCCGAAAAAACATCTCTCACGCCCAGTACGAATCAGGGCACATGGTGTACCTGGACTCGAAATCCCACGCCAAGATGAAGCAGGATTTTGCCGACTTCATCGAGGCAACTACGAAGAGATAGAATAAAGCTCGCTGAGTGCACCGGCTCCGGGAGACCTCCGAAGGATGACACCAATGTCATGGAATGACTTACCACACCCACATGAATCGTTCGACAAGATCTCGCGCCGCCGCTTCCTGAAAGGAGT
Organism: uncultured Acidobacteriota bacterium; assembly: GCA_963765485.1. Lineage (GTDB taxonomy): Bacteria > Acidobacteriota > Terriglobia > UBA7540 > UBA7540 > CAVROP01. The sequence goes on along the minus strand of CAVXWN010000005.1, from coordinate 44,447 downwards.
TGCAGTTATAGCCACGACTCAGCCGGCGTTTGCACTGGCGCGAGGTCGAGCGAACTCTGTCAATGGATCGATCCTGGCTTATGCCGCCACTTACAGTTCACCGCAGGGCCCGGAGGGTTCCAAGGGTAACGGACAGGGCATCTACCTGTTTCAAATGAACCCTTCGACCGGCGCTCTCTCACCACGCGAGCTTTTTTCGGATGGCTCGAATCCGTCCTGGCTCGCTTTCGATCCCTCCAAAACACATCTGTACGCAGCGAAAGAGATCCAAACTTTTCAGGGTACGAACTCCGGTTCAGTGAGCGCTTTTTCGATTAACCGCTCTAACGGGCATCTGACGTTGCTCAATACGGTCAGCTCACAAGGGGCCGGTCCTGCCCACCTGAGTGTGCACCCTACTGGAAAATACGTGCTGGTGGCCAACTATTTTGGCGGAAACGTGGCTGTACTCCCCATCCGGGCCAACGGTGAGCTGGGGCCTGCCACCGACGTCAAAGAGGATGTGGGTACGGTGGGATCAACGCATGCTGCGAGTGCGCCTCCCGGAAGCTTTGCCATTAGCGGTCACGACCACCCTCACGCGCATATGATCCAAGCCGATCCGGCGGGTCAATTCGTTCTGGTGAGCGATTTGGGACTGGACCAGATCCAAATTTGGAAATTCGATAGCCAAAAGGGTACTCTTAGTGCCAACGATCCCGCCTCGGTGTCGCTTCCGGCGGGAGACGGGCCGCGTCACTTTTCCTTTCATCCTAACGGCCGCTGGCTGTACTCGTTGCAGGAAGAAGGGTCCACGGTGGTGTTCTTCGACTACGACGCCACTCGGGGAAGGCTGACGGCGAAACAGACTGTTTCAACCCTGCCGAAGCGCTTCGTCGGCACGAATTTTACTTCGGAGATTATGGTCTCGCCTGACGGGAAATTCGTTTATGCCGCCAACCGGGTGCACGACAGCATCGCCGTCTTTTCCATCGGCGAGGCAGGCGCCCTGACGTTTGCCGGGGAGGCATGGACCCGAGGCGACTATCCGCGCAGCTTTAACATCGATCCCACAGGAAACTTCCTGTACGCGTGCAATCAGAAGGGCGACGCGATCACCACTTTCCGCATCAATCGGGAATCCGGGAACCTCACCTTTACCGGCCAATACATTCCTGCGGGTACCCCGGCGATCATCGTCTTCCTCGGCTAGACCTCCAGCTTCGGAAGCAAAGGATCAAGTGCGTATCAGACTTCGTTGAAAGCTGAATCGAGGAACGAAGCCATATAGTAGGCGTCCAGGAACTTGAAGGGGGTTTCTCCTGTTGTGTAGTGGCCGCACGGCAACAGGGCTACTTTGTGGTCAAGTTTGAGGCGAACTGATTCACTAATGATCTTCCGCGAAAACTCCGGAAAGAAAGTCAAGTCGTAGAGGGCGTAAATGAAGAGCGCCTTCTTGGGCCAGCGGGCGAACTTTTCCGCATAAGCAATTGGACTGATGGCCATCCAGGCGCGGCGAAGCCGATCCTGGCTGAAGCCGCTTTCGAGCCCGGCGCGCACGTGACGAGTGGATTGTCCAGTCCAGACCACGTCACCGAACGTCGATGAGCAATGGTTGAAGACGTTGACTCTCAGACGCTCGTCATGCGCGCTAGTCAGGTACGCGTAGCACGAACCCAGGCTGGTCCCGACAATACCAAGCTTCCGGCACCCCTGGCTTTGCAGCCAATCCAGACAAGAGCGCGTGTCGGCCACCGCTTGCCGGGCGGCGTCGAGTGTGCGGCCCAAATTCGACGAAACGGCATAATCGGCACGCTCAGTCTCCGGCGGCTTTCGAGCATCGTGGTAGGGTAGGCTAAGGCGCAGCGCTGAAATCCCAAGCATGTTGAAGATGCGGCACAGCGCGTTGTGGCTTTCCAGGTTCGAGTTCCACTGAGGCAAAACAACCACGGCTCCACGGCGTCCTGCCGGAAACCAACGAGCCCGCACCCGGTTGTTGACTGCGACGGGAGTCTCGACGGGAGACGTAAAGTGCAGGAAGTTCCCTTCCAAATGAAAATCGGAGGGCGTTTTGTAAGCGTAGAAGGCGTCGCTTTGCGAAAGGATCTCTTCGTTTAGCTTGCAAAGCAATTCTTCTGGAGCCCCGCCCAAAGCGGAGAAGCTCCCGTTCAAACACGGCCAGCCTGCCGTCCACTCAAGTCCCCAGTCCAACGGGCGTACTACTCGATTCTTGTCCCGCTCCGTCAGACGGGTCTCCCATTCGTAAATCCACTCCTTGTAGCGCTCTAACACGGCTCTCTCGGGACGAATCAATACCAGCATTATAACCCGAGAGCCAGAATATCTTGACCAGCGAAGCAATATAGGCTACAATCATAGGCTCACGAGATGCGGGAGGTCAGCGCCGGCCTGGAACGCTAAGAATAGCCCTCCGGAATTAGAGCGTTTTCGATTTAAGTATTTACATATCCACAGGAGGCGAAGTAGTTTGTGCATTCGCCTGGGGAGACCGTATTGAGCAACTCCCCGATTTCCTTCCAGAGGGTATCGATATCGCGTCTGGCGGCTTTGCGAAGCAGCGCCTTGAGTTTGGAAAAGAACTTTTCGATCGGGTTCAGGTCCGGAGAGTAAGGGGGCAGATAGAGTAGGGTAGCTCCGGTCGCGGTGATCGCTTTCGCAACTCCTGTCACCTTGTGACTGCTGAGGTTGTCGAGGATCACGGTGTCTCCCGGTTGGAGCGTGGGGCACAGGAATTGATGCACATAAGCCAGAAACGTCTCGCCGTCCATCGGCCCGTCAGTAACCATGGGTGCGGTCAACCGGCGGCGGCGCAGAGCGCCCACAAAGGTCGTCGTCTCCCAATGCCCGTGCGGTGCCGAGTCGAGACAACGCTGACCTCGGGGGGCGCGTCCGTAGCGTCGCGTCATGCTCGTCGATATCCATGTTTCATCGATGAAGACGAGCTTTTCGACTTCCATCGTGGGCAGCGCTTGCTGCCAGGCCTTTCTTGCCCGCTGCACGTCCTCGCGTTCTTGCTCGCTGGCGTGCAGGGTTTTTTTTGAAGGTAAGGTTCCATTTGTTCAACTGATGCCACAAGGCACCGATCTTGATCGATATGCCCTGCTCGGCGAGGCGTTCCCCTAACTCGGCCAAGCTCAGCCCCGGCGCTTGTTCGATCCAGGCGCGCAGCACGGGCTCCATCTCCGCGATCCGCGAACGGCGATGGCCTCCAATCTGGAAGCTGGTGCGTTGTCCGGTCTTCTGCTCCCGACCCCGCACCTGGTAAACCCAGACGCGACTGACTTCCAGCCGCCGCGCAATCGCCGTCGGACGTTCGCCGCGATCCAATGCCCATAACACCCGATCCCGCAAATCTTGTGAATAGGATTGCATCCTCTGCCTCCCCTCTACCGGCAGAGGCATTATAGCACATAATGTATACACTTAAATTGAAAACGCTCTAAGGTGACGTTCTAGGGTTGGAGTCATGCGGGCCCACCGACCCCTCTCCCCCAACGGGGGCGAGGGGAGGCCAAATTTAGGAGGTCCCGACAGTGTGCCACGCGGGGCGAAAAGCCCGCAAATTGGCCTGCCGCACCACAGACAAGAGGTCTGCGACTGCCGGCGAAGAGAAAAAGAGATTCCCTAAAAATGGCGGAACGAAGCCGGAATGTCTATGAAAACAAAGGGTCGCTGTGGAAAACTCGGGAACGAACCCGGAATGTCTCTGAAAACACAAGTACTTAGTCGCTTAACGCCGGTATATTATTGAAAATAATTATAGTTAGTAGCTGGCAGGTGCTCACCGGAAGCCAGCAGATTGGGAAGAGCCCGAACACGTTCCGACCATTCGCAATCCGCTGTTCCCGAACCCAAGGGGTGGAAGAGCCGGATCACCGCCACGATCAACTGGTGTGTGGTCCCGGCTGGTTCTCTACAGCAACCACCTCTTGCTCATCCCGCTGCGGCGGGCAAGGAATCCCGCTACCCTCGAAAGGCGCGAAATGATTCCTCAACGGATCCTACGGGAGTCTGGAGGGAGGCGTGAAATACATGACGTCCCCTCTTCCACGAGGCGGCGCAGCAGGAGGCCCGAATCGCGACCTGGCGCGGAACGTGGCGACGCCCGGCAGGTCCCGGAGCTTCTTCCATTGCTCGACGGTGAGAACCCGGCGGATCGCGAGCAACATCTGTGCATTCGACTTTTCCAGGTTGGCTCTCGCCTGAGCTACTTTATCGATCTGGGCGATCACCTGCGACTCGTCGGGCTGATCCGCTTCAATCAATGGGTCCAGCATCACTTCCTGCTTTTCCAGGGCGGCGTGTAGATCGATGAGGTCGAGGCGGTGGTCCTGGAAGATCTTTTCAATTTTCTGGACCTGCTCATCGCTGACTCCGATCTTCTTCATCAGCTCCGAGTCCTTCCACCATTTTCCGGCGCCTCGGCGGCCCCATTCCGGTGCCACGATCGCCGGTTCGGACCCTCACTGTTCGAGGACCCATTTGAGCACCTGGCCCCTCAGGCGGCCCAGGCGCCACCTGGGCGATGGCCAGCCCGCAGAACGCGATCACCAATGCCAAGCTTGCGACAAGTGCTTTCATTCTGTTTCTCTCCTCTTCTTTAAAGTGTTCTTCGTTTGACGGGAGTCTTCATTCGTGAGGATTTCATTCCGTTCCTCGGCGATCAGGCCCGCGGGGGCGAGGGCTTCGGGAACTTCACGTGCAAGGTCTCCTTGAACTTCCTGTAACAGGACCTTGTCCGCATCCTCCGTTGCGTTATTTTGCGAAGGGCTCGGAGGCCGCGTCAGGAAAATAGCGGTGATGAGAACCATTACCATTGCAACAGCCCAAGCCCAATGCAACGGGTACCAATCTCTTGCGGAGGCACGTTCAGTGATGGCGAGCTGCTGCTTTCTCCAATAGCTGGCATCCCGTTGAGCGGCGGCATGAATCGAATCGCGAAAGCTGGAGATCGTCCCCCGCAATCCTTCCGCTTCGGCGGAGCACGCATCGCAGGTCTCAAGATGACGAGTCACCCATGCATCTTTTGCGCCCAGCATCCATTCAGCAATTTGATCTTCAGTCAGATGGTTATTCATCTCCTTTACCTCCCTTGAGCCGCTGCCGCACAGCGCGGACAGCACGGAACAGGTGGGTCTTCACCGTTCCTATCTTCAGAGAAGTCGCTTCGGCGATTTCCTCCAGGCTCATTTCTTCGACAAAGCGCAGGATGAAGACTACACGCTGCTGGCGAGAGAGCCCGTCAACAGCGGACCAGACCGTGGCCACCTCCTCCCTTGCAAGAAGCACGCGCTCCTGGGAGGCATGAGGGTCGGGCAGCCTCCGCCCGATCTCGCCAGCGTGATCGAATGATGAAGACAATTTTTGCCAAAACTCCCTGCCGCGGCTTCGCCGGTGATCGCGGGCTAGGTTCACTGCGATTTTGAGGAGCCAAACGCCAACATTCGCCTCACCCCGGAAGGAAGCACGACTCTGGTATGCTTTCAGAAAGCACTCCTGAGTCAAAGTTTCCGCTGCGTCCGGGTCGCGCACCATGCCGAACAGAACTCGATAGATACGTTGCTGGTGTTGCCGTACGAGCGGGGCGAAGTCATCGAGTGCAGTCATCCTAATCCCTGTTTTCTCCTGAGCTGGGATCAAAACAGCGGTTTGTTCATTCTGCACCATGCCGCCTCCTCATTCCATCAAGACGAATCAGGTATCGAAAGGTTTACATAAACTCTTCTTAACAATGGACGAAACGCCGGGCACGCAGGTTGCCGGCTTTGCGTGCGAGGGGCGCAGAGGCGACCGGGGCAAGCCGGGTGGCGGGTTAGTTCCCGAGACCGGTCTCTCCGATCCTTCGTCCTCTGACTATCAGGTCCCTACGTTCTAAAACTGAGCGTTGGCCCTCGCTTCGCTTGACGAGTCCCGTCTTTATCCATAGACTAAAAGCATCTCCGCATAATTGGAGCCAGCTTCGAAGACTATGCCATTCCGAAGGACTCTCGTTTCGCTCGCACTCGCCCTGTCGCTTACGTCGTTCGCTCGCTGCCAGGACGCCATCCAACTGTTTCCTATCGCTGATATCAAGCCGGGATTGAGAGGCGTTGGCCGCACGGTCTTTGAAGGTGACAAGATCGAAGAGTTCCAGGTAGAAATCCTCGGCATATTGAAGAACGCGCTGGCGCCAAGACGCGACCTTATCCTGGCACGACTATCGGGAGGCCCGCTTGAAAAAACGGGGGTCATCGCGGGGATGAGTGGGAGCCCGGTCTATATTGGCGGCAAACTTGTGGGCGCGGTGGCGATTTCATTTCCGTTTTCGAAAGAACCCCTAGCCGGGATTACGCCGATCCAGGACATGCTGCAAGTCGTTCCCCAAGAGAATGATCAAGCGCAGACGCAGGCGGAGATACCCCTGGACTTTCGTATGGCCAGAACCACGACCGGCCTCCGCGACAGCGCGCGCTTGATTCCCCAGCAGGATCTTGGCCCGGACAGCTTCCGCCGATTCGTTCCGGCGCGCCAATCGGCGTTGTGGCTCACCGACCTGCTCTTGCCGTTGCGGTTTGGCGGATTCTCTGCTGAGGCAGTTGAACCTTACTTGCCCCTGTTTCGTCAATTGGGGTTTGAGCCTATGCTGGGCGGCGCACTTTCCAGCGGGGAGAGCTCGACACCGGTGAAAGCGGAATTAGATCCGGGCTCGATGATCAGTCTGTTACTGGTCCGAGGCGATTTCAATTTGAACGCGGACTGCACGGTTACCTATCGCCAAGGGGACAACCTCTATGCTTGCGGGCATCGGGTACTTTCGGTGGGCCCCGCTCAATTCCCTTTCGCGCCCGCTCATGTTCTGGTCACAGTTCCGAACCTCGCTTCGTCCTTCAAGCTGGATGCGCCGGGGCAAGTGGTGGGGACGATTCGGCAGGACCGATTTGACGCTATCTATGGCGTGGTCGGAGAAACGAACCCGCCTATGATCCCGGTGACCGTGGCCATCCAGAGCACACTGAATACGAGGGCGGACTACAAGTTCGAGGTCGTCCAGGAACCGTTCCTCTCGCCGGTCCTGGTAAATCTTGCCGTCGTTTCGACCCTGGGCAACACGGAACGAGCGATCGGTGCGTCGACATTGGAAGTTGATGGAAAGATTCGGCTGGCTGGCGGAGAAGCTGTGAACCTGCAAGACGTCTTGTCCGGCGACATCGGCACCGCCTCGATGGTGGGTTCAGTGCCGGCTATCCCCCTTGCCTACCTTTTGGGCAGCGGTCTTCCGGATTTGCACATCGAGAGCATTGAACTCTCGGTGAAATCGAGGAACGAGCGGAGCCTGGCCATCTTGGAGCAGGTTTGGAGCACGAAGTCGGAAGTGAAGCCCGGTGACCACATTGACGTCATCGCTCGTTTGCGCCTACCCGGTGGGCAAGCGGTAATCCAGAAGATTCCGGTTGATATCCCTGAAAGCGTGAACGACAAGATGCTGACTCTTGTGGTGGGAGGCGGATCGAACATCAACGCCTTGCAGTTCCGGCTCACGCCGCCCGGAAGCGCAGCGCGGGACATTCATCAACTTGTTAAGGCCCTGAACCGTATGCGATGGAATAACCGGCTTTACGCGCTACTCATGGCTCCCCAGCCCTCCTTCAGTATGCAGGGGGATGAATATCCCTCTCCTCCGCCCTCTCTGGTGCGGACCCTAATGGCGGACCCCGCCGCTGCATCCAGCGTCAACCTCAGCGGCTCTTCGCTGGTCGGCGACTACGAGGCGGCGCCGTCTCCGCTCATGATCCGCGGCCAAGAAACACTATTCCTGAAGGTGATCGGTCGGGGCCTTTAGACCGCGAGGCAAGCGGCGGTTGCGAGCCACCCCCACTGGAGGAGCGACCGGAAAGGTTGAGGCATGAAACAAACCAGGATATTCCAGCTTCTGATGCTCACGTTGCTTTTCTCCTCGCCCAGCCAAGGGGTGGAAACCGTATTCTGGCAGGTCGGTTCATTCGAAGAGTTTCTGCAGGGCACACTCGCAAATCTCTCACTGGATACAGAAGGACACCTGCTTCTTTCGCCCTCGTCCCGGGTGGTTTTTAACCCAGAGGAAGCGCTGGCCCTCTCACTAGTCCGCGACCAGAAGAGCAACCTCTATATCGGCACAGCCCATCAAGGAAAGGTCTTTCGGGTGGATGCGAAGCAGAATTCGAAGCTCCTGTTCACGGCTCAGGAACCGGATATATTCGCCCTGGCAGTGAGCCCCGACGGATCGCTGTATGTGGGAAGTTCGCCGGAGGGCAAGGTGTATCGGGTTACGCCCAGCGGGCAATCCAGTGTTTTCTACGACCCGCGCACCAAATATATCTGGGCGCTGACATTCGACGCGCAGGGTCGGTTGTATGTAGCCACCGGAGACAAGGGTCAAATCTTCAGAGTTGACCCGACGGGGAAGGCCGAGCTTTTCTTCGACAGCAAACAGACTCACATCATGTGTCTAACTCTCGACAAAGACGGCAATCTGCTAGCGGGAAGCGTACCGAATGGCCTTATTTATCGCATCACGCCTCAAAGGAAATCCTTCGTTCTTTATGAAGCCAATCTGCCGGAAATCCACGATTTGGTGGCAGACTCGAGGGGGCGCATCTTTGCCGCAGCCTTGGGTGGCGCGGGTGGGAAGGGATCGCCGGACCTTCTGATGCCCCCGCCCCCGGGCGCAATCCCGGGCGGGGTCACTACGGTTACGGTCACGGCTTCCACCGAGACTCCTGGTGCTACCGCGTCCACGGCGCAGAATCCGCCAGGAGGAGCCACGGTAGCGCCTAGTTTTAGCCGTTCGGCTCCTGTAACTTCTGCAATGCCCAACTTTCAGATCCCGCAGGGTCATGGGGCGCTCATTGAAATACTCCCTGACTCTACTGCCGAGACGGTCTGGAGCTCAAACAACGAAAGCATTTTCGGCTTGGCAATCCGCGACAATCACGTGCTGTTTTCGACGGATTCCAATGGGCGAATCTTCGAAATGGTTCCCAGCCCGGACGCGCAGAATGTAACCCTTCTCGCCGAAACACACGAGTCTCTTGCCACGCGGCTGATGCTTCAGGGACCTGACCTTTATGTGGCGACCAGCAACATCGCGAAGCTATTCCAGGTGCAGTCAGAGACTGCTCCGGAAGGCAGCTACGTGTCCCCGGTGAAGGATACGAAGTTCATCTCCCGATGGGGAGTGCTTGCCTGGCGCGGCGAGGTTCCAACAGGCGCCACGCTCGAGTTTTACGCACGCTCAGGCAATTCGGAACATCCGGACCAGACCTGGAGTGACTGGGCGGGCCCTCATCGCAACTCCGACGGCAGCCAAGTGACCAGTCCTCCAGCCCGTTACGTTCAATGGAAGGCTGTCTTCCATGCTTCCGCAGCTAGCAGCCCCACGCTCGATGAGGTGACATTGTCTTATTTGGAGCAGAATCTCCCCCCGCAAATCCGGTGGCTGAACGTGAGCACGGCGGGAGAGCGCACCAACCCCACAGGGGGCAGTTCATCCGGTCTGGCCGGCGGTGGGGCGATTTCCGTTAGCGCTCAGTCTACCGTGAGTTTCGGGCCTACGCCGCCCGCCGCAAGTGTCGCCGGCAAAATTCCGGTGACGCTGACCTGGCAAGCCGAAGACCCCAATAATGACCAACTGGTGTATTCGCTCTACGTCAAAGCGACTGACGAGCGGGAATGGCACCTCTTGAAAAACAAACTGCACCAAACGAACTATACGATTGAGCCCAACACGCTGCCGGACGGGAAATACGTCGCCAAGTTGGTCGCATCTGACGAAGACTCTAACCCTCCTGAACTGGCTCGAAAATCGGAGTTGCTGAGCGCGCCTTTCTGGGTTGACAATACTCCACCCGAGATTCGAGTCGTCAGGCAGACCATGACTGGAGGGGCTGGGGAACTCCAATTCGAGGTCAAAGATAGCACTTCTCCGCTGCGCAGCGTCGAAACTTCGACCGACGGAGGAGAATGGAAGGACGTGCTTTCCGACGACGGGATTGTAGATTCCCGACAAGAGACCTTTACCTTAAGGCTTTCCAAATTGGTTCCCGGCGAGCACGTTGTGTCCTTGCGGGCCTTTGATACGGCAGGGAATGTAGGCGTCGGGAAGGCCGTACTTCACATTGCCCCGTCGGAGGGGGTTAACCGGTGACGCGGAGACTGGTCGGGCTTTTTGACCGTCACTACTCAAGCAACAGAGTCACCCGGGCAGGGGAAGACAACTCTCGTATGAGCCACCGCATCACACAATGCGAGTTTGGATGCGGCCGGGAGTAAGACTCTTTGAGCCAAACGACCAAGGCCGCTTCCGAGACTCAACTGATCGCGCGCGCACAGCAAGGAGACGAAGAAGCATTTGCCGCGCTTTACGAAATGCACAAGCGGCGTGTTTACTCGCTGTGCTTGAGGATGACCGGCAACACCGCGGAGGCAGAGGATCTGGCACAAGAGGCCTTCCTTCAGCTTTTCCGCAAGATCTCGACCTTTCGCGGTGAGTCCGCTTTCTCCACCTGGCTGCATCGACTGGCTGTTAACGTAGTGCTGATGCGCCTGAGAAGGAAGGGACTACAACAAATTTCGCTGGATGAGGTTGACGCTTCGCAGGATGAACCTGTGAAACGTGATTACGGCGGCAACGACCGGAGATTGATGGGTTCGGTCGACCGCATCAGCCTCTTGCGAGCCATCGACGAACTTCCAACCGGCTACCGAACGGTGTTTGTTCTGCACGATATTGAAGGCTACGAGCATAATGAGATCGCGGAAATGATGGATTGTTCCGTCGGCAACTCGAAATCGCAACTTCACAAAGCCCGGATGAAACTGCGCGACTGGCTCCGCCAGAATGAAGGGCTTGTGGCTCCTGATGAGCCGGTTGTTCCCGATCCAGCCGAAAGCAAGAGGTAGTGGGAAGATGGAAGAGACGAATTACCGAGTGACCGAAGCCTGTTACAAATTCGAGCGGCAACTGTCGGCCTACATGGAGGGTGAAAATAGGCCTTTCGTTCCGGCTCACGCGCGCGAATGCGCGTCTTGCCGAATCATCGTCGAGGACCTTATAGCTCTCCGGTCGGCGGCTCGTGAGATTCCGCTGGAAGAACCCGCTCCCGCGGTTTGGTCAAGTATTCGCGCCCAACTGGCTGCGGCAGGAGCGTTCGGGGAGAGGGAAAGTCTATGGAATCGGTTCCTGCATCTTGACTTCCTGCATCGCCCTGTTCCTGTTCTGGGCTTGGCCTGCCTAATCATCCTTGGATGCTTCGTGACGGTTCCCAAGACTTATCGAGAACGGCAGACCATGTCCGGGCTTACTTCGTTGCCTGCGAAAACAGCCGTCCGGTCCATGGCCTTGATAGGAGACAGTGGCGCCCTGGAGCACGTGGTTCGAGAGCTGGAGGAAACATTCAGAGCGCGTGAGGCGTCTCTCCCGCCTGACCTCAGGGCGACGTATGAAAATAGCCTGACTTCGCTCGACGTTTCAATTCGGGAGTGCAGCGAGTCATTGCAACAGGAGCCCGGCAACTCACTGGCTCATGAATATTTGCTTGCAGCCTATTCCGAAAAGGCTGAGGTTTTGTCTTCCGCAGTGGAATTCGATGAAGGCCGTTAAGTCGGCCCAGAGGAGATCCAACAGTGCCTGATGGTCGGCACCACTCGACAAAGAAGATAATGAGTACTCTTTGCGGTCCAGGGTTGGCCGTGTCTCTACTGGTCCTTTCTGGAACATTAATCGCTGCCGAGGGCAGGCGGTCGGAGAAGACCTTTGAAGCTACGCCTAATCCCCGGATTACGCTTACGAACATGACGGGGCAGGTCGCGGTCAGGGGATGGGATAAGCCGCAAGTGCATGCCGTATACACGGTGGTGTCTCCCCACGTAGAGGTGGACGCCGAGGTCCTCCCAGGCAGCGGGCCGGCTGAAAAGATTCATTTTGCCACACACATCCTGGATGCTTTGGTCACCGGTGCGAACCAGACGGCCGATTACAGCCTCGACGTTCCCATGGGCGCCAGTTTTGAAATCCGCAACCCGCAAGGAAGCGTGCGGATCGAGAAGTTGCATGGTGACGACGCTATGGTAGAGTCGGTTGGAGGAGCCATTTTCGTGTCGGATTTCAGCGGCCACCTGTTCGTGCGGTCCGTGGGTGGAGATATCGAAGTGATTCGCCCCTCTGGGCGTGTAGAGGCGTATTCGATTACAGGAGGCCTTCACTTCGTATCTCCCACAACCTCCAAACTCCGCGCAACCACCACCTCGGGGCGAATTCTTTTTGAGGGCGATTTTCCGGATGGCGGCGATTACACGCTGTCGGACTACAGCGGCGATATGGACCTATTCTGCCCGCCCTCGGCGTCTTTCGAGCTCAACGCTAAGACGGTGCGGGGCCATTTGCAAAACGAGCTACCAATTACGATCCGGCACCGCTCGGCTACTCCTATTTCCTCGGCCAACAGTCTCCTTGGTACTCACCTCACCGGTAAAGCCACTGTGAATCTGACGTCCTTCAGCGGGACAATCAGGATTCGACAGCGTTAGCATTTTGCGGTGGCTTTGCGCCCAGCTACTCTCTCGATCCCCTACAGGGATCATGCACGCTCAGAACGACAGGTTGGAATCGTTTTTCTGGTGACCCTCCGCGCTCCGCGGTTGCGCTGGCGGCAACTGCGCCACTATAATCCATTCTTGAATCTCGCTTCGAGCACAGACGAAATTTCTGGCATGAGCCGGCACCGACGCAAACAGATTTATCTCCTCGGGTTCATGGGCAGCGGCAAGTCCACTGTCGGCTGGCTTCTTTCACAGGAATTACGCTGGCCTTTCATTGACCTCGACGCGGTCATCGAAGCTGGACAAGGGGTGAGTATACGCGAGATATTTGAAAGATCAGGCGAGCCGTTCTTTCGCCAGCTCGAACGCGCCGCTCTTACCGAGGTCACGAAAACTGAGCCGGCGGTGATTGCGCTGGGAGGGGGTACTTTCGCGATTGAGCCCAACGCGGAATTGATTCGTGAGACCGGCGGAGCCACAATCTGGCTGGACTGCTCCATTGAGACCTTGCGACAGCGGTGCGCCACGATGCAGGATCGCCCCCTCTTTCGCGATCCCGAATCCTTCGAGCATTTGCTCGAGATTCGGCTTCCCTTCTATCGTTTGGCCGAACATAGGATCTCTACCGAAGGCCGCGACCCGCGCGAAGTCGCCGACCAAATCTTACGCTTGAGGGTCTTTTGAGCCGAAAACAGCCCCCACTGAATCCTTCGACAAGCCTGCTTGGGCCATTCTTGACCGGAATCCTAGCCTGCAGCCTGGTAGCCGTAACTCGAGAGACACGGGGAAACCCAGGCCTGGCGAATGTGGACGATACCGGTGTTTTCGAGATCTTTCTTGCCGGGCGCCCCACGGGCACCGAAACCTTCAAGATCCACTCGTCTTCCAGCAATGTCGAAGCGCAAGCGGAAATCTACCTCTCCATTGAAAAGAATGGGAAGACGGTTGTTATGCGGAGCTTCCCCGACTTAATTTTGGACCCCCAGCTCCGCCCTGTTACTTACACCTGGAACCAAAAAGGCCCACAATCGTCGCGGCTGGATGTGGACTTCCGCGGCAAACTTGCCAGAGTTCGCTATAAGACTGTCAGCGGCGACGAAGACAACAGAGCCTTTGAACTCCCGCCGGATGTCGCGGTTCTGGACGACAACGTGGTCCACCATTACCAGTTGATTCTCGATCGTTACCAGGGGATGGGAGGAGGCAAACAGACGTTTCACGTCTTTGTTCCGCAGGAGGCTTTGCCAGGCCTGATAACCGTGCAAGACTTGGGAAGTGCCCCAACTACGACAGAGGGAAACACAGCCAATCTCCGACATTTCCAAGTAACCACGGACCTTGCACAGATTGATCTATGGGCTGACGACCAGCAACATGTTCAGCGAGTTTCAGTTCCTGGGGTGCAACTCGAAGCCATCCGGAAGAGGTAACACATTCCATGAAAGTCGTTGCCATCGGCGGCGGTACAGGTTTGTCCACTGTCCTGCGAGGCCTGAAAGACCACTTTTCGGGGAGCGTCCACCCACCTCGCAATGAGGCGAGGATTTCCAGGCTGACAGCCGTGGTCACCGTCACGGATGAAGGGGGAAGCTCAGGGCGCTTGCGACGCGACTTCCGCATCCTCCCGCCGGGCGACATTCGCAACTGCATGGTCGCGCTGGCCGAGGACGAAAAGCTCCTTACGAAACTTTTCAACTACCGTTTTTCGGCCGGCCACGGCCTCCGGGGTCACAGCTTCGGCAATCTGTTTTTGCTTGCCCTCACTCACCTGACCCACGACTTTGCGAAAGCAGTCCGCGTCTCGAGCGAAGTCCTCGCGATTCGAGGCGAGATCTTCCCTTCCACGCTTTCCGATGTTCGTTTGAAAGCGGAACAATCAAACGGCAACATCATCTACGGGGAGTCGCGCATATCAAAGACGCGGATCCCCATAAAGCGGTTGCACATTGTCCCCAGCCGTTGCCGCCCCCTGCCGGAAACGCTCGCCGCGCTGGAAGAAGCAGACCTCATCACCATAGGTCCAGGCTCTCTTTACACTTCACTAATACCCAACCTGTTGGTTCACGGGATTCCCGAACAGATCGCGTACTCGAGAGCTCTGAAAGTCTTTGTGTGTAACATCATGACTCAAGCAGGCGAATCCCGCGGTTATTCCGCCGCCGAGCACGTGCGCGCTCTCCATCTTCACGCTGGCCGGAAGCTCTTTGATATTGTGATACTGAATTCGCGCTCAGTCTCACCCTCTGTGCGCAGGCGATACGCCGTCGATCGCGCCGAACCCGTTGTGAATGACCTGGCAGAAGTGCGGGCTCTCGGCGTCGAGCCTGTGCTGGCGGACGTGCTTGTCGAAGCTCGTGTTGCCCGCCACAACTCTCAGCGTCTGGCAAAGCTCCTGCTCCGCTTGGCTGCCACACAAGACTGACGATCCCAGCAGCCGGCACGAGAGCTTCCGTCTGAGAAGCGTAACGGGAAGTTGCCCAAGACCTCCTTCCAGGCGGCGATTGACGAATTCATTGCCTTAATTCACCATTAATAGTTCATCATTCATATTTCCTGTTCTTTCCCGCTGGCCTTGTCACCGGAGCAGATGTATACGGGAGCGGTAGCGCAAGGCTTGCTCTCCAGCCTTGCGGCTTTTCCACCGCGCCGTGGTTCTGGCGGCGCGGCCCATGAGAACTCGGATTATTTTCTTTGCTGCACGGCGACAGCGCGCCCCGCTGTGAAGCACAACGGGCCGGGAACTTCCCCACCCAAAGGAGTTCGATGGGCTCTTGTTTGGAGAGTTGCCACAGTTCGGGGTCGCCCGTCACCAGGATGGCGCTTCGCTCCCGGGCCGTTTCCACCGCAAACGCGTCCGCGTAAGAAATAGCGTAGCGGCTGTCAAGGCAAAGTAGAAATGTCCTAATCCCAGCAAAGTAGAAATGTCCTGTTCTTAGCAAAGTAGAAAGTTCCGCTTTTGGTTCTTTGGCGGCTAACCGGAGGAGCCCGTAGGGCGACGGAGGTTAGCCGCCAAAGAACTTCGGCGACCCACCCCGTGTCGCGCCCGGCAGAATCACTCCCCAAGGTGGACTCTTCCGGAGATGGAAATCTTTCATCCAGTTGTGCACTTTGGGGCGAAGCCTCGGCGCGCTTGCCGGTAGCCGGGGTGGGGACATTTTCGGTTGAGCCTGGCGCTCCGCCACGCTCAGGCCGTACTGACGGAACTTCACCACCATGCTCCCGTCGAGCCGTTGCTCCACCCGCACCCGTCCGCCCCGCAGCCCGGGTCGGATATCACCGCGCGCGATCTGGAAGATCTTCCCCTGATAGCGAATCGTGTAGTCGGAGGTCACGATGCGTTCTTCCACAAGACTTAAGATCGCCGCCAGTTCATGCTCCGCGCGCAGGGGACGGTGCGCATCCGTGCTGCCCGCCGGCAACACCGTGAAGGTCTGGTTCCAGTGCGGCAAGTATTCTTCCTCCAGGTAGGTCTGCGCCGCTTCCAGACGGTCCGCCCCCGCCAAGCGCAGCCCTTTCACCAACCGGTCCTGGGCCGTGCCGAAGAAGCGTTCGATGCGACCTTTGGCCTGGGGCGAGTGCGCCGGGATCCAACCAATCCCCAACTCCCGCAAGGCCCGCCCGATCTGCGTCCACGCTGGTTTAACGGCCTCATCCGCCGCTTCCACCCTCGGCCGATTCACCGTAAAGAGGCTGCCCTTGTCCGTATAAAACTCCACCGGCCGACCCCAACCCTCCACGTATCCCCACAGCACGTGCAGGTTCTCCTCCGTGCTGTCCTGCTCCACAAAACGTGCATAGGCCTGGCTGCTGGCGTCATCGATCATGGCCACCAGGTACAGCCGCGGCCCCCGCCCTTCCAGCCAGTCGTGCACCGAGGTGTCCCATTGCACCAACTCTCCCCGGCAACTCCGGCGCTGCCGCCATACGTGCACCTCCTCGACTTGGCGCCGCTTCCCCCGCCGCAACCCCGCGGCCATCATCCACTGCCGCAGCGTCTCCTTGCTCACCTCCACCGCGTGCTCTTTCGCCAAGTACTCGCAGGCCAGCGTGGGGCCAAAGTCTCCGTACTTCGCTTTCACCAGCTTCAGCACCTTGGCGCGCAGACTCTCCGCTAAGCGCCGATTCGACGCCCTCCCGCGCAGCCGATGTACCACTCCGCGATCGCCCTCCGCCGCGATCCGCACCAGCAACCTCCGCACCTCGCGGTCGCTGATCCCCAACTGCCCCGCCGCCTCACCTTGCGTTAAATGTCCCCCCTGCACTTCATGCAATACCTTCAACCGGTCCCGCTCTTTCCCACTCAACATCAGCATCTCCTGTTTCTTCATCCGTCAAGTTTGACGGAGTTCAACAGGACATTTCTACTTTGCTGAAACCGGACATTATCATTTTGCCGCGACAAAATAGCGTAGCGGCTCTTCAATCGAGCCGCAATCCTGCTACAATAAGCGCCGTCTTGAACTACATCTTCATCTGCGACAAGGAGGAATGATCCGTGGCAGAGCAAATTGACCGGCGTGATTTCTTCAAACGGGTGGCGGTGGGCACAGCGGGCATCAGCCTTGCGATGTCCGGGGCCGGCACCGGTAGTGTTCTGGGCGCGAATGACAGAATCCGGCTGGGCCTCATCGGCTGCGGCCGACAGGGCGTCAGTAATATGCAGTATTTCATGAAGCAAGGCGTGGAGGTCGCCGCCGTCTGCGACGTTTACCAACCCAATTTGCAGAAAGGACTGGAGGCGGCGGGCGGAAAGGCGAAAGCACTGAAGGATTTCCGGGAAGTACTCGACGACAAGGAGATTGACGCGGTCATCGTGGCGACGCCTGACCACTGGCATCCCCTTCCCACTGTAATGGCTTGCCAGGCGGGGAAGGACGTGTACGTTGAGAAACCCATATGCGTTGCTGTCGAAGAAGGCAAAAAAATGGTGGAGGCCGCGCGGAAGTACAACCGCGTAGTGCAGGTGGGGCTCTGGCAGCGTTCCAACCTCCACTTCCAGAAAGCTGCGCAACTGGTCCAGGATGGACTGATCGGGAAGGTCACCTTCGCGCGGACCTGGAACTACTCCAATATCTACCCGGACGGCCTCGGCAATCCTCCAGATTCCGACCCGCCACCGGGACTCGATTGGGACATGTGGCTGGGACCGGCGCCAAAAGTGCCATTCAACCGAAACCGCTTCGGGGTGGGCGACGGCTGGTCAACCTTCCGCTATTTTTACGATTATGCCAATGGGTGGCCCGGCGATTGGGGCGTGCATCTACTCGACATCGTGCAGTGGGCGTTGCGAGTCGATGGGCCGCACACCGTCACAGCTTTGGGCAGGAAGTTCTACATCACGGATAACAGTGACGTCCCCGACACGCTCCAGATCACGCTCGAATACCCCGGCTTTGTCGCTACCTACGAGAACCGGCAGTGCAATCAGACCACGATGGACAACCACGGTTACGGAATCGAAATCCATGGCACGGACGCAACAATGTTTGTGGACCGCGAGCGCTTTCAAGTCTTCCCCGAAACCCAGCCGCTCGAAGAAAAGCGAGTAGCGAAGACCGCCGAAATGCAAATGGAAAGGGCAGACGACGGATTGGAAAACCACGTAGCCAATATGCTGGAGTGCATGAAGACGCGCAAGCTGCCGCAAAGCGATATTGAGTTTGGCTACCGCTCGACCAGCGCCTGCCTATTGGGCAACGTTGCCCTGCGTAGCAAGGAGCGGCTGGAATGGGACGTGGCCGGCCAACGGCTTACCAAAGGCAGCGCGGCGGCGCAAAAGCTTTTGGACCGTGAATACCGCGCCCCATGGAAGCTGGCGGTGTAAGGACAGTCGAAAGTCAACAGTCGAGAGTCGACAGTTTACAGTCCACAGTTGACAGGCAACGTTCACAGGCTCAGGGGGGCGCGCCCATTGTCCAACCGCAGAGTGTGAACATCACACACTCTGCGCGACTCGCTTTCGATGTCTTGTCAACAGAATTTACTTTCGACTCTCGACCTGGACGTACGGCTTACCCTTCCGGGATGGAAGTAATGTAAATCGCCGACCCGCTCTCAGACTCACTGGGAGCGATGAAAGCTTCAGTTTGCTGAGAGTCGCCAACCAAAGAGAGAATCGGCTTTCCGGGAGCGGATTGGACAATCGGTGAGAAGTCCTCCGCTGAGGTCAGGCGCAAGACTTGACCAGCGCAAAAGCAGTAGAGCCCGACGTCATCGGGTGAACCAAGGGGCGTTGCGGCGAAAATAATGTTTCCCTGGGCGGAAGTGCTCTGACCCTCGATCTGCGCCAGTGGTTTGACCTCAGGGGCGCCCGCGCTATGCTTGCTCACCACTGCCTGTGAAGGGTCGCCAGGCAGCAGTGCCGTCTGCACGTTTTCACCTTCCATAACCACCAGGACCATTTGGACCGGCGCTTGGCCGGCATTGGGACCAAGAACCTGAACGGTCTCTGCAGGGTCAGGTGGGGGCTTGAGCTCCTGAAAACTGCGAATGGCCACGGCGCGAAAGAACTGCTCGATGGCGGCGTCCTGGGGAGCACCGCGGAGGGCCAGGGCCGCCTCATCGTGGCTGAAGAATATCGGCTCGAACAGGTCTTTGGGTGTGGGAGAGACACCTGGCGGAAATCCCAAATTTCGAAGCTCACGCGGGGTCCATAAGAACAAGCCCGTGCCCGGATTTTTCCCGCCCCAGCGCGCTCCGAACAAGATGTTCCCCTTGGTGTTGATTAAAGGAGCTGAGAATTCGAAAAAAGTCGCGTCGGGAACTCCCGGAAGGCTGTCCGTGCTGGTCACGAGCGCCCGGGCGCCTGTTTCATCCACGCGGATGATGGCGCTGCTTGGATTTCCCTCCGGGTCCTTCAGGCCGGCCGCAAAGCAAATCGCCCCTCCGTCATTGAGGCTGGGCGCGCTGAACGAATCGTAGGAGCTCTTGGGGATCGGCGCCTGTAGACCCTGAAAGGCCACAACGGAAAAACTTACGCCGCTGGACCTGACCACAGCCCGCAGCTCATTTCGTGAACTCCGCAGGGATGAAAGGAAGACGATCTCCCGGTTGTCATTCATGGCCAGATTGGAGAATGGCCCGAAAGAGAATCCCGCGTGCTCCGGCACACCGGACCCGGCAACGAGGAGCACGCGCGTGTTCGATTGAGCAGACAACCGCTTAGCTGTGGCGAGCAAAACGCTCAGGATGAGAACGGAGAATACCAGACTTCGTTCCACTCGGGTCATGAAGTCACACTTCCACTTCATCGGGTTTATGCCATGCTGCCCGGGCGGGATCATCGAGGTGCTGGATGGATACCGAACCAATCTCGCCTGCGACCTCAAGATTCAGCCGGATTGATGGATCGCTTCTTCCCTTTTGACTCCTTTGTGCGACCCAAGGGGGCATCACGCACGGCGGGATCTGCTTCATTGACCTGGGCAATTGCGGCTGCGTCGTCAGGGGCTATAAGAAAGAATTGAGAGAGCTTAACCTCATCCAGGATTTTTCGAACGTGCGTATTTAGATTCGCCAAAACCATTCGAACGCCCGCATTTTGAGCGGCGATACGAGCTCCCGCCAGAAAACCCAACCCCGTCGAATCAATGTAAGGAACCTCGGAAAAATCGACGATGAGTTTTTTCGCCCCGGCGTCAATAAAATCCTTCACCTTTTCTCGCAGGTAGGGACCATCGCTGCCGGCCAGAAATTTCCCGCTTAAGCTCACGATTACAATATCGTCGGCGAAGCGCGTTGTAATTCTCACGGTTAAACCTCGCTCGGGAACCCCTCAATAACCCACACCCGCATGTGATCCAAACCGATCCCCTTTCCCGATAGGGCTATACGAAATCTGGCTTGCCAGAATCAACAGGAGTAACCTGAAACGCTATGCTACGAGACGAGGAGAATTTTTGTCAAGCACAGGCGGCGAAGGCCGCGTCGTGAGGGGTTGTGTTCCAATTGACTGTAGGGCCGCCCTTGCAGCCGACTATCGATTTTCTACACTTTCCCTTGCCCTCTCGGGGCGGAGTAGCCGCGGGCTCGGGGGTCGATTCCGCAAAACCCGAAAACGACGCAACGCTGTCCCAAGACCCTGTCCGCCTGCCTGCTATCCTCCGGCAGGGTCTGCCGGCAGGTCTCGAACAAACTTACCCAGATCCCGCAGGTTCAGCGCCAGATGTTTGAACCGCCGCAGGGCCAGTGCGTTCGCCCCATCCGACAGGGCCTGCTCGGGCCGGTTATGGACCTCCATGAAAACTCCATCCACCCCTGCCGCCACTCCCGCCCGCGCGAGGGTACTGATGAATTCTGGTTGTCCACCGCTCCTGTGCCCTTCACCGCCCGGCAATTGGAGGGAGTGGGTCACGTCAAGGACAACCGGGAAGCCGAAACCCTTCATGACCGCCAGCCCACGAATGTCCACGACCAGGTTGTTATAACCGAAGGTGCTGCCTCGCTCGGTTACGAGAATCCGAAGGTTCCCTCCGCGCTTGACCTTGTCGATGGCATAGCGAATGTCCCATGGCGAGACGAATTGGCCCTTCTTGATATTCACTACGGCGCCAGACCGCCCCGCCTCAATGAGCAGATCGGTTTGACGACAAAGAAACGCCGGAATTTGGATGACGTCGCAGACTTCCGCGACGGGCCTTACCTGCGCTACTTCATGCACATCAGTTAGAACCGGTATATTGAACTCCCGCTTGACGCGCGCCAGGATTTGAAGTCCACGCTCAAGGCCGGGGCCGCGGTAGGAATCCAGCGAGGTGCGGTTGGCCTTGTCAAAGGAAGCCTTGAAGATATAGGGAAGCCGGAGATCATGCGTGATGGTGGCCAATCGCTGGGCCATCATCAACGTATGTCGCTCGTTCTCGATGACACACGGTCCGGCAATTACAAAGAGCGGACAGCCAAGCCCAAGCGCCAGCTTCCCGACGGGGACTACGTGGCTCATGAACGCTCCCTTTTACTTCCCTTCCTCCGGGCTGAAGTTGACAAACATCGGGATACTGATTCCCACCGGCTTTCCGTCCTTCATCGCCGGCTGAAATTTCCAGCCCTTCACTGCTTCAATGGTGGTCTCTTCAAGTCCGTACTGCAAGAGGCTCGTGAACCCAGTCACGCTAACGCCTCCCGCCGGGTCCACGTATACGACGAAATTCTCCCGTCCAGCCTGCCCTACCAATTGCGCCTCGCGGGACCGGGTCGGATCGGAGCGCGAAATCACCTTAGGGAGAGCTCCGCTGAATCCGAAGCCCGAGATCGGATCAACGTCAGATCCTGGCGCAACCTTCTGAATGAAGGCCGCGATAGGTCGAGGCGTAGCAGTCAGCACCGAATCGTGCTCCCCAAGGAACACCTTTCGCACGCGCTCCCTTATCCCCTCGGCCGGGATCATTTCGTCGGCGGTGTGAAACGCTACCTCTTCGGTCGCCGGGTAGTTACCCTTGCCTTTAAGCGCCGTCGCTGCGGGAAAGAAATGCAATTGACCGTCGCTTTTGACATTCGCCCAGAGTTTCGCGCAATCGAAAGTAACGAGTGCCTTGTCAAATTGGAGGTCCTTAACCTGCAACACACCGTCGACGCTCCAGTAGCCGGGGGCCGTGCCGCCCGTGATTGTCCCATCCTGCGCTATGTCCAGCCTCTTGGCCATACGAAAACTCTTCCGGAAGATTAGGACCTTACCGACGTACTGGCTCCGTAAAGCTGCCTGATCAGGTTCTGAAACCGCTGCACGGATTACGACTGCCCAACTGCTTAACAGCAACACTGAGATCAATACAAACTGACAACTCTTCTGCTTCGCCATTACTTCTCTCCTTTTTTGCCCGGATGCAAAGTCCCGGGCCAGATACGAAAATGTGGGGGCGACCTGAAGCCCCGTTCTTTCAGAATGACAGCCGCCTCCCGATTCGGCGGCACTGCGGGGCGCCAACAGCGGGGAGATCAAATAAGTTGGACACAGCCGGCGCAATGAGAAACATCATTATGGATGTCGCAAAATTCTCAGAATTTCGCGCTGGCCGCCTCCTTCGCTGAAATTACGGCATCCGCACCCGTTTCAGTGGCGGTCACTTTACCCGGTTCTTCCACCGAAGACCTTGCAAATGCACCCAACCTTTTTTGGCGATATTGAAACGCCGCGCCGATAAATGCTTTGAAGAGTGGGTGGGGATCGAGGGGACGCGATTTGAATTCGGGGTGAAACTGGCAACCCAGAAACCACGGGTGGTTGCGGATTTCCACGATTTCCACGTAGGTGCCGTCCGGCGTCACACCAGCCAGGTCCAACCCGTGGCCAACAAGGACCCCCTCATATTCGCGGTTAAATTCGTAGCGATGGCGGTGGCGCTCCGAAATCTCGAGTTGGCCGTAGGCCTGATGAGCAAAGGATCCTGGCCTAAGCCTGGCGGCCCAGGTTCCTAAACGCATGGTTCCGCCAAGCTCGTCGATTCCTCGCAATTCACGAAGTTTGTATATGACGCGATGTGGCGTGGAAGGATCAAACTCCGAACTATCCGCGCCTGTCAAGCCGCAAACATTCCGTGCGTATTCTATTACCGCGCACTGCATTCCAAGGCAAATGCCGAAATACGGCACATTGCGTTGGCGGGCAAATTGGATGCCCTTCAACATACCCAGAATTCCACGTTTGCCGAAACCCCCCGGAACCAGGATGCCGTCCAATTGTTGCAGGAGGTCCTCCCAGTTCTCGTTCTCCAACTCCTCCGCTTCAACCCACACCTTATTGAGCTTCAAGTTGTGGGCAATACTGCCGTGCACCAGGGCTTCATTCAAGCTCTTGTAGGAGTCCTGGTAGCCGACGTACTTTCCCACGACGCCGATGTTCACCTCATCCTGCGGGTGCCGGATTCGATCCACGAGATCAATCCAGGGCTGGACCTGGCGCTCGCCGGTCTTCAGCTTTAAGCAGCGCAGAATCTGCGAATCTAGCCCCTCCTGGCCAAAAACCAAGGGTACCTCGTAGATATTGTCCACGTCTTTCGCGGTGATGATGGCGTCCTCAGGAACGCTGCAGAAAAGGGCGATCTTGCTTTTAATCTCGGCAGAAAGAAAGCGGTCCGTCCGGCAAAGGAGGATGTCAGGTTGAATGCCTATCTCTCGCAGTTCCTTTACCGAATGCTGCGTGGGCTTGGTCTTTTGTTCGCCCGAGGCGTGTATATAGGGCACGAGCGTCAAATGCACAAAGACAGTGTTTTCCCTTCCCAGTTCCTGCCGCATCTGGCGAATGGCCTCGAGAAATGGGAGCGATTCGATGTCTCCCACCGTGCCGCCGACTTCCACGATCACCACATCAGCGTCGTTCGAGACGTTCTTGATCGCAGCCTTGATTTCGTTGGTAACGTGGGGAATGACTTGCACCGTTTTCCCCAGGTAATCGCCACGCCGCTCCTTGATGATAATCGTCTCGTAGATCCGGCCGGCAGTGCAATTGTTGTCACGTCGCATCCTGGCATGGCTGAAGCGCTCATAGTGGCCCAGGTCAAGGTCGGTTTCGGCGCCGTCATCGGTAACGAAGACTTCGCCATGCTGAAACGGGCTCATCGTTCCGGGGTCGACGTTCAAGTAAGGGTCCAATTTCAAAAACGAGACCTTCAGCCCACGCGCCTCGAGCAAACACCCAATCGAGGCGGAGGCAAGACCTTTACCGAGCGAACTGACTACACCGCCGGATACAAAGATGTACTTGGCACCCATTGGCCTCCTTGAAATCGTGCGACGTGTTGGCGGTTTTCCACCAAGCTGCTGATTCGCTTTAATCCTGATTTCCCCGAAAGGATGGGGGAACTCAGCTCAGCCTATTTGTACCGAAGTGAACATTCGCCGGAAGGAATCGGTACGGGCAATTATCCAGTCACCCTCACCGTTTGTCAACGACAAATTCCCACGTGTCGCGGCAAAATGATAATGTCCGGTTTCAGCAAAGTAGAAATGTCCTGTTGAACTCCGTCAAACTTGACGGATGAAGAAACAGGAGATGCTGATGTTGAGTGGGAAAGAGCGGGACCGGTTGAAGGTGTTGCATGAACTGCAGGGGGGACATTTAACGCAAGGTGAGGCGGCGGGGCAGTTACAGATCAGCGACCGCGAGGTGCGGAGATTGCTGGCGCGGATCGCGGCGGAGGGCGATCGCGGAGTGGTGCATCGGCTGCGCGGGAGGGCGTCGAATCGGCGCTTAGCGGAGAGTCTGCGCGCCAAGGTGCTGAAGCTGGTGAAAGCGAAGTACGGAGACTTTGGCCCCACGCTGGCCTGCGAGTACTTGGCGAAAGAGCACGCGGTGGAGGTGAGCAAGGAGACGCTGCGGCAGTGGATGATGGCCGCGGGGTTGCGGCGGGGGAAGCGGCGCCAAGTCGAGGAGGTGCACGTATGGCGGCAGCGCCGGAGTTGCCGGGGAGAGTTGGTGCAATGGGACACCTCGGTGCACGACTGGCTGGAAGGGCGGGGGCCGCGGCTGTACCTGGTGGCCATGATCGATGACGCCAGCAGCCAGGCCTATGCACGTTTTGTGGAGCAGGACAGCACGGAGGAGAACCTGCACGTGCTGTGGGGATACGTGGAGGGTTGGGGTCGGCCAGGTGGAGTTTTATACGGACAAGGGCAGCCTCTTTACGGTGAATCGGCCGAGGGTGGAAGCGGCGGATGAGGCCGTTAAACCAGCGTGGACGCAGATCGGGCGGGCCTTGCGGGAGTTGGGGATTGGTTGGATCCCGGCGCACTCGCCCCAGGCCAAAGGTCGCATCGAACGCTTCTTCGGCACGGCCCAGGACCGGTTGGTGAAAGGGCTGCGCTTGGCGGGGGCGGACCGTCTGGAAGCGGCGCAGACCTACCTGGAGGAAGAATACTTGCCGCACTGGAACCAGACCTTCACGGTGTTGCCGGCGGGCAGCACGGATGCGCACCGTCCCCTGCGCGCGGAGCATGAACTGGCGGCGATCTTAAGTCTTGTGGAAGAACGCATCGTGACCTCCGACTACACGATTCGCTATCAGGGGAAGATCTTCCAGATCGCGCGCGGTGATATCCGACCCGGGCTGCGGGGCGGACGGGTGCGGGTGGAGCAACGGCTCGACAGGAGCATGGTGGTGAAGTTCCGTCAGTACGGCCTGAGCGTGGCGGAGCGCCAGGCTCAACCGAAAATGTCCCCACCCCGGCTACCGGCAAGCGCGCCGAGGCTTCGCCCCAAAGTGCACAACTGGATGAAAGATTTCCATCTCCGGAAGAGTCCACCTTTGGGAGTGATTCTGCCGGGCGCGACACGGGGTGGGTCGCCGACGTTCTTTGGCGGCTAACCTCCGTCGCCCTACGGGCTCCTCCGGTTAGCCGCCAAAGAACCAAAAGCGGAACTTTCTACTTTGCTAAGAACAGGACATTTCTACTTTGCTGGGATTAGGACATTTCTACTTTGCCTTGACAACGACAAATTCCCACGACAAATTCCCACGACAAATTCCCACACGACAAATTCCCACAGGACAAATCCCTACATTCAAGGGCGATCGCCAGTTGGTGACGAGCTTCATATGAACTCGCCCCCCAACCGGGTCGAGATAATTTGGACCACCTTGGGGCTTGCCCCGGCCGAGCCGTCCAAAGAGCGGCCGTACAGTCAAATTGGGACGCTAGCCGGCATTAGCCTGCATGGGAGCTAAACGTAGGAAGTGTGCTAAAATAGTGGTGCCGGTGAACTGGGAAGAATTGCAAATTCCCGCTGCAATAACCTAGGGATTCCGGCTGCCGTTCGTCTGCGAAAGGGCTGCGACAGTGAGGGCGCGTTCAATGCACCAGACTTCCAAGCTCTGGGCTCTGAGTCTCGCTGCCGGGACGCTCTTGGCATTTGCAGTTGCGCTCGGCGCGGCAGATGAGAAAACCGCGCAACAACCTCCCGCCAAGGCTGAACCTTCGCAGATCACGATCCTCAAACCAGATATCCATGTTGTACCTTTGAAGGTGGACGTCAACATGGTGGTGGTCAATGTGACGGTCACCGACCCCTACGACCGAATTGTAACAGGGCTCGAGAAGGACGATTTCGAGGTGTTTGATGAAAAGGTCAAACAGAGCATTGTGGCGTTCTCGACGGAGGACGCGCCCATCTCAGTCGGCCTGATTTTCGACAGCAGTGGGTCAATGGGCGAAAAGATCCAGAAATCCAAGGAAGCAGCCTTACAGTTTTTCAAAACATCTAATCCCCAGGATGAGTTTATGCTCATCAACTTCAGTGACAGTCCTAACCTGATCTCGGGCTTTACCGCAAAGTTCGAGAACATTCAGGATCGATTACTGACCGTGAAATCGGGGGGAAGAACTGCATTGCTGGATGCCATTTACCTGGGGCTGAGCGAGATGAAGAAAGCTACGACCAATCGGCGAGCATTGCTGGTCATCTCCGACGGCGGCGACAACCACAGCCGGTACACGGGAAACGACATCAAGCGCGCTGTTCGGGAGTCCGACGTGCAGATTTATTCCGTCGGCATCTTCGAGCCACTATTTGCCCGCGCGCGAACCCCGGAGGAAGCCAGTGGGCCCGAACCTGCTGGCAGACTTGGCGGAGGTCTCGGGAGGCCGAATGTTCAGTGTCGAGGACTCGAACGAGTTGCCCGACATCGCCGAGAAAATTTCCATAGAACTTAGGAACCAGTACGTCATCGGGTACCGTCCCTCGAACCTCATTCGCGATGGCCGCTGGAGGCGTATCAAAGTAAAGCTCGACCCTCCTAAGGGACTCCCGCCGCTCCAGGTATATTCACGCACTGGTTACTATGCTCCCACACAATAGTATGAGTTTCCGGATCCGAAACACCATTTGGGGCTTCACCATACTTTTCCTGGGCCTCACCATCTCCGACCGCCTTCTCGGGCAAACGCCGGAGCCTGCTAATCCCCGCGCTCCTTCGGCGGACAAAAAAGGCCGGGAATACACCATCAATGTCGACGTAAACCTTGTCGTCTTGCACGCTACGGTGCTCGACAAGAAAGGTCACATCGAAAACGACCTCAAGGAGGAAGACTTCCGGGTTTACGAAGACGGCACCCCGCAAAGACTCTCAGTTTTCACCCACGCAGACATCCCTGTGACAATGGGCATTGTGATCGACGACAGCGGGAGCATGCGCGAGAAACGCGAGGCGGTGAATGCAGCGGCCCTGGCTTTTGTGAAGACCTCCAACCCGCAAGACCAGGTCTTCGTGGTCAATTTCAATGATGTCTACTACCTCGACACCCCGGGAGATTTTGCCGCCAACATCGAAGACTTGAAGAGCGCCCTGGGTAAGATTGATTCGAGGGGCGGGACAGCGCTTTACGATGCCGTTTACGCCTCGCTGGACCACGTGAAGCTCGGAAACCGCGATAAAAAGGTTTTGCTGGTCATTACTGACGGAGAAGACAACGCGAGCCGGTACTCCTTCGAGGAACTTCTTCGTTATGCCCAGAAATCCGACGCCGTCATTTACACTATTGGCTTGTTAGGTACCGAAGAACCGGGAGGGCTGTTCAAGATACATGGCGGCAGCGCCCATCGGGCTGCCAAGGTCCTCGAGAAGATCGCGGAATCCACCGGCGGGCAGGCCTACCTTCCAAAATCTCTCGAGGAGGTAGGAGGCACTTGCGAGCAGGTCGCTCGCGATATTCGCAACCAATATACTCTCGCTTACTATCCCAGCAACGCAAAGAAGGACGGAAGCTTTCGTGCCGTCCGCATCGATGCCTTTGCGCCTGGCAGTCACACCAAACTCGCGGTCCGCACCCGTCCCGGTTACTATGCCCCAAGAGCAGGAGCCCCAGCCGGCGTTGCGACCGGCCGGTAAGAAAAGACTTAACAATTAGTTTTCCGGCTCTCGGCTGAAGGAAAAGGCAGGAGACTGCATTGACTTGTGCAACTGCGGCCCCCAAACGGATGAAGTGGCCTGCACCGCCTTCACGAGTGCGTGATTTCCGCGCGGACACTGGTCCGCGCGAGACTGCCAACCGTTATGCCAGAACCGCCCTTCGAAACGGACCGCCCATGCGCAGACGTCCCCCTGACGCTGGATGCATGAGCCAACGCAGACTTTCCTTACCTTCCGCCGGGCGATGATGCAAGCGCGCACAAGTCTCGCCTCGCTCCTTCTCTCCGCAAGCTACGCCGCTTGCGCACACACACGTTCGGCGACCAAAGTAAACTGGCTAGCGAATTTGCAGCTTTGTGACCTTTGACTCCGTGGATTTGCCCGCGTTCTTTAGGACCGCAAAAATAGCTCCACCTGCAACAAGCCCACCGAATACGATAAAGATAATCACGATTACGCTTGCTCCTTAGGAATAGATTCCCATCAAGAGAGACACTCCTGATTGGAAAAATGTTTCAAAACTTTTCTATCAATGCCAGTGCCGTATTTTATTAAGCGCAGCCACGAGGGCTTTGAAGGAAGAACAAGAATGGATCAGACGAAGAGGCTTCACCTCCGTAGGAAAGCCATACACACACCGCCCGGCTTTCTCGTCCGCTCAACCGGCCGATTCCAACGTATAGACCTTTTTCCTTGGCGCTTCGCAATGGCTTGCTTGGCGCGTTACGCTTACGACGGAACGTCCTTCCAGACTATTGGACCTTGAAATTAGCTGTCAGCTTCATGTCGCCCCACAGAATAGCGATGACTCCGCCAGCGCCCTGTTTGGTGAGACTGATGGTTACCATCTCTGCAGAGCTGGGGGCCTTCGTCTCCTTCAGGGGTACGGAAGCCGCGTCTTGCGAAGCATCGTGTTGCGTCCCCCACTGGCCATGCTGCTTATTGAACACTAGCTTCCAAGAATTATCCGCCTCGCGCTCCGCCCAAAGGCTGTACTCGCCACTTGGGACTGTCACATCACCAAATTGCAGATCAGCCGCAGTTGAAAAAGTGGTGGATTTATCGGCGCCCAGCCGCCAGACATCGCCAGCATTCAACTGCTGGAGTAATTCGGTTACTGAGCGGCCCTTCAAAGACGGGCGCCCGTATTCCACCGAGATCGCCTTGCCTCCCACCATTATCTTTGCCGTTCCACGAGGATTACCCTGAGCAAATCCACCATCTGCCAACACGACAACTGCCGCCATTACCAGAACCGCGATGAAAAGTCGCTTCATGTTTCACCCTCCTTGTTAGCAAGTACATGCTCGCAGGCGAATCCTACCAATTGCCAGCCGCTCAATATTTGGTTCGCTGGAACGAACAAGCCTGCAATTATACTGCGGCAAGCCGTTCGTCGCCAAATTTTCCGGCGCCTAGTAGCGGTACATTTGATTCACAGGCGGCTTTACGCTCGGCGCTGGAAGTCTGGAGCGCAGGACGCAGCCAATTGGCGACTTAACTCGCCGCCTACAACATCAAACTTTACCACCTGGCGCCTTCTCTTGGCGAGCATCTCCGCCACTGCATCGCAAGACATCGATAACGTTCATTCTGTGAGCAAAGTGAGGAACTCTGCCAACTCCGGAGGAACGGGTGCCGAGAAGCTGACGGCTTGGCGCGTCGTCGGGTGCTGAAACTCCAGCAGCCTGCGTGGAGAAAAGTCCGCGAAAGGGTTGCTACTTCCCTGCCCCTGATATGGAGCTTGCCCGGCGCGCCGTAAGTTGTGTCGCCGACAACGGGGTGACCGATCGAGGCGAAGTGGACCCGGATCTGGTGCGTCCGACCAGTCTTGGGGTGGGCCTCGATCAGCGTGAAACCGGGGAACCTGCCGATGATCTTGTAGCGGGTGAGCGCCTCCCGCGGGCGTACTCCCCCGGCCTTCATGCGCGTGCGCCGGATGGGATCGCGACCCACAGGCTTACAGATTGCACCCTGCTCGCTGGTTACCCGCCCGTGAACCAGAAGGATGTAAGTCTTGTGGACCTCGCGTGACTTGAACTGTTCCGCCAGTTTTCGGTGCGCCGCATCATTTTTTGCCACGATGACCAATCCCGAAGTCATTCTATCCAGACGATGGACGATACCAGGCCGCATTTCCCCGCCGGCAGAGGAAAGGTTCCTGATGTAGTGCAGCAGCGCATTAACCAGGGTCCCTGATTTCACACCTGCACCTACGTGCACTGCCATGCCGGCAGGCTTGTTTACCACCAGCAGGTCCTCATCCTCGTAGACGATGGAAAGCGGCAAGGCCTCCGGCATGGCAGTCAGCTCTTCTCGTTCCGCACGGACTGAGATGGCATCGCCGGCCTGGACCTCTTCCCCTCCCTTCAGGGCCACGCGGGCGCCGACGGTGACCAATCCAGACCGAATCAGGCGTTGTACCTGAGTACGGCTCCAATCCAGCATCTGCCGGGTCAGGAAGATGTCGAGTCGCTCACCAGTGTGTTCTGCTCTCGCTACGTATCTCCGCACGTCGGCCATGGTTTCAAGACTAGAGAATAGAAACTCGAAAATCGCGATTGTTCGGCCACCAGTTCTGTGTGAGCGCTGTCATGCTGAGCCCGTTCGCTTCGCTCTCCAGGGTAAACTCCGCGAAGCATCCCTGCAGTTTGTCGCTGGATGCTAAGTGCAAGAGGCAACTGCGCAGATCCTTCGCCCGCCCAAAAGCACGGCGGGCTCAGGATGACAGACGGTTTCAACATCGCAATTCGGGTTCAAAGTTCCATTCTCCAGTTTCGAGTTTCGATTTTCGAGTTTCCATTTTCCAGTTTCCCCATCACAGTCACTCCCAGAAAAGCAACTGGAGCACAAGGAACCCGGCTCCTACCACAATAGCGCTGTCGGCCAGATTGAACGCGGGCCAG
This sequence comes from uncultured Acidobacteriota bacterium, assembly GCA_963765485.1. GTDB lineage: Bacteria > Acidobacteriota > Terriglobia > UBA7540 > UBA7540 > CAVROP01. The sequence continues at coordinate 13,147 of CAVXWN010000005.1, read as the reverse complement.
TGATAGCTGCGATAGTAGACGTCAAGAAAATCCACAACTAGACCAGACCTGATACGATCGAAGAGATTAGAAAGGGCGCCGCCGAGGATCAGGGCAAGACCCACCCCCATCCCCCACCCAAGATATTGGCTCCGCCACATGACGGCGATCACCATAGCCAGCAAGACGCTCGAGACGACGATCAGCAGCGCGGTTCTCCAGGGCGCCGGCCAGTCAGAGAATAAACCAAACACCGCACCCGCGTTCTCGGTATGGATAAGGTTGAAACAGTGGGGGAAAACTGGAACCGTCGTGTGCTCCGAGATCGAGCCCTCCACCACGGCCTTTGTCACCCGATCCGCGACGAACACCACGACGGCGATGACGACCCCGACAATACGTGAAAAGCGATCGAAACGAATTGCGCCCATGGACAAAGGGTAAAGGTTAAAGGTTAAAGGGTAAAGGGTAAAAAGGAGTCACCATTTATCCTCGATCTATCCTTTAGCCTTTACCCTTTAACCTTTTTCGATTTCTTCCAGCGCCTCCGAGCACCTCTCGCACACCGTCGGATAGCGGCTATCTTTACCCACGTGCTCGGAATAATTCCAGCAGCGTTCACACTTGCGACCCAGCGCCTTCTCAATCTTGACCCTAAGCCCGGGGACATCCATTTCAGGCGCCCCCGCCAACGGAGTGGCGGAAATCTCGACCTGCGAAACAATAAAGAGCGAGGGAAGCGCCGTCCCGTACGCCTCGAGCAAATTCTGCAGGCTGCCTTCCGCCGACAGGCAAATCTTGGCCTCCAGCGAGCCTCCTATGAACTTCTCTTGCCGAGCCACTTCCAAAGCCTTTAAGACAGCGTTCCGAACCGCAATCAAGCGCGGCCAGTCGTCCAGGCGTTTGAAGTATTCCTCCGGGATTCCTTTGCGCAGTTCTTCCGAGGGAAGAAACTTGGCAAGGTGGACGCTCTTTTCGCGCACTTGCGGCGCGGGCAGACTTGCCCATACTTCCTCGGTCGTGAAGGACAAAAGGGGAGCCAGGGCACGGACCAACGCATCCGTGATGCGGTAAAGCGACGTCTGGGCGGAACGCCTCCTTGACGAATGAGATGGCGCAGTATACAGGCGGTCTTTCAGGATGTCGAAGTAAAACGCGCTCAAGTCCACGGTGGCAAAATCGTATATGGCCCTGTACACCTTGTGAAAAGCGTACTCGTCATATGCAGTGCGAACTCGGTCCAAAAGGTCCGCGGTCCGCACCAATGCCCAGGCATCCAGTTCCTCGAGTTGTAAACCATCGACTGAATCCGTTTGTGGTTCAAAGTCGTAAAGATTGCCCAGGCAATAGCGAAACGTATTGCGCAGTTTGCGGTACGCCTCGGAGAGCCGCGCCAACATATCTGCCGAGATCGTCACGTCTTCACCGAACTCCACCGAAGCTACCCACAGCCGTAGGATCTCAGCCCCATGTGTCTTGATCACCTCGTTCGGGTCAATCACGTTGCCCAGGGACTTGGACATGGCCCGGCGGTCCGCATCGAGGACCCACCCATGCGTGAGAACCGTGCGGTAAGGCGCCGCCCCATGGGTACCCAGCGCCACCAGAAGCGAACTGTGAAACCAACCCCGGTACTGGTCCCCAGCTTCCAGATAAACGTCGGAAGGCCACGGGATGTCCGGGCGGCGTCCGAGCACCGCGTAATGACTGGAGCCGGAATCAAACCACACATCCAGGATATCTGTCTCCTTGCGAAGCCTCGTGCCCCCGCAGTCCGGGCACTTCGCTCCCGGCGGAAGAAGTTCCTCCACGGGGTGTGCGTACCAGGCGTCCGCGCCTTCCTTGCGGAATAACGCCAAAGCGGGCTCAGCCAGCGCTGCGTCGAGCAAGGGCTTCTTACAGGCTTCACAGTGGAAGACTGTGATCGGGACTCCCCAGAAGCGCTGCCTGGAGATGCACCAGTCAGGTCGCTCGGCAATCATGTTCGCGATGCGCTCTTCGCCCCAAGTCGGTAACCAGTGAACTTTCTTGATTTCCTCCAGCGCCCGCTCGCGCAAGCCACGATGATCGATGTTAATGAACCACTGCTCGTTAGCACGAAAGATCACAGGGTTATGGCATCGCCAGCAGTGGGGATAAGAGTGTGTAAGCCACTGCGCCGGACCCACCAGCACACCCCTGCTCTTCAGTAATTCAACAATGGACTCATTAGCGTCGAATACCGTCTTCCCCCTGTATTCCGGAAGGCCCTCGGTAAATTCTCCCCCATCCCCCACCGGGCAGTAGGTTTCCAACCCGTATTGCACCCCGGTAAAGTAGTCCTCGCGCCCGTGACCAGGCGCTGTGTGGACACAGCCGGTGCCGTCTTCGGCCGTCACGTAGCTCGCCAGCACACCCAGGATCTTCCGATCCAGAAAGGGGTGCTGCATTTCGAGGCGCTCCAGGTTCCTGCCGCGGATTTTCGCCACTATCTTCGAAGCCTTGAGGCCCGTCTCGTGCAGCACCGGGTCATAACGCCGGCTCTCCACCAAATAGACGTCCCCGCCATCCTCTGCCACAGCCAGGTACTCGAAGTCGGGGTGAAACGCCACGGCCATGCTGGCAGGAAGCGTCCATGGCGTAGTGGTCCAGATGATGACGTAGAGTTTGCGGCCTTTCAGTGCAGGGTCCAGGCTCGCCGGGTCTGTCAAAACAGGATATCTCACGTAGATCGAGCGGCTGCGGTGGTCCTCGTACTCAACTTCAGCCTCCGCCAGGGCTGTCTTGTCGGAGATGCACCAGTAAACCGGCTTGCGGCCCCGGTAAACATAACCGTCCTCGAGAAACTTCAGAAAGGCCTCAGCCGTCTGCGCTTCGTACTCAAAATCCATAGTGAGATAGGGCTTGTCCCACTCTCCAAAGACTCCCAGCCGCATGAAGTCTTGGCGCTGGATATCCACATATTTTTCTGCATAGCGCCTACAGGCCTGTCGGACTTCTACTACGCCCATTTGCGCCTTCCGCTGCCCTAGTTCTTTGTCGACGTGAATTTCGATCGGCAACCCGTGGCAATCCCAACCCGGCAGATAGGGAGCATTAAATCCTTCCTGCGTCTTGGTCTTTACTATTAAGTCTTTCAAAATCTTATTGAGGGCGGTCCCAAGGTGAATGCGGCCGTTCGCGTAAGGAGGCCCGTCGTGAAGGGTGAAGATCGGGGCATCCCTTCGGGCAGTACGAATCTGCCCATAAAGGCCCTCTTTCGCCCACTTGGCCAGCCACTTTGGCTCGTTCTGCGGCAGGTTAGCCTTCATTGAGAAATGGGTTCTGGGAAGGTTGAGAGTGTGCTTCAAGTCCAGAATCTTCTGCATCGATCCTCCGTTTGTACACCGACCTGCCATTATAGAGAACGTGCAAAAACATTGTCCAGCAAAGGAAGCAGCAGGAAGGCCCGACCAGACGCAGGGCCGGAACGTAAATGCAATCCTTCTAGCACGCTCAATGCTGCTTCAGCTATGCTAGGATACTTGGCTGCCCGGGTGTAACAGCCCTGCCAGACATCTATGAGTTATGAGCGAAATTAGACTGGACGGCAAAGTGGCGGTAGTCACTGGCGCCAGCAAGGGGCTGGGAAAGGCCATGGCCCTGGCGCTGGGTGCGGCGGGCGCCAAAGTGGCCCTGGTGTCACGCAATCTCGAGCAATTGAATGAAGTGGCACGAGCCCTGAAGGACAGCGGCGGCGAGGGGCGAGTCTTTCAGGCGGACGTTTCAGAAGAAGACCAAGTACTTAAGCTCGAGCGTGATATTGTGGACCAGTTCGGCAGGGTCCACATTTTGATCAATAATGCCGGCATGAACCTTCGCAAGCCGCTGCCCGAATTCACGCTGCAGGAGTGGCGGCGCGTACTTGATACCAATCTGACGAGCGTCTTTCTGATGTGTCGTGCTTTCGTGCCCCAGATGAAAGGAAGGGGCTACGGGCGCATCATCAACATGACCTCCACCATGAGTTGGGTCTCGTTACCGGGCCGCGCAGCTTATTCGGCCAGCAAGGCAGGGCTGCTCGGCCTGACACGCGCGCTGGCCCTCGAAGTGGCTCCCGACGGCATAACGGTGAACGGCATCAGCCCTGGCCCGTTTGCTACCGAAATGAACGTGGCCCTGACGCAAAATCCGGACGCTTATCAGTATTTCACTTCGAGGATTCCACTGGGCCGCTGGGGCCGTGTGGAGGAAATTGGGGGACTTGCGCTCTACCTGTGCTCCGAAGAAGCCGGTTTTATTACTGGGGCAGATATCCTTATTGACGGCGGGTGGACGGCACAATAACGAAGATGATTCCATTTTGACGCCGCCCCCCACTTTCCGATGCAACTCCGCAGGGGGTTGCTGCGTCAATTTGATGTGACGGTAGGCGCGCAAGCGGGTGTGGTAAAATTGAACAGCGGCCGCTTGATTGGAGACAAAAGGCAGTCCTTTCATGCAACTTTGGAGGGCTGGTTGCCATCAATTAATTAGGGCAGAGGAGATGCGCGGGCAATTTTGGTAAAGCCCAAGGACAACATTAATGCCAAGCATTGAAACTGAGGTTGAAAACCGCACAAACGCTGCGCCCAACGGGAACCCACAGACACCCGACCGGGAATTCCGCCTTACTTTCGTCGACTCCACCATCGCACCGGTTTCTCTTTTCCGGCAGATCTTTGGAATTCTCCGCGAACCGAAGATCACCGTCCCGAAGGAATATTACCGGGGAGAGGTCACTCTGCCCGCCACTGACATGCGTCCCTGGTTTCTGGATCTGCCCAACCATCTCAGGGCACTCTTCGAGAAGCCGGGGGCCACTATTCCGAAAGAGTATTACCGGGGACAATCCGCTCTGCCTGCCACGGACATGCGTCCCTGGTTTTTGGACTTTCCGAGCCAGATCAGGGCGCTCTTCGAGAAGCCGAAGGCACCGTCAATCGCCATCACTTCAAAGCCCATCGACGTCCCGGAAATTTGGCAAGATTATCAGCCGCAGCTTGGCTCGTGGCTGAATTCCGTCCTCGTTCACGTGGTGGCAATTGCGATTATTATCTTGCCATTCGTGGTGGGACACATCACCAAGCAAGTTAAAGCTTCGACCAAGTATGAAACGGTCGATATCTCACCCTATTTGGCGGAGTTGCAGGCTGCGGGCAAGAAGGCAGGGGGTGGTGGCGGGGGAGGCGACCGGTCGCCGACACCGGCCTCGAGAGGCGCAGTTCCCAAGTTTGCGAAACAACAATTCGCTCCCCCGATGGCCGTGATTAGGAATCTTAACCCCAAGCTGCAGGTCGAGCCTACCTTACTTGGTCCGCCGGAACTGAAGTTGCCCCAGATGGCTTCGAACATGCCGTGGGGCGATCCGCAAGGCGTTCTGGGACCGCCATCTAACGGTCCGGGAACGGGTGGCGGTATCGGCTCCGGCGAAGGAACCGGAATCGGCTCCGGCAAAGGGGGCGGCCTGGGCCCTGGAGAAGGTGGCGGTACGGGTGGCGGAGTTTTCAGCGTCGGTGGCAACGTCAGCGCCCCGATTCCGATATATAAGCCTGAGCCCGGCTATTCCGAGGAAGCTCGCAAGGCGAAGTACCAGGGCACGGTGGTTCTTTGGATAATTGTGGGATGCCCAGGGCAATGTTAACAGCGACGTTCGCGTGGTAAAGCCTCTAGGCCTCGGGCTCGACGAAAAAGCCGTGGAATCAGTGCGGACTTGGAAATTCAAACCTGCTCTGCGCAACGGGGTTCCCGTCCCTGTACGCGTGATCGTCGAAGTCAGTTTCCGCTTGTTCTGACCAAAAGTTTACAGTCTACAGTCGACAGTCAGAGGCTTGACGTGCCTTGGCGGTTCTGCTTGCTCGAAAAGCGTCAAGCCGACCTATGTTGGGCCGTCAAGAAAAGATCCACCATAGAGTGCACAACGCGCCGGAGCCGCAAGCCAAATTATTTTCCTGTTTTGAGCGCTTCGAGCCGCCAATGAGAACACTACCTGTTGAAATCATCGCTTGACAAATCGAGGCCAGCCCATTTACTTCTATCTGTGTGACCCGTTGGGAGGTCGTCTAACGGTAGGACTGCAGACTCTGGATCTGCGTATCGGGGTTCGAATCCCTGCCTCCCAGCCAATCTTTTCAATCAGTTAGACCTTGCTTCTTGCAACTCCTTTTGCAACTTGGCAACATTTGGCAACAATAAGGCGTCAAGTTGGGTCGTCGCTTTACGTCTCTCCGCGATATCCGGATCCGCGTAGAGGAGAGTCATGTTGGGGTCGGAGTGGCCAAGAATTTGTTGTTGCACCTTGAGTGGCACGCCCCCCGTGTGCAACGCCGTTTCAACCGAGCGACGGAAGGAACGCCAAGTGAATGCTGGAATCTTTAGCTTCTCCGCCAGTGGCCGAAAGATCCGTTTCGTAGCTTCCTGAGCAGTGAAGAGGTTACCGGGGACAGTCATTGACCAAGCCACCCTCCAAGCGGTTTGGTTCATCCTGGACGAACTCGCCTCATTGCAGAAGCTTCCCCAGTTGTACGCCGCCGTTACGCAAAACCGGAAGTCGAATAACCCCGTGGTTTTGGGGCTCCAGGGACGCAGCCAACTAGAGGTGCTCTACGGGCACGAGGCGACTGACAATCTCAGGCAGCAGGGCCGCGTGCAGGAAATCCCGAAACGGGAAGAACGCCTGGAGGCAATCGCCAAGGCTTATGCCGAGCGGCCCGACAATACACTGGCGGTTTCACCGGACAACCGATCCCGCCACGAGATCAACGAGCGAATCCACCGCGAGCTGCAATCCAATGGCCGGGTCAAAAACCAGGAACACCGGATGAGCGTGCTGGTGCCGCGCCAGGAGATGACCGGAGCCGACCGGCAGTGGGCCGCACAGTACGGACCCGGCGACATCGTGCGCCACACCCGAGGCAGCCGGGCGGTGGGCGTCAAATCAGGAGAATACGTCTATGTCACCGGCGTTGACAGGGAACACAACTTACTCACCGTCGAGCGGGACAGCGGCCAGCGTCTAACTTACGACCCGCGCCGGTTGCATGGAGTGAGTGTTTACCGGGAGGCGGAACGCGACCTCTCAACCGGTGACCGCGTGCAATTCACGGCGCCCTACCGCGAGGAGCACATTGCCAACCGCCAACTTGGATCCGTCGAACAGATCGACGCCGAGGGAAATCTCCAAGTTCGGCTGGACTCCGGTCAGCAAGTGCAGTTCAACGTCCGGGAGCACCCTCATGTCGATTACGGCTATGCCGTCACCAGCCACAGCAGCCAGGGAGCCACCGCCGACCGGGTGCTGGTGCACGTGGACACCGAACAGGCCCACGACCAGCTTGTTAATTCGCGGCTGGCGTATGTCTCCATCTCGCGAGGCCGCTACGATGCGCAGATTTACACCAATGACGCGGAGAGATTGGGCGACGAATTGAGCCGTGACGTATCGAAGCAGTCCGCATTGGAAACCGAGCATGATATGAGCGGCAAGGGCCAAGACCACGCAATTGAAAGCGCGGAGCACGAATCAGTGGGCGAGTCGCACGAGGGCGCACAGGCAGAAGGTCACAGCATAAGCAGATAGACCCGATTCCCTTCGCTCTCGCTTCCGTTGAGGGCACGGCCACTGTGCGCCTCTCTGTAGTCGCCCTTGACTATGGCTTCGCGCGGAGGTGACGGTAACACGCAACGGTATGGGAAGCAGGGCCAGAAGCTCGCGGTGGACCCGATTACGGATCGCCCGATCAAAACCCCCTTCCACGGAATTCGAGCCTCACATTGTCAAGGGGCAAGGCGTGTGCAGATTCATGAGGAGGGATGACACCCCACAAATTCGACACGCGCAAGGCATTTTGCGTCAGGCCGCAGTTCATTTACAATGGGACGAGGTGAACCTGTGCCGCGCATCAAGAAAGAATTCCTTGGGAAGCTTATCTCTCATATCAACAGAAAAGACTGGTGGCATGTTCCACCGCTTGACCCCAACGCGTATCGAGAACGGGGGAGGTTTCTTGCTTCCAGTTTTGCTGAGGCAGAACTGTACGGTAGGCCGCTCGACACACCTCAAAGGGTCACCATTGCAAACCCGCTTGTCGGTGACGAACGAACCGTATGTCGGGCACTTTTCGCCAAGGTTATATCAGTTCCAGAGCCGGAAGACCGTTCCTTCCTCAAAGAACGGCTGGCTCTTGACGCGCGGATGAAACGGACTGCGTCGAAGCGAGGATACGATTCAATCGTTATCATGCACCCGACGACTTTTGCTTTGTTTTGGAAAACTGGCAAGATACCACGATGTATCGAGTTAAACGTGTTCAATCCTTAGAAACCAAGCATTACCCTAGATGCCTCGTCTTTTGAATAAGCTTCGCCACCCTCTGGAGTCATGCCATAGGAGGGGAAGGCTGTCGTTTGGACACAGGTGCTTGAATGCTACAAGCAGACCACACGATTCAAAACCCCTCAAATATGTTTCTGTGCAACCAGTTTTTCCACAATATGCCAGTAGAGTCTCTTTCTCGTCCGCCTCAAACAGATTCGACGCTGGCGAGAGCACGTTTTGATTCTCATTGAGCTCGTCAACTATCACCACTTTGTTCGCGATTTCCTCGACGCGTGGTCGTGCTTGCGCATTTAGGACGAGAAGCGCAATTACGACGGGTGCCATCTTGGGAAGGATGAAGGACTCCACGTTAGTCCACCAAGTCATGAGGGTGTTTCCAGACCCGCTAAAATCTTCCACAAATACGATTGCCCCGATATCTTCATTGGGGAGTTTCTGCAGCTCAAGCATCATCTTGATCTGTTCGCGCCTGACTCCTTCAGTATCTCTAAGCCCTCTTGCGAGTATAGCGGCCCCTTGAAAAATGTCCCCCACGGGAACAAAGAAGATCTTATTTCTAGGGATACCGGTCAGTCCTTCATAGACGCTCCTCACCAGGTCTCGCAGCATACGCCGGATATCCCCACCGGAATAGTAGCGGATCTTTTCCAGGACTTTAATGGCAAGTCGTACGTCGGCGTCCTCAAACTGAGCGACCCAGCGTGCGATCTTTCTCCGGCTCATGTCTTCGTGGTCACGAAACTTATGGGCTGCCTGCCGTACAGGAACAGAATGCTCCCGGTTAATCTTCGCCAGTCGTGCCATGTTGTGGCTCCGTAAGTGCCTGTGCGAGCTTAGATTCTATAGTTCTCATAACTCTTCGAAGAGCCTTAAGCACTCGCTCATCCGCAGCAAGTGCCTCCGTATCCAGGGTCTTAAGCTGGTTAAGTAACCTCCGAGCCGACCTCGTGATCTCTTTGAACTCTTTCTCAAAACTCGCACCTGGAACGTGGATGTCATCTATTGCGAGGTTAGGAGTGTCCAGGAACCGAGCAAGCTCCCTATAGAAAGTTTTGATGAGATTCTTCTTTATCGAGCCTCTGTAAATTTCTGCTAGCTTTCGAAAATCAGTCACGGCAGGAATAACATGATTCAGGTATTTATTTAGCACCGCATCGATGCACTTGGAATCGCCGCGACTAATCCAAGGCGGGAATCTCTCCTCTAAGGCGGGGCCTCTGATTCTTTGGAGTTCAATGAAGAAATCTGCCTTCATTCTATCTGACGGGGGCGCAAGCATCATGTTTTGATACTTTTCTGGAAAACCTAGCAGAATTTTGCACCTGCGTATCTGTCCTACCGATAGCTTCGTCAGTTCCGCGAGCTTTCTTTCGTTAGTCTCATCTAACTTCTCCATAAGTGTCTTAAGCTTTAAAGCGGTTGGCATAAGCTGCCAACCCTCTCTCACATTATGAATATGGAACATAGTGAGAATATTCTGTTCCTCGGAGGGTTGATCGATAACAATTGCCGGGGCGGTATCAAGATGGAGCGCTACGGCGACCCGCCATCTGCGCTCCCCATCTAAGATTATGAAGCGATCATGCCCGTAGTCTACGATCCCTCCTTTCTCTTTTGGATAAAGAGTTACGGGGACCAGAATCCCTAGTTTCTTAACGGACTCTTCAAGGATCTTCATTGGTTCCTCGTCGAAGAGACGACGAGGATTGTGGGGATTTGGTTGAATATTCTTTATGGGAATGCGCTTGACCGCAGCCGGTCTTTGACTTGATTCCTTTTTCATAATGTGCTCCGAGCGCAACTAAGTTCACCTGCACATGAACTGCGGATTCCGGGGCAAGGCGGGCGCGATTCCGAAGTTGATCCGGTCAGGATTCCGAAATTAATTCGGTCACGATTCCGGGATGAAGCCGGGCAGGGATTCCGATTTTAATCCGGTCAGTTTCCGGCACTTGTCGGAACCCTGACCGGGATCATTTCGGAAAGATTTCCACACGCTTCCGGACGGGACGGTGAACGGGAGGCGAAGGACGCTGGACAACATTACGGTCAATGCGGCTCCACTGGAAGGTGGAGGTAACCGACATTGCCCATGCAGAGGTTGTCCATGCGAAAGCTCAAAGAAGTACTCCGACTCCGCTATGAGCTGGGGTTGGGGCAGCGGCAGATCGCCCGCAGTTGCTCGATCGGGCACGGCACGGTTTATGAGTATCTGAAACGTGCCCGGGAGGCTGGGGTCCGTTGGCCGCTGCCGGAAGGCTGGGATGATCGCCAACTGGAAGCCGCCGTATTTGGAGGAACCCCGCGGCGCGCCTACGAAAACCGCAAGCCCCAGCCCGATTTTGCGAAGCTCCACGAAGAACTCCAACGCCATCCCCACCTGACGCTGCAGCTCGCCTGGGAAGAATACCGGCAGGCGCATCCCGACGGCTACGCTTACAGTCGCTTCTGCGAACTCTACCAACGGTGGCGACAGCAGTTGGACGTGGTGCTGCGCCAGGATCATGTAGCCGGTGAGAAGCTCTTCGTCGATTACGCCGGGGCGACGATCCCCTTGCAAGACTCGGAGGGCGGACCGGAGCGGCAGGCGGCGATCTTTGTTGCCGTCCTGGGAGCCAGCAACTACACGTACGCCGAAGCCACCCACAGCCAGGAACTGGAGAACTGGATTGGTTCCCACATCCGTGCCTTCGAGTTTTTAGGAGGCGTGCCCAAGCTGGTCATCCCCGACAACACTCGTACCGGCGTGAATCGCGCCTGCCGCTACGAGCCCGATCTGAACCGCACCTATCACGAACTGGCCATGCATTACGGCGTGGGGGTGCTGCCCACGCGGCCTTACAAGCCCCGCGATAAAGCCAAGGTCGAAACCGGTGTGCAGATCGTGCAGCGTTGGATCGTGGCGGCCCTGCGGCACCGGAAGTTCTTCAGCTTGGCCGAACTCAATCAGGCGATCCGGGAGTTGCTGGATAAACTCAACCAACGGCCGTTTCGCAAGCGCCCCGGCTGCCGTGCCAGCTTGTTCCAGGAACTAGACCAACCGGCGCTGGGCCCGCTTCCGCAGGATCGCTTTGAGCTGCAGCAGTGGGCGACCGCGCGCGTCAACATCGACTATCACGTCGAGATCGACCGCCACTACTACAGCGTGCCCTACGTGCTGACCGGGCAGGTGGTGGAGATCCGCTCGACGCTGACCACGGTAGAGATCTTTCACCGCGGCGAGCGCGTGGCTTCGCATGTCCGCAGCCACCAGCACTATAAAGCCACGACCGTCAACGAGCATCGACCCAAGAGCCATCAGCAACACCTGGCCTGGCCGCCCTCGCGCCTGCTGCACTGGGCGCAGTCGGTGGGGCCGTCGACGGCACAGTTATTCAAGGCCATCCTGGAGAGTAAACCGCACCCCGAGATGGGATATCGGTCCTGTCTGGGGATTCTGCGCCTGGGCCAGCGCTATTCGCCCGAGCGGGTGGAAGCGGCGGCGGCACGGGCCTTGGTCACCGGCGCCTGCTCCTATCAGAGTGTCAAGTCGATGCTGGAACGCGGACTGGATCGTCAACCGCTGGAAACCCCGGCGCCCCGACCGCCCCTCGCCCACGACAATCTGCGGGGCGCGGCTTATTTCGATCCCTCGGATACGTCGAGGGTGCAGTAACTCGATCGGCAGAGAGGAGAACACATGTTGAATCAGCAGACCCTGGAAAAGTTGCGCGCCTTGCGCTTGCACGGCATGGCCGAGGCCTTTCGCGCCCAGTCCGAGCAGACCGGCATCAGCGAGTTGAGCTTCGAGGAACGCTTCGCCCTGCTGGTCGACCAGCAGTGGAACTGGCGACAGAACCGCGCCCTGGAGCGTCGTTTGAGCCAGGCCAAGCTGCGGCATCGGGCCTCGGTGGAGGACCTGGACTTCCGCACCCCGCGGGGTCTGGACCGTGCCTTGCTGCGGTCGCTCACCCAGGACTCCGCTTGGGTGCGCGAACATCAGAACATTTTTCTGCTCGGCCCCACGGGGATGGGGAAGAGCTTCTTGGCTTGTGCTCTGGCGGAGAAGGCCTGCCGGGATGGCTTTACGGCCTTATACACGCGCGCCGCCCAACTGTTTCGTGACTTGGCGCTGGCCCGCGCCGATGGCAGTCTACGCACCTTGCTCGCACGATGGGCTCGTTTGCAGGTGCTGGTCGTCGACGACTGGGCCATGGCTCCCCTGGCCGACACGGAGCGTCGCGACTTCCTGGAAATCTGCGAGGATCGCTATCAGCAGCGATCCATGATCTTGACCAGCCAACTGCCGGTGGCCAAGTGGCATGAACAGATTGGTGATCCGACCCTGGCCGATAGCATTCTCGACCGACTGGTGCACAACGCTCACCGTATCGAGATGCGCGGCGAGTCGATGCGCAAAAAGCGTGGCGGCAAAGAATGAACATCGTCGCTGCGCTCCGAACACGCCAGGGTGTGGGCGGAGATCACGTTGGGAGGGGCCCTCGTACGGCTCGCGTCGCTGCGCTCCGAACACCCGAGCAGGCGCTGTGGAAATGCCGCCCCGTGGAAAGGGTGGAAAACTCTCAGAACGAGTTTCCCACCCTTTCCACCGGGCTTGGAAATCCGGCACAAGGCAGCCGGATTCCCACATTTCCACAGCGCCGCCGGCGAACCTATTTATGGAGAAAGGAGCCAAGGAAAGATAAAGAGAAAACCGGATTCTAGTTGACCGATTCCGGTCACTTCAAGCACCATAGGAACGCCAGCGTCGCTTCGCTCCGAAAACGCCCGGCTTCACCTCGGAACCAGCGACCGGATTCAAATCGGAATCACTGACCACCTTCATCGGAATAC
>CAVXWN010000004.1:0-279427 GCA_963765485.1 uncultured Acidobacteriota bacterium | reverse complement strand
TTCGGGGTTGCGCCATGCCCAGCCAGTTGCCATAATTCGGTGGCGCGCGACGGGTTGAATGACGCGCAACTTGAAGGAGGAACCGTGGATAATTTTCCGGATTTCATGAAGAGTCCAGCCAACAAAATTGCCACCAGCAGTCAAGCCACCCCCGGAGTAGAAGGGTATGTCTTTGATGGAGCCGATGGTAGTCAAATGGCTTTCTGGACCTGCCGTGAATCTGCCGTCTCAGCACCGCACGTGCATGACTACGACGAGTACTTTGTCGTGGTTCAGGGTTGCTATACTCTGATTATCGATGGCAAGCGCATTCCAGTGAGAGCCGGAGAAGAGTATTTCATTCCGAGCGGGGTCTGGCATGGGGGCGAGCCCGTCGCCGGTACTCGAACCATCCATGCCTTCGGTGGCCGGCGCGCCGAAAGGGTTTAACCGCAAGACTGCCGGGTTTCAAACTGACCCACTATCCGTGGAAAACCAGCGACACGCATGGTGCCGAAGTTACTCCGCAAACCGGAAACTTCCGGGCTGGAGGCCGGCGCGCAGAGCGAGGTCGTGCACCAGCAATTGGATATGGACGGAATCAACCAGGGTTCCCAGCCCCAATTTGACCGATTCAACAGGGATGAGGCGCATGTTGGTAATGTCCGTAAAAGGCAGGTCCGTGTAAAGAAGGACACGGCCGCCGTGCCTGCGGATATCCTCCACCAGCCTGACTAGACCGTTGTCGGTTTTGCGGTTCGGAGTAGTTTTGGCCTGCCTGGCGAAGATAATATAGCGGTGGGCGGGGTCGATGATCTCCATAGGCCCGTGGCGAAACTGGGCTGCGCTCATCGGTTCCGCGCCCATTTTCGCCACCTCTTTGAACAGGAGCGCCCCCTGGTAAGCCGAGGCGAGGTCCGGTCCGCGCGACAGCAAGGCAATGTAGCGCGGTTTGTTGAAGAACTCCACGGTCGGTGGGACCAGGTCCTCGCACCGATCGAGGATGTTCTCCTGGGCCTCGATGGCATGCATCAACTCCTGCGTGAGGGGATCCGGCGGCTTTCGGGCAATCGCCACTGCAAGGTACATCAGGACAGCCACGGCGCAGGTGTAAGTCTTGGTGCCCACAGGAGCCGAGCGGCCAGCCATCATGGGCAGCAGTAGGCTGGCTTGCCGGGCCAACGAGCTCGTCTCGAAATTGCAGACTGCTACCAAGCTATCCTTCGTCGCCAGAGCGCCCAGCAATCGGAGGACTTCCGCCGTCTCTCCCGATTGCGAGACAACCACCAGGAGGATGTCTGGGCCGAAGATCTTCATATGATGGTCCACCAGCTCGGCAGTCTCCCAGATCAGGGCACGGACACCGTGAGAAGTCAGATAGGCTTGCGCCGGGTAGGCGGCGTACATGGACGATCCCATTCCGGTGAAGACAACGGTGGGCGGCCAGTGCTTCACCATGGTAGAGAGGGCCTTGGAGGGAATCGCTCCGGGACTCGTATAGAACTTCCGCAAGCCCGAAAGCACCGCCGGCTGCTGAGCAATCTGTTCCATCAAGGGGGTCATGGGTGAATCATCCTGTCGCGATGTGTGGGCGCAATCATTCTCCAACTGGCACAAACCGCCTTTGGCTCTTGTTCCGCTCCTCCGAGGCCTCAATGCTCCACTTGGCCCGGCCCCGCGGCCCCGAAACCAAAACGTAGGCTGTAGTGTGATTCTACCACCTGCGGACGATTACAGAACGCAGCAAGAAGAGCGAGCGCCCAGCTAAAGCTGGCCGCTGCAAGAAAGCCTGGCTGAACCGTCCCGACATGTCCCTATGTCTTTGATCGGGATCGCATCGGGAAGCCTTCCTCCACGGAACCAGGCCTGTGGCTGCCTGCAAGTTTTGCACTTGCGCTTTGGGGGTCGAGTGGGGTTTCATAGGAGCATGAAAACCGTTCAATGCTTCTCCTTACTTCTTGCGGCGCTCTTGGCGCCATCCGTGTTGCCCCGGTATGCTAAAGGCGTCTCGAAGGAGGAAAAAACGAGCAAATGTCTCGTCTACGTCGGGACCTACACCGAACAGAAGTCTAAGGGCATTTATGTTTACCGCTTCGATCCAACCACAGGCCACTCGACCTCGCTGGGACTGGCGGCCGAAAGCGTCAATCCATCTTTTCTGACGACAGATCCCAGCCGACGATTCCTTTACGCGGTCAATGAACTGTCGCAATACGAGGGGCGAAGCAGCGGCGGTGTCAGCGCATTCGCCATTGACCCTGGGACCGGGAAGCTGACCTTTTTGAATGAGGTGCCGTCCGGCGGCGCAGGTCCCTGCCACCTTGCTGTGGATAAGACTGGGAAGTACTTGTTGGTTGCCAACTACGGCGGCGGAAGTTTGGCTGTATTCCCGATTCTACGCGACGGACGTCTGGGGGAAGCGTCGGCTTTCGTGCAGCACCACGGCGCCAGTATCAATCCTCAGCGCCAGGAGGGGCCACACGCGCACTCGGTTTACTTGTCACCCGACAACCGCTTCGCCATCAGCGCGGACTTGGGGCTCGACGAAGTGCTCATTTACCGGTTCGATGCGGGGAAAGGGACGCTCACGCCAAACAATCCCGCCTTCGCCATGGTCAGTTCCGGCGCAGGACCGCGGCACTTTGCCTTTCATCCGAACGGAAAGTTTGGATATGTAATCAGCGAAATACAGTCCACCGTCACCGCGTTTTCGTACGACGCGGCCAACGGGGCTTTGGACGTGCTCCAGACTGCCTCAACCCTCCCTCGAGATTTCGAGGGTGAAAGTACCGCCGCCGAAGTGGAGGTGCACCCGGCAGGGAAGTTTCTTTATGGATCTAACCGCGGAGACGACTCTATTGCGGTTTTTGCGATCAACACTCGAAAAGGCACGCTCACGCCCGCGGGGCACACTCCAACGCAAGGGAAGACGCCGCGCAACTTTGCGATAGACCCGACTGGCTCGTACCTGTTCGCGGCCAACCAGGACTCCGACAGCGTCGTCCTGTTCCGCATCGCCCAAAAAGGCGGCCTCCTGACCCCGACCGGCCAAGTGCTGGAAGTGCCCTCGCCGGCTTGCGTCACGTTTGTGACGATCGAATAATCGCCCGGCAAGTCCAATCTATGGGACTCTTCTATCTGATGCGTCACGCGGAGACGGAATGGAATGTTGAGAACCGGCTTTGCGGGCAGTTCGATATCCCGTTATCGGAGGCTGGTCGACGACAGGCGAAAAGGTTGGCCGGGCGCCTGAAGTCCATCGCCTTTGAAGGCCTGTATTCAAGCCCCCTGAGGCGCGCGATGGAAACGGCCAACTTGATCTCCGAGGTAATTGGCCTCGAAGCCATCGTGGACGAAAGGCTCATCGAACTCGGCTACGGCAAGTGGGAAGGAAAGACGCTGGCGGAAGTCGAGAAAGATGACCCCAAGACTTTTCGCGCGTGGGATGCTGACCCAGGCGAAGTCGCGCCCCCCGGCGGCGAAAGCGGCCTCGAAGCTTTGCAGCGCGTCGTGCCTTTCCTGAATCTTCTGGCCGCGAGGCACCGGCAGGGGCACGTGGCGGTGGTATTCCACAAGACCGTTTGCCGCCTGGCCGTCTGCCACGTCCTGGGTGTGCCTCCCTCCGAGTACAGAAGGCGCCTCGCCATGGACAATGCCGCGCTAAGTATTATCCAGCCCCGGAAAGATGGATGGCAGCTAGTGACTTTCAATGATACATCTCACCTCTCAGACTCCCATCAGGCCCTCACCTCTGGGCGCGAGGAGTTCTGAAAGGCTCTCAGGCGCTTCGCGCCTGCGAAAAGCATGCCTCTTCGACGAGGACCGCGTGAACTTCGCCCGGCCCGTGGACGCCCCGGATGAGGATCTGTTCGATATCGGCAGTACGGCTGGTCCCGGTAATGAAGACAACGGAACGGCCCGGTACAGCTTGGTTAGGATCGCACAAGACAGGAAACCTCTCCAGAACTTCATCGAGCGATGCTACCAACTGGCTCCGCCGGTACAACGCTACGTGAACAGGCGGGGCCAGCGATGCCATTTGGGCGCCTTCCGTCGAACTGGTGACGACCAGGCTGCCGGTTTCCGCCAGCGCAAATTCCACACCTGTGATCCCCACGGTCGCAGCAAAGCTGGCCTCGGCAAAGGCCCTCAGGGAAGCATCCCCGGCTTCCGGAGAACCTCCGGCGCCAGAGGTCTGCCAAACGGAGATGGCTTGGCCAAGCGTGCGGAGCAGCGCCACGAGGTTCAACTCCGCCAAGATTGGATTGCGGGAGAGGACCACGCTTGTGGCTTTCGCCTGGGTGAGGATGGTTCGCAGAATCTCTTCCAACGCCTGCCGATCAGTTGCCCGGTGAGCTATGCCAGCGACTTTTGTCAATTCCGCCTCGAACCTGGGCAGCAATTCCTCCGGAGGAATGGCGGGTAGTATCCCGCTCAGCGGCGGATCCGGTGGCCTCGAAGCGCTTTCACTATTTACTCGGTAGTCACCCGACGGACGGCCCAAAGCCTTCCGAATCCGTTGTATAATCTCTTCGCGTTTTGCCAATCGCAATACCTCCCCGTAGCCAAGTGGCTGAAACGTAGAAGGGGAGATTGTAACACGGCCCTCGGATGTCTTGTAAGTTAAAGGAAACTCCAGGGATAGAGCAAAACAAAAAATTGCAAAAAATTGTGCAACCTTGGAGGCACCCAAATCATCTGTTAAACGCGGGCGATTGCTGAAAAGGTTTCGCCAACTGAACCTGAAGGACGGTTACCCATGCGAACAGCAGTAAAATCTCCCAAGAGCGCTTATCGAACGTTGTTGTTGAAAAAGCGGAACGAATTACTCGCATCGGCCAAGGGCGCGCCCGAGGCGCTGGCGACAAGTGTTCAGTCTCCGGATGTCGTTGAATTTGCAGTTAAGACTGCCGAACAGGATGTGACGGCGGTGACCGCAAGTTTGCGAAGTCAAGTGCTGAAAGAAGTTGACAACGCGCTTGTTCGTTGCGCTCGTGGGACCTACGGTAGGTGCGAAGGATGCCAGGAGGGAATTCCCTCCCCGCGGCTCAAAGCTATCCCGTGGGCTCGATATTGCCTCACCTGCCAGGAACTCCGCTCCAAGAATTAGACGTTGACGCAACTTCTGAGGAAAGGGTCGAGATAGAAAGACCTTTCCCTCAGAGGGTCTGCGGCCCCAATCCAATCGTAAGTAAGGCCTCTAGTTTCAGACTGTTACACCCCTCCACAAGAAATCGGCGTGCAGCTAAGGTGAATCGGGCGTTCGCCGGGAGGGCGTGACCCACTGGCGAGCCATTGCCGCCGCTCGGGAAGTCCAGTAACGGTTTCCCGCGAAAGTTGGCCGGCAGTGTGCCCGGACTTTGATCTCAAGTCGGGAGGGGCGGCTTTATGCC
The DNA here is from genome assembly GCA_963765485.1 of uncultured Acidobacteriota bacterium. Taxonomy (GTDB): domain Bacteria; phylum Acidobacteriota; class Terriglobia; order UBA7540; family UBA7540; genus CAVROP01. The sequence goes on along the minus strand of CAVXWN010000004.1, from coordinate 274,055 downwards.
ACCACTTGAGGAGGTAAACTGGCCGCTGCTAAGCCAAATTGACCCGCTGCCGTCAACTGCTGAAGCCCGCCGGAAAGGGCTCCGGTGTGTTATCGTTAGCAGGTTGGCGAAGGTCAGACTATGACAAAGGTCCGAGTTCGGTTTGCACCCAGCCCCACGGGTTACGTCCACGTGGGTAATGCACGCACAGCGCTCTTCAATTGGCTTTTTGCCCGTCACAACGGAGGCGCATACGTTTTGCGCATTGAAGACACGGACGTCGAGCGCTCCAAAGAAACGTACGAGAAGCAGTTGCTAGAGGACCTGCGCTGGTTCGGAATCGATTGGGACGAAGGACCGGACAAAGGCGGCGCGTTTGCGCCCTATCGCCAATCCGAGCGCAAGGAAATCTATCGCAGGTTTGCCATAGAACTTATTGACCAGGGCGACGCCTATTCGTGTTTCTGCACGGCGGAGCAACTCGAGCAGGAGCGCCAGGAAGCTTTGAAGGCCGGACGCCAGCCCCGCTATTCCGGCCGCTGTCGAAAGCGTCCGCGAGAAGAGGTGGCGCGAAAGCTTGCTGCGGGGGAGCCGGCAGCGATTCGATTGAAGATCGTGGAAAGCGCGTTGTCATGGAACGACCTCGTTCACGGACCGACCAGTTTTTCGAGTGAGGTCATCGGAGATCCCATACTGGTGCGCTCCGACGGGAATCCAGCCTACAACTATGCGGTGGTGATTGACGATCACTTGATGGAGATTACTCACGTCATTCGGGGCGACGATCACATTTCCAACACCCCGCGCCAGCTCGCGGTTTACCGCGCTCTGGGTTGGGAGCCGCCGCAGTTCGCCCACCTCTCCACCATTTTGGGTTCTGACCGAACCCGGCTTTCCAAGCGACACGGCGCAACGTCGCTGCAGAGCTTTCGTGATCTCGGGATTCTCCCCGAAGCGCTGCGTAATTACCTGGCTCTACTGGGCTGGTCGCCCGCGGATGGCAAAACGGAGATCCTGAGCCCGCAGGAATTGGTGGAAATGTTTTCGCTGGAGCACATCACCAAGAGTCCGGCGGTTTTTGACCAGGAAAAACTCTACTGGTTGAATCGGCACTATATGAAGGAATGTGCTCCCCGCCGCTTGGCCGAGCTTGCGCTCCCATTCTTGCACGGGGCGGGCTACTTGGATGCGCATCCAGGTCCGGACGTCCTGATTTGGCTCGAACGGGTGCTGGATGCGGTCCTCAAAAACATCCCGTCGTTGGCGGAACTTCCTGGCGCGGTACATATCATATTCGAATACCAGGCCGACAAAGCTGTTGAAGCGCTTCAACTCTCGACGGCGGCAAGCCCCCGTGCGGTGCTAAGCGCGTTTATCCCCAAGGCGCTGGCCGAACACGAATTGAGTTATGAGCGATTCCGCTTGCTCACCAAAGGGGTGCAAACTGAAACTGGGAAGAAGGGGAGGGACCTGTTTCACCCTATTCGGGTGGCGCTGACGGGCACAGAATCCGGCCCGGAGCTCGAGAAGCTGATTCCCATTTTCGAAGAGGGGTCAAAGCTGCCGCTGCCCCGGCACGTGAAGAGCGTCGCCGAGCGCTTGCGGGAATTCAGGGAGGCGGCAAAGTTGTAGGCCGGATTTCTCACCACGTTTGGACGCTTTGGAGTGCGGCGGCTCGCCGCCGCTTTCGCCCAGCGAGCTTGCTCGCGCGCCGCCTCGCTGGGTGAAATCGAAAGGTCGCAGTTCCGGCCAGCAAGCTGGCCTGTAGAAAAGCGGCAGCAAGCCGCCGCACTCCAAAGCGGGGGCACTTCAAAAGTCGCGGAGGGCGCTATGCGCGATTGGCCTCACAGCCCGGTTCACCGCCTGGCAGAGCCTGGAGCCTACATCGTGACCGCAGGCACATACCTCAAGAAGCCCACTTTTGCCGGCCCCCAGCGCCTCGAGTACCTCTGCGACCGGCTTCTCGAGCTGGCGGAGAAGTACGAGTGGCAATTGCAGGCCTGGGCGGTCTTCCCCAATCACTACCATTTCGTCGCCTTGTCTCCCGCGCAGGCTGCCTCGCTTACCTCGCTCAGCCGACATATGCACTCCTTGACCACCATCCAGGCGAACCGCTGGGACGGAACGCGGCGGGCGCAAGGTGTGGTTCCAGTACTGGGAAACTAACCTGACCTACCCGGAGTCCTACTTCGCCCGGTTGAGTTATGTCCACCGGAACGCGGTCCACCACCGGATCGTGCGCGAGGCATCGCTTTATCCCTGGTGCTCGGCGGGCTGGTTCCAGCGCCAAGCCACAACTTCGTTTTACAAGCAGATTATGCAAATGAAGATCGACCGGGTGAATGTCGAGGACGAGTTCGAGGTCGATCCCAGGGATATCTAGGGTAGCCTTGGAGTGCGGCGGCTTGCCGCCGCTTTGCCCCCCGCGAGCTTGCTCGCGGTTCGATGGGGTCTCGACAATCCAGTCCGCGAGCTTGCTCGCGGTCCCTCGGTTTTCCGCCAAATCCCGGCCAGCAAGCTGGCCCCGCCGAGCGGGAAAAGCGGCGGCAAGCCGCCGCACTCCAAAACAGCAGAACGTCGCGACCATCAAAAACCTATGGTCACCATCACCCGAGCCAGCTACTGGCTTGCGAAGTTCTCGAGATTACGCGTTGACCGCGCCCCGGCGACCCAGTCGATGCGTGCTACACCCGGCGTTCGGCGGGTGGCCCGCCTGGCCACATACACACAAGGCAGCGTATGCGCCGCCCGTCGGTATTTCGTACCCGCCGACAGCATCCACTATCGGACAGAAACCATTCACGCTTGGCCGCCCCCGGCTAAAGTGCTAGTATTGGGTCCACTGTTATGACCGGTCACAATCTCATAACACCCGCGCATCGCTCCATTCGCAGGTATTACGAAAACGTCGCAGCCCTGCGGGACTAGGGTGTGCTCAACGAGATGAGCGTGCGTTCGCCTTTCGAGTCCCTGCTCCAGGAGACCGCCCGCCTGAAGGACTCGACGTTCATCGCCGAGCTTTCGGGAAAGTCCGGCGGCGCGCTCATTCGTCCTGACGGCACCCTGCGCGACCGCAACAGCCTGCCTCGCGGTTATTGGGAAGCCAAAGACACCCAGGACGATCTCGACACTGAAATCAAGAAGAAGATCGCGCGCGGCTACCCGCTCTCCAACATCATCTTTGAGGACACCCAAACCGGCGTCCTGTTTCAGAGCAAGCAGAAGATCAACGGGCCATACACTCTCGGCAACCCCAAAGAACTGGCCGCCCTTCTCAACCAATTCTTCTCCTACACCGAGCCGGATATTGAAGGATTTGAAGAAGCGGTTGAGGAATTCAAGGAGCGTGTGCCCGATCTCGCGCGCGGGCTCGTGGAAAAGATCCAGCAGGCGCACAAGGGCAACGCGCCATTCCAGGTCGCTTTTGAGAAGTTCTTTGAGCTTTGCCGCACCGCGCTCAATCCCAACATCCGCGTCGAGGCCGTGGATGAGATGCTGGTGCAGCACCTGCTCACAGAGCGCCTGTTCCGCACGATTTTCAACAACCCGGAGTTCGTCAAGCGCAACGCCATCGCGGCGGAAGTGGAGCGCGTCATTGACGCCCTGGTAAGCAAGAGCTTTGACCGCAGCGAGTATTTGAAGAGCCTGGACCGATTCTACCGGGCCATCGAAGGCGCCGCGCGCTTGCTGCCTGACTTCAGCGAAAAGCAGCACTTCCTGAACAGCGTTTACGAACGCTTCTTCCAGGGATACTCCGTGAAAGTGGCCGACACGCATGGCATCGTCTACACGCCACAGGAAATTGTCAACTTCATGTGCGCGAGCGTGGCCGAGGTCTTGGAAGAGGAATTTGGGAAGAGCCTTTCCAGTCCCGATGTTTACATCATTGACCCGTGTACGGGCACCGGTAACTTTGTTGTGAACCTGCTGCGTCGCATTCCCGGCCGCGACTTGCCCCGCGTGTACCGAAAGCAACTATTCGCCAATGAGGTGATGCTGCTGCCCTATTACATTGCAGCGCTCAATATCGAACACGCCTTTTACGAGATCACAGGGACCTATGAGCCCTTCGAGGGATTGTGCTTTGTGGACACGCTGGACTTAACTGAGAAGAGACAGGCACACCTCTACGTGACGGAAAAGAACGCGGAGCGCGTTGAGCGCCAGCGTCGAGCGCCCATTACGGTGATCCTCGGGAATCCACCCTACAACATGGGCCAGCAGAATGAGAATGACAACAACAAGAATAGGCAGTACAAGGTAGTCGACGGGCGAATCAAAGGAACTTACGCGAAAGACTCTAAAGCCACGCTAAAAACCAAGCTGTATGACCCTTACGTCAAGTTCTTCCGTTGGGCGACCGACCGGTTGCAGGAACGCGACGGCATCGTCTGCTTTGTGAGTAACAACAGTTTTATTGACCAGCAGGCATTCGACGGAATGCAGAAGCACCTTCTTGAAGACTTCATGGATGTCTACCATGTTGACCTTCACGGAAATGTCCAGAAGAACCCGAAGCTAAGCGGCACGACCCACAACGTTTTCGGCATTAAGGTTGGGGTAGGGATTACAGTTGCGGTACGCAATGTGGATAGTGACGACCACAATTTGCACTATTTCCGCGTCCCCGAGGACTGGCGCAAGGAGCGCAAACTTGAATGGTTGTCATCTAAGGCCCGACTCGGACGTGTCGGATGGCAATCGGAGTTTTCCGGGAGGTGGTTGCAATGCGGTGAGAGCGAATTCTCGGATTTCACACCTCTTGCTTCCAAGGAAGCTCGGGCTGCTGAATTCGAACGCCACACCATCTTTAAGACATACTCCCTGGGTGTGTCGACGAATCGAGATGGTGTTGCTTACAGCTTCGACTCTGGCCAGTTATCGTTGCAAGTGCAGGAGTTTTGCGAGAATTACAATGCAGAAGTCGACCGTTATGGGCGCGCACGGGAGAAACCCGAAGGCGAGGCACTTGATGCGTTTTTGGATTATACAAGAGTGAAATGGAGTCGCGACCTTAAGAAGGACCTGACACGGGGCAGGTATGCAGAATTTGACGCTTCGCTGATCAGAACAGCATTATATCGCCCATATTCCAAACGCCATTTGTACTTTGCCGATTTAGTGAACGACACACCGGGCTTATCTCGCAGCTTCTTTCCCGCCACCCAAGCTGGCCCGAAGAACCGTGCAATCGTTCTCACGAGCTACGGGTCGGAAAAGCCGTTCATGACAGTGACGGTCGATGTGGTTGCGGACCTGCACTTGGTCGGTGCTGGCTGCGGGGCGGAATGCTTCCCCTTTTATGTTTACGAATCCGATGGGGACACCTACCACGCGAACATCACCAACTGGGCGCTGAAGCATTTTCGCAGGCATTATGCGGACAAGAAAATCACCAAGTGGGATATCTTCTACTACGTCTACGGCATTCTGCATCATCCCGAATACCGCGCGAGGTACGGCGAGAACCTGAAGCGCGAACTACCGCGCATTCCCCTCGCAAAGGACTTCTGGGGATTCTCGAAAGCCGGGAAGGAACTGGCCCGCCTGCACATTGATTACGAAAAGCCGGAACCGTGGCCGTTGAAATTTGTTGAGGCGAGCGCTAGCTTTGGAGTGCGGGAGCTTGCTCCCGCTTTCGTTCCGCCGAAGCTAGCTTCGGCGGGGAAGGCGGCGGCAAGCCGCCGCACTCCAAAGCCCGCGGCTGCGGGCCGGCCGCTCTCCTATCGCATCGAAGACAAGATGCGGCTCTCGAAGGATCGCCGCTCGCTCAAAGTGAATGATTCCTTGACGCTGGGTGGCATCCCACCGGAAACCTTTGAATACCGCCTGGGCAATCGCAGCGCCCTCGAATGGGTGATTGACCAGTATCAAGTGACGGAGGACGAGCACAGCGGCATCCGCTCCGACCCCAACCGCCCCGACGACCCCGAGTACATTGTGCGCTTGGTGGGGCAAGTGATCAATGTCAGCTTGGAAACCGTGAGAATCGTGAAATCTTTGCCCGCACTTTAACGGCTTGGGAGAGGGAGGCACGATGGCACGAAGAAGAGTTCGCTACTACTTCGGGCGGTTCAACCTGATGGCGCGGTATGAGCGCAAAGAGATCTTCGTTGCGGAAGGCCTGCGGACTCCAACGGTCGTTCGGAAACGTGGGCAAAATTGGCAATTTCTCAAGGTCGAATCGGCAGTCGGTGAGTTGGGAGAATTCCTGACGGGCTATCTGGCAAAATACCGGCCCGTTACCGAGGAGGAGGTGGCCGTGCCTGCCGCTCAGGACCTCGGCGACCAAGTCATCGAAAACCTCGTTATTGCAAAGGCAAGGTTCTTCCTGCACCTGGAGTCAGGATTAATTGCGTACCACCCCGTCGGCAGTCACATCACGAGGGACCAATTTCGCCGAAATTTCGCAGAAATCTTTGAAGCGTCAAAGGGCGGATTTTTTGTAAATGCTGAGATACAATCAATTCAGGATGAGGGGACATTTCGCGAAGCGATAAGAGAGTTAAGCATCGTTCGGCTCGTAAGAATCTACCTGCACCCGTCCAATCCATCGCTCAGGGATGTATGGATGAGAACAGATGAGCGCTTCAAGAAGCTTGGTGCTACTGACTACCAGGAGCAGTTTCATGCAGGAGGCTCTGGACACGGCCTCAGAATTGCGGAAGATGAAGAAATTGATGCAAAAATCGCAATGGCGCAAGACGGATATGGCAAAGTTACGGTCGGCGGCACAAGAGATGGGGTTGAAAAAACTGTGAGCACGGATGACAACCCTGCGAACTCGTTGGCGGCGCCAGACGATGCCCCCCCGGAACTCATACTCGAAGGCTTGACCAGGGTGTTTCAGGGAATTCTTGCCAGGTTCACGAAATGAGAGTCCGACGAATTATACTGTCGATGGATTTCGTCGTTGGCGCTGTCACGGGCCTTACTGTGTACTTTTTTTCAGGTCATTGGATTGGAAACGGATTCGCAAAGGACCTCTACGGCGTTGGTATTAGTGTGTTGGCGATTGTTTTTTCTGTTTACTTTGCCGGCCTTGCAATAATCATGGCCTCGAGCGACGATGAATTCGTGCAGTTTCTTGAGCAGGAGGGCGACTTCACAGCAATTGTGACTGCTTTCCAAGACGCCCTACACATCCTCTTCTCTGCTCTCATCTACTCGATCGTGTTGTACGGATACACCGCGTATCGGATCGAAAGGCACATTGAACACCAGGGGAAGTACTTCTTGGCATTGTTTGCCTTCTTGTTTGCTTGGGGTTTGCTTGGTGCCCTCATGGCTACCCGTGACTCCATAACATACTCTGTACTCAGAAGTCGGTTTGTTTTGCGAAGGGTTAAGCCGGACCTCGGCAGCCCGGATCAAAAACGAACACCGAAATGATGAGTTAGCAAACGGAGCGCGGGCCTAAGCTGCGGGCGGCGCCTTTCGCGCCCCCCAGCGATCGCAGCCGGGTGGCGCGGACGTGCGCTTTTCAGCATGTCTGCGATTAAAGGCGTCCATGGTGCGTGCAAGCGGGCCCAAGGCTTTGGCGCTCCCACTTTAGGAAGGCGTGGGGCTCGCCCCGCCGACTGAACCCAGATTCGTGAATTGGGGTGATTTGTTCCATTCCGACCCGTCAGATTGCAGTCGCTTCGGCGAAACCTGGGGACGGACAGAACAGTGCGGCTGAGAATGCTTCGCTCTGAGTCTCGTGTTCCTGCTACGTAACCCCTCACCCAGCTCCGTCAGCCGACGGACCGGTGAAAGCGCCGGCAGCGGGCCACCCTCTCCCCACGGGAGAGGGCGAGCCCATTCCATTAAGAACCTCACTCCAATTACGAATTCGGGTTTACAATGGTCGGAATGAATACGCGAGACAAACTGATTGTAGCGCTGGATCTGCCGAGCGGTGATGCTGCAACCCGAATGGCGGAGAGGCTGCAAGGACACGTCGGAATGTTCAAAGTTGGCTCGGAGCTTTTCACCGCCGAAGGCCCCGTGCCGGCGCGCTATCTTGTAGCCACGGGCCAGAAGGTTTTTCTCGACCTTAAATTCCACGACATCCCCAATACTGTGCGGGCGGCGGCGCGGGAAGCTGCGGAACTTGGTGTCAGCATGGTGAACGTCCACGCCTCCGGCGGGCGGAAGATGATGGAAGCGGCGCTCGAAGGAACGCGCTCTGCCCTCCCCCATCCGCTGGAGGGCTCAGCCGGGACCGTGCCATGGGGTGACGCACGCCCAAAGGTGCTGGCGGTGACGATCCTGACCAGCCTCGAAAGGCAGGATCTTGAAGAGTTGGGCATTTCGGGAACACCGGTCGATGCTGTGATCCGGCTGGCTCGATTGGCACAAAGTGCCGGGCTGGATGGAGTCGTGGCCTCGCCGCGTGAAATCTCCGCCATTCGACAGGCGTGCGGTCCCGGCTTTCTGATTGTCACGCCGGGCATTCGACCTGCCTCTGCCGCTACGAACGATCAGGCTCGAATCGCAACCCCTGCGAGCGCCATTCTAGCGGGGGCAGATTACCTGGTAGTGGGACGGCCGATTACCGGCGCACCTGATCCGGTCGCTGCAGCAGATGCGGTTGTCGCCGAGATGGACACGGCATCTGATTGACGATTGTTGATTGCCGATATTCGAACTCGAAACTGGAAATTGGAAACTAGGGAAAGACAGCGCTGCGACCCATTGGAGCCGATTTTCGAATTTCGATTTTCTGCTGGCACAGTCGTCGATCGACGGTTGACAATTCCAGCCATCCTAAGCCGAGTGACAAGCGGAGGAATTCTTCGCTCGAAGGCAAGCGGTTTGGATCTGCTCAGAATGACATGTTATCTTGAGCAGATTTTGCGCGGAGCGAAAAGAGGCTGACTGCAAACGCCCTAGGAACACCGCACATGACTGAAAACGAAATCCTTAAAGTCTTTCGCGAGAACTCAGCCCTCCTCGAGGGCCACTTCGTGCTCTCCTCGGGCCTGCACAGCGATCGCTACATCCAGTGCGCGCTGGTGTTGCAAAACCCGAAGGTCGCCGAACAACTGTGCTCCGAACTCGCGGCGAAGTTGCGGCACCTGGGCGCGAAGGTGGTGGCGGCGCCGGCGCTGGGCGGAATCCTGGTGGCTCACGAGGTCGCCCGCGCGCTGGGCGTTCGGGCACTCTTTACAGAGCGCCAGGAAGGCAACTTGACACTGCGCCGGGGATTCAGCCTGGCTGCGGGCGAGCCGACGCTGGTGGTAGAAGACGTGATGACCACAGGCCTCTCGACGCGTGAAACGATGAGATGTGTTGAGGAAGCGGGAGGAAAGGTGGTGGGCGCCGGGGCGCTGATCGACCGCAGCGGCGGCGCCACCGACCTGGGCGTGCCCAAGGCGGCGCTATTGACTTTATCGATTCAGAACTACAATCCTGCCGATTGCCCTCTCTGCAAGTCCGGCATTCCCGCCGTCAAACCCGGCAGCCGCACCAAGCCAGAAGGCAGTAGGCAGTAGGCAGAACCGCAACAGCCCGCGTAGCGGGCGGCGTATTTTAGAGCTGTTTCGATTTAAGTAGTTACATATCCACAAGAGGCGAAGTAATTTGTGCATTCGCTTGGGGAGACCGTATTGAGCAACTCCCCGATTTCCTTCCAGAGGGTATCGATATCGCGCCTGGCGGCTTTGCGAAGCAGCGCCTTGAGTTTGGAAAAGAACTTTTCGATCGGGTTCAGGTCCGGAGAGTAAGGGGGCAGATAGAGTAGGGTAGCTCCGGTCGCGGTGATTGCTTTCGCGACTCCGGTCACCTTGTGACTGCTGAGGTTGTCGAGGATCACGGTCTCTCCCGGTTGGAGCGTTGGGCACAGGAATTGATGCACATAAGCCAGAAACGTCTCGCCGTCCATGGGCCCGTCGGTAACCATCGGTGCGGTCAACCGGCGGCGGCGCAGAGCGCCTACAAAGGTCGTCGTCTCCCAATGCCCGTGCGGTGCCGAGTCGAGGCAACGCTGACCTCGGGGAGCCCGTCCGTAGCGTCGCGTCATGCTCGTCGATATCCATGTTTCATCGATGAAGACGAGCTTTTCGAATTCCATCGTGGGCAGTGCCCGCTGCCAGGCTTTTCTTGCCCGCTGCACGTCTTCGCGTTCTTGCTCGCTGGCGTGCAGGGTTTTTTTTGAAGGTAAGGTTCCATTTGTCCAACTGATGCCACAAGGCACCGATCTTGATCGAGATGCCCTGCTCGGCGAGACGTTCAGCTAACTCGGCCAAGCTCAGACCCGGCGCTTGTTCGATCCAGGCGCGCAGCACGGGCTCCAGCTCCGCGATCCGCGAACGGCGATGGCCTCCAATCTGAAAGCTGGTGCGTTGTCCGGTCTTCTGCTCCCGACCCCGCACCTGGTAAACCCAGACGCGACTGACTTCCAGTCGCCGCGCAATCGCCGTCGGACGTTCGCCGCGATCCAATGCCCATAACACCCGATCCCGCAAATCTTGTGAATAGGATTGCATCCTCTGCCTCCCCTAAACCGGCAGAGGCATTATCGCACATAAATGTATACACTTAAATTAAAAAGGCTCTAGCCCACGGCGTGAGCCGTGGGGGCGAGTCCCATCGCATTTGGCCAAGCCCCGCAAGGGGCGACATAGAACCTGCGCGGATTCGCTCCCGATGCTTGCTGTGTGCCGATGTCGCCCCTGCCGGGGCTCCAGAAATGTCGTCGGATGTATTGCCCCCACGGCTGTCGCCGTGGGCCACATGATATCGGCCCTGACGGGCCTACATCCCGATGGAAGGAATCTTCGCGGCGTGCGAAATAGATCGCAACTAGCGGTACTGAAAAACCACTTCTCCTTACTGCTTTCTGCCTACCAGCTACTTTGGTTGCCGATTACGTGCGGCGGTAGACGACCCTTCCGCCCACGACAGTAGCTATGACCGCGCCCTTCAGCTTCCACCCATCGAAGGGCGAATTGCGGCTCTTGGATCGGCCAGCCGCTGCGTGATAGGTCCACTCCTGCTGGGGGTCGAAGATGGTGATGTCTGCTCGGCCGCCCACTCTAACGCGGCCATAGAGCTGATTGATGATTCGCGCCGGGTTCGTGCTCATCAACGAAATGAAGTGCCACATCGAGATCTTGCCGGCGTGAACCAGTTGAGTCAGCGCTAAGCCCGCCGCCGTCTCGAGACCGATGAGGCCGAAGGGGGCGCCGCTGCTCAGAGGCTTGGCCTTGAGTTCGGGGGCGTGCGGAGCGTGGTCGCTGGCGATGGCGTCAACCGTTCCATCCCTGAGCCCCGTCACAGTGGCATCGACATCCTCAGCACTGCGGAGCGGAGGATTCACTTTGGCATTCGTACCGTGTTCCAGCACAGCCTGGTCGGTGAGCGTGAAATGGTGCGGCGTCGCCTCACAAGTGACGCGGACGCCACGGCGTTTTGCTGCCCGCACGAGTTCGATCGAGTGTGCGGTGGATACGTGACACACGTGCAGGCGCGCGCCGACAGACTCCGCGACGATCAGATCGCGCGCCACGCAAACGTCTTCGGAGGTGCTGGGAATGCCTCTGACGTTAAGCTGTTTCGAGACCGGGCCTTCGTTGATCACCCCGGCGGCGCTCAAGCTGGGGTCCTCGCAGTGGTCCATCAAAGGGGTATTGACCTCACGAGCCTCTTCCAAAGCGCGCTTCAGTAAGCCGGCAGTTTTCACCGGTCTTCCGTCGTCAGAAAAGGCCACCGCTCCCGCCGCCACGAGGGCGCGAAAATCCGTAAGCGACTCCCCCTGGCTTCCCATCGAAACTGCCGCGATGGGAAGGATACGAGCCAACCCGATGCGCTGAGCTTTGTCGAGCATGGCGCGTACAAGTCCCGGGCTGTCGATCACCGGCTTGGTATTGGGCATGGAACAGACGGCGGTAAAACCTCCGGCTACGGCGGCTGCCAAGCCCGTTTCCAGCGTCTCGGAGATTTCACCGCCGGGCTCGCGCAAATGAACATGGATATCCACGAAGCCGGGTGAGACGACTTTACCGGCTGCCTGCAGGATTTCGTCAGCCGCCCCGCTGATTTGGGGCGCGATTTGGCGGATCACGCCATCTTCGACGAAAACATCGAACTCGCCGTCCAGTTGGTCTTCGGGAGATATTACGTGGCCACCTTTGATCAGCAATGATGACATGTCCGTCACTTTTCAGATTCGTGCAGCGATTTCGCCGTCCCCATGAGCAGGGCTTGGACTTGGGGTGAACCGCGCACCAGCTCGACCACGTCTTCGAAGTAGCGACTGTGGGTGTGCATGAGGGCCTCCTCGCTGGGAGCATCCAGAAGCACGACTTCGTGCTCGAAACCTTGGCCCTTCAGTTCCAGCTCAAGTTTGAGCCGCGCATCCTCTGCGCTCTCTCGAAAAGCATCGTCAAATTTGCGCAATTGAACGATTGATCCTCGGGGACGATCGTATTCGATCAAGAAAAGCATCTCAGTCGCCTCCCTCCGACTTCGGACTGCCGCCCCACCCTGTGATCTCCTCTTCCAGGTATTGGCGGAGGTCTCGCCTTAGCCGAGATAGTCGCTCAGCGATTTCCGTTGGCAAAGGTCGTAACTCCCGGTCCTCAAACTCGGCAATGAGCCTAGACATAGCCGATAGCCGCTTCTGTGTCCCGGAGTCACCACCGCCGTACTTTATCGCAGGATCTTCCACGTCAGATAGTTTTTCCGATAACTGTGCCCAGAGATGCTGTAACTCAGTCCGAACTTGAATCTCGATCGGCTTTTTCCGGGCGGTAGCAATGATGTGAATGGCCCTGTAGTTAAAGCTAGGTTGCTTTCGCCTGTCGACTACGACTGCTTTCGGTAGCACACCCTTCAGTCGTTCCACAAGTTGATCTTGCGTGACCACGTCCAGCACAACCAAACGGCAGCCGGCGATATCCTGCATTTGGCTCAGCCGGATTGTCTCCCGGCGAAGTTTTTCTATTATCGAGGTCGTGGATTTCGCCGGTCGTCCTGTTGGTTCCATCTCCGTCGCGTTTCGGACGATGGCGACGATTTCTTCGTAAGATTCCGCAAACGACCGACGATAAGCGTCGAGTTCGCGAAAATCGGCCTCCGCACTCTTTCCCTTTCGAAGGCGGTCACCGAGTCGGTCCACCTGCGTCTTAGAAAGCGCGCTCACAGATTAGCGACGAGTACTTCCCCTTGTGCCGTCAACAGTCTCACCCTTCGAGCTACTCCCGAGTATAGCATGATGCCTTTCGCTCCTCGATGGGCGCCCTCGATTCGATTTCACGCCGCGCCCGAAAACGGGAAAAGCGGAAGCAGGCAATCCTTCACTGGCTGATAGGTTTTCCGGTGCTCAGGACACGGACCGTAGAGCGCGAGGGCTTCGAGGTGTTTTCGCGTCCCGTAGCCCTTATTTCTTGCCAGGCCATATTGTGGGTACAAACGATCAAGTTCCGTGAGATGCGCATCGCGAGCAACTTTGGCCAGGATGGAGGCGGCAGCAATGGAGACCGAGAGCGCGTCACCGTGCACAATAGCGCGGTGTGGGATCAGAAACCCGGCGGGCTCGTGAAAGTTCGCAAGGGGCATGGCATCCGTCAGTATGAAGTCAGGAGCCGGGTCGAGGGCCAACACCGCACGGATCATTCCCTGCCTTGACGCTTCGTACACGTTCAGGGCATCAACCTCCGCTGCCGAAAGCGAGACAATCTGGAAAGCAAGGGCCTTTTCAATGATTGCCCTGGCGAGCGATTCGCGCTCACGAGGAGTGAGTTTTTTTGAGTCATCCACGCCCAGGATGGGCTTGGCGGGATCGAGAATGACGGCAGCGGCATAGAGGGGGCCGAGGAGCGAGCCTCGTCCCACCTCGTCGCATCCCGCGACCAAGCGCCACCCCTCCCGGAGGGCCTGCTCCTCCAGTTTCCGCGTACATCTGAATTCGCCGCAGCCTCGCAAGGCCGGCATGGTGTGAACCATTACCGTTGATGTCACTTGGAACGCTGAAAAACCTTAGTGAAGATTTAGGGAATGCCCCACAACCGGGAGAGGCCGGAGCCCACGCGACGCTTCCCTTAAGCTTCCCGTTCCGTTCGCACTTCGCGCAATCGTGCCGCCTTGCCCCGCAGCTTGCGCAGGTAGTAGAGCTTCGCGCGGCGCACCCGACTGGAACGAACCACTTCGATCTTATCGATGGTGGGTGAGTGCAAGGGGAAGATACGTTCTACCCCCTGGCCGAAGGAGATTTTGCGAACCGTGAAGGTGGAGTGATTCTGGGCCCGTCGTTGGCCGATGACCGTCCCTTCGAAGACCTGAATCCTTTCCTTGTCGCCTTCCTTGATTTTCACGTGCACACGCACGGTGTCTCCGGACCGGAATGAGGGCAAGTCTTTCCTCATCTGTGACTGTTCAACCTTTTCGAGCCCATTCATAATTTCTATTCTCCCAAGCTTGAAATAATAACCGGTTCGGACCCGGCGGTCAAAGTCGCATCCGCGGGCCAGCCCCAAAGTCCGAAGGTCATTGGTCCCGCAGTCACGGGGTGAAACCCACACGAAGGGTCGCCCGTGGATGTTCAACCCCCTACAGGGTCAGATCTCTTTTCGCCCCTTTTGCCGTAGATTCCACCCCGCGACTGCGGGACTAATGACCTTGATCGGGGAACTTCGCGTACTTTGACGCGGCGACCGGCTCGCACGTCTCACGTTGAAGAGAATCCAGCCATCGGCGGTCCTCTTCGCTCAATGGGAAGCCGGCCAGTAGATCGGACCGCCTCCGCCATGTTTTCTCCAGCGCTCGCTGGCGGCGCCAGCGGCGAATCTCTTGGTGATTTCCCGAAAGCAGGATTTCCGGCACCTTCCAACCCTGGAACTCCGCCGGCCTTGTGTAATGGGGACAATCGAGCAGCCCGTGCCGGAATTCATACGAGCCCGCTTCCGGGGATGTGAACGAATCTTGCGGCGCGGATTCTTCGTTGCCGAGAACCCCCGGCAGGAGACGGGCCACCGATTCCATAATTAATGCGGCGGGAAGTTCCCCACCACTCAGCACAAAGTCCCCAATCGAGATCTCGTCGTTTGCCACGTGCTCCGCTATACGTTCGTCCACCCCCTCGTACCTGCCACAAATCAGTACGAGCCGATCGTGCCTCATCAACTCCTCCGCGACAGCTTGGGTAAAAAGCCTTCCCTGTGGCGAAAGCAGGATCACCGGGAGGCGCCGGCCGGACGTTTCCGCCTCCAGCGCGGTGACGGCCTTGAAAACAGGTTCGGGTTTGAATACCATTCCGGGCCCGCCGCCGAACGGCCGGTCGTCCACCGTTCGGTGGCGATCGTCTGTGAAGTCGCGCAAGTCATGCAGCCGGATACTGACCTGGCCACCGGCTGTCGCGCGCTTGAGCACACCGTACTCCAGGATGCTCCTGAAGAAGTCCGGAAAGATGGTGATTACGTCAAACGTCATGCGGCTCCCGTAGCGCGGACCTCCCCACCACTGCTTCATGCGGGCGAGACGCCCGCGCTACGCTCATGCATTCAAATCCATCAAGTCTTCGGGCGGATCAATCAAGATCGTCCGCGCTTCCGTGTCGATCTGCGTGCAGATGGCTTGGGCCAGAGGAATCAGAACCTCTCCGCGCGGCGTCGCCACGTGAAGAATATCAACGCCGCCCGTGGGCTCAATATCTGTTACCGTGCCTACCTCCACGCGCTTTCCCCCGCGCTCTGTAACGACCCGACACCCTTGGAGTTCCCAGAGGTAATAGCGGTGGGGAGGAAGCGGCGTTCTCTCTTCCCGCGGAATCAGCACATGCCGGCCTTTCAAACGAGAAGCGCTGTCGATGGAATCGACACCCAAAAACTTAATAACCACGCGGCCCTTGTGGGGCCAGGAGTTCTCTACTGTGATGGGATGAGGAGCCTCTCCAGGATTCTCCATGAACACCTGCCGGAGTCCTTGGAAGCGCAAGGAGGAATCGGTCAACGGTTCGGCCAGGACTTCCCCCCGGCGCCCCTGTGGACGAACGATTCGCGCGACAGCAAGGAAGCGATCTGCCACGTCCTCGGCCAAGTGTGCCCCATCCCTGCGCGCGGCTCCGCGTCGGAGCGATCCCGCGGGACCTCCTACTCCAAGATCTCCAGGGTGAATCGCTTCTTCAGCTTCATCCCCGCGGCGTTGAGAATCGTGCGGATGGAGCGTGCCGTTCGGCCTTGCTTGCCGATGACCTTTCCCAGGTCTGTAGGGTGTACGCGAAGTTCCAACACCGTCACCTGCTCGCCCTCCACGGCCCGCACCGACACTTGGTCAGGATTGTCCACCAGCGCCTTTGCGATTGCTTCGATCAGTTCCTTCATCTGGCCCTCCCTGGCACGCAACTAGTACTTGAATTCCGAAACGGAAAGGGTGTGTTAGAACAAATGATTGCAGCTCGCGCGGGCCTGAACGCGGCGACCGCCCGATGGTCATAAACTCTGGCTCGGGACTTCCGGCGCCTTCTTGAGCAGGCTTTGAATTGTCTCGGAAGGCTGCGCGCCCCGGCTAATCCAATAGTTTGCGCGTTCTTTATCAAAGACCAACTCCGGAGGATGCCGGCGCGGATTATAATGACCAATTATCTCCAGGAAGCGCCCATCGCGCGCCTTCTCGCCCTCGATGACCACAATTCTGTAACTGACCTTCTTCTTGGCTCCTGTTCGGGCCAAACGTATCCTTAACAATCGTCCCCCTTGACA
The DNA here is from genome assembly GCA_963765485.1 of uncultured Acidobacteriota bacterium. Classification (GTDB taxonomy): domain Bacteria; phylum Acidobacteriota; class Terriglobia; order UBA7540; family UBA7540; genus CAVROP01. The sequence continues at coordinate 257,394 of CAVXWN010000004.1, read as the reverse complement.
TCCAGATTTTAAAGCTAAGAAGCCCCGCGGCATTTCGCACCGACCAAACTGCCGCTTGTTCTTGAGCTGAAAAAACCAAAATCTCTGCGCCCGGGCTGGCATCGTAGCCAGCCTTCAAGCGTTCACACCGCCCTGCCCCACCGGCACCTTCAGCCGGCTGAATTGCCGGCCCAGGAAGTTCTGGCTGAACGACTTCATCATTTTGCGCATTTGGAAGTACTGTTTCAAGACCTGATTCACCTGCTGGACGCTTGTGCCGCTTCCCTTGGCAATCCTCTTGCGCCGCCGCCCGTTGATCATCTCGTGATTGCGGCGCTCCTGAGGAGTCATGGAGTTGATTATCGCCTCGATGTGGACCAACTCCTTCTCGTCAACGCGCGCCTTGCCGGCATCCTTGAAAATGCCCACCTTGGGGAGCATGCCGAGCATTTCGTCCATCGACCCAAGGCTCCGCACCTGGCGAAGCTGATCTCGAAAATCCTCCAGCGTGAAAGTATCTGTCTGCAGCTTACGATGAACTTCCAGCGCCTTCTGTTTGTCGATCTTCTCTTCCGCCTTTTCAATCAGGGAAAGAATATCACCCATGCCCAGAATGCGCGACACAATCCGGTCCGGGTAAAAGACTTCCAGTGCATCGTATTTTTCGCCGATTCCGATAAACTTGATGGGCTGGCCGGTGACGTGATGGATGGAGAGCGCCGCGCCGCCGCGCGCGTCTCCGTCGAGCTTGGTCAGGATCACACCGCTTGTACCCAGCCGCTCGTGGAACTCCTGGGCGCTTCGCACCGCGTCCTGGCCGACCATGGCATCGGCCACCAGGAGCACTTCGCTGGGGCGAAGGCGGGTGCGCAGATCGCTGACCTCCTGCATCATCTCTTCATCGATGTGCAGCCGCCCGGCAGTGTCCACGATCAGCACATCATGCCCGCGGTCTGCCGCATCTTTACGCGCCGCCAGCGCCAGATCGATGGGCAATGCAATTCCCTGGCCGGAAAAACAGGGGACCTGAATCGCCTTGGCGATCACGGCGAGCTGTTCGCGCGCCGCAGGACGGTAGACGTCCGTTGAAACCAACATCGGTCGCCGCTTCCGGCTGGAAAGCCAAAGCGCAAGTTTGCCCGCCGTCGTTGTCTTGCCCGAACCTTGCAACCCGACCAGAAGGAAAACCGTGGGGTATTCCTTCGAGAACGTAAGCAGTGAGGCCTCGCGCCCGAGAATCTCAATGAGCTCATCTCGGACGATCCGAACCACTTCCTGGCCCGGTGAAAAGCTTGACCGAATCTCCTCACCCAGGGCTTTCACCCGCACCCGTTCGAGCAGGGCCTTGACCACGTTTAAGTTGACGTCGGCATCGAGCAGGGCAAGGCGCACCTCGCGCAGGGTTTCGTCCACTGCCTCTTCGTTCAGAACTCCCTGAACTCGCAGCGACTTGAAAACCTTCTCGAAGCGACCTTGTAAGGCGTCAAACATGTTTAGCTTCAGAATCTGGCCAGGATGAAGTAGCGCCCCCTGACCCGCAGCCCGGAGAAATCTCTCCGCGCCGGGCTAGACTTTCATTTTACGCCCGTAACCCCATTATGGAAAGTCTGTTCTTGCCTTGGTCTTGCCTGGGTAGCCTCTCAGTTTGGAGTTGTAGCGGTGAGCTTACCTCGCTACGTGGCGGCGTTAAGCCGCCGCCGTACGCCGGGAGGACCGACAGAGGGTAGCCCATGGCGTAAGCCGTGGGTTTGAGGGTGTCCCTCTCCCGTGGACTCTGTGTGAAAGCCCCGTGTGGTAGCGTAACGCGATTGCTGTTGGGTCACCCGCCTCGTGCCGGTTGGTGAAAAGGCGTCGCGGGCCGCCTGACGGATGAAACGGATTACTTCCGGTTGGCCGACGATCGCTCCAGAATGGGGTCACGCGCCGCCGCAAACACCGCTGACGGCACGGATCGTTCAACATGGCTTCTCGGGTCATTCACGATGGCGGCGCAACATTCCCAAACGTCCGGTGAACAAATGAGGAGTCGGATTCGTAACATCTATCAGAGAGCACCGGGAGGTGATGCTATGAGAAATGGGCCTTTTGTCCTCACGATCTTGTTTGTACTTATGCTGCCCCTAGCTATGGCAGCCCAGGAGAAGTCACAGTCCCCCTACGAATCGCTGTCCGCGTACATGGATGGCAAGCTCGTAGGGCTCCAACTCGTTGGTGCAGGTGTCGGTGTAATCCATCCCGACGGCACGACTTGGGTTCAGGGGTTCGGGTTGGCCGACATGGAGCAGAGGATTCCAGCTACTGGCGACACGATCGCCATGTGGGCCTCTTCGAGCAAGGTGGTCACCGGGGCAGCGGCCCTGAAAGCTATGCAGACGAAACGGATCGGCCTGGACACGGCGATCAACGCTTACCTGCCGTTCAAAGTCGTGAACCCCAACTTCCCGCAGAGTCCGATTACATTTCGAATGCTGTTCAATCACACGTCGAGCATCCTCTACGATCTGAATACCGGAGACGCTCTCTATGGCGACGGCGACGCAACCATGGAGCTTGGTGAGTTTCTGCGGGAATACCTTGTGCCTGGCGGCCGCTATTACAAGGCAACGAACTTTAGTGCATCGGTCCCCGGCCGCGCATACGTGTACAGCAACATCAACGCCTCGCTCCTGGGCTACCTTGTGGAGCGTATCGCTGGCGTCCCCTTCAACGAGTATTGCCGAAAGAAACTGTTCAGGCCGCTCGGAATGCAAGAGGCCAGTTGGTTTCTTCGCGACATCGACGTTTCTCACCTGGCCGTTCAGTATGTTGCGGTTCAACCAGGAGGAAAAACGCGGCGAGTGCGAAACTATGGCTGGCCCGGGTACCCGGACGGCATGTTACGGTGCAGCGCCAAGGGAATGCTGCGCATCATGGCGGTGCTGCTCGGGGACGGTCGGGTTGATGGCAAGCAGGTGTTGACGCACGAAACAGTGGCAGAGATGTTCAAGCCGCAGGGTGTTGATCCCGCTCAGTTAAGAGGTCGTAGTCCGTGGGTGTCTCTCGATACTGGCCTGATATGGAAACTCATCGAACTGGATGGGCGCAGGATATGGAGCTTTAACGGAAACGGCGAAGGCTTGGCCACCGCTGTTCTGCTTGACGATAAGCGTAAGGCCGCCGCAGTGGTCTGGATTAGCGGCGGAGTGCTCGAAACTCCACAGGGTCAGGCATTCTTTGCGGACCTGCATCATAGGTTGGCCGCCGAAATGGAGCGCACGGACTAAACCAGCGCATAGGCGACGCAGATCTCGCCGCCTTGCATTCAGCCGGAGTGGTCGTTCACGGATGACGTAAGTGCTTTATCGGACGCGCGCACTCCACAAGATGCGGACGGAGGAGTGTTGGCGCGCGCGTTCTAACGGGCATCCGGAAGTTGGGACCAATGGACGTGGTGGAGTTACAATGATCTTACCCTGCGAGACGGAATCCGGCTCTGCGGGGACGCAACCATGCTGAGGGACAGACTGTGTTCGTTTCGATGCTGCCTATTTTGCTTCTAGGAAGCTGGATAGGTTTCGTTGAAGCTGCCGAACGCCTTCTGCGAGAACGCTCTATCAAAAAATGGTCACCGAATTTTGCAGACCGCAGTAAGTTGGTTAGCCGGAGGAACAAAAATGCCACAGCGACACCCAAAAAGAATCGGTCTGTTATGCCTCGCCTTGCTCGTTTCGCTTCCTGTGCCCTTTCTCGGCGCGGAAGGAGGCTTCTCGGTTTTTAATGTGAAGAATTACGGAGCTACGGGCAAGAAAGCTGACAACGCCCAGAAGGCCATTCAGGGAGCTGTTGATGCCTGTGCCAAGGCCGGTGGAGGCAAGGTTTATCTGCCTCCAGGCGAGTATACGTCAGGCACCATTCACCTGCGCAGCCACGTGAGACTCTATATCGAATCGGGCGCCACGCTGTTCGCGTCGCAGGACCCTGCCGTTTTCGATAAGAGCACGCTGCTTTATGGCGAGGATCTGGAGAATATCTCGATCGAAGGCCGGGGAACCGTGGACGGCCAGGCCGAATACGAATGGCGGTTGAATGATTTTAACGACGCCTACATTCGCGACAATCAGCTCCTGGCGCAGTCGCGGGGCAAGCCACTCATGCGCTCCTTTCCGAAGGGACTTCCGAACCGGAAGGTTTATCCGCATATGGTGCTGCTGCTGCGCTGCAAAGACGTCAGGATTGCCGGGCTCTCGTTTCTCCATTCGCCGAGTTGGACCATCAATCCCTACGCTTGTGAGCGGCTGACCATCGACGGCATTTACATCCACACCAGTCTGAAAGACGGCGTGTGGGCCGACGGCATCGACCCGGACGGGTGCAAGGACGTGCGCATCGCCAACAGCACGATCGAGACCGGCGACGACGCCATTGTCTTCTATTCCTCGAACGGCTGGGGGCCTCCGCTTCCCTGCGAAAACATCACCATCACCAACTGCCGGCTCTCCTCGGCCTCCAGCGCCCTGAAATTCTGCGATGGCAACATGAACAGCGTCCGTAATGTGACGGTGGACAATTGCGTGATCACGGGCGCCAATCGCGGAATTGCCTTCATGGTGTATGACGGAGGCTATGTGGAGAACGTGGTGCTGTCGAACCTGATTGTCAATACACAGCGATTCGACTGGTTCTGGTGGGGGAACGGCGATCCGATCTACTTCACCATCCAGCGCCGCAGCGAGAGCCAGGGCCTGCCGCCTAAGCCCGACGAGCCGCCCGCCGGCTCGATTCGGAACGTCATCATCCGCAATGTCATTGCTCACGGCAAAGGCTCCTGCCTGATCCTCGGGCATCCCAACAGCTGGCTCCAGAACATCAGCCTGGAGAACATCAAGCTGTTTCTCTCCACCGATCCTTCGGCGGCCTATGACCGAACCGTGAACGCGATGCAATTTCGATACGCCAGGGATCTCAAGGTGAGGGACCTCGAAGTGATCTGGGAGAAGCCCGAATTGGACCAATGGCAGAGTGCGCTTTACTTCCAGGATGTGGAGGGATTGAAGCTGGATAACTTCGCGGGAGGACCGGCGAAGACGCAGACGGATATTCCCGCTGTAGTTTTCGATCAGGTTGAGGATGCTACGATCTGCAACTCCAAGGCGCGACCCGGAACGCAGGTATTCCTCAGGGTAAAGGGTGGTAAGAGCCGGAACGTATATCTTGTCGGCAACGAAATGCACGAAGCCCGGTCTTCATCCAAAGTCGATGCGGATGTGAAAGACGGAACAGTGAAAGAGGCCGGTAGTTTCTAGCAGGCTGCGGGGAAAACCCTCCACGCTGTCCTTGGGGTTGGCCGTGCCCAGCCCCGGCAGGGGCGGCGTAATTTAGCCCAGGGCGAGAAAGCCCTGGGGACAATGCCCTCTCCCCCTTTCCCCCCTCCCCCGCGTGGTGGGGGAGGGGGGAAAGGGGGAGAGGGCCCCGCTCAGGACCCACGGCTGTCGCCGTGGGCTAAACGATGTCGCCCGCCAAGGCGGGCTGACTTCTTCCATGACAGTCAAATACGGGACACTAAGCGACTACCTGTTTATCCGGTTGTTCGAGCACACTACTATTTGTAGTGTAGGTGCCGTGGCTGCCGTTTTTCGAAGAATTTGAGCCTGGGGAGGATACGTCATAAAACCACGCCGAAAGATCATCGTCTACATCGCGACGAGCGCCGACGGTTACATCGCCAGGCCGGACGGCGATGTCGAATGGCTGAATCGCCAGCCGCGCACAGTCGATTACGGGATGCGCGCGCTCTACCCCACGATCGACACCATCCTGTGGGGACGCAAGACCTACGACTACGCTCTCGACTACTACAAGGAGAGGGGCAGGAAAGGCGCGATGTTCGACACGAAGCTCGCCAACTTCGTGTTCTCGCGGAACCCTCCTAAACGGGCGGCGTTAGGCGTGGAATTCGTGTCGGAGCCGGTGAAAGAGTTTGCGCAGCGTTTGCGCGCGGCGCCGGGAACACACATCTGGATGATGGGTGGCGGAGAACTGATCGCCTCGTTCCTCGACGCCGGCGAGATCGACGAGTTCGACATCCACGTCATTCCTACCTTTATCGGCGAGGGTATTCCACTCGTGGCGCCGCGCCATCGGGACGTGCCGCTTCGCCTGCGCTCGGCCAGGAAGCACCCCGACGGCGTCGTCCGACTGCGCTACGATGTCCTGAGGTAGCTCCTGGGGACGGCGAATCGCAACATTTGGCGGTCTGCTGAAACGGCCGGATAAGCAAGAGGCGACTACTTGCTCCGCAGGCGGTTGAGCGCCCAAACAGCGTGCTCACGGACGATGGGATCGGGGTGCTGAGCAGCCCGCTCGAGCCAGGGCACGAAACTCCTGTCGCCGGAGTTTCCCATGACCACGCAGAGATTCCGCAGCCAACCGCGATACTTCGCGCGCTTGATGGGCGAATGGACGAAGATTCGGTGGAAGTCGTCTTCACCGACTGAGGCCAGGACATCCAGCGGCGGATTGAATAGAGAGAGGCTGGGATTGTCCGTTGTCAGTGGTCCGTTGCCCGTTGTCCGTTGCTCGCGAACGCCTCCGCCTTCCGGCGTGGGGTGGATCGGCGCCACAGTCATCGGGTGGAACTGTGGGATTGTGGTAGTCGCTGGATGCTTGACGTAACGCCTATCCGATGACTGCCGTTGCGTGGAAGGAGCTTGCTGATCGCCGATAGCTCCCGGCTGATAGCTGGTGTTGTGCGACTGACAACTGACAACCGACCAGAACTGTCCGGTCATAAGTCGAATAGTTTTAATTGATTACATGGTACGTCAATTTCATTCTCGGAGCTGATGTGCGAAAAAGCCTGTAAAAGTGGCACTTTTTCGAAAAGACTGAGGCTCAGGATTTGTGACATTGGGTAGAGATTCAGTTCGAGCCCCAGTTGCTTGCGAACAATCGCCAGCAACACGTAGACGGAGATGGCGATCCAGATTTGGGTCTTCACGGCGTTGGGTGACAGACCGTAGAATTTCTTGATACGCAGATGCTGTTTGACCCATTTGAAAAACAACTCCACCTGCCAGCGGCATTTGTAAAGCTGGGTGATGATGAGCGCGGCCAGGAGAAAGTTGTTGGTCAAGAAGGTCAAGCTTTTGTCGGTATCGGCGTCGTGATAACGAATGCGGCGCAAAGGCTCGGGATAAAACTTGGCCGGATAAAAACTCTTGAGCCGAATCGTTTGGTCGCAGAGTAGGCCAGTTACGTGGTCTACAGGATGAGAGCAGACTCGGCGAAAGGTAAAGTCCTTGCGAGGACGAATGATGAAGAAAGCCAAAGCCTGCTTGAGTCGGTAAAGCCGCTCGAAATCCAGGTAAGCTCGGTCCACAATGTAAATGGAGCCGGGTTCGGGAACGAGTTTGTCGAGGATGTGAATCTCGTGTATTTTCGCGGGTGTAACGTCGATGAGGGCCGGGATGTTGCCCTGCAGATCGAGCAAGGTATGCATCTTCACGGCGGCGTTCTTGGCTCGGTATCGAGCCCAGGGAAAGAGCGAAAGACAAAGGTCGATGGTGGTGCAGTCCAAAGCGTAGACGGCTTGCTGCAACTCCACTCCGAAATCTTCGTGGGCATACAAGGCGCGCGCGGTACGAATCAACACCTGCCCCAAGTCGGCGTAGATTCGCCAATCGCGAGTCTCGTTGGCATCGGCCAGCGTGCTGTGGGCGATGTGACCGTGGACGCCGGCGTGATAGAGTCGCGGCCCCAAGGCACGCAGACAGGTTTCGATATCGCGCAGGCTTTCGCGATAAGTGAGTTGCGCAAAGGCCATGCACAGAAATTGATCCCAACAGGAAAAACGACTGACTTTGTAATTGCCTTGGTAGCGATCCACACAACGCGAGAACTCGTGAGTGGGCACGAAATCCATCAACTGCGCGAAGACCGTTTTGCCAGCATTCATGTTCCAAACCCTCCCGGAATGTCGGGAAAGAATGGCCATAAATGCCACGCAAATTCAAATCGAAAACGCTTGGTTTGACGGATAAATACATAAGTTATCGCAAGTTACAGCGAAATCCGAAATCAATGACCGGACAGTTCTGACAACCGACAACTGAGGACTTGCCCCGCCGTTCCACGGACATACATCCTGGCAAATGTCGCACCCGAAGAGGTTGGCGCCGATGCTTGAACGGTAGTCCTCCGGAATTGCCCCTTTGAGCTCTATGGTGAAGTAGGAGATACACCGCGACGCGTCCATTACGTAGGGCTCCACCAACGCCCCCGTGGGGCATGCTTGGAGGCACGCCGTGCAGGACCCGCAGCGGTCGGGAGCGGGTAGGTCCGGCGTGAGCTCGAGGCTGGTCAGGATGACGCCGAGGAAAAACCACGAACCCTTCTCCTGATTGATGATGCAGGTGTTCTTCCCCGTCCAGCCGATTCCCGAGAAGCGAGCGAAAGCCCGTTCGACAACAGGCCCGGTGTCGACAAAGACACGGGTCTCGGCGCTTGGCGCCAGCTCTTTTACAGTGGCGCGAAGCTGCTCGAGCTTAGCCCGCATAACTTCGTGGTAGTCGAACCCCCAGGCGTAGCGGGAAATCCAGGCGCGAGGTGCGGCGGCCGGAGAAACCGGAAACCTGGAACTTGAGGCTGCCAATTGTCCGTTGTCAGTGGTCCGTTGTCCGTTGGAAAGGAACGGGGCTAGGAGCTGGGGATTGGGGGCTGGAGCAATTTCGGACCGCAAATTTCTGGAGATCTCCTCCGCCTCCCTTTCCGCGGCGCATTCTCCCCCCTGCACCCGGCACCTGACACCTGATACCTTCTCTTCTCTCTCCTGACTGCTGACTTCTGATTTCTGATTTCTCCGCGGTGCGTTATAGACCAGTCCGACGCAAATGACTGACTTGGCAGAAGGCAGGATCAAGCGCGGGTCGAAGCGCTTGGGGTTCTCAAGGTATCGCATCTCCCCGTTGAAACCCCTTTCCACCCACCGCCGGGAGAACTCGAGGTCTCTTCCGACCCCAATGGGTGCGATACCCGCTAGATCAAAACCGAGGTCGAGCGCACGCGCTTTTATGGTGAGGCTCGGTAGCATCAAGTTGAATGATAGCATTGATCTGTAACCACGTTATTCGAATCAATTCAATTGACAATTTGTACCGTACGACCCATGAAAGCTGCCGTTCGGCAGAATACACTCAGTTTTCGGTCAATTTCCTCGTAAAATTGACTGTTGGAATTCCGGCGAGTCTGGAGACCGCCGGCCATTACGCTTTCCGGAAGGTTTCCAGAACGCCAATCCGGGAGGGAAACCCACTATGCCAAGAATCCGAGGCCAGCGGTTGATGAAGTACGCCGATCAGGCTGTCTCCTCAACGGCTGGATTGCTCTTCGACACTATCCAGTTTTTCAACAAGTACAAGCCCGGACCAACCTTTATTCTTCGTTGGTCGGACAAGCCCCTTCTGAAATCTTGGCAAAAGACCAAGCCGGAGCTGGGATGGCCTCGCCAGACTGACTCGCTTTGTCCCGAATGCGTGAAGGAAGCGCGGGATAAGATCTTGAGCGGCGAGCGCAACTGGCAAACGCTCCTGACTGATAAGGTGGGTGAAATCAAGGCCACGATTCTTCAAAAGGATGGCCAGGTTTGGATGGTCAAGGATTGTCCTATCCACGGCCACTTTGAAGACCTGATGGCGGTCGACGCGAATTTCCTGCGCTGGATTGAAAAGAACTTTCCTGGCCGCGACATTCGCGCCCACAACGACGAAGGCCTTCACAACCACGGCTCGAGTTCCATCAAGCACGGGCGCGGCTCGGTGCTCACCGTCGATCTGACCAACCGCTGCAACATGATGTGCGACCCCTGCTTCATGGACGCCAACCAAGTGGGTTTTGTGCACGAGCTTTCCTGGGAAGACATCAAGGAAATCCTCGACAACGCGCTCAAGATCAAACCGCGCCGGCAGATGTCAGTGCAGTTTTCGGGCGGCGAGCCGACCATGTCGCCTTATTTCATTGACGCCATCCGCTATGCCCGCAAATTGGGTTACAACAGCGTGCAGGCGGCAACCAATGGAATCGAGTTTGCCAAGAGCCAAGAGTTCTGCAAGCGTGCTTTCGATGCCGGCCTGCGGTACGCCTATTTGCAGTTCGACGGCATCGGCAACGACGCCAACAGCCACCGCCAGGTGGGCAACCTGTTCGATGTGAAATTGCGCGCCATCGAGAACATGCACAAAGCGGGCATCGAGATCATTCTGGTCACGACTATTGTGAACAACCTGAACAACGACCAGGTGGGGCCCATCGTCAACTTTGCGCGCGAAAACCCCAGGAAGATCGCCTTCGTGGCCTTCCAGCCGGTCAGCTTCACGGGCCGTGACGAGGACATTACCCCGCAACGCCGACGACGACAGCGCTACACGCTTTCCCACTTGGCGTTGGACGTGAAAAAGCAGACCGGCATCACCGAACCCACGCGCGACTGGTTCCCCATCTCCTTGATGGGGGCCTTCGCTGATTTTGCCGATCTGGTTCACGGCCCGGAAGCTCAGTGGGGACAAGTGAGCTGCGGCTGCCACCCGAACTGCGGCGTGGGAACCGCCCTGATGATTAATAAGGAAACCAAAGAATGGGCCCCGGTTCCCCAGTTCCTCGATATTCCCCAGCTCGTGAAAGATATGCGGGGGATCACGGACGCTGCTCGCGGGAAGGTGTTTTCCAACTTCATGATGGGGCTGGCGCTGCTCAAGAACTACAAGCCGTTCCAGGCGCCTAAGAGCTTGGCCTTGATCGACTTGCTTAAGAAGTTCGACAAATCCTTTGCGCTTACGGGCGAGGCGAGGGCCAGGAAGAAGTATGGCGCCTCGGACCCAGACCGAACCTATGAAGATGCTCTCAAGCGCCGGTCCGACCCATGGAACTTTCTCTTCATTGCCGGTATGTGGTTCCAGGACCTGTTCAATTATGACTTCCGCCGCACCGAGATGTGCATCATCCCTTACGCCACGCAACAGGGTGAGATTTCCTTCTGCGCTTATAACACGGGAATCGGTTGGCGAAAGATCCTGGAGAACATGTATAAGAACGCCACGGTTGCCGAATGGTACAAGACGCACGGCAAGCACCAGATTTACGCCAAGGGCAAGCGCGTGAAGCTCGACGCCACGCGGCATTCACTCGATGTGAACGCTGAGGACGCCGCCCGCGTGCGTGCGAAAGAGCACGACATTCCGATAACCGCTGCCGAGGAAGAACGTCAACGCAGGAAGACTGCCTGGGAGGCTCAGCAAGCCCGCCAGTATTATGAAGAGATGGTGCTGAGGAAGCCAAAGGGGGAATTAGTCCAGATTGGTGATGCCACCAAGGAGGTTGAGGAAAAAGTTCCAGCCTAAACCAGGGCCAAATGGTAGTGAATTCCAGGCCGGCGGCGTGAGAACGCGACCGGCCTTTTCTGTGTTATGCGCGGGGGCGAATCGGAGAGGCCGAACGGCGTTCGGCCCCGCCAAGGCGCGAGCGCGGCCAAAAGGGAAAGACCGGGTTCGCTGGCGCGACTGGACTGGGATCCGGTTGATTAAACGGCTCGGCTCGACTACCATTCGGGGTGGCGACATCATCGCGTCGTCTTGAGCGAGGGCAGATGTGTGATTCATGCGGGAGCAGGTCCTGGCAGAATTGCGCGAGCACCGTGACAACATCCGGCGTTTCGCGGTGCGGAGCCTTGGCCCGTTTGTTACAGAAGGGAGAGCATGATGGAGATCTACATCGACACAGCCGAGGTGGCACAGATCCGCAGATACCGGCAACTCGGGCTGGTCAAGGGTGTAACGACCAACCCGGGCAGTTTAGGCGCTGCCGGACGATCTTCGAATCCCGTCGACCTGCTGCGAGCCATCGTCGATGCGGCTGACGGAGGGAGCGTTTTTGTGCAGGTCCGTGCCCGTGATCCGCGGGCGCAGATCGAGGAAGCCGTATTACTGAGCGCGATGGGCCCGGCAATTATCATCAAGGTCATCCTGGACGAAGTGGGCTTCCAGAGTATCCCCAAGATGGTGAAGGCAGGACTGCAGGTTTCCGCGACGGCCGTCAACTCCGTGGGGCGGGCGATCCTCGCCGCCGAATGCGGCGCCCACTACATGATTCCGTACTACGGCTGGCTGGAAGACAGCCACGAGCGCTCGACACATCTGATTTCCGACGTCACCGAGATCTATCAAGCTCAGCGATACCAGACGAGGATGCACGTGTTCTGCCGCCGGATGGCGGACGTCATCGTGGCGGCCAAGTCCGGGGCCTGGGGCGTGCTGCTGGAGCCAGCGGATCTGCAGCGGTTCTTCGATCACCCGCATAGCGCGGTCGCCGTGGAGGGCCATCGCGCCAGTTGGGACGCCCGCTACGGAAAGGACACAACGTGGCTTGATTTTCTGGCCGGCCATGCTGCCGGGTCGTCCAAGCTGTGATGCACTGCTCATAGACCGTGATGGAACCTTAACGCGGAAAGCCGTGAAAGACAGGTTGGAACAAGTGGTGGGTCAATCTGATGTTGTAGCGGCGAGTTTACCTCGCCAAATGACTTCTGATTACGCCACCCCACGAGACTCAGAGAATTGAGTTGGCCAAAGGTCACCAAGCTCCGTCAATGTCAGGAGGACGTTGGGAATCGTGGCTGTTGCGGTCCGCTCAAGGTCCGCGATGGCAAGCCGCTGTGCCGCAGGGTCGATCTTCAGATCCGCGAGGAATGACGTAAGGTCTTGAAGGCTAGCAAAGTGCTTCTGCTCCAAGAAACCTCCCGGGCCCATGTACGGAGCAAACATTACGACGATAGGGCCATCGATCGTCTGGCCCTCTCGCCCAAGAAGTAGATTTCCTTCCTGTTTGCGTTCCACCATATCCAGAACGCTGAGGATTCGTAGCGCAGACGAGAGTTGAATGTCCCCGCTGTTCGACTCAAATCGCACCACCGTGGATCGACTCACCTTGGCAAGAACCGCAAGGCGAAGCTGGGTCATGCCTCGCTCCTTCCGTCTCCGGCGTGCCTCTCGCGTAATTACTTCCCAATTGATTTGAATGTTCCGTTCCATCGTTTCCCCACGAACTCGACGAGTTTTTTCTTCAGCGCATTGCTTCCCTGCGCTGACTCTTTGATGGCGCGAATAGCGACGGGCAAGCGCCGGTTCAAATCAGCGACTGCAAGCTTCAGTGCATTCGGGCTTAGCTCAAATGACTCGGTCAGGGCGCTCAAATGCTTTGGCCCGACTGTGGCTAAATCCCGCGGGTTCTTACCCTCCCCGAGGCGCAGTGCAAGCGAACCCTTGTATTCCGGATACAGGGCGGCAGCCACCACATCATAGAAGGGCGCCAGGCGGACCCCCTCAGTTGTATAGAGGAGACCAAAGTTTTTCATGTGAGCGTCATTGTTCCCGAGAAGAATGCAAACCAGGATTCGCCTAAAGAGCCGATCGACATCCTCTTCGCGATGGTATTGTTGATGGCGAAGCATAAACATCGCCATTTCGCTATAGGAGCCTTCATATTTCGCGTCAGCGGGGTGATCCAAGAGCTGGTTGAATTCCTCGAAGTGAACCTTGTCTCCTGACGGAGTTCGATCGAACCGCCGCACGAGCAAGCACCGGCCCTGGATTCTCTCAACCTCAGCGATCTCCAATTCGACGACCCCATCATCCGGCAAGAGGGCGGTAGCAGCGGCTGTGGTCAAATACTCCAGTTCCACGAGCTCACCCAGATTCGGTGAAGGTAGTTTAGCGATATGAGTGCTCAATTCCGCCGCTGTCGCAGGGCGAAAACCGTTGCCGGAGTGCACAGCAAACAGCTTCCGCTGGACGCCCGAGATCGAGGCCCGATTGGCAAGAGCCGCAATCTCCTCGCGAGTCCCGACTTCCAAATCGGGCGCGCGCGCGGGTCGAGGGTCTCTTATCGAAACAGCGCCGGGACAGTCCTCCCCGAACGCCAGGAGGCGCGCAAAACGGTCGTCGCCCCGAATACCCAGGGCTCTTGCCTGGGCTCTGGCAAGCCATCCTTCCGCCACAAGATTGTCGAAGAACGGATGCAGACCGTGGGAGTAGTGGGGGGCAAAGCGGACATCGAGCGTGTGTGCGATTTGCGGTTGGCCTGCGCTGATGTAAGCAGGGTTATACGTGAACGCGTACCTACCGTCCGGAATCTGTTCCAACGTTCCGGCCAGCGCGTCGTTGTAATAAACCGTTCCGTAAAGATTCACGGCCATGATTGATTTAACCGACAAGCTGCTGGCCTACGCGGCTCGTGATGCTTATAAGAAACAATGTACCAAAGCTATTAGAAAGTCAAATATATTATACATCTGTTTGCTTCGGCACCTGAACGCAGGCTTTGCATGTGCAGAGGAGAAAGATCGCTGAGCAGACCAATGCGTGGGCCACCCGCGGACACGACTGCGGTACAATCAGTCTTCGAGGGCAGGATGGGCAAGCATGAGGAGTTGCGGCTTCGGATTCTGCAAGGCAAGTCGGATGCGAACGTCGGTTTCGATGAACTGGTTCGCATGTTTCAATGGCTGGGGTTCGAGGAGCGCACTCGCGGCAGCCACCACATTCTCCGGAGGCAGGGCGTCAGGGAACTGATCAATCTTCAGCGCGAGGGGAGCAAGGCCTAGGTTTATCAGGTTCGTCAAGTCCGCCAGGTTCTCCTCCGATACGGGCTGGAAGGCGGGAAGGAGTAAGCATGCACAAATACGAGATCATCATCTATTGGAGCAACGAAGACCTGGTCTTCGTTGCCGAAGTGCCGGAATTGCCGGGTTGCATGGCCCACGGCAGCACGCCTGAAGCCGCCCTCGCGAACGCCCATGAGGCCGTTCAATTCTGGATCGACACTGCCCGCGAATTTGGAGATCCCGTTCCCGAACCGAAAGGCGAACGCCTTATGCTGGCCTGAGCGGTGGCACCGACATTGCCCATGGTGTGGCACAGGCACTCTTGCCTGTGCCCAAGGTTGATGCATCCCATGCATAGGGCACAGGCAAGAGTGCCTGTGCCACCTTCCCCTTTATGTCGGCGACCCCTGGCCCGCCCACACGCCTCAATCGGCGCATACGCACAAATCAATGTGTGCGCCACCCGCGGCTCCTCAGAATGACAACTTAGCAGGATCTTTCAGGAGTGCGCTACACTAAACTACCCTTCCGCAAGACGTTTCATTTCCGGGTAAAGAGCCTCCGCCTGCGCCCGAGTCTCCGCGAGGCTTCCTGAGCAATCAATTACGTAATCAGCGCGGCGGCGCTTCTCCTCAGCCGAAATCTGGGATGTGATCCGCCGCAGTGCGTCCTCGCGCGAAATGCCGGTTTTCGCCGTCAGCCGCTCGAGTTGTTGTTCGGGCCTGCACCACGCCACCAGAATTTTGGCGAAGCGGTCCACAATGCCACTCTCATAGATCAGCGCCGCATCCACAACGATTACAGCTTGAGCGTGCCGGGCGCGAAACTCCGCTGCACGCTCCTCGACGCGTGCGATCAGACCGGGATGCACAATCGAGTTGAGTTCGCTGAGCTTCCACGGGTCGCCAAAGACGATTGAACCCAGACGCCCGCGGTCGATTTCGCCGGAAGGATTCAAAATCTCCCGTCCGAAGTGCGAGACGACTTTGTTGTAGACCGGATTGGGCGGGTGCAATAATTCGTGCCCGACACCGTCAGCGTCAATCACCTGCGCGCCCAGCGCCTGCAGGAAACGCGCGACGGTGCTCTTGCCGGACGCGATTCCCCCTGTCAATCCGAAGATTCGACCCATAGTGGCTCAGAATGACACTTGACACCTTTTCCTGCGATCTCTTGAGCAACCAGTTTAGCATAGCTTAAACAGGCATCAACGAGGGTTCCGGGTTTTTACCACGAGCAGGATACGGAAAAAACTAAAGAGGTGACACATGCGAATGCTTGTCCATGTCAAGATCCCGCACGAGCCATTTAACACTGCGGTTAAAGGCGGCACGGCAGGAACGAAAATGCGCCGCATTCTCGACGAGCTGAAGCCCGAGGCAGTGTACTTCACGGAGTACCAGGGTCGCCGAGGGGCGATTATGATCGTTAAGGTGGACAATCCGTCCGAGGTTCCGTCGATTAGCGAGCCATGGTTTCTCACCTTCAATGCGGATTGCGAGTTCCATCTCGTGATGACCCCGGAAGACTTGGCACGAGCCGGCCTGGACGAGCTAGGCAAGAAGTGGTCATAACGTCCTGGAGTGACTAACTGCACGCTGCCGCCGAAAGTGACGGGGCGACATCGTCGAGAGTTAACTGAGGCGCACCGCCGAAGGGCGCGAGGGTGGCTCTTTGGCGTCGAACCTTGCCTTCAACGAATACTTTTGTGGCGTGCGCAACCTCGACTCCGCTCGAGCCCTCAGCCCTTCGCTGCAAAGCTTCGACGCGTGGCTCACGCAAAACAAGACACGTATTCCCCTGAGTGAGTAAGGCAGATTAGTTTCTTTAGCAGGATGCCAAAAACCCGCATACCTGCCGTCACTTTCCTTCCAACAGCTCGCCGCGCACGTTCTTGAGCACAAACGCCGCACGCTCGACGCCGACCGCGCCAGGGAGTATCGGGTCCTCGTTTTCGATGCTCATGATGCCCTGGAAGCCGATATCCATGTAAGCTTTCACGACGTCCTTCCAGAGCTGCGCGCCATGCCCATATCCAACCGCCCGGAAGATGACCGAACCTTGGGCGAATTTGGCCGGGTCGGCTGAAAAATTCAGGACGCCGGTCTTCGCGGCATTGTCCTTGAAGATCACCGTGTCCTTCATGTGGGCGTGGTAAATCGCGCCTTGGTTGCCGAGAAAGTGGATAACCTCCACCGGGTCGCAGCCTTGCCAGAAGAGGTGGCTAAGATCGCAGTTTGCGCCGATTTCCTCGCCCACCGCCTCGCGCAGCTTCAGCAGAGTGGACGGGTTGTACACCACAAAACCCGGGTGCATCTCGAGCGCAATCCGCTTGACACCGTGGTCGCGCGCAAATTTCACAGCTTCCTGCCAGTATGGGATTACAACTTTCTCCCATTGCCAGGTAACAACTTCCTCATAGTCGGGTGGCCAGCGATAGGTGACCCAGTTGGGATGCTTTGCCGTTGGTGAATCGCCAGGGCAACCCGAAAAGGTGACGATCACTGGAACTTCCAATCGTTCCGCCAGCAGAACCGTTTGGCGGAATGACTGGGCGTACTGTCCGGCAATCTCCGGGTTTGGGTGAACAGGATTTCCGTGGCAACTCAATGCAGCGACCAGAATATTGCGGTCCTGAAATTTCTTTTTCCAAGCTCTGGCCCTGTCGGCATTGGCCAGCAGATCGGCGACTGGGCAATGCTTCGCACCAGGATACCCGCCAGCGCCTATCTCCACTGCCTCTATCCCCAGGGCGCTGATCTTTTCAAGCATTTCCTCGAGCGATAGGTAGTCGTAAACGGAATCGAAGACGCCGATTGGTATCTTGCGGAGTTCCTTTTCGGCGTCGGGAGTAGTTGGAAAAGCCTCCCTGGGTTCCACCGCCTCGGGGGCCAGACTGCCGACCGCCGGCGTCGCCGCCGCCAGCAAGCTACCCGTTGTGGCAAGAAAACTTCTACGACTTACCAAGTTTGAACCAGTACTCTCAGCCATGAACGATTCCTCCTCAATGAAGTACGGAAAGTATACGCCAATTCTTGGCCCCTTACGCGGGCCGCGTTTGCCCGCGTTTGGCCCGGGAAAATCCCAACTGGACGCCAATTCGCAAGGCCTCTATAATCGCCGGTGGACTTTCCCAGGGGGGAGATTACGCGCATGGGACGCTGCAATTCGGGGAAGCACAGTTACAGGTAAGGCGGCATTTCGAGTGCTCATACTGGCGGCCGGAATTGCGCTCACGGCCATTCGGGCGTGGCCGCAAGAGACGCTCAAGGCGGTCACCGACAATGTGAGTTACAACGTTGGCTCGGAAGTCCGTCTGAAGATTTTCCTCCCTCCTTCCGGACACTACGGCTCAGCTCCTCTTGACATCTCCGCCAACATTTTCTACGCAGGAGAAGAGAAGTACTTGCTGGAAAAAAGCGTAACGATAGCCCGAAGCGTGACCCCCGGCGCGAAGGAATCGGCGACGGACTATCGTACCCTGTGGAAAATTCCCGAAGATGCAAGAACCGGGCGTTACGAAGTGATAGTTGCTTTAGGCGGTTCACAATCCGTTTTGAACTCCCAACAAGTCCCCCACGCCACTTTTTCCGTCTATCGAAAGCTGGTGAAGATCGAAAGAATCCAGCTTGACCGAACCTTTTACACTCCGGGCGACGCGGTGGCGTGCAAAGTTGTTCTCAGAAACCTTACGAGCCGAGCGATCAGCCCCCTGCGGGTGGAGTTTTCCGACCGCTACTGGCCGTGGACCGCGCAAACCTCGGAGCGAGCCGGGGTTGATGTGGTAACGATTGAGGAGGCGCTTTCCCTGCCAGCCGGAAGCGAACAGGAACTTCGATCCGCGAAGGCCGCTGTTGCCAGGCAAGTCCAACACCCATCGATTCAGCAGTACGCGGTGGTCGTGTGGGACCACGACCGCAAGAACATCTATGACATCGCATTCAGTCCCGAGGTCTTCATTCAACCCATCGGCGTTTCTGCGCCAAGACCATATCCCTTGCAATACGTCTATCCAAACCTGGACGCCGTCAACGTCACGAGTTATCGAAACTTCTATCCTCCCGGCCTTGATTCGGCCGCCATTCAAGTGGACCGCGCGCACACGATGGTTCCATCAGGGAGCGAGGTGACGTTGCGTTTCTCGGTGCGCAATCCTACCGGCCAATCCTGGCGCGGCGCCGCAATTCGCGCTCGTTTGCTCGACCCTGATGGCAGAGAACTCACAGCCAAACAAGTCGCCGCAGGAGTTAACCTCGACCCGCGAAGCGCAGCGCTGGCTGAGGAGACCAAGTTCACGCTTCCCCCCAATCAGGACGGAATCTTCCGGGCAGAGGCGGAGGTCGACGACGCGTCGGGTCAGGCGCAGGCAACAGGAGTTCTTGAGCTGGCTGCCAACTGCTTGCCGCACTCCATTTTGATCTTTTGCGCTCATCAGGACGACGAGGGAGCGCACGCCGGAATCATCCGTGCGGCGGTAGAGAATCACATACCTATTCACGTTGTCTATCTCACTAGTGGCGACGCCGGCTCATGTGACCGATACTACGAGCATTCCTGCGCACCTGCCGAGGCTCTGAACTTTGGCGCTCTGCGCATGGAAGAGGCGCGCCAGTCGCTGGGCCACCTTGGCGTGCCTCGCGAGAACATCTATTTCCTCGGCCTTCCAGACGGTGGCTCGGGCCAGATTTGGTACGACCATGTCGAGGTATCGAGCCCTTACCTTTCCGTGTTGCTCGCGTGCGAGCATGCGCCGTACGAAGGTGTGAGTGAACCGAACCTGCCCTATGCGCGTAATGCCGTGGTCGAAGCAGCCAAGCGATTCATCCGCGAGTTTCATCCCGAGGTCATTTATACCGGGCACCCTGACGAGCGCCATGTGGACCATCGGACAAACAATTGGTTCGTCGTAAAGGCGCTACAGGAATTACTTCCCGAAGGCGTGGTCCGGCCTGACCTTACGTTGCTGACCGACCAGGTTTACGGCCCGGGGCCACAGGCCCATGCGCCATATCGGTACCAGAAACACATTTTGCATGTCTCCGGCGACGCCATGACTCTGGCGCAGGAGGCAGAATGGTTTTATCAATCCCAGAGCGGAAACCGTGAACTGGGTCACCTTCGCACCTTTGACCAGTTGCGACGCGTGGAAGTACACTGGCAAATCCTGGATTGGAAGGATCATGAAGGGTGGAATGAGAAGCAATGAGCAGTCCGCCTGCTGGGGCCCCGAATGACTGAACACGACGAGGCTCAGGAATTGGAGAGGGAGATGGCCGAGAGCCGTCCCTCTGATAAGGAATTCCCCTCCGAACCTTTCCCCTGCCCGGCCTGTGGACAGTTGTTGGCGCCCTCCTGCCGGGTCTGCGTCGCCTGCAAGCATGAGATCGATCCCGCCGAAATCCAGACGCCAAGGGTCGTGATGTCGGTTGGCGAACCGGCGCGACGGGAACTCAAACCCGTGCGGTTTTCCTGGCGAATCTTCCTGATCGTATTCGCGATGTGGGTGGTGGGCGCGACGCTGGTGCAGCGCATCATGGAGCCACTGAAAGGCCAGCTTGTGCTGGGAGGAGTGCAAATCCTTTGCTCTTTCTGGGTCCTTTATGACGCCCTGGAGAAACGGCTGCCGAAGCCGCAAAGGTGGGGAATGGGCACGCTGCTGCTGTGGCCGATCATTTTTCCCTGGTACCTGGCCAGAAGAAAGCGGCCCAGGCAACCTTGCCCCTTTGTCGAGGCGCAGGTCAGCCCCTTATCACGAGCAGTTCTTTTCGTCCTTCTGGCTGTTCTCGTTTACCTGATTTTTAAGCAAACCCCGCCACGCTGAAATTCGTTGGCTCAAGCCGCGGTACGGTCGTGTGACATCGTCAATTGCCACTCGATGTTTTGGATTCACCCTATTGCGGCGACGTAAGGGCCGGCTCGGCGCCCTTTCCCACCACCAGCATCGTCGCCGTGCCATGCTTTGTGGCACGTACCACTGCCGTCCCGTTCGAGCCGGAGGTCACCGTTCCCCGGTAGCGTGAGCCATCGGCTGAGACTGCGTGAGCCCAACTGAGCTGGTTCGCATCCGGCACCCGCAAGGTGACTCGCACCGATTCGGTTGTCTCCGCTCCCCGTGAGCGGAAGCGGACGCGGGAGGTGACCGGCGCGACGTAATGGCCCGCACTGTTCACGAACAGGTTGACGTCATTCTCCCCGCTTGCCTCGACGCAGTGCGGTATGAGCACTTGTTCCTTGCCCGCGAGGGTGGCGAACAGCGGCGCGTAAAGTTCGAGCATGTCCGCTGCCCTAGCGTTGGGTTTTTGCTGCGAAACCGGGAACTCGTGAGCGATCATCTGGGGCAGCAACGCGAACTGGAGACGCTGCTTCAATTGCGCTTCGAACTCGAACAAGTCCCCCTCATACGGCTGCCGCATGTGCCACGCCGCTGCCGGACGGTAGGGCGAGAGGTATCCGAGGGCAGGCAGGTAGTCGTTCTCGTGGCAATAGCCGTCCACGTCGCGCAGCACTTCGATACGATAGAATTGATTCACAAGCACCCTCTTGCCGGCTTCGTGAGTAAGGCGGCAGACCTTCTGGACGGCCTCCGCTATAGGTTCGGCCATGTTCTCCACCGGGCGGTCCCCGACCATCGTGACGTCATCGTTGTGACCGTAGTCATACTGGCTCGACCAGTCCAGCCGGTCGATGGCGAAGCCTTCAAAATCCGCTAACCGCTCGATGTGCCGGCGCACTTGCTCTTCCAATTTCGGCCACAGGGAATAGCGGCTGCCGGCGTTCATCACGTAAGCCCCTTCCCAGGTGGGAACCGCATTGTTTTGCGAGTCTTTCACGAGGGCGTCCGCGAATTTCTCTTTGAGCAGACGCTCGGAGACTGAAGCGTCGCCGCCTTGATCGCCCGCTCCGCCGTACTCGGTCACATTGAAGTAAGCGTAAACAGAAATTCCGTGCGCCCGCATGTCGCGAATAAATGTGTTGATTTTCTCGTCGCTCATCGTCTGGCCGAGTTTCCACCACTTGGCGTAAGTGTACGGAAACCACTCTTTTTCGTCCGGCAGATAATCGCCCAGATGCGTGAACCAGAAACTCGACCAGATGAAACGCACGTTCTGCCGAGACATCTCCGCAAAGTCCGGGTGGTCCTGGATGTGGTGATACCAGAAAGCGCCCTCGTCGCCCCCGCGGGGCATCACGGGCTTGAAATAGGCCGGGAAGTCATCGCTGTACGCCTTCAACGTACCCCGATAATCGGCGGGGTGAGAGTAAAACAAGAGGCGCAGGCGCGACGTCTTGCCCCCTCCCATTGCGCGGTGAGCCAGCGTCAGCCGCAGAATCTTAGCTGCGATCCACTCCACCTGAAGGTACGGGATGTTGCTATCAGGCGGGAGCGCGACCGTCAGGGCGTGATCTGTTTTGGGATCCATCACGGTGACCAGCGGCAGGACGTAGGCCTGCCCTGTGCTCCATCCCATGTGGGCGTAAGGCACAGGACGATAAGTCGGTCGCACCGCGATGTCGCTGATGCCATCATTGCTGGGCGTGAAGATCGTCACGCCCGGCGAAAGCACGGGTAGGTCTATCGTTACCTCGTGGCCCTGGCGCCTGCCGGCGCCGTCGAAGCTCAGGTCCCAGAGGAGGCCGGAGGGCGTTCCAGTCCAATGTTGGGTCACGCTGAGCGGGAGCGGATCGAGACCCGCTGTCACATTGACTTCGCCTTTGCCAGCCGCAGTCACCTTTGCGTTGGTCCAAGAGGCGCTGACGTCGTTCACTTCACTGCGCACGGCGACGTGAAGCGGCTGGTTCAGCCAAACGCGACGGCCCTGCTTGGCGCCAGACGCCAACCACACGGGAAGCCCGCTGGCCGTGTCGATTCCGCATAGTAGCCCCTTGCCTTCTACATAGATCGGCTTCCGCTCTGCTCGAGAGCCGGCGCCGCACAGAGTCAAGCACGCGGCGATGGCCAGCAATGTTCCCGGAATTACTCTTCGTCTTTGCATTTCCATGTTGCATCCAGCCGTAAGTGTCAGGGATTTTTTCTGCAACTTGGTATCGCAGAAAGTCTACTCCCAAGAGCCTGAAGATGTGAAAGAATCGATGGAAGCGCAAGTTCTGGTCCCTTGTCAGGTGTATACTCCATTCGGGTTTGCATCGTCCGAAATAGCCACGTTGACAACCAGCAGTGGTTGAGCAGATGGGCGGTGCAACCCGGGAGGACGTATGTATTGGCAGAAATGGTCTGACAAGTGAGGGTTCTTCTCATCTCCGCGAACACCGAACGGAGTGGCATCCTCCCGCTGCCGCTTGGCCTAGCCTGTGTCGCTGCCGCGTGCCGAAAGGCCGGCCACGAAGTCGTCTTGCTGAACTTGATGTTCGAGGGCGATACGGAGACGCTCATCCGGGAATGCGTGGCGGGATTCCCCCCGAGCGTGATTGGGATCTCCGTACGCAACATTGATGACCAGAACATGGCCAGCCCGAGGTTCCTGCTGCCGCCGGTGCGGGATGTGATAGCGACTTGTCGGAGCGTCAGCGACGCTCCGGTGGTCCTTGGCGGGGCCGGTTACAGCATATTTCCCGAGAGCGCATTGCGATATCTCGGGGCAGACATGGGAATTCGGGGCGAAGGAGAGACCGTTTTCCCTGCGCTGCTGGATCGCCTGGCGGGCCGCCGCGACGTTTACGGACTGCCTGGCCTCTACCTTCCAGGACGGCCACCCACCGACAGACTTTTCGCAACCACGCTCGATGACCTGCCGCTCCCCGAGCCTGAGCTTTGGATCCCAACGATCTCCGGCCGCCGCGAATTCTGGATTCCCGTGCAGGGAAAGCGCGGCTGCCCGATGGGCTGCAGTTTCTGCACCACCGGATTGCTCGAGGGAAGATCCGTCCGAAGGCGCTCCCCGGAGACGATCCTGACCTGGGTGGAGCAGATTGCGGCGCGCGGTTTTCGCGACTTCGTAGTTGTCGACAATACGTTCAACATTCCGCCTTCTTATGCCAAGGGTCTTTGCCGAGCGATCATACAAAGAGGACTCAACATCAACCTGTGGTGCATTATCTACCCGAAGTGGGTAGATCCGGAGTTGGTGGAATTGATGGCCGGAGCGGGCTGCCGCGAGGTCAGCCTTGGTTTTGAAAGCGGGTCGGACTACGTTCTGGCGAAGTTTCACAAGAGGTTCGAAGCCGACGAGGTCCGGAGGGTTTCGCAGATGTTCCGCGAAGCTAAAATAGTGCGGGATGGCTTCCTTCTTTTGGGAGGGCCGGGGAGACTCCGGAGACGGTTAATGAAAGCCTTACTTTCGCGGACTCGCTCGAAGTGGAGTG
Source organism: uncultured Acidobacteriota bacterium (assembly GCA_963765485.1). Lineage (GTDB taxonomy): Bacteria > Acidobacteriota > Terriglobia > UBA7540 > UBA7540 > CAVROP01. The sequence continues at coordinate 233,468 of CAVXWN010000004.1, read as the reverse complement.
GCTAAAGATCACCACGGGCATTAGGATCTACCCGGAGACGGAGCTGGCTGCCATTGCGGTCGCGGAGGGGAGCATCACACCAGAGGACGATCTATTGTCACCCAAATTCTACCTGGCGCCGCACCTGGATGAGTGGCTCCCGGAAAAGATCGCTGCTTACAAGGCTTCGCGTCCATGGGTGACATAGATCGCCGGAGAAAGTTCACCTCTATCTTGCCGCGAGTTTGCAGGGCATGGAGGCTGATAACAGGGGATTCCTCTCAACTCCACTCCGCAGTCCACGAACGCGCCGTCGGTTCGACCAGGATTGAGTTACCCTCCTGGTGAAAACCGGCCCCTGAAATACGGGACAATCGGCTCCGATCCCCAAGCGTCGCCGGAAGCTGAACGGTGCCGGGTGCAGGACCCACCGCGCGCTCGAACTTCAATTGCCAGCTCTGTCCGACAGGTTCCAACTCGAGATTCAGCCGGCCAAATCGCGTTGGTGATCCGGTGACGGCATAAGGCTCTTCCGCCGCGAGCTGATTGGCGCCGATCCCAGCTAATAGTCGAAGGGCCGTCCCATCCTCGAGAGCAAGCATATGCCGGAGATAACGGATGCACTCTGCGCTCGCCCAGTCGTGCGGCATATCGCCGCCCGCGCGGGCAACCACAGAATCCTGGAACGGCTGTTCCTCGACCCAGGCGTACAGCGGACTGGCGTGGTTGAGGAAACCATGAAATGTCGAATCGGCCCAGTCGGCCAATCCCGCCCACAGATATACTTCAGCTACGAATGGTGCGTTATAAGTCCACAAACCCTCGTGCCAAATCCAGCCCGCCTCGGCCGGCACATCCTCCTGGGTGCAGGCTTGCATCAAGGCTATGTGCCCCTGAACGACGGGGTCCTGCTTGTCGAAAACAAGACCGGGGTAGATCGCGTGCGATAGCGCCCATTGGGCGGTCTGACGCCTCGGCCGGTCCCATTCGTCCTTGGCCTCCCACTGCGGGTCCTCTTTCATCAGCATCGGCAAGTAGTAGAAGCCGGAAGGATGCCAACGCATCTCCTGTTGAGCGGCGGCAAAAAAGGACTGCCGGAGCTCGTGGTAGAACTGCCTGCTGGGGTCGAAATCCTTAATTCCCAAACCTGCCGCAGCGTCGGTTGCGGTTTTCAAGCCAGCCAGCACCCACAGCGTATTGGTAAATTCGGAGCGAACGCCGTCCAGGCCGCCGTCACCGAAGCCGCGTGGCAACAGTCCGTAACGACCGTTGGCGCTGCCTTCCTTCCTGGCTTTCTCACGGAGTTCCACCAGGAACTGAAAAGCCTTGAGAAGCTTCGGCTGCATGTCGCGGAAGACACTCCAATCCTGGCTGAGTTCCGACTGACGCACGACCGTATACGCGGCGATGCCCGTGTCCTTCCACATCCACTCTCCAGCGGTAGTGAAGACGCCACCGGACTCTTTCTGAAACTCCCAGTTTGCCTCGAAGCTTTCCTTTGCCTCAGCGTCGTAACCCAAGTAGCGAGCCGCTTCCAGAATGAAATTGCCGTCCACGATTGCCAGGGTGCTGTAGACTGTCGGCCCGACTAGAAAAACGGTTTGGCTGTCCCTCTTGTCGCGCATCTGTACGATGTTTCTCGTACACGCCACGAGAAAATCGGAGTACGGCTTCGGCAGCCGCCAGGAGACTTCGCCGTGAAAGGGTTTCCAGTTCTGCCAGTAATCCCGGCTCGCAGCTAGTAAAGCGTCCAGCTTCTCCGTCCCCGCCTTGACCGTTTCAATGTCCTGCCCTTGTCGAGGAAATCGCAGAGAGTAACGCAAGGGACGATGGCTGGTCGCGCTTCCTGGCTTCAGGCGGAGTGTGGCACCGGCCACGGTCGTGTCCTCGAGTGACAACACGGAATCAACGGCCAAGAACAACGAGCCAGATTCACCCCCCAGTCGCACCGTGCTGGCCTCGTCCGATGGGTGGACGGCGAGTTCGCGCTTGGTGCTCAGTTTCACAACCAGGCAAGCGTGAATCTCCGTCCTGCTCCGGGGCCGCGCCTCTGCAATTACGTTGTCCACTCTGCCTTCGCCGGGTTGATTGGTGGCAAACGTCGTCAGCTCGAGGTAGGCCTCCGTGCGGTCCATACGGGTGTGAATGATCGGGACTCCAGGGGCCTCCAGCCACTGCCGAATTCCCGTGTTGGAGCCCATTCCGCCTAGGGAGAACTCGACAGTCTCATCGGGAAAATATCCATTTTGGTTGCCCCCCCGCGTATGTCCGTAGCGCAAGTCGCCAAGCTCGCCAATCACCCCCTTGTGTGGATCGTCCGCAAAGCAGAAAACATGCTGGCATTGCAACGGCGAATAGCGGAAATCAACAAGCGAGGTTGGAGCCTGGCCGCAGCAAGCCGCTTTGGCAGTAGTCGTTGTGGTGCTCTCCCCTGAGTCTTTTGAGGCGGCAATCCCTGGATCCGCCGCAGCCGCGCCCACCGCGGCGGCAATGCCTGTAAGAAATTGACGACGGTGAATCATAACCACCCCTGGCGGACGACGACGAATCTTGCATTGCCTTGAAAATACTCAGAGCGAGATTCCTCGCCATGGAAATAGCGGCGGAAGGGCGGGGCTTCAGCCCCGCCGATACGGCGATTCCCTTCGCCCCCCAGCCCCTCTCCCGCTCGCGGGAGAGGGGGGCCACGAAGTGGGGGGTGAGGGCCTTTGCGGCGGGGCTAAAGCCCCGCCCTGGAGTTTCTACATTTAGGTCTGTCTCAATATATTTGTCTTGACAGACCGACCTTGATTCTTGTATCCTCCTCCTGAGTTCAAACTCAGGAGTTGACCATGCCGGAAGACCTCAAAGATTCTGTCCTTTCCATATTTGAAGCCTCTCTCGATGCCCAACTGCGCGCCGTTCGTCGTCTCCGCCGAGGGTCGGAGGAACCGGCTTCGGCGCCCCGCCGTGCAGGTCTGTCCCAGGTGGACATGGCCTATGACATACTCAAAAGAGCCCGCTCTCCCCTGCACGTTTCCGAACTCTTGGCCCGCATCCAGGTCACCTTTCACCGCCGCGTCGATCGCGAAAGCTTGGTCTCTTCCCTCACCAAGAAGGTCGCCCGCGGCGATCGCTTCCTGCGCACCGGTAAGAACACCTTCGCCGTGCGCCCGGAGGCCTCATGACGCTCTTGGCTTCCTGGTCGGAGATCGTGGCGGACTGGGACGCCTGTTTCCCCCAGGCCCGCACCCTGCGCCGCGCCGTGCGCCAAGCGCTCGGTTCGTTGGTGTGCTTGGGCCGACGCTGTTTGTCGCGCATCATCTGGACGCACGGGGGCCAGCAGCGCAGTTGGTCGAGCGAGTATTTTCTCCACGCACGTTGCCGGTGGAACCCCCAAGCCCTGTTTGCCACCGTGCTCCGCCGTGCCCGCGCCTATTGTCCCTGCCGCCTGGTGGGGATGGCGGTCGACGATACTCGCCTGCGCAAGACAGGCCGCGCCATTCCCCAGGCGTTTTATCAGCGCGATCCCCTCTCTCCCCTCTTCCATCTGAACCTGATGCGCGGCTTGCGCTTTCTGCAAGCTTCCTTGCTCGTCCCCTTGCATCGACGGGGCAATGCCAGTTGCCGGGCTCTGCCCATTCGCTTTGCCGAGGCCGCACCCCTGAAGAAGCCTTCCCGAAAGGCCAGCGCGGAAGCCCGGCAGGAGTATAAAAGGTTGAGCAAGCTTCATAACCTCTCGCAACGTTTTGTCCAAAGCCTCACCCCCCTGCGCCAAGCTCTGGACGAAGCCGGCGGCCTCCGGCAAATCCTGGTGCTGGCCCTGGACGGCAGCTTTTGTAACCGTACTTGCTTCCGCGCCCCGCGCCAGCGCACCGAATTGATCGCCCGGGCACGTAAGGATGCGCGCCTCTGTTTCCTCGCTCCTCAGCCTTCCCGCCGCTTTTACGCTCCCTGCACCTTCACCCCAGAACTGGTGCGCCAGGATGAGTCCCAAGCTTGGAAGCAGACCAAGCTCTTCTACGGGGGCAAGCGCCGCAAGATCCGCTACAAAGAGGTACTGCACGTCTACTGGCGCCGAGGTGCCGGTCGCATCCCGCTCCGCCTCTTCATCGTGGCTCCCACCCCCTATCGCAAACGGAAAAGCAGCAAACTCTACTACCGGCAACCGGCCTACCTGCTCACCACCGATCTGAAGCACTCCGCTCGCTCCCTGCTGCAAATCTACTTCGACCGCTGGCAGATCGAAGTCAACCACCGCGAGGAGAAGGACACCCTGGGCGTCGGACAAGCCCAGTTATGGAACCTGCACGCGGTGCCCAAGCAGCCCGCCTTGGTGGTGGCCGCCTACAGCGCCCTGCTGCTGGCCGCACTGCAAACCTTCGGCATCGAACGCGGTGCCGCCTATCAACCCTTGCCCAAATGGCGACGCAAGTCCCACCGGCCCTCTTGCCTCGACCTGGTGACGCTGCTGCGCAAGGAAATGGTGGAGCATCCGGAGTTGATCCAGCCCCTGGGCTTTCAGCTCACCGATCGCACCATGACGCAGGCCGCTGCCGCGTGAAAAATGTAGAAACTCCAGGGCGGGGCTAAAGCCCCGCCCTTCCAGACGCTACCGGTGAGTTTCACCTCAGCCACTTTCATGCACAGCGGCGAGCCGAAGGATCATGAAGTCTCCGCTCGGAATGACAGCTTGGAAGCGTTTTTCCGCAGCTTCTAAAGCCCCGACCGTGCCACCGGCCGACCAGGGGGTTAGCTCTAGTTTTGCGCGCCTGGGGCAGCCTCTTGCACGACTTGCGACTCGGCCTGGTTGGCCTGTAGCTGTTGGGCTTGCAGCGCGCCACCTACGTTCGCGTCCGGCCGCGGCGCTGGAACTTCCCCAGGCGATGTGCCCGTGTCGGGAGCAGGTGGCAGGCCGCCCTTACCCGAACTATTCGAAAGCGCGTTAAGTCCGGAATCAACCTTCTCGCCGAATTGATTTTGCATCTCTTGCAACTCGTTCACATCGGCCATTAGCGTAGATCCCACAGCGCAGTCACCTCTCTTGCTGCTGGAGGCGCTCACGCGCACCTTGTTGTTAGAATCAGGCGTGTCGTCGAGGCGGGTAATGATATCTCCAGCGGTGAGCTCACATTCCTGACCTTCGACGGTTGCCACATCGAGATTGCCGGGCACCACAAAGAGACGCCGAGCAGGATCGAGCGCCGCCGGTGGTGCTTCGGGGCTGCTCGGGGCCGGCTGCGGAGGAGTCGCCGCACGCTGTTGTTCGGCTGCTAGCTGTGCCCGAACTTCCTCTGCGATGGCTTGCCTCATCTCAGGAGTGATCTGGCTTGTGTATCCTTGTCCTTCCGCGGCGGGCGGGGGCGGCTGATAAGCCTGGGCCGCCGCATTGGCTTCGGCGTCCCTCCGAGCCTCATAAGCGAGCCTCAGGTCCTCAGCCAGGAGGAAATCGGTCAGCCATAATGCAGCGGTGGGATACATTGGCAGGGGCGCAAAGTAGCCACCGTAGTACGCATACCAGGGCGGGGGTGCGGCGAACCATGGCCATCTATAATAAACCGGGACTCGCCAGGGACTGTAAACCCACGCATAAAACCTCGGATGGTAGTAATAAGGCGGCACATAAGCGTAGTAAGGCACGCCGCGGTAGTAATAAGAGCGATACACGCGTGTGTAAGTTACATTGTTCACCACGTAGGTCCGTTGGACGTAAGTCCGGCCTCCCCGCGTCATGTACGGACGCTCCACATAGCCGTGGTGTGGCCCCATGCTCACCACCCGGCTGTGATCAGGACGCACGGTTACAATTCGACGCTCACCCCGCAGCCCATGATTAATCTGCATCCCACCGGCTTGGATCGCGCTAACCCTACCATCCGGGCGGAAGGATGCAGTCCTGCCGCCAGCTAACGAAACATGCGCCACCGTCCCATTCGGACGCACTTGGAATTGTCGCCCTCCGCTGGCAAGAATGGTTCGGCTGCCATCAGCGCGTGTCGTCACTTGCCCTTGCGGCAAGGGGTTTCGGTTGATTCCGCTCATGCTTCCCCGGTTACGGTTCAGGTCCTGCATTTGCTGCCGGGACTGCGCGGGGGTTAGCATCCTTGGCTGAGCCTGCTGCTGAGTCTGGTATCGCTGGCCGGATTGCTGGTACTGCGGCAGGGTCCTTGGCTGCTGCGCCTTCGGCGTAATAATCTGGTGCTGCTGCCCGGATTGCTGATACTGCGGTAGGGTCCTTGGCTGCTGCGCCTTCGGTGTAACAACCTGGTGCTGCTGCCCGGATTGCTGATACTGCGGCAGGGTCCTTGGCTGCTGCTCCCTCGGTGTAACAACCTTGTGCTGTTGGACGGATTGCTGGTACTGCGGTACGGGTTTTGGTTGCTGCGCCTTCGGCGTTGCAACGTGGTGTTCTTCCCGCTGGACCTCGTGCCGCGGAGGGGACGGATTCTCCTCCCTCTTTTTCTCGCTGCCCTGGACAGCCCAAACAGGCATCGGTATCACCAGCAAGACCACAAACGCAAGACTCTTCCACAAGACATTGTGACGGTTGCTTAATGCCATTGCGTCCTCCTTGGATGTGCGGAAGATTTGGGGCGACTTGTCATTAAGCAAATTGTGATTGAAAAGTCAAGAGCAACCGGCTCTAGAGCGGCGTGCAATGGCGGTTTTAGGCTGCCAGATGGCGATCACCTGCGCGGGGATCGCCGCTACATGCCAATCGCAGCTAACTGAATCCTGACTTCTGCTCATGCGTTCGGTTAGAATATTCGCATCACCTGTGGAGTGGGTAGCTACGTGCGAGAAAACTCCTGGCCACGGATTGCCGTTATGGGCGCGGGCGCCGTCGGCTGCTATTTTGGCGGAATGCTGGCGCGCGCTGGCGCGCCTGTTACCCTCATTGGTCGGCCAGGGCACGTCCAAGCCGTCATTCGCAACGGCTTATTCTTTGACGGGCTGCATTTTCAACAGCGAATTCCCGTTTCGGCCACTACTGAGGTCAGCGCCGTAAAGGACGCAGAGATTGTGCTCCTTTGCGTGAAGGCGCTCGACACTGACGAGGCCGCGATATCCCTTGCACCGCATATTGCGCCGACCGCCGCCCTTGTTAGTCTTCAAAACGGGGTGGACAACGTCGAGCGAATTCGCGCCGCGGCCAAAATCGATGCGATTGCGGCAGCCGTTTACGTGGCTGCGGCCATGACCGGGCCGGGGCGCGTAAAGCACTCGGGCCGGGGAGATCTCATCCTGGGGATCTCCCCGGGCGTGCTAAAGAAAACGGGAATCGCCAATGCCAACTGCAAAGCGTCGCGATGCTTTTCGAGCGCGCGGGCGTTCCGTGCCGTGTCTCGGAGAACGTGGAGGGCGAGCTCTGGTCGAAGCTGATTATCAATTGCGCCTACAACGCGATTTCGGCTTTGGGGCGCGCCAGGTACCACCGTGTTGTGGGGAATTCCTGGACGCGCAAGGTGATGGTAAAGGCTATCGAAGAAGCCGTCGCCGTTGCACGTGCCGCCGGCGTTCGACTGCCGGAAGTTAACATGGTCGAGACAACCCTGAAGATTTCCGAAACCATGGCCAACGCGACCTCCTCGATGGCTCAGGACCTCGCCCGTGGAAAGCGTACTGAGATCGATTCCCTGAACGGCTATGTGGCCCGGCGCGGCGCGCAGGTGGGTGTGGCGACACCCGTCAATCAGACCCTCCACGCCCTTATCAAACTCCTTGAAGATTCCGCCTGACTCGCTCCCCGGGGTCAATCTGAGGACGCCGTTTTTTGCGGAAGAAGAATCCCCGCAGTTCCTTTCCACCTGTTGCGGGCGGAAATTCCTCAAGAACTACCGAATCTCAAGCAGCAGCCCCAGACCAAATCGGAAGCGAGCAAATTCTTCTTCAACTATGTAGTTTTGGCTTCGACGGGAACCGACCCTTGTGCGGGCATGTCCCGTAACTCTCAAATCACAAAGCAATTATATGGCCCCCTTTTTGGCAGAGTGATTGCTCCAATAGTGTCTGACTATGCTGAGAAAAAAATTTCATTGGAGAGCACACATGGAAGAGAAGCCGATTAACAATAAGGAACAGTACGTCGAAGACTTTCCGCCCAAGCGTGGCCACAAAATCGCCATCGCCTTGATACTCGTGGGCTTTGTCACGGTTCTTGCTTACGCGCTCGTGGAGCACCGTTCGCTCAACCAGCTTGCTGCCAGTCGGGATGAGTTGCGCGCTGTACTAAACCAGGAGCGGGGTCAAGTTCAGGCCCTGAGCCAGAAACTACTCGCTGCGGAATCTGCGTCTGCGTCCGCGTCTGCACCCGCAACTCCGCCATCAGTGAATTCAGAGACGGCGGAGCAAGCTCCCGTCGCCCAGCCAAGCACGGTGCAGAGCCATCCCCGAAAGCACACCACTGTTGTAAAGAACCATCGTGTCGAAGAACCATGGCACAAGCAGATTCAATCGCAATTGAACGAACAGCAAAAGCTAATAGCCGAACATCAGCGCGAAATCCAGGAGGCAAAGGACTCCGTCGAAAAAGCGCGCACGGACTTGGAGAGCAACTTGCGGTCGACACGCGACGACCTGAACGGGTCAATTGCGAAGAACCACGACGAGCTTGTGGCGCTCGAGAAAAAAGGAGAGCGTAACTTCACCGAGTTTGACCTGCCGAAATCGAGGCAGTTCCAAAGAGAAGGGCCGATAAGTATCTCGCTGCGAAAATCCAATTCCAAGCACAAGTACTGCGACCTCATGATGATCGTGAATGACTCGGAAGTGAGCAAGAAGCACGTTGACTTGTACGAGCCGATTCTGTTCTACCCCGAAGGCTATTCCCAGCCCCTGCAAGTCGTGATCAACAGCATCGGCAAGGACGACGTCCGCGGTTATGTCAGCGAGCCCAAGTACAAACCGTCGGAGCTGGCAACCACCGCCTCATCATCGGGAGAAACGGCGACAACTCCGGCTCAGACTGCGCCGGGGTCTTCCTCCGAGGCGGCAACGCTGAAACACCGCGACGGGCAAGAATGAAGTGGCGATGGGGTCTGAAGCCACACCCTGCCTGCAGCCCCCAAAGAATGTACAAACGTGGTTAGAAATCCCGGCTGGCTCAGATCTTCAAGAAAAGCTTCCGGCGGTGCATCCAGAAGAGAATCGCCCAGTACGTCAGTAGCACCACCGCGCCCTGCGTCAAGGGTTCCAGCGCCGTCCCGAAAACCTGGAAGATATGCTGGCCCAGGTTAATGTGGAAAGAATCGACAATGAAATCCTCAAACAAGTGCGCGATAAGGTAGGCCGCGATTGAGTTCATCCCGATGACCACCAGGGGAAAGCACCACTTCTTGTACCCTCTTACATCAATCACCCAACTGAACCCCGCCAGGAACAGGAAACACAGTCCGCCGCTGAACAGAGTCCAACTCGGCGTCCAGATGCGCTTCACCACCGGGCAGACGCCGGTCACGTGCAACAGGAGACTGGCGGCGATGCCGATCACACCTGCGATCAGCAGGCGTTTCATCGGAATTCGCGGCGCGGCAGCGCGCAGCCAACGGCCGGCAACCAAGCCAAGAATCATCGTGCCCAGCGTCGGAATAAAGCTGAGCGTCAAATATCCTCCCTCGTTGTAGACAAACGGCTTCGGGCGCGGAAACAGGTTGAGAAACCACAGATCGAAGGCCTGCCCCAGATTGCTGTTCTTGTTCCAGTGCGCGGCGAACCCCGTGTAGTGATGCGCCCAATTCAGCGGTACTCCCACAGCCTGCCAGTTGAATCCGGGACCCGGCACAGGATACAACGCCCAAGCCAGCCAATAGCCCACCAGGATCACGGCGAGCGTAGTCCATTGCCAGCGTGGAGAACGGAACCCGAGCAGGAACAAGAACGCATAGCCCAGTCCGATCTGAGTGAGCGTATCTTCGAATGTGAAATTGGTCTGCGGACTATGCAAGGAGCGCAAAAAGATTCCCAGCGCGATCAGCAGCAGCGCCCGCCACAGGGTGTGCCCGAGCAGCTTGGCGAACGTTGCGCCCTTCGCCAGACGGCTGGCAATCGAGTAGGGCAGCGCCACGCCCACCAGGAATGAAAACCCCGGCTGAATCGTGTCGTGCAACGAGCAACCCGCCCACTCGGCATGCGTCTGGTGAAAGGCCAGAATTCTCCAGAACCAGTTCCCCGGAAAAGCCTGGGCGATTCGCGAAAACTGCAGCACTTCAGCCATCATGAGCAACATCACAAGTCCGCGATATGCGTCCACAGCGACGTTGCGCGGCGCCACCTGGCGGCTCCGGGCTGATTCTGCTGCTGCGGGCGGTGTAAGTTCGACGACGGATGACACGGCTCACCTCCCATGCGATTGACACACTACCATACACGAAATGGGAGCCGCAGGCTATACCGAGAAACGCCACTGCGTCGGCACTCGGTCGCGTTGTCTTGTGATCGGTCGCCCCCCTATGGGCAGGCTCAGGGCCTGCCCACGGGTGTGCGGGAATGAAGTTGCACCTGCGACCTTCGAGGCGGATCGCGGAGGCCTGTTAGGGGCAGACTTCCGCGCCCGCGCGGGGCTTCTCCCTGCCTCAAGGCAGGAAGAACGAAAATGCATCCTAGGCCCGCGCTGAAAGTGTCCTCTGCGCTACAGAAGAGGAGGTTTCCTGGCTAAGTTCCTCCATCGAGTGGCAGACTTTCTGTTGAGTTTCCGGATCGAGGCCGCGTTCGACGAGTGGGAACAGACGCCCGTTTTCCCGCAGCAGATGCGCGTGCACCCACTGAATATAGCTCCGTCCGCGCTTCATTACTTCCTGCCTGTTCTTGCCTGTCTTCGCGAACTGCTCGATGCACTGGGCAAATGCCTTCTCCGCAACTTCGCCCGCATCGTTTTCGTGCCGCATGCGTTCCAATGTTGCCTCGATGCCCGGCATGTGTCCTTCCAAAGCAGGATAAAGAACCTGTTCCCGCTGCTCGATCTGAGTGTGAAAGACTGTCGCGATCTTCTTTGACAATTTCCGCAGGCGCTCAGAAGTCGATTCGAAATCACGCGCCAAGTGGAGCACCTGTACATCTCCTTGAAGTTCATTCAACAATTGAGACAGCTCCTGGTGACCCTGCCCCAGGTATTCAGTGACAAATTGTACCATTATTGAAATAGACCTCCAGTTATAATGACGTATCAAACATCGAAAAAGATGGATGGGTTTTCGGACTGAATTCCCGTTTTCGCACGGATGACCGAAATTTCGCAAGGGAGGCCACCCAAAAGACACCACTGTTGTATCCAAATTTGAGTGCCGGGCCACCCTAGCGTGACTGCTGACTTCTGCTCGTTGCGGAACTTCCGTCGTGGCTGAATCTCAATCCTCATTCGGGGAGGCGAGTACTCTCAATTCTTCACCGCTTACGCGCATGGTGAGCCATTCCTTCAGCAGTTTGGCCCCAAGCGATTCGTAAAACCGTATGGCGGGCGTGTTCCAGTCGAGGACTTGCCACTCGAAGCGCCCGCAGCCTTCTTCCACCGCCACTCTCGCCAGATGCAGCAGCAGGGCTTTGCCGATTCCCTTGCTTCGGAATCGCACCCGGACAAACAGGTCCTCGAGAAACAGCGTCGGGCGGCCCACCCAGGTGGAGTAGTGATAGAAGAACAGCGCAAACGCCGCCGGTTGGCCGTCCCATTCAGCAATCAACACGCGGAACTTGGGATTCGCGGAGAAACCGTGCTGCCATAAGTCTTCTGGGGTGGCCACCGCCTGCTCCGGGGCCTTTTCAAATTCGGCAAGCTCCCGAATGAATTGAAGGATCAGAGGGATGTCGTTGGGAGTTGCTTTTCGGATGTTGAGCATCTTGCTATTGTACCAGCCCCGTGTTGTTTCTGGACCCACGAGTTTTTGGCACAGTCCCGCCAGGGAAAACCCAAAGGGCGCCGTTGGCAACAAAACAGATAGGTGTATAGTTTTAGTTCCCGGGGATTTCCAGTAACGGGAATCCTGTCATGTTTGAGCGTCGACCCTGTGCGCATGTCGTCACCGCATTGGAAAACCGGACTTATTAGCTCTTTTCCTGAGGCTTTACGGCGTGTGCGAAAGGCAGAATGATTTGATAGGGGTAAATTTGGAATGAGACAACTGCTCTCGATGTTGGCTATTATCGCAATGCTCCCAGCTCATGATCTGGCTGCTACTTTGCCTCCTTGTCTTGGAGGTGTGTCGGTCAGCACTTTTCGGTTGTTACTCCAACCGGAAGGAAAAGGCCTGCCATTACCACTAAGCTCCGTGAACGTCATCTCGGCGGGTGACAAGTTGAAATATGAACCGATCCATGTGCCTGGTCCCATTAAGGACAAGGCGCAGGTCGCGATCTTGCTCGTTCCTGCTGCCAAACCCTCAATCCAAAAAGGGGGCGAGGACAAAGACGAAGGCACGGACAAAGGCAAAGATAAGGACAGGACAAGGACAAGGCGAAGCAGAAGGAACTCGTCGTGCTGAAAGCAGAGCCTGCGAAGAGCCCCGCGGAATGGGTGATTCCAGCGCGGGCATCCATCGTGGGTGTCGTTTTCGGTCCGCACGGGCTGGATGTGAAGAAGGTGAGCTCACTGGTTGGGAAGAACGAAGACTTGATCCCACAGCTCGCGGATTATGCGCAGCAAACGGCAACGGTGGAAGCGCTGGTTCAGACGCTCTCAAGAATTGAGGAATCACCTACTCCCGGAACGGATATGAACGCAGCCTTGAGTGGCTTTTCCGCTGAGTACGGCGTGGCGGTCCCAAAACTGGATACTACAGTTCCCACTGACCAGCAGGCGGCTCAGTTGCTTCGGGCTGTACTCCCCTCAATGTCCAGCTACGACCCGCTTACCTCGGACCGCGCGGTGTTCGTAGCGCAGTCTGCGGGGTTGGCGTCGTCTGTGGCGGCCCTCTTCTTGGGCACACCAGTCGGTCTCGCAGCCGGAGGCGCGGCGCTCTTTGTAAACCTCCGCGTCATGATGTTTCCTGACACCGATTTTCATTCGGCGTTCACGCAGTCCACCGACAGTAACGGGCTGGCGCTTTGTGCCAAGGACCAAAAGGTAAGGCCACGCACCAGACCCGCCTATCTCTGGGTATTGCGTGTTCCGGATGTGGGTGCGCCCACGGCCTCGCTGCCTGGGGGCGTGTGCCTCCCACTGGGTTGGAAATCCACCATTAAAGTCGAGTGCGCAAACCCCAGCGAGCTTAAGATTCTCCCGCGCGCCCGTGACTGGCAACTGGTTTCCCCGGGCCACACGGTTGCTGTTCCTGTGACGGTAACGGTGGGAGCTTCCGATGACTCTCTCGAACTGGATCTCAGCCACACGAAACTCCCGGAAGGGCAGTATCGTCTGGCTGCCAAGTGGGACTGGGACCCCCTCGAAGTGGCGGGCGCCGTCAGCGTGCGTTCCTTTGGGGATTTCTCTCACGCAAAGCTCAACGCAGATTCGGAGGACCGCTTGGTGGAAGGTAGTGGCCCAATAAAGATTCAACTGACGGGCGCGGATTTTGAGTTCGTCCACAAGGCTGCAATCGTGCCTTCTGGAGACACCACGACAACACCGAGGGAACTTCCGATCAGACTTCTCAAGGGCAATGGCGCCGCAGAGCTGACAACCGCGGAGGTGGACGTCGATACCTCTGCTTTGCACGCCGGCTCCTATCTCCTGAGACTGACCCAGACCAATGGCTCAACCTATGACCTTCCGATCACCATCCATCCCCCGAATCCTACGCTCTCCAATCTCCCGTTGCGAGTTAACCTCGAGGAGCAGCAACAGACTCTTACACTGCAAGGGACTGGACTCGAGCGGATTGACGGGCTGTACAGCGAAGGCGCGACGTGGATCCTGTCTCCAGTGCCGGCGGATGCCCGGAATGTAAATGAACGAAAGGCCATTGTCCAATTGCTGGCGACGGCCAAGAAAGGAGATAAGCTTGACGCGAGTGCAAAAGTTTCGGGGCTTCACAGTTCGCTGAGACTTTCCAATGTCCTGCAGGTGGCGGGGCCGCGGCCGAAGATCATCAGCGTGAATGAGTCCGCGTCTCAAACCGGGGATGTCGCATTGCGCCAAGGTGAAATCCTCGCTGGTACGGCCGCGAGTTTTGCGATCCGGACTGAATACGCCGGGCCTTACCCCACAGTCGACCTGAACTGTGCCAATGCGGGCTACGTGAAGCAGCCGCTCTCTCTCCATCCTGGAGAACGGAGCGGGACAGCGCAATTAGACTTTGCCGGTGAAGGCACCCTGTATCTGTCCCTCGATCCCGGATCGGTGGGCCAATCCGGTTGCCAGTTGAGGGTGACGGCAACCACCGAGGAGACCGGGACCTCAGACCCCTACACTCTGGGACGGGTCATCCGCCTGCCGCGCATTGAGAAATTTCTACTCACCGATGAGAAGGATCGCGGCCGTCTCTACCTCGGAAGCCTTACCGGCCAAGAGTTGCAGACCATCGAAAAGACGGGGTGGGATGCTAAGAACGGTTATCCTGTGCAGGGATTTCCCACTCCCGTTGCGGGAGACCCACAGGAACAGAGCTTGCAGATCGAGTTGCCGTGGCCGCCACCCTTCCCCCGCGCGCCGCTTTACGTCTGGTTGCGCGGCGAAACCGAGGGGCGCGTCACCCAGGCAAAGTACTAATGCCGCCCGACAATCGCGATTGATTTTGTGAAAAAGGGGCTATAAACACGCTCACCCTCGCGGGATGTGTGGTATAGAGAATTTGCGAGAATTCTTAGACCCACACCGGGAGGGTGAACGATGCAGTCGAGCTTACCTGAACTGATTCTGCCCATCAAGCTGGAAAAGAGCGCAGAACGTCTGACGAGTTTGGGCGGGCTGATGGTGTTGGAGGAGATGGCGCAAGCACTGAAAGTGTGGAAGCGCGTGGACGAGCAGTTGGCGGTTCCGGGCTCGGGGCGAGGGTATCGGCCCAGCCAGTTCGTGCAGTCCCTGGTGTGGATGCTGCACGCCGGCGGGCGGCGGCTGGAAGACCTGCGGGAGTTGCGGGCCAGGCAAGAGGTGTTGGAGAACTTGGGGCTGCGAGCGGTGCCGGATGCAGGTACCGTAGGGGACTGGTTGCGGCGACATGCCGCCGACCGATTGACACGGAGCCCACACATAATCTAGCATCACGCGAACGTTAACGGTGAAGCAGGGAGCGCTATCAGATTCTCTGCTGGAGCGGCAGAGCGGGGGGCGACGTCAATCCCCGAAAAACCGGATTCCTGCTTTCGCGGGCACGACGCGCGTGGGTTGATTTTCAGGGGAGTCCGTTCGTAGTCATTCTGAGCCCTTCACTCGTCATCCTGAGCGAAGAATCTCCGCAGTTCGCTCAGGGCTAACTCCTGTAAACAGATTTGCACATGCTGAGACGGAATTTCCTAAAGCAATTGGCCGCAGGAGCAGGAGTGGCTGCGGAATTCGGTGAATCGACCCAGCGGTCATTCGGTCGCGCGGCAATTAGCCAAAGATCAGCCACCATCGAAGACTACGGACTGTTGGAATGCTCCAATACAAGCCTGCTGGGCGCCCTGAGGAAATCTCGGACCGGCATCCTGAGATGCACCATTAATGACCAAACCCACTGCGGTGACGCCGGACAAAAATGGGGCCGCGCCTCTTGGCTAAACGATTTGTATTTCGGCCTGCAAGGTGGGGTTTTCATCGGTGGTGAGGACCAACACGAGGTCTTCCGCAAAGAGTTGAGAAAGATTGCCCAGCATGTGCGGATTGGTCCAGGGCGTCCCCCCGTACCCTACGCAGTGTCTGCTGACGGCCGGGATGCGAAGTTCAACCCTGACGGCGGCATCGATTTGGACCGCTGTGCGGAATTCATCCTCGAAGTTGTTCGGATTTACGAAATAACTGGCGATCGGGCGTTCGCTTTCGATCTGTACCCGAAGTGTGTGGAAGTTGCCAACTATCTTGCAGAGCGGGACTTGGATGGAGACCTTTTGTTAGAGGGGCGGACGGAATCGTTTACCGATCCGCCAGGTAGAGGAGTGGGCGCTTGTTCGAGCTTGACCTACATTGGCGACACGGTAGCCAATACATGGAAGGATTTCGGAGCCTCCATGTTTTATTACGACGCACTTCAGAGGCTGGGATTGCTTGAGAGTATCCTCGGGATGAAGGATAAGGCTGCGCGGCGCTTCAGGCATGCAGCGCAAGTGCGTGAGTCGGTTAGACGAATTCTGTGGAACAGCAAGACCGACGGCTTCTTTGCGTGGGTGGAAAAGAACGGCACTGCACACGACGACTGGATAACCGGAAATAATTTGCATGCGGTGGCTTGTGGTTTGGCCGACCGCGAACAAGCGCTCGCGCATCCTCAAGAAACTGGACAGCCATAGTCGTAGAGATCGAGGAAGTCGTCCCGTGCCGGGTCCGGATTGGGGTTTTTGGGGACGGTTTGTGCAGCAACCGGCCGGACTATTATTGGAATGGTGGTATCTGGCCCCTGGTTTCAGCGCCGGATATGCGGGCCCGTGGACAGACGGGCGACGTGACCGGCGCTCTGCGAGTCGCGGAATTGTTGGCGACTCACCCCAGGGTAACAGACACTGGCTTTTTCGAAGCATACGACGGAAAGACCGGCGAACCCAACGACTGCGCAGGCCTTCTGATGAACAATGGGGGCTTTCTATGGGGTTTCTTCGAAGGCGTCCTGGGGGTGGAAACTTTCGGTGATGAACTTCGCCTGCGCGCTTCTGTTCCCAAACGGATCTTGCCCGCGAGGGCCCGAATTCACTATCGCGGCGCCGATTTGGACATTCGTTGGAGAACCGGCCTGCTTCCTTCAGCCAGCCTGGACAACAAAGGCATCCCGTTAAGTGGAGGTGGCTATTATCAGCTCAAGCTGACCCCAGAGCCGAAACGGACCTACATAGTGCAAATAGTCCTGCGAGGATAGCCGAAGACATCGCTATACGAAATTTCGAACTTCTTAATTGGGGGTGGCATCATGAATCCATTTCAACGCATTGGACGGCGTCAATTCCTTCACAGCTCCGCTCTCGGCTTGGGAGCGGCGCCATTAGTTGCCAATGCAGCCTTTCCTGAAAAGAAGGAAGGGCCAGCCCATCCGGGCTTATCTGCCGGCCGGTCCGGCAGCAGATTCCAGCGGCCTGAAGATGCAGGCCAAGTTCGGATCGACAGATACCGTATGGATCCTTCGCGAACCCAATTCGAGCTTTCCGGAGCAGTTGGCATCGTGCGAATTGGCGCGCGGCTTGCGAAACCTGGGGCTCGCCCGGGAACCTGTACAAGCTCTCATGGGTGGAGGTGAACAGCCGGCGTCCGGGCTAATCTTCGCTCTCTCCGTCAGGAAAGGAGGCTTTAAGCATCCTGAAGCCTCCGAAATCTCTCGCGAGTCCGGGGACGGCAAGGCTGCCCGGGTCCGGTTGACCGGCGCCACACCTCAGGCTGTTCTCTACGCAGTGTTTAATTTCCTGGAGCGCCAGGGAGCCTTCTTTGGCTTGGACGGCGAAGTCTACCCGTTGGATCCGGCGCGGACCCTCAATCTGCCGCCCGCCGGCGATCCCTGGCAAGCGCAGCCCCGCTACAACGCGCGTGGACTTGTGCCCTGGCCGGACTTCCTCAATTGTGTGACGGTTTACAACCGCGAAGACTGGCGCGCTTACCTCGAGGCCATGGTCCGGATGCGGTTCAATACCCTGGGTGTGCATGTTTACTCCGGCGCGAATCAATGGGCTGAGTCATTCCTTTCCTTTGAATATGCCGGGGCAGGGCATCTGGCCTACACCGACACCACCGCCACGAACCGCTGGGGGTACCTGCCGGAACGTACTTCGCGTTATGGCATGGGCGCGCCCGACTTTTTCGCGGACGAAGTCTTTGGCGCCGAAGCCACCACCAAGGCCAGGAGTTGCTGGGAGGCCGAAGAACTTGCACAGCAACTCTGGAAGGAGGCCTTTCAGTACGCCAAGCAGCTTGGCATTCGCGCTGGCGTCGGGTTCGAGCCTTATCAAGTCCCCGATGAGATTTACCGCGCCACTCCTCCGGAAGCGTTCTATGCTTCGAGCGACCCAAAGATTCCCGGGCCGCGAATCGATCCCGATTCGGTAGCCGCAAAGGACATTCTGGAAGCGCGTTTGGGACGGCTCCTGGAGGCTTACCCCACCTTGGATTACGTCTGGTTGTGGGAAGATGAGGGGATGAGTTGGGCCAGCCAGAAGGCGAACGTCCCACTCTCAGTCAGTCCTTTCAAGCAAGCCTACGATTTCCTGAAGCGCCACGCGCCCGAGAAACGCCTGGTGATTTCCGGCTGGGGCGGCGTGGTTCGGCACTTCGGTTACTTCCATAAGGCGCTGCCGGAAGACATCATCTTTTCTTCGCTGAGCGACAACCTGGGTTGGGACCCCGTGAGCGAAGAGTACGGAAAACTTGAGTCTCGTGAGCGCTGGCCGATTCCCTGGCTCGAAGATGATCCGGCCATGTGGCTGCCTCAGTTCCATGTTGCCCGCTTCGTGCGCGATATGGATCTGGCGGAACAATATGGGTGCCAGGGCCTGCTGGGAATCCACTGGCGGCATCGAATCATGGATATTGACGCCGGGTTTCAGGCAGGCTACTCATGGAACAAAGATTTGACCCCCACCAAATTCTTCCAGGCCTTTGCCTCGGCCCAGGCCCGCGAACCACGAGCCGGCAAATTGGCGAAGGTCCTGGACGACACGGACCGCGACCGCCTGATTCTGTGCACGTGGACGGGCGAGGTCAAGGATGGTCACAGCGAAATCCACGAATTCACAGGTGACTATGATGAGGCGTTCCAGTTCTGGAACGGTTACGAACCGCCCGAGAGCGTTAAGCAATCGCAAGCAGAGGTGGGGCGGCAGCTTCGCGCTTTGACCGCTTCTGCTTCCAGCCCGGCGGAGCGGGAGCGCCTCAATTACCTTGCGCGCTTCGTCGAGTTTCTCACTCCTTATTCCGAGTCGTGGTCGCTGGCGTTCCGTCTGAATCAGAAACTTCAGAAGGCGAGTGAATTGAAGAAGCAGAACAAAGCGGACGAAGCGCGCAGCCTGATGGAGACAGAAGGCGTGCCGCTCTGGCTCCGGTTGGCGCCTCTGGTCCGAGAGGTCCTTCTCGATTACCAGGAGATTGTGAGCACTCGGAATGATCTTGGCCAACTGGCTTCGATGCATAACAAGTACGAGCGGCTGGCCTTGTACCGGTTGCGGGCCTCGATGAAAGAGTTCCTGGGCGAGCTACCACCCGAAACGGAGCGGTTGTTTGCGGAAGTGCGCCAGCGCGACGCAAAAGTAACTCCTCGAGCCTTCGTCCCCACGCGTCCAACGGTGCTCCGCAAAGGCGAACGCGCGCGACTCTCAGCCGTGGTTCCGGGAGCGGGGCAGGTGGTCAGCATCACACTCTTCACTCGCTCGAAGGACCTGGACAACTGGAGTCCTTCCCCCATGAGCCTGGCCCACAGGCGAACCTATGCCGGCGAGATCAAATGGCAGGAGGCAGGCCCCTTGATGGATTATTACATTCAGGCGGAAATCGAGGTGGGCGGATCGAAGAAGGCCGTCACGTCTCCGCCTGAGGCACCCGCCAGATTCTATACCGTGACCTTGCTCTGAACGCATCTGGTAGAGGCAGGGGTTATTGCACGACCTCGCAAAACAAACGAGAGTCCCTTCGGGAGATCGCAGACCCCCAGAAAGCGGAGTCTGCGCCAGCCAGCCGACTTCTAAAGGGGTGGCGCCCAGTACGCTAGCGAGGGCATTGCCCCCTGCTCGGCAATTGCGGATGTAGACGAACGCTTCTTCGGTTAAGTCATACTGCTGAAGCATAGGACTCAATGCTTCGGTCCGGCGCTCAATACCAGGTAGCTCTCTTCGTCATAGGCACCGACCATTATTCGACTCGCGTTTGCAGCAAGCTCCTCCAGGACGTGCCGTGACACTTCTTGCCGCTGGTGGATTGTGGCCCCCTCTGGAATCTTTGTGAGCAAGTGAACAGAGGGGTACTGTCGGCCCTTCGACATCGTGAAGCGGATCCGATTCAGATCCTGGCCCCGGTAGGTTAAGTAATCATAGACTTCCTTGCCGTAACTGAAAAAAGCTTCATCACTCGTGTCAAGACCGGCCTCATCTACTTGAGCGATGTCTTCGACGATGCAAACTCTATCCTCCGACGCACTAAGGTAACTTCGGACTTCTGTCCTCCAACGCCTGTCCAGTTCCGACCCCGTCTTACCGAAGATGCCACCGGATTCGAACATCGTTCGTCTGCTAGGGGCCAGGCCATCTGGGAGGTACGTGTAGACGCGCCCAGTTTCCAGGGGCAGCTTGAGCAATAATTTAGAGAGCGTGTTTCCACCCGAGAGGCACTTTCGAACCCAAGCGAGGCCCTCAGGACCAAATTCAAATGGCTTCAGCGTCATCTCGCCTCCTATTATTTGGGCACGATCGTGCCATTCGGATAGATCCGCCAGCCCTCTGTCCCGGAACCGCGATAGTTGTAGTCCCAGTGCGGACCTTCGGGCGCATCGGGCTGTGGATCAGCGGGTAGCCACGGCATGCCCTTAATGCCGCGGATTCGTGCGATCATGGGCGTTGAGAAAGCCCACGGCGCGCGAACCGTGTCGTGGCTACCCGCTCCTGTGCGTTCGCGCACACCGTGCTTACACAACCGCTGCTCGCAGTTTGGAAGCGTTTCTCCGCAGCCCGTGCAACCCCGCCCTTCCGGGTCGCCGAGTCCGCGGGCCCGGCTCCTTTCCAGCTTGATAGGCAGAATCGATTACGGTAGGCTTGCTTCCATCGTTCACCCTCCGGGTGTGTGTCTAGGATGCTTCACAAAATCTCTTTAGCAGACATCCCGTGAGGGTGATCGTCTTTTGCCCGGTTTTGCGCTCCCGTCAATCGCGGGTGGCCAACCTGAGAGGCTGTCCGTGCCTTCAACGAGAAAGGTCCTTGGCTCTCCCCAAAACCTCTAGCCCAAGCGCTTCAAAACCGAGTTGCTGGTTTATGTTGCGGATCTGGAGGCGGTAGGCCTGGTCGAGGCCGGACTTCAGGAATTCAATCCCCTGGAGTCCCAGGCTGGCAGCCCAGCCCTCAAGGCGCGGAAGCACGTCCACGTTGGTCACTTCGGTTTCCGGCCCCTGCGACAGCACCCGAAGGAGGTCCCGCAGAAGGGAATAGCCGATGGTCAGTGTTGTTTCGAAATCGTCCCGGTTCTCGGCAAGCGCTTTTGCCGAATCAAAAAGCGATCGAGAGCCCGCGGCGCCGGCGGAACCAGGAGCACGACGCGCTACAGCTTCCAAGAATTCCAACCAGGGCTTGCGGTGCCGTTCATATGCCGCAAGATCGAAACTCCTGGCTTTGGCCACGCTGCCAGCCGCCACGCGCGCCGCCAGGACTCGCTGTGCTTTAGTCAAGCCTTCCGGCTTTGCCAGCAGTCCGGCGATGGTAGATTCACCCACGGGCTGAAAATGAATCTGCAAACACCGGGAGCGGATGGTCGGGCGCAACTCGTAAGGATTGGAGCAAGCCAGAATGAAAGAGGTCGTTTCCGGCGGTTCTTCGAGCACTTTGAGCAGAAGATCCACAGCCTGCCAGTGAACGGTCTGTGCGTCATCAATAATGAAGATGCGCCGCGGAAACTCGAAAGGCCGGGTGTAAGCGATATTGCGCAGTTGGCGGATTTGTTCCGTCAGGATGAAGCGTGTGATGGGTTCTATGATCTGGAAATCGAAATAGACTAACCCTTCAACCCGTCGTGCTGCGTCTTTGATCTGCCTCCGGCCCGCGAGGTCCTCTCGCGCAGCGGTGAACATCTCCTGGGCTTTATGGCAGCGCAGACAAGCGTCGCAGAAGTTGCCGTCACTTCGTTCGCAGACGAGCGCTTTGGCCAGCATCAACGCCAGAGTTTTTTTGCCGACCCCGTCGGGACCTGAGAACAACAAACCGCCAGGAACACGGCCTCCAGCGGCCATCTCGCGCACGTCCGCGAGGGCTTGGGAGTTTCCGATGAATGAATCAAAAGGCATAACGTAGGGACTGGAGGCTGGGGCAATTTCGGATTTTAGATTTTGGATTTTCGATTTTGGATTACGCTCCCCCTTGCGTCGACCGCCTGCTGCCTACCGCCCTTGAACAGCCGCAGGTCCGGAGAACGGGCCTACGCCTACCGAAGGGCTTCGGCCCGCAGGCAGGACCTGCGCTACCCCTGCTTTCCGCCTACTGCCCACTGCCCACTGTCTTTCCCCAGTCCCGAGCCCCGAGGTCTGATTGGCCGGCGGTCCAGAAACGAGTCCACGAGCTTACAAATATCGGTATGCACTTCCGCCACCGGCCGGTCTGCTTGCACAACCTTTACTCTCCGGGGTTCTTTACGGGCGATGGCCAGGTATCCGTTCCGAACCCTCTTGTGAAAGCTCAAGCCCTGCGATTCGAACCTGCCCTGCTTCGATTCCCGCCGCAATTCGCGTCCTTGGGCGCGCTTAAGTGAGAGATGGGGAGCAAGGTCCAGAACAATAGTCAAATCGGGTTGCGTGCGGTCGCAGATGATGCGGTCGAATGCCCGGACAGCCTGTACTCCCAGCTTTCGCCCATATCCCTGATAGGCAAGTGAGGCGTCATTGTAACGGTCACTCACAACAATATGGTGCTTGGCAAGCGCCGGCCGGATTACGTCCTGTAAGTGCTGCGCGCGGGCGGCGTACATGAGCGCCAGCTCTGCCAGAGGCGCAAGCCGAGTGGTTGTCGAGGCCAAAAGGATTTTCCGAATGCGCTCGCCCACCTTCGTGCCCCCTGGTTCGCGAGTGACGAGCACCGCGAGCCCGCGCTTCTTCAAATGCTGAACCAGGAGACGCAGTTGCGTGCTCTTTCCGGTCCCGTCTATTCCTTCCAACGTGATGAAAAGGCCATGGTTCATTCTGTTTCGTCCGCAGTCCGTGGTTGGTAGCTCTGCAGAAGCTCCGCTTGTCGCCAGGGACGATTGCCCACGGACATCAGACAACCGACCAGAAAGGCATCGTAACATTCGGAGTTACCTGCGAACAAGGTCCCTTTGTGCATCTTATTCGATACATTCTCCCCTGCGGCTGCCGCCCGCTTCGTGGGCTTCCCGACGACCACGAACCCTGGGTTAACGCTTCTGCGGCTATCGCCGTGGGCCACATTATATCGGCCCTGGCGGGCCTACATCCCGATCGGTGAGGGATTGCTTCCGTCGCCAAGCAAGATTGTTATGCCCGGCTGAGTCTTCGCAAGACTGTTATACTCTCCCGGTCAGCATCTTGGGAAGAGGACTGAGGTTTGGATGCTGCCAGATTCATCATTGAGAGTTGCGAATATGGGTATCAAGGAAAATGTGGAGCTTGTGCGGGAGCAAATCGCCGCCGCGTGTCGGCGCAGCGGACGCAGGCAGGAAGATGTCAAGCTGGTGGCGGTTTCGAAAACCCTCCCGGCGGAAAGCATCCGCACGGCGTATGATGCCGGGTTGCGCGATTTTGGAGAAAACCGTGTGCAGGAAGCCCACGCCAAACGGCGGCGCTATCGGATTTGAGCATCACGTGGCACCTAGTGGGCCATCTTCAGACCAACAAAGCCAAGGCCGCGAGGGAACTGTTCCAGTGGGTGCACTCCGTGGACTCGTCTCGACTTGCCCAGAAGCTTGACCATGCGGCGATTTCGGGTAGTGGCCGATTGCCGGTGCTGCTGGAAGTCAATTTGGGTGGAGAGGAGAGCAAAGCGGGAGCGGGGGAGTCAGAGATCATCCAAGTCGCCGAGCAGGTGAGTCAGCTTGCAACACTCGAAGTTCGTGGCCTGATGGTCATCCCGCCGTTCCTTGATGACCCCGAGTTGGTGCGGCCCTATTTCCGGCGGCTCCGGAAACTGGCTGAGGAGATTGCTTCGAAAAACGTTGCGAACGTGTCAATGCAGGAACTTTCGATGGGCATGAGCCATGATTTCGAGGTTGCCATTGAAGAGGGTGCGACCCTCATCCGAGTGGGGACGGCTATCTTCGGCGCGAGGGGTCGATCTGAGGGGGAGAGAAGGCAGTGGGCAGTAGGCAGTGGGCAGTAGGCGGAAAACAGGGGTAGCGCATGTCCTGCCTGCGGGCCGAAGCTCTTCGGTGGGCGTAGGCCCGCTCTCCGGACCTGCGGCGCTTCAAAGGCAGCAGGCAGTCGGTGCGAGGGAGACGGTAATCCAAAATCGGAAATCCAAAATTGCCCCTGCCCCCTGCCTTGTTTTTCCAACGGACAACAGGCGACTGACTACTGATAACCGACAACGAGCCATGCCCGACTTTAAGGTCGAACAAGAAACGGTCTCGTTCTGGCTCAAGGTTAAGCCTCGCTCCGCCCGCGAGCGCTTGGCCTATGACTCTGCCGGGGAACTCCGCCTGGAGTTACATGCACCACCCACCGAGGGTGAGGCCAACGAGGCTTGCATCTATTTTTTCGCACGCACGCTGCGCTTGCCGCAGGCGTGTGTGACCATTATCTCGGGGCAGAAATCTCGCCGGAAACTCATTCGCATTGCGGGCCGCTCAGCCGAGGAAACCCTCGCGGGCATCAAAGCGCTGGCATCGCGTGGCCAAAACTCCTGATGCGGCGCCGTGTCATTCTGAGTAAGTATAGTGCTCCCCTCCCCAGCCTCTGATATACTTTCCTCATACCTTTCAACATAGGGGGCACGCATGAGAATGAGGTCGAGGCGAACCGTCTCTTGCATCGCGGGGATTGCGTTGGCTCTTGCCCTGGTGGTTCTAATGGTGCACGCGCAGTCCGGCCCGGCACAGTCAGTCCCGTCCGGTGGCAAAGTGGCGGAAGAGGTTTACAAGAACATCCAGGTTCTTAAGGGAGTTCCAGCCGATCAGGTGATTCCGGCAATGCAGTTCATCTCGGCCTCGCTGGGTGTTGAATGCGAACACTGCCACGTGGAGCACGCGTTTGACAAGGACGACAAGAAGCCAAAGCAAACGGCGCGGAAGATGATTCAGATGATGTTTGCCATCAACAAAGACAGTTTCAACGGGCATCGCGAAGTCACGTGCTACTCCTGTCACCACGGAGCCAGCGATCCGGTGGGGACGCCCATCATTGCTGAAGAGGAGCCCAAACCCGAGCCGCGCACAGCAATGAACGCCGGAGGGGCGAATCCCGTCGTGATGCCGACCGCGGATCGACTCCTCGAGAAGTTCGTGCAGGCGCTCGGCGGCGCGGACGCTCTCCACCGGATCTCGACCCGTGTGGAGAAGGGCACGCTCACGGGCTTTGGCGGCCGCCAACTTTCTGTTGAAGTATTCTCCAAGGCCCCGGACAAGCGCCTCTCGGTGATGCACCTGCCGAACGGCGACAGCATCACAGCCTACGATGGCCGCGTGGGGTGGCTTGGCAACCCCGGCCGGCCGACGCGCGAGATGAGCGGTGGGGAACTCGATGGCGCAAAGCTCGATGCTGACTTCTATTTCCCTCTCCACGTGAGGCAGGTCTTCAGCCAGCTTCGTGTGGAACGTCCTGAAAAGATCGGCGACCAGGAGACGGACCTCGTCGTCGGCGCAAATCCGGGTCAGCCGCCTGTGAGGCTGTACTTCAGCGCGCAATCGGGGCTGCTGGTACGCCTAATGCGCTACGCCGAGACGCCACTTGGGCGCAACCCCACACAGATTGACTATGCAGATTATCGCGACGCCGATGGCATCAGGGTTCCCTTCCGCTGGACGATTGCTCGGCCCGGCGGACGGTTCACGATTCAGGTCGACCAAATCCAACAAAACGTGCCGATCGATGACGCGAAGTTTGCTGAGCCCCCCCGAGTCCACGGGGCCGCGGCAAAAGGCGCCTTCGCCGTAGGCGCGCATTTTGGTCCCCTGGTGTCAGCAGCGGCTTAAAAAGGAGCCAATTTCATCGTTTTGAAAGGGACCAGGGTTCTCAGTGCCTCATCGGCAGGGAACGCGGTAAGAACTCTACGAAGTTTCTACATGCGAACCGGATTCGATTTGATTCAGTTTTCTGCCAGCGCGGTTCAGTCTCCCAGGCTGGCCACAAACATCGACGGTTCAAAGTCATTAGCCCTTCGAAAAAAGCTTTTGCCGCTGAAGGGGCGTGGGTTACTCGTATCTTAGCGCCACTATCGGATCGACCTTGGTCGCTCGGCGCGCGGGGATGTAGCATCCCAGCAGCGCCGCCGCAATCAGGATCGACGACACGCCAGTGACCGTCGCCGGATCGTTTGGCTGGAGACCAAAGAGCAGGCTGGACAGGAATCGCGTCGCTGCCACTCCGCCGGCAATGCCTGCCGCGAGGCCGATAGCCGTTACCTCCAGCCCCTGTCCGGCGATGCCGTACAACACGTCGCGCCGTTCTGCCCCTAGCGCTATGCGAATGCCGATTTCCCGCGTGCGGCGAACCACCTCGTAGGAGAGTAGGCCGTAGAGTCCCATGCAGGCGAGCAGCAGCGCCAGAAGGCCGAAGAAGCTCGCCAGGGTCGCGATCACGCGCTCTTGAGTCAGTAAGTCGTCGACTAGCTGCGACTGAGTGCGAACGTCAAAGATGGGAAGATTGCTGTCCGTATCGTTCACGGCCTCGCGTACTGCCGCGATGAAGGCCGCGGGATTCGACGCCGTCCGCAACTCGAAATGGACGGGGCCGCTCGTCACGGGGACGTAGACGGTGGGATGGACTTCGCGCCGCAAACTGTTATACTTCGCGTCGCCCGCCACGCCAATGATCTCCCAAACCTTGGAGATCTTCGGCTTTTCCGCTGTCCCTTCGCCGCTAGTTTCCAAGCTGTCGCCTTCGGTTAACCTTTTGCCAAGCGGATTTTGATTCTCCAGGTAGTTGCGAACGAAGCTGGCATTCACAAGGACGGGAATAGGCGGACCCGCCGTGGCCGAAGGATTCGCCGCCGACACGCCGAAGGGCGTTACAGTTTGTTGCGCCGATTCTCCGGCCGCCGCCGCTTGAGCCGCTTGTTCGAAGTCCGCGCTGGTAAACGCGCGGCCTTCGAGCATCGGAACGCGCAAGGTCTTAAAGAAGTCCGGTCCCACGGCGAGCATGTCCATTTCTTGTGTGGATTTCTCCGGCTGTCCTTCCACGTGGAGGCTACTCGTCCATAGGCCCCTGTTCAGCAGCGCGATCGAGGAATAGCTCACGGAGATCACGCCGGGCAGCGCCGCCATCCGCTCCTGCAGTTCGCGGTAAAGACTTTGGATTTTGGAGTCCGAGTATTTCTGGAGCGTTGGGTTAATGCCAAACAGCAAAAGATTGCGCGTCTCGAAGCCCGGATTGATACTGCGGAGATTTTGCAGTGTGCGTACTACCAAGCCCGCCCCAATCAGCACAATTATGGAGAGCGCCACTTGAATTGCCACCACTGTTTTGCCGGGATGAATCCACCGGGCGGGGCGCATCTCCCCACCCCGTGGTGTCGATGCATTCTCTTTCAGCGCCGGCGTCAGTTCCAGCCGAGTGCTCCCCAGTGCCGGCGCGACGCCGAAAAGGATTCCGACGAGAAGTGAAATAGAGATCGTGAAAGCCAGAACGCGCCAATCCGGGCCCACCGCAAAAGGAAATGGGCGCTCCGCATTGCCTGACATGAGGACAGTCAAGGCGTGCACGCCCCAGATCGCAAAAAGCACTCCGAGCACTCCTCCGGTTAGTGACAGCGTCACGCTTTCGGTCAGCAATTGCCGCACCAGCCGCGCGCGCCCAGCGCCCAACGCTAAACGAACCGCCATCTCTTTCTGCCGACCCCCAGCGCGCGAAAGCAAAAGGCCAGCCACGTTTGCGCAAGCAATCAGGAGGACGAGACCTACGGCGGACATCAGGACGTAAAGCGTCATCGAGAAATCGCTGCGCGCCCCGTTAAGGCCCGATTGCGCCGGCATAAGAACAATCGCAGGATCTTCCGAGGCTTTAGACAGCGGCTTTTCGCCGTTCAGCATTTCGTTGCAAAACAGCGTGCCGGCTGCTGCTTGCGCCTCTTGCAGCTTGACTCCGGGTCTAAGTCGCGCCACGATCACCAGCCACCAGTTATCAACGGCGCGCGCGTCGATGCCAGTCACCCAGGGAATGTTCAGGCGCTGAGCCATGGAAAGAGGAAGAAACATGTCTTGCTTCTTCCCAGGCGTCAAGCTGGTAAAGTCTGGCTCCGTCACCCCGACGATTGTGAAGGGGACAGCATTCAGCGAGATGACTCGACCGATGGCCGACCGGTCGCCACCGAATGCACCCTGCCAAAAGGCGTAGCTCAGGACGACAACCGGCGAAGCGGAAAGTGAATCATCGCCTGGGACCAGCGTGCGCCCCACAAACGCGCTCACACCCAGCGTGGAGAAATAACCTCCGGATACAAGCTCGCCGCGTGCCATGCGGGCCGGCCCGTTACCACTGAGCACGAGGCCAGCGGGCCCGGCGAACGCCGATGCACCGGAAAGCACTTCTTTGTCCGACCGAATCAGCTCGAAGAAGGGATAAGGAAACGAGCAGCCGGATGGGTTCTTATCGTCGCCTTCCCCAAGCGCACAATCACCATAAGAGTTGGTGGAATGTGCGCGAGGCCACCTGCGTGCCCTCCAGCGCATCACCACGAACCTTGACTGGTCGCGCACCGGCAGAGCGCGAAGCATTACGGCGTCAATCAGGCTGAAGATTGCAGTGTTGGCGCCGATCCCGAGTGCAAGGGTGAGGACGGCCACGGCGGTAAAGCCCGGATTCCTCGCCAGCATGCGGAAACCGTAGCGGAGGTCCTGCCAGAGCGTCTCGACCGAATTCCATCCCCACATTTCCCTGCTCCTCTCCTGCGCCAAGGTCACATTGCCGAAACGACGCATGGCTGCATAGTGAGCTTCCTCGGGGGGCATGCCGGATTCGAGGTTCTCCTGCTCCTCCATTTGCAGATGACAGCGAATCTCTTCTTCGAGAGCGTCCACCGGCTCCCGCCGCCGAAAAAGAGCCGCGAATTTGGCAAGCTCACGCCGGAAGCTCATCTTTAGTCCTCAGTTGTCAGTTTTCAGTCGTCAGTCAATGCCCCACATTCATGCTTTGTCCATCCAACCATGTTTTTCGGGCAATCGACAATCGTCAATCGAAAATCGTCAATCAGTCATCGCCCTTCCTCGGATTCGGCTGGCCGCAGAACTCCGGTGATTGCGTGCACAAAGCGCTCCCAACGCGACGTCTCGGCGACCAATTGCCGGCGTCCTGCTGCTGTCAAGCGATAGTACTTGGCCCGCTGGTTGTTCTTGGAAACGCCCCATTCGGCGTTGACCCAGCCCTCCTGCTGCAGGCGCTGTAATGCAGGGTAGAGTGACCCGTGTTCCACCTTGAGCGCAGCTTCCGACAGGTGCTCGATGGACTTGGCAATGCCGTGTCCGTGAGTTGGTCCCCAGCGCAAGGTGCGCAGAATCAGCATGTCGAGCGAGCCGTAAACAAGTTCGATTCGGTCCCCGGATTGCTGCTTGGCCATAATAGAAGATAATCTACCACACTGGGTGGTAGACCGTCTACTAACTTAAGCGCCGGGCTCGCACCGCGCCCGCACCTTTTCGAAAGATTCCCTTGCCCGGTCGGATGGTTTGGGAAGAGAATCCTGTCGGCGCCAATATCTTATGCTCACCCCTGAAACAAACGAGACGCGCGGCACCGCGCTGAGCAGCCCACGGCCAAGCCGCGATGTGAGCCCTTACGAGGGAGCCCGGCTTTTTAAGGCGAGACCGGACTCGAACCTTGCAAAATCGCAAGCTCTGCGGTACTGTTCCACTCGTTGTAGCGGGGGTTCTACTGCTCCTGCCATGACGGGACGGACAAGCTAACCTCGTGCTGCGACACGAAACTGCATCGACATCGGCCCTCGAAGGGGCTAAGACTCAGGTCCTCCTATCGCAGACTACGATACGGAGTCAAAAAGGAGGCTTCTATGTGGCGTGCGGCTTTAGCTGCTCTGTTTTGTGGATTATTTCTCGCAACGAGCGCGGTGGCGGCGGACAAGGACGAGCAGGCGATTCGTGAGATTATTTTGAAGGCCTATGAAAACTGGGCGGCATTAAACCCGGATGCAAATGACGCTTATTATGCCCCGGATGCGAACTTGGCGTGGTTTGATCTCGCTCCCTTGAAGTATGCGAACTGGGACGAGTACAAGAAGGGCGTCAAGAAGGGCAATGAGGGGCTGGATAGCGCGGTTCTGAAAGTCAACGACGATCTCGCGATACACCACAAGGGGAACTTCGCGTGGGTGACTTACACATGGTCCGCGGAGTTCCACTTCAAGAATGGGAAGGTCGAAAATGCGATGGCGCGTGGCAGTGACGTTCTCGAAAAACGGCAAGGGAAATGGATGATCGTCCACGAGCACGCGTCATTTCCCTCGCCGTCTTAGCGAAGTCAATAAGTCGCGAGCAGGTCAGCGAACCGCGGACAGCCCCTTGACGCGAACGGTCACGATCTGGAACGGCTTGACTGAAAAGACGAAGCCGTGAGGCGAAACCGTCAAAGGTTGCTGATTCTGCTCCAGCGCGTTGCACGATAATGCCGACTGTCAAGGCAAAGTAGAAATGTCCTAATCCCAGCAAAGTAGAAATGTCCTGTTCTTAGCAAAGTAGAAAGTTCCGCTTTTGGTTCTTTGGCGGCTAACCGGAGGAGCCCGTAGGGCGACGGAGGTTAGCCGCCAAAGAACGTCGGCGACCCACCCCGTGTCGCGCCCGGCAGAATCACTCCCCAAGGTGGACTCTTCCGGAGATGGAAATCTTTCATCCAGTTGTGCACTTTGGGGCGAAGCCTCGGCGCGCTTGCCGGTAGCCGGGGTGGGGACATTTTCGGTTGAGCCTGGCGCTCCGCCACGCTCAGGCCGTACTGACGGAACTTCACCACCATGCTCCCGTCGAGCCGTTGCTCCACCCGCACCCGTCCGCCCCGCAGCCCGGGTCGGATATCACCGCGCGCGATCTGGAAGATCTTCCCCTGATAGCGAATCGTGTAGTCGGAGGTCACGATGCGTTCTTCCACAAGACTTAAGATCGCCGCCAGTTCATGCTCCGCGCGCAGGGGACGGTGCGCATCCGTGCTGCCCGCCGGCAACACCGTGAAGGTCTGGTTCCAGTGCGGCAAGTATTCTTCCTCCAGGTAGGTCTGCGCCGCTTCCAGACGGTCCGCCCCCGCCAAGCGCAGCCCTTTCACCAACCGGTCCTGGGCCGTGCCGAAGAAGCGTTCGATGCGACCTTTGGCCTGGGGCGAGTGCGCCGGGATCCAACCAATCCCCAACTCCCGCAAGGCCCGCCCGATCTGCGTCCACGCTGGTTTAACGGCCTCATCCGCCGCTTCCACCCTCGGCCGATTCACCGTAAAGAGGCTGCCCTTGTCCGTATAAAACTCCACCGGCCGACCCCAACCCTCCACGTATCCCCACAGCACGTGCAGGTTCTCCTCCGTGCTGTCCTGCTCCACAAAACGTGCATAGGCCTGGCTGCTGGCGTCATCGATCATGGCCACCAGGTACAGCCGCGGCCCCCGCCCTTCCAGCCAGTCGTGCACCGAGGTGTCCCATTGCACCAACTCTCCCCGGCAACTCCGGCGCTGCCGCCATACGTGCACCTCCTCGACTTGGCGCCGCTTCCCCCGCCGCAACCCCGCGGCCATCATCCACTGCCGCAGCGTCTCCTTGCTCACCTCCACCGCGTGCTCTTTCGCCAAGTACTCGCAGGCCAGCGTGGGGCCAAAGTCTCCGTACTTCGCTTTCACCAGCTTCAGCACCTTGGCGCGCAGACTCTCCGCTAAGCGCCGATTCGACGCCCTCCCGCGCAGCCGATGCACCACTCCGCGATCGCCCTCCGCCGCGATCCGCACCAGCAACCTCCGCACCTCGCGGTCGCTGATCTGTAACTGCCCCGCTGCCTCACCTTGCGTTAAATGTCCCCCCTGCACTTCATGCAATACCTTCAACCGGTCCCGCTCTTTCCCACTCAACATCAGCATCTCCTGTTTTTCCATCCGTCAAGCTTGACGGAGTTCAACAGGACATTTCTACTTTGCTGAAACCGGACATTATCACTTTGCCGCGACAGCACGATAATGCCGACTGCACATTAAGGAGCGGGAAGTCTATACTTACCGTACTTGACTGGCCTGCTGTTTCCAGGAAGCGCAAGATGGTCCCGTCCCCGTCCTCCGCCATCTTCCACGTCACAAGAACAACATCGGGTTGGTTTATGCGGAGGAAACTTCCCTGGGCCGAATCCAATGGCCGTGGAGAATTGATCGCCTTATCCTGTGAGGTGATTTGGTCCGCCTCCAGGGGCGACATCTCCTCCCAACCAAGCCGGCTCAGGTAGGCAGGCTCGAGGCTAGTGCCGCTGGTCAGCAGGTAACGGAATGTAAAGTCACCTCCCTGGCCGGCAGCATAGTTCGTGAAATAGTAGTTGTTCATCACATAGGAGAAAATCGTGCCGGAACGCTGGCCAAACTTCTCCGGCCACGTCCCCCGGGCAATGTCCCCCAGGGTGAGTAGCGAAGCATCCACTGGAACAAGAGCCGCCGTCACACCACCCTGCTCTGCTGTTACCCAGTGCTGCACCGAAAACCATTCCTTCCCCGCTCCCGGCAGTTGATCGCGGCTGGGGTCCACGAATCCGTTCTGAATCTCGTATCGGAATTGCGGATGTTCCATGGCGAAGGGAAAGGCAAAGTAAACACCTTCCTTGGTGTACACCTCCGTCTTGTGCACATGATTGATGAACTCGATCTTCTTCTGTCCATTAAACAAAATCACTTCCGTCTCGATGCGCGGCGTGTTCACTCCTGAGCTTTCCAGGCGTGCCACAACTCCAAAGGGCTGGTTCGTCACCGACAGCAAGCGTCCTGCACCGGCGTTGTGGATTGAAAGTTCCGGAACGGGCCACCCAGAGCTGTATTCCACCAGGCGGTTTGGAGTTTGGTCCGCTCCCGTGACGTAGAGGTACTGATCAAACCGATAGGGGCTCGAGGCATTGACCAGTTCTTTGTTCAGTTCCTTATCCAATATGCTTCTCACCGCCCCGCCGGCGGGGTCCAACACCACCCGATAGTACTGATTCTCTAAGGTCTCTTCCGCCGTGGCCTGCGGAGTGGGCGGCTCTGCTTTGGTCTGCTTCAGCGCGTATGCCTTGTAACCCACCGACGGCACGTCCTGCGCAAGGAAACGGACTCGCCGGTAATCCGGACCCGTCGAGAGAACCTCGTAGGGAACTGTCCCGTTGTTCGCCAGGTCCATCAGTTCCAGCCCCTTGTCCAAGTCCATCTCGACCATGCCGGACCGCTGCCAACTGAGGGGATTAAACACCAGCAGCGTCCCCTTCGGATCGTAGATATAGTCCGCAAGAGCGGCCAGGCCTCGCCGCAGCACGTAATCAACATCCTTCTTAGCCTGGGTAGCGAAATCTTCTTTGATGGCCCACTGCTCCTTGGTTTCCTGGCCTTTCGGATTCGATACGCTGCGATCGGCTCCCCAGGTGTGTTCGTCATAAAGGACCATGTTGTTCCAAAGCCCTTTCAGGACGTCGGCCTCGGGGCGCAGGCGGGGATTGATCAGACTGCTAATGGTGGAAAACGTCTCCGCCGCTAGGGCTCGCTGTTCCGTTTCTCGTTCGATAGCAGCAGAGCGGGCAGTTGAAGCAATGCCGTCCTCCCAGTACGGCCCCCCGTCACCCCGCACCACCGGTATGGCATCTCCGAATTGCCGGGCTATGTAGCCCATCGCGTCGGCAAAGCCCGAGTATTGCAAGTGGGGATAAGCATAAATCTTGTTCCAATCCTCAGCCAGACTTGCCTGCCGCGGGAAAAGATCGGTGTTTTCGGTCTGCGTGCCGTAAACCAGAACCGCGTCGGATCTATATTCAGGGCGGGAATAAGCCTGGAGAAAAATCGGCATGGAATCGCGCCCCGCCGCAGTTTCACCCTGAAATCCACCAAACAGTAAGGATAACTGGGAATAGGCGAACGAGTACCACATCAAAACCTTGCCGCCATCGGGACCTTCCCACCAAAATGGCGATTTCTCATTGAGGCGACTGTACAGAAGGACCGGACCGTTGTCATTGTCGCAGCCGGAAACAAAATACTTCAGACCCGCCGCCGACATCACCGATGCGTAGGACCAGGAATAAGAGGGTACATCCGTGATGTCGGCGTAATTAGCATCTCCACCGTACTTTTGGTTAAATTGAAAAGCCGGATAGAGCGAACGAATGAGGGTCTCGAGGGCCGGAAAACCCGTGAGAAGGCATGCCTCCACCGTAGGTACAAAGATCTTCTTATCTTTCACCATCCGGAAAAGCTGCTCCTGCTGGTCTTTGCTGCGTCCGGCGAGATACTGTCGCACGCTCCAATAACCATCCGGGCTGAAGCGAAAGTCCGGATGCTCATGGATCAATTCCACAGCTTCATCAAGTTCACGGCTTTGAATTTCAGCAACCTTCTCCTGGTAGTCTGAGTACCCGATGTCCACATGCACGTGCGGGACTACCAAAAGCTCCCACCTCTTCGCGGGTGTCAGAACCGCTGGGAAGCGCCGCGAGTGGCCGTCGATATTGACCGTCACCTCACCTTTTGCCGCCGAAGTGAACGCGGGAACCGAGAACTCAACCATCTGCTCGCCGAACTCCCTCCCGGATAGTTCCTGATTAAATTTCTCTGCCCCAACTACCAGGGTCACTTCGCCGTGCTGCACCGCGGCGTTGTGGCGCACGTAAACGTCCACCAATTCCACCAGAGCGTCGGCGTGCCGCACATAGAAAATAGTAGGCTCGACCTCCGCCGTGACATCGGCGAGGGAATATTTCCTGGACGAATCCTGATCAAGTTCAAGGGCATCGTAGGTGATGGCGGAGTGGACCTCGGCATCGCCCGTCGCCGGCCCGTCGACTGCCGTTAAGACCAGCTTGTTGGTCCCCTTCTGCAAGAAGCGCGCGGGAAAATCGAAAGCAATCGTATCGACGGAGGAGATAGGGCTCGTGACCATATCCCGATCACCTCCGGTATAGCTCAGCTTTGGGTGCTGGTAGAAGAGACCCCGGTGGCCGTTGATCTCCACTTGAAGCCGCGCCAGGCGCGCAGTCTCCGACAAGAGCCCCGCCTTCAGCGTATAGACGCCTTGAGGAGCTTCCGGCAAATCAAATTGAATGCGGTAGGGATGCGGGTGGCTTCCAGCCTTGCCGATCACCGAACCCTCTTGATAAGCGGGCCAATCCACCTCAGGCGTGCTCTTCCCCACAACGTAAAGCAGCTCACCTGTAGGATATCGAGAACCAAAGAGTGGCGGACCTTCTTTCCCGGTATTGAATTCACTTGGAGACGCATCAGACTTGCCAATCTGCCACACCGTTTTCGGAGCGGCTCCAGCGGATGGACAAAAGCAAATCACGATTCCCAGCACCAGAAGCGTCTGTAGAACTTGTCTATCTGTGAATTTCTTCACGTCGTCCTCCCTTATTCAAGCCAAGCTTCGAAAACGGCTTCAATATTTTCTTTGGGATCGTACTTGCCAAACTGGCACTGCGCAATCACCCCCCCGTCTCCGTTGCCGAGCGTACGCCGCACGCGTCGCACCGCCTGGCGAGCGTCTTCGGGGGTGCCGAAGGGGAGAATGTGCTGCCGGTCGATCTCTCCCCAGAATGTGACCTTCCCCTTATGCAGACGGCCCAACTCCTCAATATCCATGCAAAAGAGTTGTGAGTTGAGGGCGTCGACGCCCATCTCAATCAAGTCAGGAACGACGGCTGCGATCTGCCCGTCCGAATGCATGAAGGAGAACTTCCCGCTGGAATGAATAAGGTCGCAATAATCCTTGTAGAGAGGACCGAACATTTCCCGCCATAGTTGTGGGGAAATGAGGAGCGCATTCTGGGACCCCCAGTCATCACCCCACGAAACGCCGTCAACATCGGTGTTGCACCAGTGCTCGAGCGCCTTTAGATTGAATTCATGGATCATATCGCGCAGCTTGAGAAGTTCTTTCACGCCGTACCCAAGGTCCATGAGCAGCGCTTCAGTGCCGCGTATAAATTGCATGCGTTCAAACACAGACACAATGGGAGGTGAGACAACGAACTTGTCGGTGGCGGCGCAGAAACGATTTACCACGTGCCAGTTGCCCCCTTCCAGGATTTCCCACGGTGGCGAGAAGTGGTCCAAGGCGCTCCACTCCGCAAGCGGCGGGTTCTTGACTTCGCCGAAGACTCCGAGTTCAGCCGCTTCGAACCCGCAGCCCCAGGCATCCACAAAGTTCCCCACGTAAGGGCGGCCCTTACCGCGTTTTGAATCACCGTAGCGGAAAATGAAGCTGCCTTCGGGCGGCGGCGCCTCTGGCAAGACATTCCAGGCGCGGCAGCCGTTGGGAAACGCAAAATCGAGTGGAAAGCGCCCAGTCAATGCGTTGAGCTCCGGCAAGCGAAACATCTCCACCGCAGGTATCAGCCACAGGTCTCGTGGAACGCGATCTGGTTTTTCAAATCGCAGCGTCCTACGGACTCGCTCCCGACTAGTCATCATGTCCTCTACTCTTGCTCCATTGCCCATTCTTTCCTCCCTTGAGAATTTCGGAACTTGGCATGTTAGCGCGCAGCTACAAACGACGCAAGTAACGCGTCTCGTCCAGGTGCGCGAAACAAAAAATAGCCACCGTCATTCCTGCGAAAGCGGGAATCTAGCACCTTGTGGACTGACCTCGAACCCCGCCCTTCGACAGGCTCAGGGCGGGCTTTGCGCGGGGGTGGCGACGGCTATGGTTTTCTTGTGTATGGGTGCGCCGCAGGCCCATGTAGACTCGGAATGAAAGGTTAAACGGTTTCCGGCATCCTGTTAGGTTTGAAGCCAGGTCTGGCGCTTCGACTTTATTTGCTTGGCGTTTCAAAGACTCCGAAATCCCAAAGTTCCAAGTTGAGTTTCTGCTGGACCGGCTCACGCAGGGCGTATTCTCCGGGGTCGAGCGGGTGAAGAGGCTTCAGACGGTAAAGCGCCGGCGCCAATTGTGTGCGTTCCAACTGCACGCCCGCGCCAGGCTCCGACGGCTTCCCAATCCCGGCTCGCCCACCCTCGACCCTCTCCACCACCCGCGACTCTTTCGCCACCTTCAATGAGATCAGTTCCAACTTGGCGCCCAACCCATCCGAGGACTGGACGTAGAAAGTCGGCTCCGCCTGCTCGAGCCTCACCGCGGCCTTCGCACCAGGCAGCACCACGAGCGAGCGACCTTTCAATAGAGGCACGGGGAGGGCCAGGACAAGCGCCGCGCCCTTCTTATCGGTGGCTACCTCAGCGGAGGATTGGATCAAGCGAATCACGCGCATCCCATCGTAGGAATAAATTCCCTCTTCATGAGGCAGGTGGACGCCAGGGGCAATTTCGAATCCCATCTCGACCGGCTTTTCGAAGCGTTGCCGCTCGATTTCGCGGCCTTCCTCAAGTTCTTTCTTCTGGATGGCCTTTTCTTCTTCCTGAGCTCGTTTCGTCGCCTCGAAGTCCACTAGAGATGAAGGGATTTCCTCCCACGCTGAGCGCTCCGTGCTGTAGTACCGCACTCTGTCCCCATGCACCTCATAGCTGGAAACAAGCTGGTAGGTCCCATCTTTGAGGAAGAGCTTTTGGCTGGCCCAGACGGCGCTGGATTCCCATAATACGCACGCCAGCACGGTGATCGCTACCCACAGCACTCGTCTTATCGATCGCATGGTTCGATTCCGGTCCATTTAGATGTTACGCCCGGACGAGGTGCCGATTCGTGCAGAAGAGATTCTCGGTAGAGGGCGCCCGCTGCGGCGTAAGGGGGGGTAGCACACGCGACGGCGCGACTCGGATCATCACGCGGCCCCACGCTTCTTAGAGGAGCCGGTAAGATTAGGGTCAACTCCCCCATACTTTGCATTATACAACCTGGGCCAGAGCTTGATAGCCGAAGAGCCCTGCTGTTGCTTAGACCAAGAATCCCTGCGAAGTGCCAGTCATTCCCGCGAAAGCGGGAATCCACCACGCGATATCGCGCTTCTAACAAGCCCACTCAATCAGGAAGTCGCCGCTGGTCTTGGGGGAAGATCGTCATGCCCGCTTACCTGCGGCGG
The DNA here is from genome assembly GCA_963765485.1 of uncultured Acidobacteriota bacterium. GTDB lineage: Bacteria > Acidobacteriota > Terriglobia > UBA7540 > UBA7540 > CAVROP01. The sequence continues at coordinate 195,451 of CAVXWN010000004.1, read as the reverse complement.
GTTCGAAACGTTCCACCCCCCCCCGCCCAGAGCTTTGATCAACAGCACGCAGGCGTTCATCCTTATGTGTCAGGATTTGGACGGCTGTTCGGTCGTTGGTGAGAGCCGCGCTTTGTGCCGTCACAACCTCAAGATAGGTCACCAATCCACCTTTCTTGGGTCTGTGCCGTCGGCGCGGAAGTGGCGCACGCGCGTGGTAATGCCCCGGCAGCTTGGCCAAGTTGGGAGTACCGAGGATGCGAGTGCGGCGGATGGTTGGCAGCTTGCCGACCGATTTCATGCCAACCATGGAGCGGTTCACGGTTTTGTTTGAAATGGACTTGTGGTAAGTTCTTGTGCCTGGTTCACTGTCATTCCGACCCAGCGCGGAGCGAAGGGGAGGAACCGCCTGACCCGCGGCTTGCGCCGCGGGCCACAAGATGTCGCCGGCGCCGCGGTTTTGGTCCGGCTCTCTGGAAGGGTTGTAAACATTTTTGGTAGCCGATTGAAGAGAAAGGATGAACGATGCAAAGTAAAAGAACCGACTTTTTCATGTTGAGTTTGCTCGTCCTGGTACCTCTTTGCACACTGAGTGCTCAGGAGGCGCCCACGCCGGCAGATAAGAAGGCGGTTCGGTTCGGCTGCCAGGTCACCGACTTCACTATGGAGCCAAGGCAGGTTGACCAAGCTGTCGTCTTCAAGGATCCCGCAGGCGAGCAGACGGTGCTCTTCGACATCACCGAGGGGGGAGCCATCGTCTCGTTGAAGTATCAGGGGATCGAGCACATCTGGGGATACAACGGTGGCGGGTTATTGCAAATGGCCTTCCACAATGAGAGGAAAGTAGGGCCGATGACCGGGGATTACAACCCCACACAAGCAGGTGACGGGTCGGCTATGTCGCCGGTTACCGGTGTGGCGTGCTCGGATGCGGGTGTAGTAGATATCGTGAGCATGCCGCTCGATTTCAATCACAACAACGGGTTCTACGAGAACCCTCTCATTGCCGTGTGGGGAGGACATGTCAACAACAGCGTTACGCTCAGCTATTTCTCCCCCTACGCCCTGGAAACTCAGGCACGCTGGGTTTCCAATCCGGCTGGCGAGCCCCGGTACTACCTTCGACTGGACGAACGTTTCAGCCATCTAACCGAGGAGAAGATCGGGCCATTCGGTTACGACTTTGCCGATTATGAGCCGTGGGAATTCGATGTTAGCGCCATCAGCCCGGAGAACTGCCCTTGCTCCTCGTCGGCCACAACTTACGTGGCCGGGGGTTGGTACCGTGACTCAGAGCGGGAGGTGGGACTTGCCGTCGCGATGCCGAGTACTAACTTTCCGAATAATAAAGTCAGCGGGGGATTCAACAGTGACTACCTATGGCGCAATCGCAACTTCCACCTCGGATCGACCGAACCGCTGGATGGAATCGCCTCAAAGGCCGTCGTTTGGTACGTGATGGTGGGGCCGTGGCGGAATGCTCTGCAGTTCGCACGTCACTTTGGTTCACAGGGAGGTGCGCAATGATCCGTCGCATTGCGAAGTCGGGGTTGTCAGCGTGCCGTGTTGTCCGTGGACTGGCAAGCCTTCTGTTGCCGGCCCTTTTCCTTGCGCTGACCGCAGGAAATGCCGCCGCCCAGCAGATTCCGGACGTCCAGTGCAAGGTTGAGGACTATCCGTATGGGACTGCGCTCTACTGGCAATCCGTGGAGACAGTCGATACTGTCCAGGTGGTGGTTCTGCGTGACCCCGCGGGTCAACAGGAAGCGCGCTTCGACCTGATGCACGGCGCCACCCTGATCTCGCTGCGCTATCGCGGCAAAGAGCTTCTCTTTGGCCGCAGCGCCGGCGCCAACGTAGGGATGTATGCCGTCCGCCGTGGAACGGAAGCGGAATTGAAAGGTCTGAGTCCATTCTGGTCGGCGTTTCACCCGGACCAAGGCGGATCAAGCATGGGCGTGCCGGCGACAACCGCTGGAGTCGCCTGCCGGGGACAACAGTCCATGCGCGCATTTGCGATGATGATCGACGAGGGCGTGGACAGCTCGTTCGAGCGCGAGGCACTGCTGGGCGTGTGGAAAGGCCGGGTGAGCGACAACTTCCCGCCCGGCTATTCAACCCCTTATTCTATCGAGACCGACGCCAGTTGGGTTTCGAATCCCGGCAAGACTCCGAGTTACTACTTGCGGCTCGATCAAACGGTCGTGCGAATTCGCCCGGGCAGTTCGGGACCCATGGCTTGGGTCTTGGAGGGCGCCTCACCCTGGGAGTTCGAGCACGCCGCCAGCTATCCGGAACAATGCACAGAGAAAACGCCTTGTTCAGGGGCGCAGGCCCCGGTCATTGCGACGGGCCGCTATGAAGACGAGGCCCACACCGTCGGGTTCGCCACTGTAGTTCCAACCGCGGCCTGGCAAACCAGTCAGGCCTACACGCTGGAAAACTCCGAGTTCATCTTCCTCGCGTACGGCGGCGCGTGGGTGGCGCCGCGGCACGTGTTTGGCACCCTATTGAGACGAGCGATCGAAGGAGTGGGCGGATTTCATTTTAGCTGGTACATCTGCGCTGGAAACTGGGAAACGGCCAAGGTGTTTGCCCGCCAGTCGGGTCAATGAACAAGACTGCTTTGGGGCGCCGGCATGCCTCAACGACTTCGGGCCCGGGCGGTGGCTTATCATCGAAGAATGAATTCATTCAGGGGAGGAATTGTCGTGCAAAGACGAACCTTTCTGGCTTCATCAGTTGCGGCATCGGCGCTCGCTGTCAACGCTTCAGACCGCGCTCTCCTCGGCAGCCAGGGAACTGCGGCGGCGAAGAGCCGCGAGTACTATGAGCTTCGGCGTTATCAACTGCGCAACGGACCGCAGGCAAAACTCGCCCACGACTTCTTTCGAGAGGGACTGGTGCCGGGGCTGAACCGTCTGGGGATCAATCCCGTGGGTGTCTTTACTGTAGAAATCGGTTCTGTGAGCCCTGCACTCTACGTGTTGATGCCCAGCGCGTCGCTCGAGACCCTCGTCACCATTGACTTCCATCTCAACCAGGACGCCGACTATGCCAAAGCGGGGACGGCCTTCTTGAATGCCCCTGCCCAACAGCCTGCCTATGTGCGAATGGAAAGTTCACTGATGGTGGCATTTGAGGGAATGCCAAAGCTCATGGTCCCGCCTGGGACGGCCAGCACCGCTCGCGAATGTTTGAACTTCGCACTTACGAAAGTCCTTCCGATCAGGACCACCTGCGGAAAGTCGAGATGTTCAACCTCGGTGAATTCGACGTTTTCGAAAAGGCCGGATTCTGGCAGGTGTTCTACGGCGACGTGCTCGTCGGGTCACGACTTCCGAAACTGACTTACATGCTGAGTTTCGACGACCTCGCGGACCGAAACAAAAAGTGGAATGCCTTCCGCGCAGCTCCGGAATGGAAGAAGCTCTCCACTTCGCCGAGGTACGCCTTTGAGGAAATCGTCACCAACATCACGAATATCATCTTGAGCCCGGCGCCCTATTCCCAGATATAGCATGTTGCTGAAGAACGCGACGGGGCTGTAATTCCGAGCGTCACAAGGAATCTCGTTCTGCGCTCCGGCGGATCGGTCCGAATGCGGGCAGAAGAGGCTGAGGCGGCAACGGTGAAAGCTTTCTCGCGGAGGGCCGAGTCTGAGGGTTTTCCAAACGGAGAGAATCATAAGGAGGCTTCGCATGCGTTCCCTAGAGAGAGTTCGCGGCTTGGTCGCGGGGAAGCAGGTTGATCATTTGCCAGTGCAGCCAGTGATTATGATGTTCGCCGCTAAATGGGCGGGGATGCCCTACATCGAATATACCAAGGACGGAAAAAAGATGGCCGAAGCGCAGAGCAGGCTGGTGCAGGATTTTGGCATCGACTGCCTGCTGACGTGTTCTGATCCAGCCCGGGAAGTGTTCGACATTGCCGGCGAAGGAAGCATTAATTGGTACGAGGATCAAGGACCTGCGATTTGTGAAGAAAGGGCGGCGCTGCTCGATAAGTCTCGTTTGAGGACCTTCAAGATCCCGGACCCGTTCGGTGGCGGACGGATGCACGATAGGATCAAGGGAATCGAAATAATGCATAAGAGATATGCTGGGGACGTATCGATTGTCGGTTGGGTCGAGGGGCCTTTGGCGCTTGCGGCCGAATTGCGCGGTTTAAGTCACGTGATGACGGATTTCCTGGACGACGCAGTCTTTGTAAACGATTTGTTGGATTTCACTGCACAAGTTGCGATGGTTTACGCCGAAGCACAAATCATGGCTGGCGCGGATACGATTGGAATGAGCGACGCGGCTGCCAGTATGATCGGGCCTCGTCACTATGGTCAGTTTCTGCTTCCCAGGCAAATGCGCGTGGTGGAATCGATCCGCAAGGCGCATCCCGACGTCGTTGTTCGGCTCCACATGTGCGGAAACACCGACCCTCTGATTCCGCAGATGCGGCGGTTACCGGTTCAAATCTTCGAACTGGATTCGCCGACTAACCTGGCGGCGGCGCGCGCCGACTTAGGCCCGGACCGGGTGATTCTGGGCAATGTTTCGACGATCACGGAAATGCTGGCAGGAACACCGGAGGAGGTGTACGAAGCGTCGAGACGGTGCCATAAAACCTGCGGGCGGTTCCACATTGTGGGCACCGGTTGTGAGATGTCACCTTTGACGGCCCCCGAAAACCTCCGCGCCATGGTTCGGTATTCAAGGGAGCACCAGCCGGAGGAGTTCGAACTCACAGCAGCAAATTGAGCTGCCGGCTATGATGACGAAAGTCGAGGAGCGGCGACTCCTGATCGGAGCAAACAGAATGGATTCCAAACAACGTGTAAGGACTGCATTGAAAAGACAAGGCCTGCCGGACCGGGCGCCGCTGCAATTTGACTTGTCCCGATCGCTGGTAGAAAAATTTGCCCAAAAGTACGCCATCCCAGCTCACTTTACCACTGCCTATTATGAAGATGTCACGTATCGCATCTCAGCCAATGATCTGCGCGTGGCAATGGGGAGCGACTGCGTGGTGGTGGGCGGGAGCCTGCCTCGCGGCTACCAACATCCCATCGACTCGTCCGGTTGCATCGTCAATGAATTCGGGATGAAGATGCGGCAAGGGCCGATCTACATGGAGGTCATCGAGCATCCGATGACAAACGTAAGAGAACCCCACCAGGTTGAGGACTTCGCGTTTCCGGATCCCCTTGCCGAGGGCCGTTACGACGACGCCGCGAAGGATATCGCAAAATACAAGCAAAGCCACTTCCTTGTGGGCGATATGGAACTAACGATGTTCGATATGATGGCGCAACTGGTCGGCCTGGAAAAGCTCTTGCTGGATATGGCCATGGGGGAGGCCTACGTGGAAGTCCTGGCCGAGAGGACCAAGGAGTTCGCTTTGGCCGTGGGAACGAGGCTGCTTGCGATGGGCGTGGATGGCATTTGGGCAGGCGATGATTTCGGAAGTCAAAACGGCATGCTTATCTCCCCGCCGATGTGGCGGAAATACTTCAAAGAACGTTATCGCGAAGTTTACGCTAAACTGAAATCCGTGAATCCGGACGTCATGCTCATGCAACACTCGGATGGCGCCGTTGCCCCGATCCTCGGGGACTGGATTGAAGTAGGCATGGAGGTTTTCAACCCCGTCCAGCCGAACGTTCCAGGACATACGCCGGAAGAATTGAAAAGCAAATTTGGCGACCGGCTTTCGTTCTGGGGAGCAATCGACCAGCAAGATCTTTTGCCCTTCGGTACGCCGGGGGAAATCGAGGCGGATGTTAAGTCGAAGATTGAAATTCTGGGCCGCGGGGGCGGCTATATGGTAGCCCCAGCTCATATCATTCAGGCGGAAACTCCCATGGAGAACGTGGAGGCTTTTATCAGCGCGGTTCGGAAACATGGCCTTTACTCATGAGTGGCTACGATGCTTACGGAACGTCCCCCACGGAATACGGCGCTCCTGGCACAGTTCCTCGAAAGCGACCGGCTCGCTATTCTCGAAGTGCCGCAGGATGACCGCTTGCGCACGCCGGCAAAGTCCATCGACTCGGCGATGAAAACCGGAAAGAGCGCACCCCTCCAAGAGGCATGCACTGAGTTCCTCACCGCGGCATCCGACTTCTACAGGGTGCCCAAGCCCCTGGTGCGCGTCCTCGCAGCCCGCCCGATCCGAGTCCGTGAGGGCGGCTGGGCCACCGAGCTTTTTGGGGACTACGCTCCGGAAAAGACTCTCATCCGCGTCTGGATGCGGACGGCCATCCGTAAGCAAATCACTTCGTTCGGCACGTTTCTGAGCACACTCTGCCACGAGTTCTGCCACCACCTCGACTCTCAGCGGTTCGGGTTTCGCAACTCTCCGCACACGCGCGGCTTCTACGCGCGCACTGCCGCGCTTTACCACCACGCCCGCGGAACGCCCAGGAAACGGCTCTTCTGGGTGCGGGTGCGGGGTGCACGTTGGCGGATCGACTGGCCGCGGACGAATCGCGGCATGTGACATCCGGCCACAGGAACCGGTGGAGCGGCCGATTTCGTAGGGGCGCATCGCCATGCGTTCCAACGCCGAGTGCCCGTCCAGAGAGGGCGGCCGCCGGGCGCGGCATTTTAGGTCCACAAGTTCGGCGTTCAGAGACCGCCGTTACAGCCTGCCAAAAATCGGCCAATCGCTGGCTGAGATCGGCCATAGTCCTTTGCCGTCCTCCGGCAGGCAACGTGCTCCAGCACTAACCCGTACAAAAGACAGGGAAATAGATTTTCGGCAGGGAGACTTGATTGGCAACGTGCTTGCACTCCCACCAGCTTGGAATTGCTGGTGGTGCCCGAAGCACGGGAGCGCCCCATGACCCACTGATGAATGCGAGCCGTGTTATACTGCCGCACAAAGGAGGAACTGAGAATGCTGAACCGAAGGGTGAGAAGAACGAAGCTCACGATCCGATGGATTACCGCTTTTTTCGCTCTCTTCATTGGCGCGCAACTTTTCACCGCTGCGTCGTTTGCGCAAGCGCCGCTTCCCCAAGCGCCACCGCCGCAAGGGCCGCCGCCGCAAGCGCAAGCGCCACCATACTATCCGCCGCAGGAGTTACAGAGGTTGGTGTCCCCCATTGCCCTGTATCCCGATCCATTGCTGGCGCAGATTCTCACCGCGTCGACGTTTCCTGACGACATTCCCGCCGCCGCGCAGTGGTCAGACGAGCACCATTACCTAACCGGCGACGCCTTGGCCCAAGCCATCACGGCCGACCAACTTCCCTGGGACCCAAGCGTGCAGGCGCTCCTGCCCTTCCCTTCGGTCCTCGATATGATGGCTTCCGACATGCCCTGGACGCAGGAGCTGGGTGATGCCGTCCTGGCGCAGCGCCCCGACGTGATGGACGCGGTACAGGCGATGCGCAGGAGAGCCGCGAGCTATGGCTATCTCAGATCGAATCCGGCGATTATCGTGGGAATGGGACCGTACATTACCATCATGCCGGCGAACCCCGCGTTCATCGTGGTGCCCTATTACAGTCCCGCTGTCGTATTTGCAGCTCCCCGGATTGGCTTCGCCGTGGGCGCCGGGATCCGTTTCGGGTTTGGCGTCGCGATTGGTCTGGCGTTTCGTCCTTGGGGATGGGGCCTGACCCACTTCAACTGGGGCGGTCACGCTCTTATCGTCAATAACGCGCCGTGGGGCAGGAATTGGGCGAATCGCGCTACCTACGTGCATCCGTACACCGTCCGGCGTTTCGCGCCATGCCGCTCCTCGCCCGGCCGAACGGCATGAACTGGAGAGACGGTCGCCCCGCGAAAGGGAAGATGCCAGAGCCGGCCGTGCTGTGAAGGAAGAACACGCAAAAGCGCCCAAGCCCGAGGAGGAACGCAATGAGCGCCGCTGAGACGTCTGCATTTCTTGTTGGTTCCACTAGAGTGAATTGCCTGTTTCGCGTTGAGGCACGATGAGCCCCGAATCGTTCCATTTGAAAAAGGATATCATCGCAGTATGCTTGCGGCTCGAGGACCTGGGCTACGCGATTGGCACCTATGGCAACGTCAGCGCTCGGGTCCCGGGGGGACTGATTATTACACCGAGCCGGGTTGATTACCGATCGCTGACTCCCGATGATCTGGTTACTGTCTCGTTGGATGGAAAGGTTGTGGCAGGTACCCGGCTCCCATCATCTGAGCTCGAGGTGCATCGCCAAATCTATCTGCGTCGGATTGACCTGTGCGCCATCGCACATACCCACTCGCTTTTTGCAACGGCACTATCTTGTCTGCACCAAACGATCCCGGTAATCGTTGAAGAGCAGTCCCAAGTGGTGGGAGACGAAATCCGCTGTACGCGGTATGTGGCCGCAGGAAAACATCGAGCGCTCGGTCAAGAGGTTGCCAGGACGCTGGGGGAAAGCAGCGCAGTCCTGCTGGCCAACCACGGAACACTCAGTTGTGGCCGTTCGCTGGCCGAGGCGCTTTTTACCTGTCAGATCGTCGAGCGCATTGCTCAGATGCGATTGTTAGCCGGCGTGAAGGGCAAGGTTATTCCTATCCCGCGGGAATTTGTGCGGAGTGAACGTGAGCGTTGGCTTCACAAGTATGGGACCAGCGCTGACAAAGCCGTGGAGGAGCCACGTCCAAGGAATCGCAAAAGGACCTAGAATCGTGTTGTAGGGGCGGCCCTTGTGGCCGCCCTAGGGCAACCACGCGCCCTTGCGACGCGGCCCCAACAGGCGTTTTTCCTAACGGCCTCTCATGCTGCAGCAGTATTCCTTATTCCTTTGCCCGCTCGGCGGACGGACTACTTGTAGCAAATTTTGACATAGGATAATTGCCGCGCCGGAAAGGACGTTGATGTACGATCTCGTGAGCCTTGGCGAGGTGATGCTTCGCTACTCGCCGCCCAAACACGAGCGCTTACGCCAGGCAACTTGCTTCGAGGTGCGTGCGTGCGGAGCGGAATTCAACGTCGCCGCCGATTTGGCATGTCTGGGCAAGAAAACAGCCTTGCTGTCGAAACTGCCGGCCACCGAACTGGGTCTCCTCGCCCGCAGCGCCTGCACGAGCTATGGCGTGGACGTCTCTTACATACGGATGGTGCCCGGGGCGAGAATGGGTCTTGTGTATGTAGAGTTCGGGACCGAGCCGCGCCGCGATGTGCATCTCTATGATCGGCAAGCGAGCGCAGCCAGCACGCTAGCCCCAGATGACTTCAACTGGCTGGAAGTTCTTAAGAACTCTCAGCTCGCCTATACGGATGGAATTTTTCCAGGTCTCAGCGATAGCTGCCGCCACGCCGCCCTGCAATTCGTGCAGACCGCTAAGAGAGCAAACTGCCGGGTCTGTTTCGATATGAATTTCCGCCCCTCCCTTTGGAGGCCAGACGAAGCGACGAAAGTTTACCAGGAGATCCTTCCTTTCGTTGACATCCTCGTGACGAACCGGTCCGTCTCGCAGTCGGTCCTTGGGTTTCAGGATAGCGATGAGGAGTTGCTCGAACACTATCGAAGGCATTTTGGCTGCCAGACGGTGTGCCTGACGTCGCGCCAAATGCATGGGACAAAACATGGGACGTGGAGGAGCATGGCGCTCCACGGAGATAGAATTGCGCATGGCCGTCCCTTTCAGTTCGATGTGGTTGACAGGTACGGAACAGGCGATGCTTTTTTTGCTGGATTTCTGTATGGGTATATCGGGCGCGACATTCAATTCGCTCTGGACTTTGGCAATGCCCTGTGCGCGCTCGCGCACACCGACGAGGGGGATGTCATCCAGGTTTCAGTCGAGGAGGTTATGGAGCTCCTGAAGGATGGCTCCGACTTTGAAGTCAGAAGGTGAAGGTACCGGAAATGGGCAACACGAGTGGGCGTGAAGAGGTTATCTCTCTGACAAGAAGCACAGGGATACTTCCTGCGATCAAGCTGAAGCAGAGGGAGAACATTCTGCCTTACGTGCAAGCGATGTACGATGGTGGGGCGCGCGTGGTCGAAATTACCATGACAACGCCGGGAGTGCTGGATGCTTTCCGGGCCATCACCGCCGAGTTTGGGAAGAAGATCTTTATGGGAGCGGGTACTGTCCTTGACCCGCCCACCGCGCGCGCAGCGATTTTGGCTGGAGCACAACTCATTGTCTCCCCGGCTTTGCTCCCTGAAGTAGTCGCCACAGCTCACCGCTACGGGGCCGCCTGCTATTCGGGAGCTTTTACGGCGACCGAGTGTCTTGCCGCGATGCAAGCAGGCGCCGATATGATCAAAGTTTTTCCAGCGGCACTGGGCGGCCCGAGATACATGACCAACTTACGCATGGTATTTCCGGAAATCAACTTGATCCCCTCCGGAGGGATCGGCCCGGAAAACGCGGCAGAGTTTATCCAGTGCGGCGCCTGCGCCATTTCCGGTTCGCGGAATTTTCTGGACCGCGCCATGGTCGAAAATCATGGTGTGAAGTGGGTCACAGAGCGCATCGCGCAATACATGGCAATCGTGGCAAGAGCAAAGGCTAGCGCACATCCCTTGCCCTAGTTGCATCGGAGGTTCTGTGGATCGATGCCAGGCGCGGGTCATTCGATGAAGAAAGTCGAGTCCCAAGATGCATGAACTGATCTGGTTTGCCACTCTCGTGGTCCTCGTGGGCGGCATCATGGAGGGGAGTTTTGCTCTGCCGATGCGGTTTGCGCGCCACTGGGCATGGGAAAACATCTGGATGGCATACAGCCTCATAGGGCTGATCGTGATTCCTTGGATAGCTGCCAGCGTTTCAGTCCCGGCCTTGGCGGATGCGTATAGAGCGGTTCCGTTACGGACCTTGGGAACGACCGCGTTGTTTGGTTTGGGCTGGGGCATTGCCAACGTGTTGTTCGGGTTGGCGGTGCCGATCGTCGGCATCGCGCTGAGCATTGCGATCATTGTCGGCATGAGTGCAGCGCTGGGCTCGTTGATTCCGCTAGTTCTTTCCGACCCCTGGCCGCCTGCTCAAGCCGACGGGGTGGATGATCATTGCGGGAGTCGTATTGACGACTTTGGGAGTCACTCTTCTTGGAGTAGCAGGCAGAGCCAGAGAAAAAGCCCAAGCCGACACCGGTCGGTCGATGAATCGTTCTCGGAGGTCCATGACCTTTGGCCTGGGCCTTTGTATACTGGGTGGTCTGCTGGCTCCGATGCTGAACTTCAGCTTTGCCTTTGGGTCGCAAATCATCAAACAGGCAGTTGCGCAAGGTGCAAAACCCGCTAATGCCGTCAACGCCGTCTGGGCAATCGCTCTTGCCGGCGGATTTCTGAGCAATGGGGGGTATTGTGCGATCCTTTTGAGCGGGAATAGAACTTGGTCGCAGTTTTTGGATGGCAGGAGCCGGTCGCACTGGGTTCTGGGAGCGATGATGGCAGTGCTTTGGACAGGCGGTGTCCTGCTTTACGGATGGGGGGCAAGTTCTATGGGGGACCTGGGCTCAGCAATCGGATGGCCGGTTTTTCAGGCCACGACGGTTGTTGCTTCGTCGGTCATAGGTGCGGCGGCGGGAGAATGGAAGAACACACCCTCTTGGATTGTGCGAACGAACACCATGGGATTGGCTGCTTTGGTGCTTGCCATAGCTGTTTTGAGCGTGGGCAATCGAATATGATTTGGCACCATGCTGAAAAACCATTCCGGCCTATCATTCCGAGGAGGTCGCCGCGGCGACCGACGAGGCATCGCGCAAGGCCTTTAATTCCAGAGCGAGATTCCCCACTTCGCTCGGAATGACAACGAATCAGCCATGAAGATCACAAGGCTTCAAACATTTCTTGCTAACGCTGGCTTGCGCAACTACCTCTTCCTCAGACTGCAAACCGACAAGGGAACTACTGGGATCGGAGAGGCCACGCTCGAATGGCAAGAAGAGACGGTCCGCACGCTCATCCACGAATTCCTGGAAGAGCGTTACGTGCTTGGGGCAAATCCCTTCGACGTAGAACAGTTGGTCGCTCGCATGGTTCGAGATCAGTACCAAGGTGGCTCCACCATAATGACCGCAATCAGCGGGATTGAGATTGCGATGTGGGACATCATCGCCAAGGACTGTGGCAAGCCACTGTACAATGTGCTTGGTGGCTGTTGCCACGAGCGCCTGCGCGCTTACGCCAACGGCTGGTACGGCGGGGCGCGTTCTCCTCAGGACTATGCCGATTGCGCCACAGGCGCGGTACGGCAAGGATATAACGCGCTGAAATTCGATCCTTTCGGCGTGGCCTGGAAGGAATTAAAGGGCGAAGAAAGGAAAATGGCGGCTGATAAGGTCGAAGCCGTGCGCCGTGCTGTGGGCGATGAGGTCGAGATCATGATCGAGGGCCATGGGCGGTTTGATGTCGAGACCGCGGTTGAAGTGGCGCGCTTGCTCGAACCTTACCATCCGGCCTGGTACGAGGAGCCCCTGGCCTCCGACCGAATCGATCTGCTCCGGGAAGTCAAGTCGCGGATAGAGTTGCGCATCGCCGCAGGCGAGCGACTCTACACGCTGGCCGATTTTTATCAACTGATATCGAAGGGGGCGGCGGATATCATACAAATGGACGTCGCCCACTGCGGGGGAATCCTGGTCAGCAAGAAGATCGCGGCCATCGCTGAGGCTCGGGATCTCTCCGTATCTCCTCACTGTTCTATCGGTCCCGTGGCGCTCTCAGCCGCGTTGCACTTTGACATCAGCACGCCAAACTTTACCATCCAGGAAGACTTCGGGGAATACGATGTTCCTTGGCGTCGCGCCTTGGTAAGGGGATGGAACCCGAGTCGGCAGGGCTACTTCCACCTGGCTGATGATCCGGGTCTGGGGCTCGATATCAACGAAGACGAAATCGCCGCTCATCCCTACGTAAGGAATTCTTTTCCGAGCCTTTGGGACAAGCGTTGGCACGAAGAATTCACCCAGTCCGGGCTTGGAGATTCTCTTAAATAACCCCTCGCGCGGCCCGCTTCGCCCTGCGCCGGACGGTGCGGGACTGCGGCTGGTGAAAGCGCTGGCACCGGGCTACTCTCTCCCCGAATGAGGCTGTTCCACAAAATTCCTGAGGCCAGGAACCTCATTCAACCCAGGAACTCGGGTTTATTTCAGCTCAGACACCGCCACTGCCCGGAATCCGTTGGCGAGTGGAAAACCGTTCGGCGTGCGACAGACGACTGCACCGCCGACTACCCTCGCTTTCCCCACAACCTTCCGCACGAAATCGAGGTTCACCGCATCACTGTCGGCTGGCAATTCGGTCCACTTCGCTTCGAAGAGCTCCAATTGTCCGCCGGCATCAACCACAAAGTCCACTTCGCGTGTACGATCCCGCCAGAAGAAAAGACTGCCCGCGCGTCCGGCCCGGCGTTCACGACCCCGCAGTTGAGCGAAAACGAAGGTTTCCCAGATCGCACCCGCTGCCGGTGATTGACGAAGGGCGTCTTCAGAACGGACATTCAGTAATGCGCAAAGGAGACCGGTATCGGCCAGATACAGTTTCGGGCTCTTGACGATGGACTTGGTGCGGTTTGAGAACCATGGCTCGAGCAGCACGACCTGCCCGGAAGCCTCCAGTGTGGACAGCCAATGGTTGGCTGTGGAAGGAGCGATACCGACGTCACGCGCCAGATCGGCTTTGTTCAGCAGGTTCGCAGAACGTAAGGCGCAGGCGCGCAAAAAGCGCTCGAAGTCCCGCAGATTGCCCACGTTGGCCAATGATCGCACGTCACGTTCCAGGTAGGTGGCTAGGTAGGAGTTGTAAAAGGCCACGTGGTCGATATCCGGATTGGCGTGTAGCTCCGGAAAACCGCCTCGAACGATGGCCGTCTCAAGCCCGGTCTGCGGCAGTGCGGCCCGGATCTCAGCCAACGAGAGCGTTTCCAGTTCCACAATATCCGCCCGCCCCGCCAAGGATTCGGAGACGCTCGTCATTAAAGTAAATTTCTGCGAACCCGTGAGCAGGAACTGCCCGTTGCGCGTGCGACTGGCGTCGACAGTTACCTTCAGATGCCGGAATAACCTGGGCGCGTATTGTACTTCATCGATAATTGTAGGCGATAGGTGGCGACGAAGGAAATTGTGCGGTTCTTTCTCGGCCTGTTCCGCCTCTGTGGGAAGGTCAAGAGAGACGAACCCATGGTTCGGAAACAGTCTCAGCAAGGTAGATGTCTTACCGGTCTGGCGGGCGCCGGTCAGCACAACTACCGGTCGGGTTCGTGCAGATCGTCGCAGCCGAGGCTCTATGTCACGTTGTATCCACATGCGGTAAATATGCGATATAATCGAATAAATAGCAATAGACGATATTGCCGGAGCAGGTTTTGCGGAGTCTCGGCCATCGGAATTCAAATGCCGTCCCGCTCGCAGCGCTCGTTCGGTCTGCTATACTCGCCCTCTGTTGGAATGCAGAGGGACCTTCAACTATGGGCCAACATTCTCGCTTAGCCCTCATCAATCTCCTATGACCCGAGCCACCCATCCGGCGATGCAGCCGCGCGATAATTCGAGGACGAGCCTGCCGCTCTTCTCCGCTCGGAAGCGGCTGTTTATCACCTCACTCCTGTTCGCCTTTCTGTTCCCTATTCTCACCTGGAAGCAAGCCACAGGCTGCGTTTTCCTGCTCCTGCTGTTCGACACTCTAATTCTGCCCTGTCTGAATGTTGATGTGAGCAAACCCACAGGCATCGATCCAGGCGCAGGCTCGGCTGCCCCAGGACTCTCACAACCACCCCTTGACCCCCTCCTGAGCAAAGGAGGGGTAACTGGCCTTCAGGCAGGACATACCTGCCCGGCGCTGGCGCTCAACGCGGAGAAGGGAGTTGTTTTGTATCTTACCTCCGTTCTGGCGCTCATAGTTTTTTACCGTAACCACCTCCACATCGCAGCAGGAGCCTGGGCCATCATGGCACTGGGCGACAGCATGGCGACTGTCATCGGAGAACGTGCGCGTAGCTCTGCGCTCCCCTGGAACCGGCGGAAGACTTGGCTTGGGTTCATCAGCTTCAACCTCGCGGGAACGGTAGGCGCGTACGTCCTCACCCGCTGGATCGCTCCTGAATTTGGGCCGCACAAGACCCTAATTGTTTGCGTTGCCGCCTCCCTGCTCGGGGCCGTGTTTGAGACTATTCCGATCGCTCTGGACGACAACATCACGGTGCCGCTGGTCACGGGGGCATTCTTGTTTTGCGCGTTCCTAGTGGAGCCCTCCGCGCTCCATAGCAACCTCCCCTACCTCGGTCGCCGCATGTTCCTGGCGCTGGCTGTGAATTTGGGGTTCGCATTGTTGGCCATAGGATTGAAAGCAGCGTCGCGATCCGGCGCAGTCTGCGGCTTCGTGCTCGGAACGGCGATCTATCTCGGATACGGCTGCAAGAGTTTCCTGCTCCTTTTCGCGTTTGTCCTGCTGGGTTCAGTTGCAACACGCCTGGGCTATTCGAGGAAGGCAGCTCGTGGGGTTGCGGAGCGCAGGGGCGGGGCGCGAAGCTGGCGCGAGGCGCTGGCCAACCTGCTGGCGTCAGCGTTTTTTGCCATCCTGGTGATTACAACCCATCACGAAGCCGCCTGCCTGATTGCGTTCGTGGCGGCCCTGGCAGAGGCAGCAGGCGACACTGTCTCGAGCGAAATCGGCCAGTTGGCTTCACCCCACGCTTACTTGATTACGACCTTCCAGCGCGTTCCGGCCGGCGAGGACGGAGGAATATCCCTCGGTGGGACTGCGGCCGGATTTGCGGCTTCAGCAGCTATCATGGTGCTGGGTCTTGGATTGGGGTTGTGTGGACCGTACAGGTTCGCCGGTCCCGCCATCGCACTTGGCGCCGCCTTCGCGGGCAACTTGATTGACAGCTTGCTAGGCGCTACGATTCAGCGCCGGGGTCTCGTCACAAATAGCATCGTGAACTTTGCGGGCACGAGCGTTGCGGGCGCACTGGCGTTGAGCCTGGCGCTTCGTCTGGGGCTTTAACTCCCGAACTCTATTTCGCCGCCGCGTTTCTGTCCCTGAACAATCGGCAAAACTCTTCTGAGGCTTTCCGCAGCTCCAACCAGTCGAAAAACAGGTCCGGCGTTTCGAGCCAAACGCGGAACCATGTCGTGATCTCCTGCTTTTCCGCTCTCTTGTCCGGACTCACACGCGGGTTTGCCGCCAAACTCCGGGCGCGCAACTTTCCCTTCTGGAGCAGAGAGCGCACAAGTCCCATCCCAATCCGGTCAGAGGCCGCGCGGTACTCACGATAGATCTCGTCAAGTTTCCCGAGCGAAGCCTCCGCGCTTTCGAAGTCGTGAAATTGAAGCAGGTTACGAAGACGGCTCGCGTAGGGCTCCTCCATGGATGGAGCAGCGAAGCGGTCGTAGTACTCGACGTTTTTTCCCGCCTCGCGCAGAACCGTTGCAATGTAGGAAGGCGAAGTCTTGAGGTTTGGACCTAGCCGGGCGCTCAGCTCATTCTCGATAGCTCGGATTTCCTCCGCACCGAGCCGCTCAAGCCCCTTCGCCTGACAGAATTCAAGGATGATGTGCTTCTTGCTGGGTGTTCCTGTCACGTTTCTGCGCCTGGGCCGTGCCATTGCCGGTTCGGCGGGGCAGTGGCTTCGGATTTCTGATGGCTGGCCCCGCCTCATTGCGACGCAACGCCGCCATTTCTCTCCGATATCGTGACACGTTGAGCTGATGTTCGGCAAGCGTCCTGGCGAAGATGTGCCCGCCATGGTTATTGGCAACGAAGTAGAGCGCGTCGCGGTCGGCAGGATGAAGTGCCGCCCGGATGGAGGCTTCGCCCGGGTTCGCAATGGGCCCGGGAGGGAGTCCGGAATGGCGGTAGGTGTTGTAGGGAGAATCAATTCCCAGGTCGCTTTGGGTGATAGGGCCCATGGCGTGGTGGTCAAGTCGCGCTGCGTAAACAACTGTGGGATCGCACTGCAAGGGCATGCCCTTTTCAAGCCTCCTCTCGAACACTCCGGCGATCGAGGGTCGTTCCGACGGCTCGGGCGTTTCCTTTTCGACGAGCGAGGCCAGTGTGATCACCTTATGCCATCCGGCTGGTGATGCAGGCAGTTCATTCGCGAACCGCTTGCTGATAATATGCCGGAAACGCGCCAGCATCGTGATGACCACGGTTGCGGCGCTGACGCCGCGGGGGAATCGGTACGTATCAGGGAAGAGATAGCCCTCAAGCGAGGGAGCCGTGGGATCGAGGTCACGTATCGCCGAAGTTTGTTGAGTGACCTTGAAGAACTGCCACGGATCGATGCCAAGCCGCTGGTTGAGAATCCGCGCGATATCAAAACGGTCCGAGCCCTCAGGGATGACTACGGGATGAAGGTAAATGTCCCCATGGACCAGTTTTCGGTAGACATCGATGGGGCGAAGCGGGTGGTCGAAAAGGTATTCACCAGCTCGCAATGTGTGACGGGTACGGGCAGTCCAGTAAAGGGCCAGAAACGGCAGGCGATACCTCAGTACTCCGCGAGCCGCCAGCAAATCCGCGGTTTGGGAGGCCCGCGAGCCAGGCTTAATGACAAGCAGCAGGTCCCCGGAGTAGCCGCGATAGGGCCGAAGCAAATCGGAAACAATCCAAAGCGCCCCAGCCATCAACGCCACGAATATCAGCAGGAGCACCTGCCGTTTCATGACGCCGCTCCAGCGTTTCGGCTGCGCTCGTTTGACAGGAAGTCCAGGTAGCTTTGCAAAAGAAGAGTCGCCGCTACGCGATCAACTGCCCGTTGGCGTTTGCCGCGACTCAAACCCGTTTCGCGAAGACTGCGGTTAGCTTCGACGCTGGTCAATCGTTCGTCCCAGAGATCGACGGGACAGCTCACTCGCCGGCGCAGCTTTCCAGCGAACTCCCCCGCGAGTCGGGACATTGTTGTCTCGCCCCCGCCATGCCCGATCGGGTTGCCTACGATCACTCGCTCGGCTGAGTACTCTTCCGTCAGTTCCCTAACCTTCTGCAAGTCATCCTGCAAGCGGGCGCGCTGGAGAGTTGGAAGCCCCTGCGCGCTGATGCCCAAAGCATCCGAAACCGCGAGACCCATCCGCTTCAATCCAAAGTCGACGGCAAGTATACGCACTGATTTGTCCAATCACCCCCGGGCGTGTTCCGTGACTTCGCCCCCCGAGTTGGCAGCGCTCTTCCTTCCACCATCGGCAGGCTTTTCCCGACACACCTGCCCCCGCAAAACCCGGCACAATTGCCCGGAGGAGGTTTTCATCAGCCAGTTTGCGGGGTGATCTATCGCAAGACGCGGCAGCGTCCCCCACCGATGATGATACACCTCTCGCAGAGTGCTGAAAAACCTTTGTGTACGTTGTCATTCCGACTCCTTCACTGCCATTCCGAGCGAAGCGACCCGTAGCCCGAAGGCTTTGGGCCTGCCTTCCGAAGCGTTTGCGCAGGCAGGCCGCAGGACGAGGAATCTCGCTCCGGGCTGCCCAGTTTACCGTCAACAGTTGACGGTAAACGGTGCGAAACGATATGCTCCCAGGTTGATCCATAGGGTAGCCGCAAAAGAGAACGAGGGATCGAGAACGTGTCGGGAGGTTTCGCGACGCATGGCTGTTCGGATCGAATGAAATTCAGTCACGGCTGACGGCCGAAGCCGTTTCTTCAATCTATGTAAGAGGTCCCTGGCATCTCGACGCTGATCGGAGGGTTCGCTTCAAAGCGAACACTGCCTATGACGTTTCTTACAGACAAAACCTGGGAAGTGCCGGCGGCCACGCGGCTGGCGCACGTTCACTACGCCATTCGGGACTTGGCAGAACTGGCCGACGAGGTGGCGCGGCACGGCAAGGAAATCCTGCCGCTCAACATCGGCGATCCGCTTCAATTTGACTTTCGCACACCGCCCCACCTTATCGAGGTTGTGGTGAAGGCGATGCGAGATGGGCTGGACGGGTACGCGCCTTCGCTGGGAGTGCCGGAAGCGGTGTCGGCCGCCCGCGCGGAGGCCGAGCGCAAAGGAATCAGCAACATTCAGAGCGTCTTCATGACCGCCGGGGTGAGCGAAGCAGTGGAAGTCTGCCTCACCGCGCTCATCAACCCCGGGGAAAACGTTCTGACGCCCAGCCCCGAGTATCCGCTCTACTCGGCGGTGCTGGCGAAGGTCGGCGCGCAGCCCAATTCCTACATGTTGGACGAAGCCAGCGCTTGGGAACCCGACGTGGAACACATTTCCACCCGAATTTTTTCCGGGACGCGCGCCCTCGTGGTCATCAATCCGAATAACCCCACGGGGGCTGTTTACTCGCGGAAGACCCTGGAGGCGATCGCGGAACTTGCCCGGCAGAACAGCCTGTTGATTCTCGCCGACGAGATCTATGACAAGCTGATCCTGGACGACGGGCAACCACACACTTCGATCGCCGCGCTGGCCCCTGACCTTCCAGTGGTGACGTTCAATGGCCTTTCCAAGGCTTATCTGGTTCCCGGCTGGCGTGTGGGTTGGGCTGTGGTCAGTGGGCCCGCGGCGGTAGTCAAGCCTTACGTCGAGGGTATCCACAAGTTGCTGCGAGCGCGGCTCTGTTCGAACCATCCGCAACAGTATGCTGTTCGTCCGGCGCTGGAGGGTCCGCAAGACCACCGGGTGGATATGCGGCGGAAACTGCGCTCGCGCCGCGACCTCACCATGGAATGGTGCAACGCCACTCCTCGGGTAAACTGCGTGAAACCTCTGGGAGCTTTCTACGCCTTTCCGCGGCTGGATATCCCGGAGAGCGATGAAAACTTCGTGCGTAACCTGCTGGTCGAAAAACAGGTTTTCGTGGTGAACGGCAGCGGATTTGGGCAGGCGTCAGAGACGCGCCATTTCCGCATTGTCTTTCTGCCGGCCGAGTCGACGCTTACGCGTGCTTACGCAAGCATCGCCGACTTCATTCGTGAACGGTATCGTTGAGGAAATGCTTTATTCAAGAGCGGGGTTTGTATGAAAGCTGCGCGACGAAGGTTCTTGCGTGAGTTAGCCACCTCAGCCGGGACTTGGGCTGCACTAGGAATAGGGACCCCCACGGCTGGTGCGAGCAACCCGGTTACCCCTAGGGCGGCCCAGACATCAACGGTTCGGGACAGGTTTTGGATCTGGGGTCACGTGGAGGGGAGCCACAACAATAATTACGGTTTACAGGGTGCTTCAAGAATGACGCCTGCCGAAGGAGCCTTCTATCTCGATGTGCCCAACATTATTATGGTGGCGTACCCCTCTGCAAAGGAACCGGGCAAGATGTTACCGACCCCGCCGTATGACCCATATTTGATTTCGTTTCGTCCCCTCAAACAGGTTGTCTGGTCGATCGTGGGCGCGGGAGGGGTAGTCAGTAAGGACGACCTGGAAGCGGTTCGCCAATTGGCCGAGAAATACCCGAACATCGTCGCGGTACAAATGGACGACTTCTTTCGAGACACGCTTGACGGCGGCCGCGTGGGCACGCTAACTCCCCAGGAACTCGACTATGTGCAAGGTCAGCTCAAGCTCGAAGGGCGAAAGTTGGGTCTGTGGGTGACCCTCTACCGACACGATCTTGAACACGACGTGTCGGCTCATCTGAGCAAGGTTGATGTCATCACGTTCTGGACGTGGCACGCAAAGGATTTGGAGCGTCTGGAGGAGGGGTTCGCAAAGGCTGAGCAGGCGGCGCCCAAGGCAAGAAAAGTGTTGGGTTGCTATATGTGGGATTACGGGGACCAGAAACTCATCCCCATGTCGTTAATGCAGAAACAGTGCCAGCTTGGGCTGGAGTGGCTTCGCAAGGGGCGGATCGAAGGGATGATTTTCCTCGCTAGCTGCATCTGCGACTTGAATCTTGAGGCAGTGGAGTGGACCAGGAATTGGATCCGTGAAGTAGGCGACGGAAAAATCTAAAGCGCGATGTGACTCCGACTTCTCTGCCGCGCATCACCGTGTCCCTTGTGCTAATTTACTTTTCCCAGAATCCCCGGTAAAATCTGAGACTTTCCGACAGCGTTACGAAGAAACCAAAGGACCCCGCAGCGAATTGCAAGGGGCTTGGGTTGCGGGATGAAAGGTGGACAACTATGGCGTTGCAATTTATTGAAAAGCACTCGGGCGGGGTTACAGTCCTGGAATTGTCCGGTCGTGTGACCCTGGGCGACGAGAGCAGTCAACTCCGCGCAAAGATCAACGATCTCCTCGCCCAGGGAAAGAAGCGCTTGGTGCTGGATCTCGGGAATGTCAGTTACATTGACAGCGCCGGCCTGGGCACACTCGTCGCCGGCTACACCTCCTCGCAGAGCCAGGGGGCCAGTTTGAAACTGGCGAACCTAACCAAGAAGTTTAGCGAGCAATTAAATATCACTAAGCTTGTCACCGTGTTCGAAGTGTATAATGACGTCGCGAGCGCCGTGACATCCTTCGGCGAGTGAAGAGCAGTCACCCCGTTGTCACTTGCCGACTCTAGATCGAACCTAGCCCGGATTTCTCGTCACGAACAGGTAACGGCGGGCTAAAACCCCGACTATCCGGTACCGCGACTCAAGATGGTAGAGCGAAGCGAGAGAGCGGGGCTGGCGAGACGGGGTTCGAGCGGCGGACAACTGGCTACGCTTCGTGCCGATTCCCTTTGTACAGTCCCAATGGGTTATCCAGCCAGTAGATGGTGAGTCCCGAGAGCAGCTTGGGATAAAAGTCGGTGGACTTCTGCGGTAGCGCCAACCCGGCCAAGGCGTTGTCTCGCACCGCCTCCACTGGAGTGGGGTTCAGCAAGAGACAAAGCGCCGCTTTGCCATTCGCAACTTCCTCTGCGGCAGCAGAAAATCCTCGATGATAGGTCAGGTTTTTTTCCTCGCGCACGGCCTGGCGGTCGATACCGAGGAGTTGCTCGAGCACCAGCCGGTGCAGCAGGATAACGTCGAGCCGGCGAAGGGTTCGGGGAAGATCGTTTAGAGCGCGGTCCAGGTCAAAGTCGCCGCGCAGTCGGAGAAGCGCCACCTTCCCGGGTCCGGCGTACGCGCCGAAGGTCGGCCTTTCGCGCCCTGCCTGTGCCAGGCTTTCAAGGAAGCGGTTCGCCCATTGGTCGCCCTGAACCGGAAACTCCTCCAGATCGAAGATCAGACGGGCGTGGGACGAGAAGTCGGTCCATTCGAAGGCGGGCAGGCTGTGAACGACGCGGTGAGTCGGCAGAATAGTGAGGCCGTCGGTTTCCATTCGGATGAAAGTCATCATCACGTACTCAGCCCTTTTATCGGAGATTCCCTGGATTCGGCAGTAATCGCGATAGGCGAGCGCAGTCTCGTAGCGGTGGTGGCCGTCGGCGATCACCAGCTTCTTGTCGGCCATCGCCGCTACAACCCGCTCGATTGCCTGCGGCTCAGAGATGCGCCAGACGGAATGCTGCGTGTTGTATTCGTCTGTGACGTGCTCCCACGGGTTCTGTTCCGCCTGCTGCGCCAGCAGGGACTCAACCAGTCCGGAGGGGTCGCTGTAGAGCATAAAAATTTGGCCGAAATGGGCGCGAGTCGCTTTTAACAGTTCCAACCGGTCGGCTTTGGGCGCCGAGAGGGTCTCCTCATGCCGATGGACGACCCTCGCCGAGTAATCCTCCAGGCGACAAATGGCGATGAAGCCTCGACGTACTTTCTTGTTCCCTGGCTGCCCCAGAACCTCATACTCCTGGTTGTAAGGGTAGATTGCTGGTTGCACTTCCGACACCAGGACGCGGTCTTCGATCCACTGGCGAAAGTGCCGCTCCGCGCGAACGTAAACGTTGTCCTGGGGATTGTCGTCAGCGCGCTGCCAGCCCCGTATGACGCGCACGAGGTTGAAGGGGCTGGAACGGTAGTAGCGCGATTGCATCTCCAGGGAGATCTTATCGTAGGGCTGCGTCACGACCTCCGAAAGGTCCTGGATCCGTGATGGGTTGTAGTGCAGCGCCGGAAAGGGATGAATGTCAGCCATAATTCTGTTCCCCTTTAGATTGAGAGTCTGTAGGGTACTCAAGAAACCAATAGTGCGCCGAAACCGACCAGGAGACTAGGCTTCCTTCCCCGCCCCCAAGATCTGATTTCTTCCCTTAGTACGACATGACCATACCTTTTTCCCCCACCACTCTGTTAAATGTGAAGGTAGCACATTGGCGTGGAGCCGTCGAGGAGCCAGTTCCGTAACAGATTTCTAGAAAGGGGTTAACCCGGAATCCTCAGCGCGCTCTGCTGTCGGCCGACCGGAAGGGCGGGTTTAACCCTGCGCTTCCGTAGTGAGAAATTCTGTTTTGGCGGTGTCATCCCGTTCGCGCTGCGGGAATACGGATGACTCACGGAACGTTTGGTACTAGACTAACGGGTTACAAGCTTCTTATTCTTGCCGAGACGGGTTCCACTGCACGCCAGGAACGCTCTCTGACGCGGTGAAAGAAACCCAACCAAGAGGCAAAGAGGATGGCTGAACTTCGGTTCGACCCGATTACCCAGCGGTGGGTAGTGACCGGAAGAAGGCGGGTAATGGCGGATTTCAATGATGCGGAAGCCACTTGCTCCTTCTGCCCGGGAAATGAGCATTTCACGCCCCGTCCGATTCAGGAACTAAGAGTCACGAACGGCGCGTGGAGGGCCAGGGTGTTCCATGATCGCGCTCCCATTTTCCTCGTCGAGGGTGGAGAAGACCGGCGGGCAGTGGGCATGTTCGACCGCATGAACCCTGTTGGTGCACACGAAATCGTGGTTGAGACTCCCCACCACGGGGTGACCCTGGCGCAACTGCCACCGGAGCAGATCACAAAATGTATCGAGCTTTATCGTGATCGCATCCTGGACCTCAAACGCGACATGCGATTTCGTTATGTGTCTGTCTTCAAAGACCAGGGCCCTGCCGCCCGCACCGAGCACGGTCATAGCCATTCTCAAGTGTTGGCCTCTCCGGTCCTGCCACAATCCCTGCAGATTGAATTCCGGGTGAGCAGGCTGCACTTCCTGAGGAAGGACCGCTGCATTTTTTGCGACTGCATTCAACAGGAGACTGAGGAAGAGAAGCGGGTCGTGGACCGGAATGCGGATTTTATCGCCGTGTGTCCGTTCGCTTCGCAGTCGTCGTACGAATTGTGGATCTTACCCAAACAGCACTCTTCCTCATTTGAAAAGGATCTGGGGGATCCAGCCCGTGTGAAGTCACTCGCCGCATTTTTGAAACCCTGCCTGCAGAGGGTTGAAAACATCTCTCCGATTTTGCATTTCGTCATCCATACGGAGCCCAACCTCGAAGCGCGCTGGCCAGCCGACGACTGGTGGAAGACGGTGCCGGATGACTTCCACTGGCACATCGAACTCCACCCTGATGTCGAAGGCGAACGCCGGTATTTGGGCAGTGAGGGATTCTATTTCAACCCAATCTCTGCAGAGGAAGCGGCGCTGGTGCTCCGCGCACTGGAACCGGAGCTACAAGGGGTCCGCCGGGGTCGTGAACGGATGGAATGACAATGACAACCTGTAAGCGCACTCTGCCACCAATCGAACTGGTCATCTTTGATCTGGACGGCACAATCGCAGACACCAGGAAGGACTTGGCGCTGAGCGTTAATGCCATGCTGGACCACATGGGGTTCGATCCTCTGCCTCTCGACACCGTCACGTCCTATGTGGGCCATGGTGTGAGAATACTGGTCAAGCGGGCGCTGGGAGATAAAGCCTCTGAGGGCCATGTGGAGAAGGGGCTTGACTTCTTTCTCGACTATTACGGCCGCCACCTGCTCGATAACACGGTCGCGTATGGGGGAGTCCGTGAAACTCTGGAGTTACTGGGGAATCGAAAACTGGCCATCCTGACGAACAAGCCCACTCGCTTCAGCCGCGAGATAATTGCGGGGCTGGGACTCGCCGCGTACTTTTTTGAAATCTATGGAGGAGACAGCTTTCCCTTGAAGAAACCTGACCCGATGGGTATTAAGGCGTTGATGAGCCGCCTATCAATTTCCGCAGAGAAGACGCTTATGGTCGGAGATTCCGACACGGATGTGCTCACAGGCCGCAACGCTGGAGTTTGGACATGCGGCGTAACTTATGGGTTCGGAGAGCAAACGCTTGAAGAGGCCGGTCCGGACTTGCTTCTGAGCGACCTGCGTGATCTGCCTTCGATCCTGGATGGCAGCAAGCCGGCTGAGGCTAAGGAGTAGCGAGGCATAAGGGGCTGGCGAAGAACAGTAGGAACCAGGCAGTAAGCAGCAGGCAGCAAGCGGGTCAGCGCAAGGGAGAGAGGCCCAAAATCTGAAATCTGAAATCCACAATCGCCCAGCCCTCACACGCTAAGGCCGGAGCCCCCCGGAATGGTGCGTCGGTTGCTCCAACTGTTAAGGGTCGATGGGCATCCAAACATTGGCAGATTTCTGAATGCACAAGGTGGAAGGCATCACGGATAGACCGAAAAGCGGAAGTTTGGTCTGGCGGGTGTCGCAGAACCTTCTGCCCACGACTTGCTGCCTTTTCCTCGCCGCCGTTTGCGCAGCACAGCAGCCGCCAAGTCCGCAGACAAAGGCAC
Organism: uncultured Acidobacteriota bacterium; assembly: GCA_963765485.1. Lineage (GTDB taxonomy): Bacteria > Acidobacteriota > Terriglobia > UBA7540 > UBA7540 > CAVROP01. The sequence goes on along the minus strand of CAVXWN010000004.1, from coordinate 170,048 downwards.
CGCCGGCCCAGGCGTCAGAAAACAAGGGCGCTGATCAAGAGGAAGAGCGGTTGCCGGGCGACTGGGCTGTGGAGCTTTTGGACGGAATTTTGAGCGCGCCTAACGCCGATGCGGCGGACTCGCTCTTTCGCGCCGCCTTCGCGGCGGGTCCGGGCATCGTCCCGCAACTGGCCGAGGCCCTCAAGGATGACCGCACCGCCGAGTACGCCGCACAGGCACTGGCGTTTATCGGGGGCGACGAAGCGTTGCAAACCCTCTGGAAGCTTCAGGAGGACAAACGCGATCTCAACTTGCGGCGCTTTTGCTACGGTGCCCTGGGCGAGTTCGACGCCGAGCGCGCCACTCAAACCCTGTTTGACGTCATCAACAAGTCGGATTCGGAGCCGGACCGGACGGTGACTGAGGCGGCGATACTGGCCCTCACGGTTCGGACGGACCCTGGGCTGCCGGACATGCTTCGCCAGGCGGAGAAAAAGGTAAACGATTTTGTCATCCGCGACGACCTGGAAAACGCCCTCGACGTCATTCAAATTCGTTCCAAGTACTTGGCCACGTCGGAAGGCAAGAAAGCAGGTGGGTCCATCGATGCAGCCGTCCGTACTTATTTCATCCCGGCGCTTCAGCCCCCTCCCCTGTCTCAGTCGGACGCAGCGGCGCACCGAGCACCCCCGTCGCCGGAGGTTAAGGTGGAGATCCAGAATCTTACATTCTTGCCAGACAAGATGCGCGCGCTGGCTGGAGTTACCTTCGAAGACCCAACTGCGGTTGCGAAATACGACTTGGTTCTGCAAAAGCGCTTTGGGAATTGGGCAGTGGTGAGTGTCTGGCTGGGTGCAGAAACCGAAAAGCCGGGGGTAACCTCGCCAAACAAGCCGTCCCACGAGAAGTAACTCCTTGGCGGAGCGGCCCGGGGGCGCCGCTCTTTCGGAGTGAGTGGTCATTCCGACCCGGAGCAAGGCGAACAAGCCTAAATCGAGAATCAGATGCGATACGTCATTGTGGGAACGGCCGGCCATATTGATCACGGCAAGTCAGCTCTGGTGCTGGCGCTGACGGGCATTGACCCCGATCGCTTGCAGGAGGAAAAGAAGCGCGGAATAACCATTGACCTTGGGTTCGCCTCCTTGGACCTTGGCGAAGGAGTACGCGTTGGTTTCATTGACGTTCCGGGCCACGAGCGCTTCGTGAGAAACATGCTGGCGGGAGTGGGAGGAATTGATCTGGTCATCCTTGTCGTCGCGGCCGATGAGTCCATCAAACCGCAAACTCGCGAACACTTTGAGATATGCAAACTGCTGGGGGTTCGCAAAGGCCTGGTGGCAATCACCAAGTCAGACCTGGTGGATAGGGAGATCATTGACTTGGTCCGGCTGGAGATACGGGAGTATGTGCGTGGTTCTTTCCTGGAGGGCGCGCCGGCGCTTCCGGTGAGCGCCAGGACCGGCGAGGGCCTCAAAGCTCTCAAGGACGAGATGCGGCGCCTGGCCCTGGAGGTGACTCCCAAACCCGAAGAACTTCCCTTCCGGCTCCCCATCGACCGCACTTTTGTGATGAAGGGATTTGGCACGGTGGTGACCGGAACGCTGATCACTGGAAGAATCGAGAAGGACTCGGAAGTGGAGGTCTACCCGCTGGGCCGGCGCCTGCGCGTGCGCGGAATCGAGGTTCATAACGCTCCCGCCCGGGCCGCCTTGGCAGGACAACGGACGGCAGTGAACCTGCCAGGCATCGAGGCAAAAGAAGTTTCTCGTGGAATGGTCCTGGCGCCGCCGGGTCTTTTCGCGGCCACATCGCTTTTGGATTGCAGGCTGAACCTGCTACCCGGCGCCCGGCCGCTGAAGAACCGTGCCAGGTTCCATTTTCACTGTGGCACAGCCGAAACGCTTGCTGAAGCGTTTCTATTGGGGGAAAAGGAGTTGGAGCCTGGTGGAAGTGGGATCGCTCAACTCCGGCTTTCCCAACCAGGCCTGTTCATGCCGGGCGATCACTTTATCATTCGCCAGTTCTCGCCCGTCACTACCATCGGAGGTGGATCGATCCTTCACAACCAGCCCGCCAGGCACCGCTTTGGAGATCCGACTGTGGCGCAGCTTCTGGATACTTTGGAAAGAGGCGATGCGGAGACCAGGCTTGAATGGCTGGTACGAGAAGTCGGCGAAGCTCCCCTTTCCAAACTCGTGTCGCGCACCGGATGGTATCCTGCCGAGGTTGTGCGCGTCGGTAGGGCGATTGAAGCCACAAGCCGGGCTTTGCTCCTGGGGAAACCGCCTGAGTTGATAGTCCACGAGGAGCATGTCCGGGAATTGGCGAAAAGAGTGATCGAACAGCTCGAGAAATTCCACGCAGAAAACCCTTTGGTTGCGGGGCTGCCTAAGGAAGATCTGCACTCAAGAATTGGTGCCCGAAGGTGGCCACGCCCTGGGCCGCCTTCGAAAATGCTGTTCAATGCGCTCCTTCAGACTCTCGCCGCTCAAGGCAAACTGCTTATGCAGGGTGAGAGCGTGCGGCTTGCAGGACGCAGGATTCAACTCACTCCTGAGGAGCAGGCTGCCAAAGATCGGATCAGTACGGCGTTTGAGAACGCCGGCCTGGCTGTTCCCAGCGCGCAGGAGGTCCTGGCCAAGCTGCGCATCGACAAGCCGCGCGCCGAGAAACTGCTCCAAATCCTGCTCAGGGAGAACGTGCTCTGCAAAGTGACTGAGGATTTGATCTTTCATCGTGGGGCGTTACAGCAGTTAAAGGAGCGGCTCGTTCGGCGAAAAGCCCAAAGTAACCGCATCAACGTTGCCACCTTCAAGGAAATCACGGGACTTAGCAGGAAATACGCGATTCCTTTGCTTGAGTATCTTGACCGGGAGCGGGTAACCAGGCGGGACGGCGACGAGCGGATCATTCTTTGACTATAATCTTCGTCAGATTCTACGTGGCTTCACTCTCTTCCGGCCGGTTTGCCTATTCCGAGAGTCTGGTGGCGAGTTTTTGCATAAAGCCACGAACACCGACGAACACGTCCTCAGCCTCCTGGTCTGTGTATTTGCCACGCAAATGCATGGTGTAGTTGCGCCACGCATCCTTGAGAATCCCGAAATGACTGGCAGCCTGGGCATAGAACTCCTGTTGCTCCTTGCAGTCAGGCAACAATTTACATGCCGCGTCCTTATGCATGTTTCGGATTTTACTCTCTATCTCGTCCAGGGCCGGTGCCCAATTGGTATGGGCGATGGATACCCCGAATTTTGAACCAAGCACTCGGAGGCCCGCCTCCAAGACTCGCACGAGGTGAAAGACGCTTGCGGTCCCGAGATGCGTACCCGGGCAGAACACTGCCTGAGCAACATCGACAGCTGTCGAAGGAAATGCTTTGTGAACTTCCTCACCAAACAGATTAGGCCGTTTGACCGTTGGCCAAAATCTGGCTCGCTCGGGGGAGATGTAGACGAATAACTTTCCCCTTATTTCCCTTTGGAACTACCTCTGAATATTTCCAATTTGGTCCTGTAACCAATGATAATCACAGCTCGGACGATTCTCAATGTGCCCAATCAGCTCGGCTATCGTTTTCGCTGTAATCTCCAAGCCGATTTTATAACATTCCTTTTCGATCATTCGTAACCGTTTTACGGCCGTTTCCCGTGTTCTCTCATCGAGCGGTTGGTGAAAAATAGCAATCGGAACTCCTACCTCTCCTGCAGACCCTGGAGGGTTTAGGACACAGTCAGTTTTTAGTGCCTCCAGAGCCCCACCGGCCCAAAAGATGATTCCCGCAGAGAATTGCTCCATATCGCACCTGCTCAGCAGCCCGTATGGACTCGCTTCCCTCAGAGCGACACCGCGCGCGGTGATGAGAGGATTGTCCGTCCATGCGCGGATAGACTTCAAGAGGATATTTCCACCGGCTACCTTCATCAAGTAATTAGTCGCCAAATGAAGGCACTGCTGAAGACGGGACGGACGGAGTGACGCTAATGGGAGCCGCGATTCCTATTGGTTTCTGCCTTCTGCCTTCTTGAGCACTTCGTAAACCAGCCCCACCGGCAAGCCCACAACGTTGAAGTAGGATCCCGAGATGCGGGTGACGAATTTGGATGCGAGCCCTTGAATCGCATAAGCACCCGCCTTGCCAAAAGGCTCACCGCTCTCCACGTAGCTGCGAACCTCTTCCTCATCAAGCTCTCGGAAGGTGACGAAGGTTGTCTCGTGCCTCAGAGCTTCAATTTGGTCTGGCGCCTCTGCGAGGCAAATACCTGTGTGCACTTTGTGAGTTCGCCCCGAAAGCAGACGGAGCATTCGCGCGGCGTCATCCGGGCCTGACGGCTTTCCCAGCGTCTCCCCGTCGATGACCACCACCGTGTCCGCACCTAAGACGAAGCTGCCGGGTGGACTGGAGGCGGCGACTTGCATTGCTTTCTCACGCGCCGCCCGGCGTGAGAATTCTTCCGGCAGTTCACCCTTCTGAATCTCTTCAACGATATCGCTGGGTCGGACTTCGAACTCGAAGCCCGCGTTGCGCAACAATTCCCGGCGGCGCGGCGAAGCTGAGGCGAGGAGGAAACGCATGCGAAAGGATTATAGCAGGATGCTGGAATACCCGTTTAGCCTCTCCTGAAACCCTTCTATTTTCGCATTCCCGAAAAAAGGGCTTGATTTTCGCTTCCTGAATGTATTATTACATGCATATGAAGATCGCACCTAAAGGTCCCAAGGCCGCTCGTCTCCGCCAACGCAAGTTTGAACTCCTCCGCCGCTTCCCCATCCCGCCCGACCTGCTCCCTGGATCCCTTGCCCTCACTCACCGCCGCTGTGGCCAGCCCACTTGCCATTGCGCTAAGGACCAGTTGGGGCACCCTGTTTGGTCTCTCACTTTCATGGCCGGGGGTAAGAAGCGCGTCGAGCACATCCCCAACGAATGGGTGGAGGAAGTGCAACGCTTGGTGGAGGCGGGTCGCGAGTTTAAAGAGGCCGTGGCCGAGGTCTTCGCCAGCAACGCCCAACTCCTGGTGCTGGCGCGTCAGCAAAGGCGCAAACCGCGGTGAAAAGGCCGACGCCGCGTCGCCTCAAGAAGTATGTCTCGAAGTGTCTGCGCTTGGAGCCCTACTTGCGAGCGCCCGGCGATGGGCGCACTGCGGGTCGCATTCCGGTCACGGCTTTGCTGTGGGCCTTGCTCATGGGGACGCTGCTGCGCCGTATGGCCTTCGCGGCCATTGAAGCCCTGGTTTGTTCGCGGGCACGGCGTGCCTTGGAGGTTTCCCGGAGCTTTGGCAACGACGCACTCGGTTATTTCACCGAACGGCTCAACCCGGCCGTCACCCGACAGGCGGCGGTCACTACCCTGCGTCAGGCCAAGCGCCACAAGGCCTTCGACGACTGCCGCTTCATTGGACTGGCCCTGGACGGAACCGGCGCCGGACGATCGCAGGAAAAGGCTTGCGATCTGTGTCGCCCCTACCGAAACCAGAAGAGGCAGATCCTCGGCTACCATCATAAGTTGGTCATGATCAGTGTGGTGGGAACCGGCCTGACCTTGCCCTTGGATGTCGAACCCTACGGCCCTGGGGATAGCGAATACAGTGCCGGTCGGCGACTTCTCCGCCGCACCGCCCGCTGCTGCCCACCGGCTTTCCGAAGCTGCTGCTATGTCGCCGAGAGGCTTGACTGAAGAGAACGTTCAGCACATGATTCCGAGCAGGCACAACTGGGGCTCGTCGGTAAATTTTGGGGCCGAACTCCAAACGGAGAATTCAGATGACAGGCTCAGTTGACTGGTTGTTGCACCCCCGAATTGTGAAGTCATGTACCCCAATTTACCTTAATGGCCATTACAAGCAGGCCGCGGCAGAGGCCATGACCCAGGTGGAGCAAGCCGTAAAGGAGAAATCCGGTGCTACTCAAATGTTTGGCGTGACCCTCATGGGTCACGTCTTCGGGGAAGGTGTTGGCGTCAAGCTGAGAGTTCCCTATGGCGACCGAATGCAGAAGGCGGCGGAGAGCTACTTTAGAGGAACCTTTGCTTACTATCGGAATTATACCCATCATGAGGGGGAAAAGATCGACAACCTGGCCTGCGTGAGGGTCATGATCATTGCGTCGGACTTGCTTGACCTGGTGGGGGCGTCTGCTCTTAGCTTCGCCGACATCGGGGGTATTCAAGGTTTGATATCCAAAGGCATTTTCCCAAACAGTCAAAACCTCTGCGAACTGCTTGAGTTCTTAGACGGGCGATCGCTATTTTCGGACACATGCGATGGCTTTTACGAGGCCCTTTATGCAAAAGGCCATACGGAGAGCCAGTTGCAGGCTGTCACGGACCTCGGACTTGCCGAATATCACCGCGCGGTGCTAGCGGATCCTGAGGAGCGTGGCGACGATATCGGCACCTTCGACCTCGCTCCCCTGGGAAAGGCGACACGAGATGCGTTGGCGGGCTCACCCTAGCCGAGGGGGCGGCGACGAAGTTGTAGTATCACCACAGCGCACTGGCCCCGTTCTGCGCGGCTTATGAGTTAGGTATATCTCGTTCAACCCTGTACCGCAAGCTGCGTAAGGCCGAGGGGTCAGAAAGGTCTCTGACCAAGCCTCAGACCTCCAACAGCCCCGCCTGTCTATAAATACCCCTAGCCGCGCCTCGGTCGCGCTACACGCCAATCCTACAACGTCACTTGAGAATCTGGTGGTAGGGTAGCCACCTGGACATATCACCTCTTATTTTGGCTCCTGAGCGTTTACCGCCAGTCGCCACCAATGGAACTGAACATCAGCCCATGCGATGCGGGGTTGGTGATTCCCGCAGCCATCGCACGCGTTACGGGCGGTCTTGTACAGGTGCGTCACAGGTTGTGTCGGGCGACAGCTGCGTTGGGCATTTCGTGTGGCTGGTGGAGTTCTTCGGTAGTAGAATCCTCTACGTATTGCAGACGCCAAGATATTCGGTAACGTTCCGCTGGGCGGCATTCCCCGAGGAGCACAACCATGGCCACGCCAGAGCTTGATATGCAAACCTACAGTCAAGCGGCAGAAACGTTGAAGCGCCGAAACCTCCGGATGAAATGGGCTCGCGCAGGCGGCCTCATGATCGTTGGAGTGCTCCTGCTCGCAGGTGACGTGCGGCTTGCAGGGCTGGCAGCCCTTGTGCTCGGTGCGTCGCTGCTTCTGCGCGAGCCCCTGTCGGCCAGCCCCCTCTGCGCTGCGGAGAAGTTTATCCTCACCGACAATGAAAAAAGGGTACGAGCTACTCTCGGAATAGACGAGGAGTATTCGACCCTCAGGTTTTTCTCGGTACGCGGCCAGACGCTGCTAGACCTCTCGGCTTCCTCAGATTTTTCAAGCATTCTGTTGCGCCCCGAAACCGGAGAAGAATCTGCACATCTCGCCTTTGGAATGAAAGGCGGAGCAATGTTGACCCTAACAAGCATGTTCGACAAGGCCATCATGGGAGCGTTGCGAGTTCCCGCGGCGGAGCACGTCGCGACCGAGTGGGCCCCTGGCCCCTTCATTTCTATGGAAGGCGCGAGTGGGGGAAGGGGTGCGTTAGCATGGAATTAGCGTTATTGGGAGGCCAGCCGGTGCGGCAGAAGCCCTTCCCCGGCTGGCCGGTCTTTGCTCGAGAAGAGGAAGAGTCGCTCCAGGAAGTCTTGCGTAGCCGGACCTGGGGCGGCTATAGCGCGCAAGTAGGGGAGTTTGAAGCTGCCTTCGCCCGTATGCACGGCGTCCGGCATGCCATCTCCTGTTGCAATGGCACGGTGGCGCTGGAGGTGGCGTTGCGCGCGTTGGACCTCGAGTGCGGCGAGGAGGTGATCGTTCCACCGATCACTTTTGTCTCCACCGCGAGCACCGTCATGATCTGCCACGGTGTCCCCGTGTTTGCTGACATCGATCCGAAAACTCTTAACCTTTCTCCGTCCGCCGTGGAAGCTGCGATCACGCCCCGGACCCGAGCCATGATCGCAGTCCATTTCGGCGGGCACCCTGCCGACCTGGATGCGTTGACCGCCCTCGCCGAGCGCAAAGGCCTGGCCCTGATCGAAGATGCGGCCCACGCCCACGGGGCCGCTTGGCGAGGCACTCCTGTGGGCAACTTCGGCGTCGCCGCCACTTTCAGCTTCCAGGCATTCAAGCTGATGACCTCGGGCGAAGGGGGCGCGGTTCTCACCAACTCTTCCGCTTTCGCCGAAAAGGTCTGGAGCTACTGCAACCTGGGCCGACACCAGGGGGCAGGTTGGTATGAGCACTTTACCTTGGGCAGCAACTACCGCTTGACGGGATTTCAAGCCGCCGTGCTCTCCTCTCAACTAAAAAGGCTTCCGGAACAAAACCGCCGGCGCGCGGAGAACGTGCGGTATTTTCGCGAGCAGATGCGGTCCTTCCGCGGCCTCGCACTCGCAGAAGACGACGGGCGGGTGAGCCACCATCCCCATTACATCGTCACCTTGCGTTACGACCCTGCGGCGTTCGCGGGCGTGCCACGCGATTTGTTCCTTCGCGCCTTGCACGCCGAAGGAATTTCAGCCCAGCCAACCTATCCTTATCCTCTTTACCGCAATCCGCTCTTTCGCAGAGAATCACTCCCCCCCTGCGGCTGCGGAAAGTGGAGCACGGCGCAGGATTACGAGTCGCTGTTCCTCCCCGAGAGCGAGCGAATTTGCAAGGAAGGCATGTGGCTTGAGCACCATTTCTTTCTTGGAACTCGTCAAGATGTGGACGATGTTATCGCGGCCTTCGAGAAGATTCAGCAGCGCGCTGGTAGCCTTTTGCCGCTTCAGGAGAGCTCTCAGGAATGGCAGCCATGATCCAGCCAAAGCAGCTTGCCGTTGCCCTCCTAGTTCTATCCTCAGCCGTATGCGCGGATGCTCCTTCAAGGCCCTTACCGCAGGGCGCTCCGCCGCATATCCTTACGGCACACGGCTTCGCCGCGTACCGTACGGTACACGGCTCCGCAGCGCGCATCTAATTTAACCCACTGGGCCTTCCGTGAAGACTTCAGCCATGGTATCCCAGGGTGGGTGAGCTTCCCGCTGTCCCAGGATGTGGGCTACGACCCTTCGGTTTATACGAAGGAAGAGGGCGGGTCGTCTGTGCTGGTTCGCGACGTAATTTCTTACGGCGAACGGCGCCTGCGTGTGGGTCTGGTGCGGCCACTGAAGTTTCACGTGGCCCCGGCTTCTTCGTTTCGGATTGTTTACGGTTTCGAGACGTGCGGGAAAATCGTAGGTCTCCGTCTCATCTTGGGAGCTGTGGATGGGCGGCGTTGCAGCTACTCCATATTCCCTCAGTCTGGGATGGCAAAGGGCGCTGCCCTCCCGACGACGTCGGGACGGGTTCCGGGCGGCGCCACGCCGCACGAGGTACGAGTCGAGGGGCGGCAACTGCAGATCCCTGTTACCGGAGCGGAGGTGGAGGCGATCGTGCTCGATGCCGAAGTTGCGGCGCCTCCGTTAGGGTGCCACAGTCTGCTGACTCTGCGTGCTGTGGAGATTCAAGCAGAGAGGCCGGAGAGCGTTCTGCTTCGCGCGCCTGCGCTGGAGCGCTCACCGGTTGACGATGTTGCCGTGGCCCGAGAAGTAATAACGCCGGGTAGCCCGCTGAGGGTCGAGCTGGGGTCCGGTCCCGCCGCGCGAGTAGCTGTCTACGATGATGTGGGTGGGGTGGTGCGCACGAAGAACGTTCCGGCAGGAGACGCGCGCGATACGCAGGTTGCCGCTCCAGACAGAGCCGGCCTTTATAGGGCTGAAATTACCAGCAGCCGGGCGAAGGCGGAGTTTAGCTTCCTGACGCTGGGCAAAGTCCCCGCCCATCCTCGTGTGCTCCTCACTGCCGAGCGCCTGGAACAATTGCGTTCGCAATCCTACGCGAATGAATTGCTGGCCATCGTGCACCGGCGGGCGAGCGAGTTGGGGAGCTCCCTCGCGTACAATCCCAAGGCGGGCCAGAGCATCGCGCTGCTCCCCACCGTCACCGTACATCCTGGTCTACCTGAATACTTTGCGTTGATGGAAAGTTACAGCAACGCTATCGCCTTCAACGCGCTCGATTTTCGCATCAGCGGCGACCGGCGGGCGCTGGAGGCTGCCCGGCGAGGGCTGCTGACTGTTTCCGCATGGCCCACTTGGACGCCCACATGGTTCATAGCGAAGGGGCTCCACACCTACTACGAAGTCGGAGTGTTCACGCAGCGGGTGGCGCTCGGGTATGACCTGATCGCGGACGAGCTTTCGCAGGAAGAGAGATCGAAAATTGCCGAGGCTTTCTGGAAGCTTTCAATCCTCCCCACCCTAGACGCGTACTTCTTTTACGATCGGCTGCCGATCGCCGCCAGCAACCACGAGGCTCAGTCGGTCGGGGGGGCTATTGAGGCCTGCGTGGCTCTATATGGCGACGTCCCTGATTGGGCAAGCAAGTTCGGACCGGCTTTGGCGGAACTCGTCGTGACGTATGAACGCCAGATCGAGGGCCTGTTCCCCGGCGACGGCAGCGAAGCCGAACCTTCGGGCTATGAAGACTTCGCCATGGAAGGGATGTCGTGGGGGATGGCGGCGCTGCACGCCCTGGACATTCGTCCCCGAGGCTTCGAGAAGATGATGAAAAGCTTTTGGTGGCTTCGCTACGCCCAGGTTCGCCCGGACTTGCTGCTCGATACCGGAGACTCCGGCTCCGAGCTCTCGGCTCTATCGGGGTACGCTTGGGGAGCAGAATATGGTGGCGATCCGGCGCTGCGAGCGTTCTACGAGACGGCGACTGAGCAAAGCCTGAGGGGAGTCTTTGGGTTGCCTCATACCGGGCAAACAGTCGAACGGGCTCCGGGCCTGTTGGACCTTGTCTGCTGCACGCAGGCACCGATGGCGACTCCCGAGCCGCCGCTCTCACGCATCTTTCCCGCGCGCGGCAGCGCCGTCCTGCGCAGTGGCTGGGGGCCTGGGGATACGGTGATTTCGCTGCGCGCCGGTCCTTGGTTTAATCACGAGCATCACGACCAAGGGAGTTTTCGCGCCGCCGCTTATGGCGAGGAACTAGTTGGCGAGGCGGGTTACGCGGACTACTACAGAGATCCGCATTACCCGACTTACTTTACTCAGGCCCCCGCGCACAATACGGTAATCATCGACGGCGACCCCTTCAGCCAGGAAGACTACGACGGCCGGTACTGGGCGTCGTTCCGGAATTTCCCGACGATAGAGGGACACGTCTTCTCACCGGGCATCGACTACCTGGCGGCCAACCTCGCTCCTGCTTATGCGGACGCAAGCCAGGTCAACCGCATGCGGCGCGAGTACCTCTTTGTTAAGCCTGAAATCCTCATCGTACACGACCGGATGGAAGCTGCCACGCCTCATGCCTATACATGGATCCTGCACGTTCCACCGGGGGCGGAGACCAGCCTCGCCGCCGCTCAAGCGCTGATCCGTCGCAAGGCCGCATCTGCCACGCTCACTGCAGCCGGGGAGAACGCCCGCTGGACGCTGCAACAGCAGCCGCTCCCCACACACGCGTATGGGGACTTCGATCGAGTTCCGGTCAAGCCGCGCGAAGCTTTTCGATTGGATTCAATGCGAGAAAAGCAAGGCAGTTTTCTCGTCGGCCTGCACTTCCAAAAGGCTGGAGAAGAGCCGTCCCCGCTTCAACCCCTTTCCACCTCGTCGGGTCAAGGCTTCCAGGCTGCGGGGGGCGGGGCGGAGGTGCTCTTCCGCACCACGCCGGGGCCATTGACCACAGGAGGTCTGACGGTTGACGGCGACGTGCTAGCCATCAAGCACGGCAACGGGGTAGAGGAGATTTTCGGCGGAAATCTCAAGTCCTTGCAACGTGGCCAGCAACTGCTTTTCTCTTCCAGCGCCGGCGCTGAGGTAGCCCTGCGAGAAGCTCCGGCTTCAGTTGAAGTCTACGTATTCTGCTCTGTGATATCAGATCTGAAAATTTACGCGGAAAGGCCAGCGCGGGAGGTGCGCCTGGATCAGGGTGTTGTTACTCCTGCCCAAGCTGGGGGATTCATCTCATTCAGGCGGCTGGCCAAAGGAGAGCACATTGTCAACATCAGCTATTGACCCGGCGTTCGTTGAAGTTGCCGCTTGGAACGTGTTTGACGCCAATGTGCGCCTTGGACATTCGGGTGTGTACGGGGAACTGGCTCTGGAAACCGGCGGCTTGCTCGAGGAAATGGACCGCTTCGGCATCCAGAGGGCATTGGTCTCCCACTTCGCCGCCGAGGAATACGATGCCGAGGAGGGGAACAACCTTCTCGCCGGCGAATGTCATGAGCGCCTGGTACCGGTTTGGGCGGCTTTGCCTGAGCAGTCTTTCATTCAAAAACTCGCCACGCGACACCCCGTGGCCGTGCGCCTCTCTTACGGAGTCAAGAAGCATAACTTCTCCTGGGCGCCTTGGTGTTCGGGGGAGCTTTACGAATACCTGCAAGAACACTCCGTGCTGACGCTCATGGCGCGTGAAGATATCGACTGGGATTCGCTCGCCCGGTTGCTGGGGGATTTTCCTCGCCTTCAGGTTCTGCTTCTCGAAACCGGCTATCGGGCGGAGCGTTACCTTTTCCCCTTGTCTAAGCGGCATCCGAATCTTTACATCGATACCTCGACGTATGTGGCGTATCGCCAACTCGAAAGCTTTGTGGACAAATTCGGCCCGGAGCACCTGGTGTTCGGAAGCCGCTTGCCACTCTACGCCGCGGGCGCGGCGCTGGGAGTCCTCGCGACCGCGCGCATATCGGATGAGGCCAGGCTGTCGATCGCGGGCGGAACTTTGCGCCGTCTCCTGGGGAGGGAAATCCGATGAAGTCGCCTATCCGGATCTTCGATTGCCACGGCCACCTCGGCGTCCATCCCGATTTCCCGGCTTACAAGCAAACCCCCGAGGAAATGCTCCAAGTGATGGACCTTGTGAATATCGAAGTCCTGGCCATCACCTCGTTGCGAGCCTGCAACAACGACTGTCCGCGTGGGAACGCCGAGGTTGCGGAGGTTTTGCGAAAACATCCTCAGCGTTTTCGTGGATATATAACGGTGAACCCACGTCCTCCGGGTGAGGCCCTCAGGGAGTTGGAGCGCTGGAGCTATTTCCACCGCCCTCCACTCATTAAGCTCCACCCTGACTGCCATCAATATCCGGTAAATGGAGAGCATTACCGTCCCGTGTGGGACTACGCCAACCAGACGCATGCCGTGGTGCTCGTACACACCTGGGACTCCGACCCCATCTGCGGCCCATTGCTGTTTGACCCTATCGCTCACGCATTTCCGCAGGCCAAAATCATTTTGGGTCACTCGGGGGTGACGTGGCGAGGTTATGAGCAGTCGTTCGCAGTCGCCGCCGACGCTTCCAACGCGTTTCTTGACATTGCTGGATCTCAAAGCCATCGCACCATCATCGAGCGCGCGGTGGCTCGATTGGGCGCGCACCGCGTGCTCTTTGGATCGGATATGCCTTACCTGGAAGCCGCCATGGTTGTGGGGCGGGTCTTGTCAGCGCGAATTTCGAACGAGGACAGGGAAAAGATTTTGCGAGCCAATTTCGCACGCTTGCTGGAGGAAGACGCAGCAGAGGTGGAGGGCTAAGACTCCCCTCCTCGGCGGAGGGGGCTGGGGGTGGTGGGCGCCTCATTAAGCACGCGGGTCAACCACCTCCTGGCCCCCTCCCGCCGCGGCGGGAGGGGAAGCCGCCTGCGGGTGTGCGCCTTCACGTAGGGGCGAGCGGCGCTCGCCCAAGGGCCGAACGCCGTTCGGCCCTACAACGCGATCTGCTGACGCAAGAGGAGGAACAAACGATGGAACGCATTCGAATCGGAGTTATTGGGCTAGGAACGATGGGGAGTCAGTACGTTAAAATCTATTCAGCGCACCCCTTGGCGGACGTCGTCGCTGTCAGTTCGCTACAGGAACAGCAGATCGAAAAGATGCGCTCGCTTTACGGAGTTGCTCACGGCTACACTGACTACCGGAAAATGCTGGAACGTCAGGACCTGGACGCCGTGGTGGTGGCGACCCCGGATTCTCAGCATTACGAGCCCACCCGTGCCGTCCTCGAGTCGGGCAGGCATGCCCTGGTCGAGAAACCCTTCACGACCAGCACGGCGGAAGCCGATGAGTTGGTCCGCCTTTCGCAGCGGACAGGGAAAATCATCCAGGTGGCCTTCAATCACCGCTGGCTTTCGGCTTATCACCAAGCCAAGGTGACGATTGCCGGGGGTGAAATCGGGATGCCCCTGGCAGGGTACGCGCGCAAAAACGACACGATCTTTGTCTCGACGGAGCACCTTTCCTGGGCTGGCGCCACAACGCCCGCCTGGTTTCTCTCTTCGCACGATATTGACCTGATGCGCTGGTGGCTGGCGTCAGAGCCCGTGGAGGCGCGAGCCTGGGGGAGGAAGGAAGTACTGGCAGCAAGGGGAATTCCCACCTACGACGTCATTCAGGCGCAAGTCAAGTTCGCCTCCGGCGCTTTCGTTACTTTCGAGTCCGCGTGGGTCTACCCCAACACTTTCCCTTCGATTGTCGATTCATTCATGGAAGTTATCGGGAGCGCCGGACATATTCACCTGGACCGTAAATGCGAATCCGTTGAGGTGAGTACCAAGGAGAAATATTCCTATCCCAAGGGGTTCTTGAATGCGGAGATTTTCGGCCGCATGCGGGGAGCGTTTCCTTCCTGTCTGGAGGATTTTCTCTTTGCCCTCCGTGAAGGAAAAGAGCCCTGGGTGACCGCCTCCGACGGCCGACAGGTGACCGCGACGCTGGAAGCGATTCACAAGTCCTTGGAGACTGGCCATAGCGAAAAAGTCTCCGAACCACCACAGGAGATCAAAGGAACACATGCACGGGGCTGATCTGGCCGTCTTGATTGCGTATTTCGCGACGATGATCGGGGTGGGGCTTGCCTACTCTCGTCACATGAAGTCGCTCGACCTGTATTTTGCCGGTGGGAAGCAGCTCTCCTGGTGGCTGGGCGGGGTATCATTCGTGCTGGCTTATGTCAGTGCCCTCTCCATTGTGGTTTACGCTGGCCTCGGATACCGGTATGGCCTGGTCGCGCTCTCGATTTATTGGACCACTGTCCCGGCCACCTTGCTGACGACTTGGCTTCTCGCTCGTCGCTGGCGGCGCGCCGGCGTACTGACGCCCATGGAGTTCCTGGAAACACGCTTTTCGTCCTTGGTCCGCCAGCTCTTCCTGTGGTCGGGCATTCCTCTCCGGGTGATTGACGAAGGTCTGAAGATTGTCGCCATTGGCATTTTTGTTTCCGCGGGGCTGAAGATTTCGCCGGTCATCGCCATGGTCGCTGTCGGGCTGATCACCCTGCTTTATACGGTGGCAGGGGGACTTTGGGCAGTGGTCATCACCGTTTTTGTGCAATTTGTTCTGGTCACGACGGCAGTCCTCATGTTGCTCCCCCTCGCCTTGCGATCCGCCGGAGGCTGGCAGCATTTCATTTCTGCGGTTCCTCCGGATTTTCTGCGGCCGGCGCACGTCCCTTACACCTGGGAGTACGTTGGCGCATTCCTGATTCTCAGTGGACTTTCCGTGGCCGGAAACTGGTCGCTGATTCAGAGATTCTATTCCGCGCGTGATGACCGGGAATCCCGCGGCGTGGGTTGGCTGGCAAGTCTGCTCTTCTTCCTCTTACCCCCCGTGTGGATTTTCACCGGAATGTTCGCCCGGGCGTTCATTCCGCTCCAAGGATTTGACCCACAGACGATCTATGCGCGGGTGAGCGTTGCGCTGCTTCCGCCCGGGATGCTGGGGTTGCTGATTGCGGCCCTGTTTGCAGCCACCATGTCGGTCCTGTCGTCCGGTTACAACGTGATCGCAGCAGTACTCACCGTGGACGTCCACCAACGGCTGATCCATCCCCGCGCCACGCAACGCGAACTGGTGGTGGTGGGGCGAATCTTAACGGCGCTTGTGGCTCTTTTGCCCCTGGGAATCGCCCTGGCGGTTACCTATTTCAATTGGACCATCTTTGACACGATGGTGGCGGCCTTTGGTTTCTTCTTGCCGCCCACGGTCTTGCCGGTGCTGGCAGGCCTGCTGAGCCGGCGGCTTTCGGCGGGTGGCGCTTTGGCGGGATTGAGTGTGGGGATCGGCGTGGGCCTTGCATTCCTCGTCTACAAATGGATCTTCAAGCCCGGCAACCTGAGTTCGTTTCAGGCTGCAAGTATCGTGATTCCTGCTGGCATCACGACGCTCGTGCTGGTGGTAGCGGCATACGCCTTCCCGGCGAGCGGGGAGGCTGCGGCGCGGGCCTCGGCCTTTTTTGACCGGCTTGCTCGGCCTTCAATCTCGACGCCTGAAACCGGCATAAGCCTAGCGCCCGTGGCGGGGCTGGTGATTGGGTTAATGGGATTGGTTTTGTTCGTCATTGGGTCCGGATTGCTGACGCGACACGCCTACACGCTAACCCTCGGAACCGGCGTCGGGCTGGTTGTCATCGGCGCCATCCTGATGCGATCGCGATTCTTTCCGCACCGCGTGCAACCTCTTATGACGGCAAAACCGAATTCTCAGTAGGAAGCGTACTGAACGTCTTGAGCGCGCCACGTAACCTGGTTCAGTTGGACACTTACACTGCAACCACATTGTAGTTGCCACCCGGTTCGGTGCCGAATCTCATAACGCCGGGCTCAGGCATGGCAACCTCGACCGCCTTGCCCTCCGACGTCACCCGCACTCGTGATGCCGTGCGCAACTTGCATTCTCTTCCCAGCTTCGAGCGAATTGCGGCGCGTGTAAGCTTGCCACTCTTCCAAGCAATGTCCACTTCAAATCCCCCGCGGGCACACAGACCTTTGACTGAGCCGGCGTCCCATGCCGCTGGAAGCGCAGGCAACAAGTGCAATTCGCTGGCGTGCGATTGCAACAACATCTCCGCAATGCCCGCCGTGCCACCCAGATTGCCGTCCACCTGAAGTGCCTTGCCGTCGCGGGAGAAAAGATTGGGAAACATGGACTCGCCAACCAGTTTCTTAAGAACCAGATGAGCGTGTTCTCCATCGAGCAGCCGCGCCCACAGGTTGACTTTCCACGCCATGGAAAAGCTCATGCCGCCGTCGCCCCGCATCACGATCGCTTGTTTGGCTGCTCCCGCAAGCTTAGGGGTGCCACGGAGCGAAATTTGGTTACCCGGGTAGAGTCCCCAGAGATGGGAAAGATGGCGATGGTGGGGATCGATATCGTCCCAGTCTTCCAGCCACTCCTGCAAGTTTCCACGCTTGCCGACTTGCATGGGTGGCAAGCGGCGACTGGCCTCGCGAACTTGGTCGCGAAAGTCCGAATCGACACCCAGAAGCTCCGAAGCCTCGGCACAGTGGCCAAAGAGGTCGCGGAGGATTTGGATATCGATCGTCGACCCCGCGCAGATGGTGGTTCCGGGAAGATAGCTTCCAGTGGTTTCATCGAGGTATCGCTCATTGCCTTCTCGCTTTGGAAAATTCTCGGGCGAAGTTGAAGGGCAGGTGACGAGCCACTTGTACTTTGGGTGCTCGACGAGCGTATCAAGGAAGAACTGCGCCGACCCCTTCAGGATGGGGTAAATCTTCTGCAGGAACTCACGATCACCATTGAACAGGTAGTGCTCCCACAAATGGCTGCAGAGCCATGCGCCTCCGACCGAGAAGGTCCCCCAGGTAGGGCCGTCCATTGGCGCGGTGGCGTGCCAGATGTCGGTGTTCTGGTGCAACACCCATCCTTTGGCGCCGTAGATCAGCTTCGCAGTGCGCTCGCCCGGCTCCACAAGTTCTCCCACCATGTCCATCAGCGGCTCGGCGCAGTCCGGCAGGTTCGCTACTTCCGCCGGCCAGTAGTTCATTTCCAAGTTGATATTGGTGGTGTACTTGGATTGCCACCAGGGATTCATGTCCTGGTTCCAGATTCCCTGCAGGTTGGCAGGCTGGGCACCCGGACGTGAGCTACAGATAAGCAGGTATCTCCCATACTGGAAAAAGAGCGTGATCAGGTTCGGATCGTCCGCGGTTGCGAAGTTTTTCAAGCGTTCGTCTGTCGCCCGATTTGCGGCCTCGGTGACGCCCAAATCGAGCGCCACGCGACGAAACAACCTCTGATGCTCCACAACATGTTGCGTGCGAATGTCGGCGTAGGACTTGCTCGCAACGCCAGCCATGTGCTTCAGAACCCGCGCTTGCGGGTTGGCGCTGACGTCCGTGGCGTTCACGAAGTTAGTAGCGGCGGAAAGTCAGTAGCGTCGCGGCGTCCGCACGGTCGATGATCAATTCCTGGTAACCCGTGGAGACGTTTCCGCCTTCGGCGATGGCCTTGACCCGCGCCTGGTAATCCAATTTGCCCTTAATACCTTGGTCGGAAGCGTTGTGGCCGCGCAACACAAGGCCGTCGGGCGGGACGCTGTCAGACGTGTAGTATTCGTCGCCGTTGATGTCCGCCTTCCTGCAACCGCTGATCCGGGTCCTTAGGGAGATGCTGCCCGGTTTGCTGGCCGTCAGACGAACCACAATAACCTGATCGACTGGGCTGCACAGGACCTCGCGAACAAATTGCGCATCACCCACGCGATAAGTCACGCGGACAATGGCTTCGTCCATGTCCAGGGCGCGACGGTAGTCCGCTACGCTGCCGTGTCCCGGAAAGGTAAGCCACAGGTTTCCCAGCGGCTGGTAGCACATCTGGTCGGGCGGGTAGCCCATCATCGTGCGTCCGAAGAGGTCGTGGGCCTGCAAATATTTGCCCTCAAACACCAAGCGGCGTATCTCCGGCAATGCCTGCGGCCCCCCGGTGGTATTGGGATCGTACGGCCCGCCGGTCCAGAGCGTCTCTTCGTTGAGCTGAATTCGCTCCTGCTCAGTATCCCCCATGACCATGGCCCCAAGCCGGCCGTTGCCGACTGGAAGCGCTTCCGTCCACTCCTTTGCCGGCTGGCGATACCACAGTTCCAGTTTGGGCGTATTCGTTGACGCTTCCTCGAGCATGCTGGAGATTCGGGCCTTCGCAGCCAGCAGGCTCGCCGAACCCGCGAGCAGAGCCTTGCCGGCGTCGCGACGTGATATGTTTGCCACGATGTCCTCCTTGGAGATCAGCACCCTCTACTGTGAGCACGGGCTGACGACGGAGCAGATTGCCGGTTGTATGAAGGTGGACGCATCGCGAGTCTCGCCCGGCGCCGTATGAGCGCAGGCAACGGGAAGTTACGGTCGAGCTGAGTTTACTTTTAACTCCAATCCTAGTAGTCCCACTGCTTGTCGCGGACGGGTTCTAGAATCGTCTGCACTTCTGTTACGAGTTCCAAGTCGCACGGTTCTTCATGCCATTGAACATTCCGTCGCACTGATTCAGGACTGGCAGAACTGAAAAGAGTAGTCGGAAGCTTGGGGTTTCGGCTGGCAAACTGTATTGCCAACTTCGCGATGGAAGTCCCCTGCTTTCGGCAGAAATCGGCGGCTGCTTTAAAAACAGCCCGTTCCCCAGGACTGGCAGGGTGCCAGGCTGCTGGTCCGCGGTCTGTCAACAAGGCGCTGCCGAATGGAGAACCATTGATGATTCCAATTTGCTTCGATTCCGCAATCGGCAGCAATTCTGTGATTCGCGTGTCGTTAAGACAGTAGTGGTTATGGATTAGGCCTGCATCCACATCGAGCGAAGAGAAGATTCTCTTCCAGAGATCTATAGGATAAATTCCGAAGCTGACGCCGCCTATCCGCCCTTCCCGTTTCAGCTCCACCACCGACTCATAGCCTTCGGTAAGGGCCCAATCGGTGTACTTACGCCCCTGGTATTCGATATCGTGGATGTGGATCAGATCGAAATAATCAGTTCCTAAGCGTTCGCCACTCTCCTCGATCGACTTCCGGATCCGAGTGCGCGAGTAGTCGAGTGTATCTTCACCGTAAGTTCCGGGCTTTGTATACTTGCCCACTTTCGTAGACAGGTAATACCGGTCGCGCGGAACGCCGCGTAATGCCTTCCCCAAAACTGTTTCAGCGACTGTGCCGGCGTAAGCCGGCGCTACATCGAAGTAGTTGATTCCGCATTCGAGCGCTACATGGACAGCCTCGATGGCTTCAGCTTCGTCGACAGAACGGAAAACACCACCAAGAGATGAAGCTCCGAAGCTCAGCCGGGAGACCCTCATCCCGGTCTTTCCTAGATGGTTGTATTCCATAGGAAACACCCCCTTGACCTCTCCTCCGCCGCGGAGGGGAGCCATCTTCGTGTCTTCGGGAACTCCGTTGCAGATTCTCAGCGAATCTTCATCGCCTCCGGGTCCCATTGAATGATTTTCCCCTGCTCGTAACTCACATTCGCAAGTAGGGCAGCGCCGGCAGCTCGAAACCCGAACACCGGATCCTCAGTCACCGGCCGCCGTGATCGGACGGCTTCGAAGAAGTTCTTGAAGTGATCGTAGCTGTCGCTGTAGCCCGGAAGAGCGGCATATGTTTCGCCTTCCGATGGGGGTGTACCAGAGGGATGAACGGGAGGATACTTCCGCTGGAACTCGGCCAGAAACTTCGCCTGCGTGGCATTTGCGAAGGAATCAATACTATAGTCAGGCGTCGGCAGACGAGGCAAGCGTTTAACCACCACTCCGTTCCCGGATAGCTCCAGCATTCCCTCTGAGCCGGTGAATATGAATCCTTCGGTCTCTGCCGCTCCATGCACGAAATTCACGCGTAAATGGAGATCGAATCCTTCCGGATAATCGAACAGTCCCAGTAGGACATCAGGTTGATCGCGCCCATCTTTCCAGTAGCGCAGACCACCCATCGCTACAGCCCTGGTTGGCCCGTGCGAATTGGTGATGAAATGCGTGCCGCTGAAGAGGTGAACGAAAAGGTCTCCCGCTACTCCGCTGCCGTACACTTTCCACTTCCGCCACTGAAAGAAGTGTTCTGCGTTGAAGGGCACTTGCGGAGCCGAACCGAGGAAACGCGGCCAATCGATTGTCTCGGGCGAGGCATCGGGAGGTATGGAAGCGTCAAAGGCCATTACGGGATAGTTGGGATTGCGGTCCCACCAGGCATTAATCACGGTGATCTGGCCAATCGCACCCGCTCCAATCAGCTCCTTCGCCTTCCTGTAGATCGTCGAACTGACACGCTGGCTGCCGACCTGAAGAATGCGCTGCGTCTTGCGAGCAGTCTCGATGATTTCCGGTCCGTCGCTGTAAAGATGGATCATGGGTTTCTCGACATAAACGTCTTTGCCCGCGTTCATCGCGTCGATTGCCGCCTGCTTATGCCAGTGATCCGGAGTGGCTATCAACACCGCGTCGACATCCGAACGCGCCAGGATTTCGCGGTAGTCGCGCGTCGTAAAGATGCTGTCGCCCCAGACTTCGCGGCAGTGGACCAGTCTGCCGTCGTAGCAGTCCGCGGCCGCTACCAGCTTCACTCCCGGCACCTGGAGAGCAATATGAGTGTCCCCCTGGCCCTGATTACCCGTGCCCACAAGAGCAAGTTGAATCTGGTCGTTGGCCGCAAGCGGACGTGCGGGTTGGACTTTAGGTGCGGCAAACGCGGGCGCACGCAGTCCCTCTGCCAGCAAGCTTCCAGACGCTACCATGCTCCCCGCCTTCATAAAATCTCTACGGCTGAGTTTTTCGATCATCCCTTTTCCTCCCCTTCCGCAACTCCCAAATGAATTCAGATTCTTGACGTCACACCTTTCGACTACTTGCCTTCCAACAATTCATTGCGAACGTTCTTTAGCACAAAAGCCGAGCGCTCAACCCCGACCTCCCCGGGCAGGAACGAATCCTCATTTTCGATACTCAGGACTCCCTGGTAGCCAACATCCATATAAGCCTTCACGACGTCTTTCCAGACCTGCGCGCCATGGCCATATCCAACGGCGCGAAACATGACTGAGCCTTGCGCTGACTTGGCCAAATCCTCGGAAAAATTCAGCACCCCTGTCTGCGCAGCGATGTCTTTGAAAATCACGGTATCCTTCATGTGGGCGTGAAAAAGGGCGCCCCGTTTGCCGAGGAAGTGGACGACTTCCACCGGATCACATCCTTGCCAGAACAGATGGCTCAGGTCACAGTTTGCGCCGACCTCCTCGCCCACCGCCTCACGCAGCCTTATTAGCGTAAAGGGGTTGTAAACCACAAAGCCGGCATGCATTTCGAAAGCAATTTTTCTTAACCCGTGTTCGCGCGCAAACTTTACCGCATCCCGCCAGTAAGGAAGTACGACTTTCTCCCATTGCCAGGTGATCACCTCCTCGTAGTCAGGAGGCCAGCGATAAGTGACCCAGTTCGGATGCGCCGCGGAAGGAGAATCGCCTGGACAACCCGAAAAGTTGACTACGACGGGTATTTCCAACCGTTCAGCCAGCAGGACGGCCTGGCGGAAGTCCTCGTCGTACTTCTTGGCAATTCTGGGGTTCGGATGAATGGGATTTCCCGCACAGTTTAGCGCGGCCACCCTAATGTTTCGGTCCTCGAATTTCTTCTTCCAGGCTCTGGCTTTGGCTGGATCGGCCAATATATCTTCAACGGGAATGTGTTTTGGTGCGCCATAGCCGCCCGTGGTTAATTCCACAGCCTCAAGGCCCAAGGCGCTGATCGTATCGAGCATTTCGTCAAGAGTGAGGTGATAGTAGACCGTGTCCAAAACGCCGATTGGAATATTGCGGCGCGAGGTTTCTGTCGCCATAAATCAAAGCTCCTCAATGGTGATTTCGTACTAAAGCTTAGGGATCAGCTTCCGTTTGTCCTCAATGTACTCTGAGACAATACTATTCGCGAGAAAGAGCTTGTCGGGAACGGAGATATCCTTCCGGTGGTCGAGCAGCATCATGCAAACGCTGAGCACGTCGCCGGTTCCCGTGGTGTTTACTTGTCGCGAGGCAGGAACGGGTTTCACGGCGACGAGTTTTCCGTTTTGATAGTAGCCTGCCCCCTCGGATCCGAGGTGGACGACCACGCCCTCAACTCCCCACTCCTCTAGCCGGCGCAGACTTGACTCGAGATCGTCGGCCTCAGCAAATTCCCTCAGCTCGCGCACGTTGCCGTGCGCCAGGTTGACACATGGGAGAAGCCGGCGCACCGACAGCTTCCGTTCATGGACTTCCGCCGGGCCGGACACGCCCCAATGAGGATCCCAATTAAGGTCCAAGGATACTCTCATGCCTCGCGCCCGCGCGTACTGGAACAACCGCTCATTTCCGCCAGCGAGCATGGCAGCGGAGAACCAAACGTCGGCGCGAAACAGGTGTGTGTATCGATCCAGCGCCGCCAGTTGAAGGTCCTCGAAAGCAAGCGACTCGTTGTTGGGCAGCGAGCTGATGAAGTGGCGATGGCCAGTGGTGAAAGTCACATTCACGGAGGTTCCCGTGGCGCACGCCGCGGACTTGGTCAGATGAGCATGGACGCCGTGACGAGCCAGGGTTTCTTCCAGCCGTCCGCCGAGGTTGTCAGCCCCAATCTTGGCGAGGAGTCCCACCCTCGCGCCAAGTGCCGCCCCAGCACAGGCGCTGTTCGCACCCCCTCCGCCCACGGTTTCCGAGGCCCATTCGACCGTCGTTTCGCCATCCTCAAAAAGATGGTCACCTGCCGCCAGCGGAGCGAGTCTCAGATCGCGATTCACATTCCCCACGACGCAGAGATTAGCAGCCTGAAAGATCTCTTCCTTCAACATACTGGATTCCTTTCGCACGGCCTCCGGGGATGTGAAAACCTCAAGGCTGTGCGCGGACGTAGGCGGCCAAGTCCTCCTTGAGCAGGTGCATTAGCAAGTGTTCGATAACCAGATGAATGGCTTCGGTCTGCGGAGTGGAGTCGGCGGGGACAAGAATGGAGCAAGCGGACTCACGGTGGAAGAATCCGCCGTCGAAGCCCACAAGAGAAACGGTCGCAGCCCCAACGCTGTTGGCGAAACGGACCGCGCGCACCAAATCCGCCGAAAACCCGCTTCCCCCATGCACGGAGATGGCGATAACCACATCGTTCACGGTGAGCATGCCGCGCAGCATGTTCACGAAGACATCCTCGCGCGCCGCATCGTTCGCCCAAGCGGTGTATAAAGCAACGTTATCCGTAAGACAGCGGGCTTCGAAGGGCCGCGCGCCGTCGGGAATAACGTATTTGGCCAAATCGCAGGCAAAGTGTTGCGCAGTTGAAGCTGAACCGCCGTTGCCGACAGTGAACACACGGCCGCCGCTCCGGTAGCAATCAAGCAGAATTCGTCTTGCTGTGTCGATCGCGCCGCAGTCGAGTGCACCGATCAGCCGCCTGGTTTCGTTGAGAAACGCGGTAATCTTCGTTGTGGCGTCGACCATTGAATCCCTTCTCCTGGGCGGATTCTCTCCGCTACCGCCCACTCTCGTTCTAAGGGAAGCGCACTTCCTGCACGTATTTGCCGATCTGGAGGTGGGCGCCGGCGCCATTGGTTACCCGGCGGCCGTTGAAGCGCAGGTTTTCGATCGAAACTCCCCGCACGTCGTGCGTGGCATCCAAGCCGGTGAAAGCCGAGGGTAGCATCATCTTTCCCGTCGCAGAGATGCCTTTGAAGATGATGTCTCGGACCGTGCCGGCTTGCCGGTCTCGGGTGGCAGCGGTCGGGTGGATGACGATCACAAACAAGTTGGGGAGGTAGCCGCCCTGAGCGGGGAGAGTTGCGCATCCACCGCAGGCCGCGGCTACGCCCTGGGAGCGGGGGTTGTATTTCTCGCCTGGGCGTTGTTGAATCACGGGCAAGGGGTTGAAGTCGTCCACCTCCACGCGGACATCTTCATAGCGGATGTCGTGTATCGCCGCCCGGTCACCATGCTGGATATCCATGGCGATGTGCGTATTCCGGATCACATCGATGTCGTGGAAGACCACGTCCGTGATCTCCGGGGCGCTGGTTTCAGCGCCAATCTCCAATGCCCTCCCCCAGTCACACCAGACCACAAGGTTGCTGGCACGAACGTGACGCACTGGCCGCTGGCCGTACGTCTGCTGCCCCCAATTAAGGCCCTTGAGTACAATCGAGTCATCGAAGGAGCGGATAAAGGAACCGCGGATCGTCACGTCTTGGCTGTTGCAAATGTCAATACCGTCAGTGTTGTAACGCCAGAGCCCGATCAGCTTGACATCCGAGACCGTCAAGTTCCGGCAGCCGAACACGCTGATGCACCACTCGTCCGGGTCGCGCAGGATCACCCCGTCGATCTTCACATCCGAACAATCCGATAGATGGATTGACCCGTGCCCCTGGCCGCGCACGAACTCGCTGGTGTCGATGACACCACGCCCGAGAATCCGAACCCCGGACACCCCGCGTCCCTCGATGGCTGTGTACACGACCGCCCCACCCGACACGTAGACCACTTGGCCATTTTTCAGTTGGATCTTTCCCGGCTTGTGGATGCCCGGGCCGAAGTACAGCACGTTCGGGTCGCCGGCTCTGGGAACGTCAACTTCCAGTGGGTCAGCAAACAGGTGCAACGCATGATGCGTGCCGTCCAACTCCACCGTAAACTGGCCCGGGCGGGAAAGCTGGAACGTGATACGATGGCCCTTGATGGCTGCCTGGATGCCCCTCGAACTGGGCCGCACGGCCACCGATTTGAAGGGTCGCTTCGCGACCACCTCCACAGTGACTGGGCCGGTCATACCCCAGTACGCAAAGCCCGCTAACTCCGTCTGATCCATGGGCCGCTGGTAGCCCGGCCACACCTGGTCGAACGGCATGGCCGACACACGGCAGGAGTAAACCGGCACGGCTTGGCCGTTGACGCGCATCGTGTAGTCCTCGAAAAGCTTCTCACCCGCCGGAGCCGGCCAGGTCACTACGGTCCCGCCGAGGCTCGTCGCGCCAAAGCTCGACCCGAGGCCGAACATCAGAAGTATGACGACGAATATGGCGTTCCTTGTTAGCTGCATCCTATTCACTCCCATCTCAAAGCACACGCAACAATGCCCACTGGCCACATCTTTTAGAAATGCTTCCTCCTTGCGTCCATCCGGCAATGCAGTATGCGAGACCTTGCCCCTTCCAACCCTCCAGCTTAAGAGTTGGTGCGAGGGGGCCAAGCATTACACGTTCGGTCCGCGAATGTCAATTAAAGCGGCCATTCGGGCAAGGGGCGCGGCGGCGCTGCTCCGAGTCTCGCGGCGCCAGGATCTTGCCGGCAAATGCCGCCGTGCTACACTGTCCATTTCATCATTCGATACAGCACTAGAAAGGAGTCTGGCATGCTCGGAAAGTGCGTCCGTTCGGTTTTGTACTTGGTTGTTATGTGTGCATTGATTGTGCCTGGTCTTTACGCCGCATGGCAAGGTATTGGCGCTCTGAAGGCAGCCTCACCTGAAGGCCAGCAGATAAGGTTTTACAATGCTGCGGCAAGCGTAACATTGACTGTCCTGGCCGCCGATCTTGTACGCATCAGGATGGCGCCGGGAACCCAGCTCGGACCTGATCACTCTTGGGCAGTCGCAAAAACCGACTGGCCACAGACTCCTGTTGAGTTTTCGGGGGACAAACAAACGCGCGTGATTCGGACCCCAGAGCTCGAGGTCAGAGTTCAGCTCGCGCCGTTCCGCATTGAGTTTTACAACGCGAAAGGTGAGTTGATATCGAAGGATGCGCGTGAAATGGCTTGGGAGGTTGGCAAGGTCCGCTGCTGGAAATGGATGCCGCCGGATGAACGCTATTACGGCCTAGGAGAGAAATCTGGGCCGCTCGACAAGCGGGGTCACTCCTACGTGATGTGGAATACCGATCCGGCAGGCTACGACGCCAATACGGATCCAATGTATCAAAGTATTCCATTTTTCATTGGGCTTCGACGAGGAAGTGCGTATGGCCTTTTTCTCGATAACAGTTACCGGTCGTCTTTCGACATGGGCGTAGAGGCAGCGGATTACTATTCCTTCGGGGCTGACGGTGGCGAGATGAACTACTACTTCTTCTACGGCCCACACCCGAAAAAAGTGATCACCCGCTTCACGGAATTAGTCGGACGTGCAGAGCTTCCACCGTTGTGGTCGATCGGTTACATACAAGGCAGCGCTGTTTACTACCCTGAAAGCACGATTCGCTTCGTTGCCGACAATTTTCGCCATCGGCGCATCCCCTGCGACGCGATCTTTTTTGACACTGCCCATATGGATAGGAATCTCATCTTCACTTGGGACGAAAAGGGATTCCCGGACCCGCACCGTCTGATCTCAGACTTGCGCCAGCAGGGCTTGCACGCCATCGAAATCGTCGACCCTGCTCCAAAAGTAGACAACGACTATTGGGTCTATAAAGAAGGCATTGCGGGCGATCACTTCCTCAGGAAGAAAGATGGAACAATATATGTCGGCATCATCTGGCCAGGAAACTCTTCCTTTCCCGATTTCTCATCTGAGAAGACGCGCGCTTGGTGGGGATCGCTAATGGATCAAGATCTGAGATTCGGGATTTCCGGTATCCTCACGGACATGAATGAACCGACCATTGACCAAGTTCCCCTCCAACAAAGTTGGATTCCTGGGCCACTAGATGCAGACATTGTCTTCGACGATAACGGATTGAAGAGTCCATACGCCAAAGGTCACAATTTCTATGGGATGTTGATGTCCGCTGCAACCCGCGAAGGTTTTCTGCGCTTGAGGCCCAATGAACGGCCCTTCGTGATTACCCGCGCTACATATGCGGGGGGCCAGAGGTATGCCGCCCAATGGACCGGGGATAATATGTCGACTTGGGAGGACCTGCGCGCCAGCTTGCGCACAGTGATGAGTATGGGCATCTCCGGTCTTCCATTTGCCGGCTCTGATGTCGGCGGATTTATCGGCTATCCGAGCGCCGAACTCTACACTCGTTGGCTCCAGGCTGGGGTGTTCCATCCTTTCTTCTGGACGCACACCTCCAGCGCGACACGAACGCTCGACCCGTGGTCCTTCGGCGTCGAATACGAGGAGATAAATCGGCACAGCGTCGAGCTCCGCTACCGGCTGCTTCCTTACCTATACAACTCCTTCTATCAGCAAACTCAGACCGGTCTTCCTATCATGAGGCCTCTGCTTCTCGATTACCCTGATGATCTCGCCGCCATGGATCCCACCCCTGGCCGGGCAGAATAATGAGTTCCTTTTTGGGGAAGACTTGCTTGTTGCTCCCGGAGTGACGGCCGGAGAATTTCAGCGCAAGGTGTATTTCCCGAAAGGCACCTGGTACGATTTTGAGACCGCCAAGAGCTACTCAGGGCCCAAGACCGTGACGGTGGATGCACCTCTTGACCACATCCCGATGTTCGTTCGCGGCGGAGCTATCGTACCGACGCGACAAGTCGTTGAATACGTTGACCAGGCGCCCATCGATCCGCTGACATTCGAGATCTATCCGGAAGGTAACTCATCCCGTGTGTACTATGAGGACGATGGAATCAGCTACAACTACCAGAAAGGAGTGTTTCTGCGGGAGACCATAAGTGTTGTTGAGTTGGCAGACAGCCTGACAGTGGAGAAGTCAGCGCGGGAGGGCACTTACAACCCACCATCTCGTTCGATGATCTTAAGGATCCATGGACAGAAGAGTCCGCCCCGTCATTTGAAGCTTGGTGGCCGAGAGTTAACCATTCTGGCCTCTCCAGACCTGCTGAGACAATCAACTGAAGGCGCCGCCTATGATACCGAGGCAAGAATAGTCTGGATCAAGACTTCCGATCAGGGTTCCCGTGTGGAGTTTGTTATGGACAAGTAAGTCTGAACAAACGCCTGTCTAGCCCGGGCGCGAAGCGGCGCGGCTTGCAGTCACTTCATATTCGTTTGGAGGGTGTAGTACTCGTACGACATTTTCCAAGTGAATTCGCTACCCGAATTGATCGTCAGCGTGATGAAGGGTTCCACGGCAAGCACGCTTCGGATCGACCACAGGTTCACTGACGATAGCGGGCGGTCTCCGCCGATTCTCATGCCGGCGCCCACCCTTCTGTTCTCGATGCGGATCTCGTTGTCTTGGGGGCTGTCGCTAAACCCTAACATGGGGGTAGACACGACTTCCTGATTCTCCAGCACCTTCACGTAAACGATCTGGTTCCCGCGAATTCTGGCAAGCTCCTGGTTGGGCGGGTGGGGCGACTGAATCTGGAAGGGGACCGCGATGGAGAAATCCGGGCCGGTGGGCTGCTTATCGAGTACGAGAAAATTGTGATTGTAAACAGTGCTTTGGATGGTGCGGGGGCCGGTATTTTTGAGACTGTGTTCCAATACCATCTCCGGCTTGCCTTTTGTCAGCCGCACGGTTTTCCGATAGACATAACTGTAGCCTGATGACGGATCGGTGAGCTCCTGCGTGAATTCGATGGAATCTGAATGCTTCTTGACGCTCCATTTGCCCGGGTCCACCATCTCGTACTGTTTGACATAGTCATAGCTGCTCTCATCCTTTCGAAGCACCCCCACGCCGATTTTGATAAAAGTCCCGCCAACCTTGGCCTCGTCCCATCCGAGTGCGCTCCCATTGGTCTGAAACTCCTCCACGGGACCTGTGATCCCGGAACAGGGCGAAGCGATAATGTCCGCCCCCTCGTAACGGAAGTCGTGCGCTTTCGGATCCACCCTGTTAAACCATGGTCCGTAATAGTTATGCCCTTTGTACTCGAGGCTGGCAATCACTCCCGACCAATCGAACCGGGTGGCACGATAGTATCCGGTCCGGGCATCAGGCAGGGAGAGCTTCACCCGGATCTGGCCGTTTGCGATCTCGGCCTGCGGGAGTTCGGCAGCGGACAGCTTCCCGCCACCCATCAGACCCGCTGCCGTCATCCAAGCCAGAGCTACAGCCAGCCTCGTTCCGAAACGCAAGTTCGTCATCTTCATATCAGGCCTTTCGCCTTCGACCACATTTCTGCGGCTCACTCGGCGCGTGCTTGGTGGAGGGCTTGCTCGGAAAGCACTCTGCGGTACTCGTCGCAGTACAAGCCAATTCGCTCAAACGGAATAGGCTCGAAATTTATCTCCTTAAGAGCCGGTGAAATCTTTGCTAGGCTGAAGTCGCCGGCAGCCGCGTCTGCAAAGCCCGGGTTTTCCCTTGTCAGCAAGTTATCTTGCATCTTGTTCCTGCTCGAATCACGGCGCAGAAACTCGTCGCACTCATAGACCAGGTTGGAACGGATCAGGTTCACGTCGTGATTCTCTGAGAGCCTGGCAAGTTCCGGATAGCGCGCGAGAAATCGAGGTGCGTCGAACCCCTCCAGCGATTTTGCGGTGTAATCGCGCCAGCGTTTCTCGTTCCATGGGTCGAAACTGATGGCTGTGCGGCAGCCCGCGAAGAGGTTGTTGCTGACGATGTTGTCCTTGCCAGCATGAATCTGCAGCCCGCCGAAACCGTAGCGTCCACACGCGCAACGGTAGAACACGTTGCCGTGCACAAGCACGCCGGAGATGGCGTCATCCAGGCGGACGCCGCACTGCCCGGTAGGGGGTTCCTCGCCCTGGTGCCGCCAGTTGCCGATGTGATGAAAGTAGTTGTACCGGATGACGTCGCCCCGGAAGGTCGGATCGCCAAACATATCTATCCCGCCCTGATCGTCGGACTCGGTGACCACGTGATAGATCTCGTTATATTCCATCAAGAGGTCGTTGCCTTCCAATCGTACGGCGCTGCTGGGGATGTCGTGAAGCAGGTTGTGGGTCGTGCGGTTGCCCACGCCGATCATGAGCACGGCCGGCGTGTAAGTGCGATCGATGCGGGAGAGATCGTAGATTTCGCAGTTATCAACGAAGTGACCCCCTGGAGTGAGGTCCTTGCGGTTGCCGCCCTCAACCACAACGCCGCCGCGGCCCATCGAGTAAAGATCGCACGATTGCAAGCCGTGATGGGTTCCGCCATGGATTTCCACGCCATTACCGCCGAAACGGCGCAGCGTGCAGCCAGCCAGCAGGCAGTGGTCCCCGCCACGGATGATCACCCCATCCGCCCCGCCCATTTCCCAGGTGATTCCCACCAGGCTCACATGCGATGCGTTCTCCATCTGCACGAGCGGGAACATGGCCACAGATAACTCCACCGTCGCCTTGGAGGGATCCGAGGGCGGGTATAAGTACAGCGTTCCGCTGGCCCGATCGATATACCACTCGCCTGGCATGTCGATTTCCGAAAGCAGATTCAGGGCGTAGTAGGGCTGGCCCGCGCGGTAGCCGTAATTGGCATAGGGCGGTGCGAGCACGATCTCACGTTTTTCCGGATCGATCGTAGCCACGCGTTCGTAGGAATCAGCCCAGCCCCAATACCAATAGCCGTACAGGAGGATATCTCTATCTTCCTTCCATCGCTGCTGGCCGGTCGCCGTCGTAGAAAATGCGGCCAGTAAAGGCGTTGACGCTGCCCCCCGGCACAGTGGGCTCGCCACCGGTCTTTGCCACGGTCGCGAAGCCCTGGTTCGGCCAGCGGGCCAGAGGCAGCGCTTGGCCATTGAAAAGCAACTCCATCAGCGGATGTGTCTTGAAGCCGAGGCCGCTGGCGAAACCGCCGAGTTGGAGCGGTGCCAAATTGGCGATACCCAACGCTTTGAGATTGGCCTGAACGACTTTGCCGCGCGATTCCTCAGGCAGCCGGGCTAGAATGGCGGGGTCGCGCACCGGTTGAAACCCCACCACGCGGAGACCACCGCTGAAAATGGGCTTCTCGCCTTTGAAGGCGCGATAGACGATGGGGGACTTCTCTGACCCGGAATCCGCTGCTTCCAGCTTGAAAGTCTGCGCGACCTTGTAAGCTCCGCCGCGCACCCACACCGAGACGCCGCCGGCAGGAATACCGCCGTTCCTCTTCAGTTGCCGCACAGCGTCGCGCGCCTTCTCCAGCGTCGCGAACGGCCCATCGGTCTTGCCGCTATCGGGTGTCGCGAGTCTGCCGGACCAGGCATCATTCCCGTTAACAGCCACGTAGAAATTCGCAGCCGCTGATGCCGAAGCGGGCCACACGGAAGCGATCAGAGCAAAAACAAGCAGGCGACTCGGCAGTGGGATAGTCCATCCTTCATGCCGCAGCGCCGTGCTGAGGCGCTTCAGCTCGGCGAGACATACTGACGTTCGTTGCATAGACGTTCAGCTCCATCAAAAGGCGTCCGCAGCCGGTCGACGCGGGAGAACCCTCGACCGCCACAGGTCGAAAGGAACTGTATACCATCGTGTCTTTGGCGGCAACGCCGAATGGATCCCGCCCGATGACGCCGCAGGGCTCAGGTGGGATTTGGGGGTTTCATGGCCTAAAGGCGTATTCGACTCTCCGCCCCACTACGGCGGGGCTAAAGCGGCACCCTTCCGAAAGTGGTCTTAAGATTGCCACTTGTTGGGGATTTGCCTCGTCACCCCTTCGTTTGAGGAGGGCGTTTCCGTTTCCCGGTCGCGCGTTCAATGATATCTTTGTAGGGCCTGCGGATACCGTCGTTGGAATTCCGGACCATGGACGTTCTCAAGAAACTCTTCGAGCAGCATTTCCACTCACCCGCCGGGCGCGTGCAGCCGCTGCAGGGCCAGCTCGGCGGTTCCGAACGCAAAATCATCCGGCTTGCCAGCGAAAAGTTCAGCGCCATCGGCATCCTGAGTGACCTGCGCGAGGAGAATGTCGCTTTCCTCGAATTTTCCAGGCATTTTCGCCGGTACGGTCTGCCGGTCCCGGAAATTTATGCTGAAGATTTGAGCCACGGCGCTTATCTCGAAGAGGACCTGGGGGACGTGACACTCTTTGAGTTTCTCTCGAAAAATCGAGCCGGCGATAACATTGCTTCCGAGGTAGTTGAAGCATATCGCAAAGTTGTTGTCGTGTTGCCGCGCTTTCAGATCGAAGCCGGCCGCGATTTGAATTACAAAGTGTGCTATCCCCGCGCCAGCTTCGATCGCCAGTCCATCGCGTGGGATTTGAATTATTTCAAGTACTACTTTCTTAGGCCCGCCGCCATCCCCTTCAACGAACAAGCGCTGGAAGACGATTTCGGCCGCTTGACAAAGTTCTTGTTGGGCGCCGACCGCAATTACTTTCTCTATCGGGATTTCCAATCACGCAACGTCCTGTTGCGCGATGGCCGTCCGTTTTTTGTGGACTACCAAGGCGGCCGCAGAGGCGCGCTGCAATATGACATCGCCTCTCTTTTGTTCGATGGCAAGGCCGACCTGCCACCGGAGCTGCGCCAGCAATTGCTCGACCATTATCTCGACACGCTTGCCGGTTTCATCAACCTCGAGCGCGACGTGTTCATGCAGCACTACTATGCCTACGTTTACGTCCGCATCCTGCAGGCGCTGGGCGCGTACGGCTTTCGCGGCTTTTATGAGCGCAAACCTCATTTTTTGCAAAGCGTGCCGTACGCGCTGAAAAACTTGCGCTGGCTGCTTCACCACGTCAAGCTTCCTATCCCGCTGCCGGCGCTGATGGACGCGTTTAGAAACATGCTGGCCTCGGAGAAACTGCAGAGCCTGGCTTCGGAGTCGGAAAATCTCACGGTGCGAATCTCCAGTTTTTCGTTTCACCGTGGCCTGCCGAAGGACGAGACCGGGCACGGCGGAGGCTTCGTTTTCGATGCCCGTAGCCTGCCCAATCCCGGACGGGAGGAACGCTTCAGAACGTTGACTGGGAAAGACGCACCGGTGATTGACTATCTCAACCAGCAAGAGAGCGTGCATCAGTTCCTCGCCGGTGTCATGTCGCTGGTGGATGCCAGCGTGAGGAATTATCAGAGCCGCGGCTTCAAGAGCTTGATGGTGTCGTTCGGCTGCACCGGCGGCCAGCATCGCTCGGTATATCTGGCGGAGCAACTGGCGAAAAGTTTGCGCGGAAGGGACGGCGTGGAGGTGGTGGTGCGGCATCGGGAGTTGGAGGAACTTGGCAAATGAGAGCGATGGTTTTGGCCGCCGGTCCTGGTACCCGCTTGCGCCCACTTACCGACCATCGTCCCAAGGCGCTGGTGGAAATCGCCGGCCGCACGCTGCTCGAGATCACACTTTCCCGCTTGCGCGCCTTTGGAATTCGCGAGGTGATTATCAATGTGCATCACTTCGCCGGCATGATTCTCGAGTATCTGAAAGCGAACGATAACTTCGGCATGCGGATCGACGTCTCTCGCGAGGAAGTCTTGCTCGACACCGGCGGCGGCCTGAAAAAGGCCGCTTATTTTTTCCTCGAGGATCCCGCCCCTCTTGAAGAGCCGTTCATTTTGCACAATGTCGATGTCATGAGCACGATTGATCTCCGCCGCATGGTGCAATGTCATGTTGAAAAGCAGGCTCTCGCTACGCTCGCGATGAAGAACCGTGAGACCTCCCGATACCTTATGTTCGACGAGCAGCTCCAGCTTTGCTGCCGGCGATCCGGGCGCGATCAAGCCCCTGAATTTGTGCGACCTTCACAGCACGCGCAAGCGCTGGCTTTTTCCGGCATCCACGTTATTTCCCCGCGTCTGTTTGAGGTGATGACTGAAGAAGGCGTCTTCTCCATCATCACCTCCTATCTGCATCTCGCCGCCCGTGGAGAAAAAATCTTCGCCTTTCGGGCGGATGAATATTATTGGCGTGACCTCGGCAGGGCGGACAATCTGAGGCAAGCTGCTCAGGACTTGAAGCAGAAGGTTCTTTTGCAATAAGCTCCTTGCTGGTGTATGTTGTCGGGGGGGCCGGAGCCCTTGATGGAGGTTCCGGTAAGAAACGGTACACCTCTCCGCGCTCGCCCAAAACTGTCGATGCAGTCGAGTCTCTATTATTTCCGACCTTTCGCTCAGCCTGCGATATTGCGCCGGTTGGCAGTCGCTTATTCTCTCATTCCGGTAGAGCGTCATGGGAACCGGCCTCGCTCGTGGAAACTGCCCGCGGTGTTCATCGCGGATGCGCACGAGAATGACATGGCGCTCCTTGAGCCGATTGCGCCAGGCGCCGACTCGTGGTGCGTGATCTGTCTGCTGGCCTGCGACGCGCTTCCAAAATCCAAACTGAACGATAAAGTCTTCGCCATCCTTCCGCGCAGAGTGTCAGCCGCCGCACTGGAAAAGACACTTGAGAAGGCGTTTGAGAATCTGCGCTCACGGGAAGAAAGCCGTAAGACACGCCAGGAACTACGACGCGCCGCCTCCGATCTTGGGACGCTGAACAGGATCGGCGTGGCGCTTTCCGCGGAGCGCGACACCGATGCTCTGTTGGAACTGATCCTCACCAAGAGCCGTGATATTACTTGCTGCGACGCCGGTTCGCTTTACGTGGTGGAGGAAAAAACCGATGGCGGCAAGCACCTTGTGTTCAAGCTCACTCAGAGTGACAGCCATTCAGTGCCCTTCCGTGAGTCCATCCTGCCCATCGACACGCACAGCATCGCAGGTTACGCGGCAGCCACGGGACAAGTCCTGAATATCAAGGATGCCTACCGGATGCGAAATCCTCGCTTCCGCCACAATCGCGACTTCGACCGGAAGTATGGCTACCGGACGAGGTCCATGTTGGTCGTCCCCATGAAAAACCACAAGGACGAGGTGATCGGCGTCCTGCAGCTCATTAATGCCAAGAAGCACCGCACTGCGAGGCTTACGTCCGTTCAAGCGGTGCAGCGGGAAGTCATTCCTTTCTCGAAACGCAGTCAGGATCTTGGCACCTCTCTGGCAAGCCAGGCGGGAGTAGCGCTTGAGAACAACATTCTCTATCGCGACATTCAAAACCTTTTCGAAGGTTTCGTGAAGGCCTCGGTGGCCGCGATTGAATGGCACGACGATAAGTCGACGTTTGGTCACTCCCGGCGCGTGGCGAAACTGACCGTTGGCCTGGCGAAAGTGGTGGACCGCGCCGATTCGGGCCCTTACAAGGACGTCCATTTCACTCCCCACGAGTTACAAGAGCTACACTATGCTTCACTGCTTCACGATTTCGGCAAAGTCGGTGTCCCTCAGGAATTGCTTGTTAAACCCAAGAAGCTCGATCCAAACCACCTAAAGCTCATCCAGACACGCTTCGCACATGTCCAGAAAACGCTCGAACTCGAGGCAACGCGCAAGAAACTCGAATTTGCCCTTCATCACGACGCCCAGGAGTACGAGGCGTTCTCGTGCCAGATCGATGAGCAGTACCTGAAGGAACTCAAGAACCTCGAAGCGTTCTCGGAGAATATCCGGCAGGCCAACGAGCCGGCAGCCGTTCCTGAGAAGGCTTCAGAAAAGCTGCTGGAAATTGTCTCTTGGAATTTTCCGGACCCCTCGGGCCCAAAGCAGCCATTGCTCACTCCTGAGGAATTGAATGTTCTCTCGATCCCCAAAGGCAGCCTCGGTCCCAATGAACGCGAACGGATCGAGTCCCACGTCGAGCATAGCTTCCGATTCTTGAGCCGGATTCCCTGGACCAAGGAACTGAAGAATATTCCAAGAATCGTGCTTGCTCACCATGAGAGGCTGGATGGCAGCGGTTACCCCCACCACACGAAAGCCGAAGATATTCCCCTACAGTCCAGGATAATGGCCATCGCGGATATATATGACGCGCTCACCGCACGTGACCGGCCGTACAAGCCCGCCGTGCCCCGCGAAGTTGCGTTAGAAATTATCGAGCACGAGGAGTGGCAGCGTGTCGACCCTGTCCTGTTCAAGCTTTTCGTCGACGCCAAAGTCTACCAGCTCACTGTCGGCGACTAGCACTGCCTAAGGGACCTCGCCCCGCAATTCCGCCAGTTGATAGGCAGGGCGAGATTCTTGTCGCCCTGGACCGGACGGTCCAGGGCTTCACCTGGAGTGAAAGGGAAGCCGAAGACGCTGCCTCCTCAGCGTGGTTGATCCTGGGCCGAAACTTTTCTCCTTCGCTCCGTTCCATAAAAGCATTCCGCAGTGTAAAGTCGACAGTTGACAGCCAGGTTCCAATGTCCTGACGCACTGTTCTGCCGGCCGGGCGCTCTTCCCCCACAGGCAAATTGCAGCGGGACGATAGTTCCTGCTCCGTTACTTTGAGCTTGATTTTGAGCCGGTCGTATTGTAAATAGATTAGGTGTCCTATGTAGATGACTTAGGGGTCGAATCCGGCCATGAGTAAACCATCCGATCTGCTCCAGGGAACGCTGGACCTGCTGATCCTCAAGACGATTTCACTCGAACCGAAGCACGGCTGGGCCATTGCCAAGCGTATCGAGCAGGTCAGCCGCGATGCTCTTCAGATCACCCAGGGTGCATTGTATCCAGCCCTACATCGTCTGGAGCAGCAGGGCTGGATCCGTTCCAAGTGGCGGGCCAGCGAAACCGGTCGCGAAGCGAAGTTCTACGACCTCACGAAAGCTGGCCGCGCCCAACTTGCGAAGGAACTTGCGCAGTGGGAGCGCCTGTCGAACGCCGTGGGGCTGGTGATTCGCATGGTTTAGGAGAATGTCGAAATGAATCGTGATCGCTGGTGGAACCTGATTCGGATGCGGCTCCGCTCCTTAGTGAGGCGGGAGCGAGTGGAGCAGGAACTGGACAGGGAACTGCGCTTTCATCTCGAGCGACAGATCGAAGTGAATCTCGCGGCGGGCATGGCGCCCACCGAAGCGCGTTACGCCGCTTTGCGCCGACTGGGCGGCGTGGAACAGATCAAGGAGGAATGTCGCGATTTGCGCCGCACCGATTACCTCGAAAACCTCTGGCAGGATCTCCGTTATGCCGTCAGGACCCTCCGTAAGAGTCCCGGTTTTACGGCAGTGATCCTGCTGACGCTGGCTTTGAGCATTGGCGCCAACAGCGCGATTTTCAGCGTCATCGATGGTGTGCTGTTGAAGCCGCTTCCTTACCCCGAGCAGAATCGAATCGTGCGGATATTCTTCACCGAGCCACACCTTTCCCAAGTTTGCCCTAAACCCGTTCGATTTTCGCGATTTTCGGGCGCGCAGTCACTGCTTCGATTCACTCGCCGCCTTCACGCGCGCCGATGTTCAGCTTTCAGGCTCAGGGCAACCGACGAAGCTTAATGCGTTTCGAATCACTGCCGGGTACTTTCGGGTGCTCGGTCTCGCTCCAGAGCGAGGGCGCGAATTCGAGGAGAAAGACGAGACAACGGGAAACGGGCGGCTCGTGATCTTGAGTGACAGGCTGTGGCGCACGCAATTCGCGGCAACGCCAGACATCATCGGACAACATATTACGATGGATTCGCAGCCCTTCACGGTGGTGGGCGTGATGCCACCCGGCGCCGAGCATCCGGGGAACGAATACCATCCACTCGGCTATGGCGACACGGTCGACGCTTGGTGGGCGTTCACTTTCGAGGGAAATCCCAACGATCGCAGGTCGCACTACATGGAAGGTATTGGGCGGCTGAAAGCAGGCGTGAAACCGGAGCAGGCGCAAGCCGAGATGAATGGGCTGCTCGCCCAGGTAAATCGCGAACGTGGCAATGAAGACTCGGGCTGGCGGCTAAGGTTGATTCCCTTGTACCAGGAAATTGTAGGCCCCAGCGAACGCATGTTGCTGGTGTTGTTGGGAGCTGTGGGCCTGGTCCTGTTGATTGCTTGTGTGAATGCATCCAATCTGCTCCTGGCGAGAGCCGCGGCGCGCGAGCGCGAACTCGCGGTCAGATCGGCGCTGGGTGCGCCCAGGTCACGTTTGATCCGGCAGATGTTGACGGAGAGCCTGCTGATCGCGCTTCTAGGAGGCGGCCTCGGAGTTGCGGTCGCCCTGGGCGGGGTGAGAGCGCTCGTGTCCCTACTGCCCGCGGACTTTCCGCGTGCGGACGCAATCCTTGTCAATGCTCCTATGTTGTTGTTCACCCTGCTGGTGGCCATCGCCACCGGGTTTCTTTTCGGCCTCGTGCCCGCCTTGCAGGTTTCGCGCACGGATCTGCAACAGGGATTGCGCGAGGGCGGCCGAGGCTCGACGGGTAGCGGGCGCCATACTCGGCTCCGCAGTGTTCTGGTGGTTGCTGAGGTGAGCCTCGCCTGTGTGCTCTTGATTGGAGCCGGTCTGATGCTGCGCGGCCTGGTGAACCTGCTGCGCATGGACCCGGGCTTCAGGCCGGAGCACGTTCTAACTGCCACTATTTCGCTGCCGCCGACCGATTACAAGACCAGCGATGCGGTAGCCCACTTTTATGACCAGCTCGCAGCCAACCTGAGCCTCTATCCCGGGTGTACGGATTGCCGGTGCGGGCACCGACTTGCCGTGGACCGGCTACGACGAGAATGTCAGCGGCTTCACGATCGAAGGGAAAATGCCCCCTCCGAACGAACATTTTCACGCGCGGTATCACGCGGCGACGCCAGGCTACTTCCGCGCGATGGGTATCCCACTCATCCACGGGCGCTTCTTTACCGAAGGAGATAACAAGGATGCGCCCATGGCGCTGATCATCAACAGGGCTATGGCCGAGAGTTATTGGCGGGGCGAAGACCCCGTGGGACGACGTATGAGCTTCAGCGATGCGCCCAAAGAGAAAGACTGGATGACCATCGTGGGCGTGGTCGGCGACGTGAAAGACAAGCCCAATAGCAGTGGGGCGGAGCAAGCCTTCTGGTTCCCGGTTCTTCAGCAATGTTACGGAAGCATGTCCATTGTGGTTCGCGCGGATTCTAATCCTCGGCAATTGCTGGAGGCGGTGCGCCGCGAAGTCAGCCGGCTTGATTCCTCGCTGGCATTGGGCGACGTCCGCCTGATGGATCAGATTGCCGATGCCAGCATCTCCGCGCCTCGCTTCGCCTTCTTTCTGGTGGGCCTCTTCGCAGCGCTCGCCATGGTGTTAGCGGCTATCGGAATCTTTGGAGTGATCTCGTATTCGGTCAACCAGCGCACCCACGAGTTCGGATTGCGTATGGCTTTGGGCGCGGCGCGTTGGGATGTGCTACGCCTCATCATCTCGCAGGGCATCAAGCTCGCGCTCGCTGGTGTGGCGTTGGGCGTCGCCGCGGCCCTGGCACTGGCCCGCCTCCTGCAGAGTCTGATCTACGACGTTAGCGCCGCTGATCCGCTGACCTTTACGATGGTATCAATGACCGTCATCATCGTCGCTCTGCTCGCTTGTTACGTCCCGGCGCGCAGGGCCACCAAGGCAGATCCGACGGTTGCCTTGCGAGCAGAATGATGGAGCTGAACGCCGGGCAGATGTGCGCCAGGTTTCAGCAGCGCAATGCGCTTCGACGCACTACAGCGTTAGGGGTGGGGCCTGCAGTGGCCCCCTACCGGGTACGGCAAGCCGTACCCCTTGTGAAGGCAACAGGGCAGCGTCATGCCGACAGCCAAAGTAATGGTACGAGACCCAATGCGGCCAATCCCATCAAGAGGCACAGGCTCGGTGTGCCTGTTTTGCGGTCCGCCATTGCGTACGCGTAAATCCCTTTGACGACGTTGTTACTGGCTGCTGCAATTAGAATACTGGCCGATGCCAATACCAGGGGAGTGAGCGTCGGGGTCGCTTGCGTCATACCCATGATGAAGGGATCCACATCCGTGACTCCCATGATCGCCGCCAGGGCGTAGACCCCGGCTCTTCCCAGGTACACAACTGTGAAGTGTGTGGCCACCAACATTGCCAGGAAAAGGACTGCGAAGAGAAAAGCCGCGCGCAGTTCAAGCGGATTTTCCGGTTCAAATTCTCTCCGGACCGCCTCAGAACTGGCGTCAGGCTTGCGGGACCAAATCCAACCCACAAAGAGGGCCAACACGGCCAGCCCGAGGAATGAGGGAGCCAACTTGATCATCAGACTCCGGTTGAACAAACCCAGGAGTATGACCAGGCGAAGGTACATGACGCCGGATGCGATCAGGATTGCGCCGGCGAAAAGGTGGGGCCGCTCCTCGCGCGAAGCTCTCTTTGCCAGGGCCACCGTCGTAACCGTGGAGGAATACGCTCCACCGAGGATGGCGGTTAGCACCACTCCGCCTTGTGGCTTCGTCACCTTTTGGAGGACGTAGCTCCCGTAAGACACCGTGCTGACGGCGGCGACGACGAGCCATGTCTTGAAGGGGTTGATCTGGAACGGACCAAAGGCCTGATTAGGCAATATCGGCAGAATGACCGCGGTGAGGAGGAGAAATTTGGTGAAGGTAAAGATCTCTTCTGGAGCGATGCGCTTGGTGAGGCCTTCGAGAACGGTCTTCAACTCCAGCAACAAGGCGCTGGCCACACTCAGCGTAGTGGCAATCCAGAAATGTCCCTGATAAACCAGTCCACCCACCACGTAGATGGTCAAGGCGGATATCTCCGAGGTGACCCCGGCGATCCCGAAAGTGGTGAGCTTGTGCCAATAAGACAGGAACAGGAATCCAGCAACCACGGCAAAGCCCAATGTGAGAGGCAGTAGTTGCCCGCCGCCCAAGAGAGCCATGGAATAACCGATCAATCCAATCAGGGGAAACGTGCGCACGCCGCCGAAGCCAGAATGGTCGGAACTAGTTTTATGCTCCTCTCGCTCCGATCCGACCAGAAGCGACAGACCCAGCACTAGGAGGATTTTTATCGACTCCGGCGGCAGCGACCCATAAAGCTTCTCCAGCATGGCCTCAGGTTTACATCAATGTGTTCCGATTAATCAAGGGGTTTCTCCGCCGACGCAAACCAACGGCTATTCGTGGCGCAGCGCCAACATGGGATCGACTTCGGTGGCGAGCCGCGCCGGAATCCGGCGCGGCAACGCCGCAAGCAAACGCATCCTGTAGGGCCGGGGCCTGCCCCGGCCAAGCTGTCCCACGGTGCGACGCCACCTGGGGCGCAAACATCTTCGCAGCCCAACAGCGTTGTAGCGACTGGCAGAACAGGGCCTGTCCTGCGTCTTTTTGACACAAAGAGATACCTTTCACCTTCCGGTATCTCGATCCGATATGTCTCGACGGAGTTGATGGTCTAGGAGATCAATTTGGGCAGGACTTCGATAGTGCCCCGGCCGGCGCCGGCGCCGGAACCCCGGGGAAAGCCAAACCACGTCCATGCCGGGAGCCGTCAAGGATTGGGCGAGCACGTCGTGGATCTTGCACGCGATGGCAGATCTCTCCTCTCTTCGAACTTT
Source organism: uncultured Acidobacteriota bacterium (assembly GCA_963765485.1). Lineage (GTDB taxonomy): Bacteria > Acidobacteriota > Terriglobia > UBA7540 > UBA7540 > CAVROP01. Next base: position 128,188 of record CAVXWN010000004.1, on the reverse strand, counting down.
CAGGAGGCGGGCCACCGGCGCGCGAAGCAGGTCGGGAGGGAGCCCTGGCCTTGATCGCCGCTGGTCCGTGTGGCTGGCGGAACTCTTCCGACAGTTCCAGTAATGCTTCGGGGACACGATCGAATTCGGTAGACTTGTCGAAGAATGCGTCGGCACCGGCCGGCCTGACACCTGGCTCGATATTGAGGGTAGGAGGAGTTCGTGAGAACGATCACCGTTGTTGTCGACCGGAATCGCTTCGCCGCATAAATGATGTCAATACCCGTTCCGCCGGGCATGTGGAGGTCGACAATGACGGCGTCAGGAAGGAGATTCCGAATACCTCGGATGGCTCCCGGAACATCAACGGCTTTCCCCACCAGTTCCACCTCTGGCAAGTCCGTGACGAGCCTTGTGAAACGATCGATGAAAGTCTTGGAGTCGTCAGCAAGAAACACTTTCATACGCGGCGCTCTCCGCCTAATGACAAGTGTGCCCATTCTTCAGTCCCTCCTTGAGTGCGTTAGTGACGACCCATTCCACCCCATCGCGATAGTAGGGGTAAGTAAAATAGTCGAAGGCGCCTAGTTCCATGGCCTCGAGGTACAGGCGCGGGTCATAAAAATCCGCGCATACGACTACGGGAACTTTGGATCCATTTCGAACTGCGACCCTGAGAAGGTCGCGAAAGTCCCCATCACCGGATCGACCGTGACATATCACCAACGCAGTATCCTCTTGCGCGAGTAAGGATTCCGTGTCGTTCATCGAGAAGGAGGGGATGGGCTCCAAGCCGCTCTGCCTTAACAGGCTGGCCAGGACCTCCTGACTCTTAAAATCAGTTCCAGCAAGCACGACGCGCAAGCGCTTGCTTGCAGACTGCACAACTTCCGGAATTAAACTAGTTGATGTCATTTCGGTCTGCCTCCCATGGTCTTTAGTTCAGCCGGGCTCCGGTGCTGTTCCGACCGCTCGTTTCGGGACTATCCATCATATGTGAAGATGGAATACGGTCAATTAGGCAGGGTACTTAAGGGGCGTAGGCTTTTAGATATAGGCCGTCCTATAACTTTGGATATATGGCCGACTACCGCGGACGAATAAGACCACGCTCCAATGCGGCGACACCTGCCGCCGTACGATTACTCACTCCCAGCTTATCGAGGATATGATTTACGTGAACCTTCACGGTCCCTTCGCCGATGTGAAGAAGGCCGCCGATTTCCTGGTTGCTCTTGCCGTCCGCCACCAGGCGCAGCACTTCCAGTTCACGTTTACTTAACCCCGGTCTGCTCAGCCGCTCGGCCAACTTCGCGGCCACGGCCGGTGCGATGTCTGACTTCCCCGCATGCACCGTACGAATGCACTCGAGCAGTTGCTCGCGGGGAGCCCCTTTAAGCACATAGCCTTTTGCGCCCGACCGCAAGGCGCGGTAGATGTCTTCATCGTCGTCGAAAGTCGTCAGCACAACCACCCGCGCGCCGGGGGCACGCTCGCAAACCGTGATAATAACGCGCAGTCCATCCATCTGGGGCATTCGCAGGTCGATCAGGGCGACATCGGGACGGTGGCGAAAGAACTTTTCGACGGCCTCACCCCCGTCCCCAGCTTCCGCTACGACCTTCATATCCGGCTGCCGATTAATCAGCGCAGACAAACCCTCACGCACCACGGGATGGTCGTCTGCGATCAAGATGCGAATAACTCCGCTAACATTCACGGTGTCTGGCACTGTGCGTCCCGCTTGGGCGGCCGAGCCACCACGGTCATTCGGGTCCCATGCCCCGGCTCTCCGGAGATTTCAATCTGTGCTCCAATGCGCTCAGCCCGCTCACGCATACTCGTGAGCCCAAATCCCTTGCCAGCCCGACCTACCTGCGAATCAAGACCCCGTCCATTGTCCTGCACACACAGGTCTACGACCGAAGGTTCGTACGTTAACTGGACTAGAATCTTGCTCGCTTTGGCGTGCCGGAGGGCGTTAACCACCGCCTCTTGACAAATGCGCAGAAGCCCCAGCGCCGCATCATTGGGCAGTGGAAAGGGATTTCCCCGGAGCGAAAACTCTACCGCAGTCGGGCCGCCGGCCGCTATTCGGTCGAGGAAACCCCGGACAGCTCCAACCAGCCCCTCGGCCTCCAACTCCGGAGGGTGTAAAGCCCAAACCGAACGCTTGGCTTCCGCGAGGCTGGCGCGAGCTATCGCCTCGGCACGCTCTATAATCTCGGTCGCCTCTCTGGGGCTTGTTTCATTCACACTGCGGGCGGCTTCCAGTTGAAGCACGACGCCTGCAAGGCCTTGCGCCAGCGTATCGTGAATCTCACCGGCCATTCGGTTGCGCTCTTCAGTGATTGCAGATTCCTTAAGCTGAGCCATCATTGCCTCTTCAGCCCTTTTGCGTTCAGAGATGTCACGTAGGATGGCCGTGTAGAGCTTCTGTCCCCTCACCTCGACCTGCGAGATAGAGGTTTCCATGGGGAACTCCGTGCCGTCGGCGCGCAACCCGTAGATCAACCCCAATCGGTCCGTTTTCCATCGGCGAAGGTCGATCTGGCCGAAAAGGCGCTCTAGCGGTGATTTCAGATTCCCGCCGGGATGCAGTGGCGATCTGAAATCACCGTTACGGGTAGAGCGAAATCGCTCCGGAATCAGCCGGTCCAAGGTCTGTCCCAGCACCTCCCTCGCCTTGCAGCCGAACGTTTGCTCTGCGGCTGGGTTGAAGAGGGTAATGCGTTGTTGGTTGTCTACCGTGATGATGGCGTCCATCGCCGAACTGATGAGGCCGGAAAGGCGGGCCTCACTGCCCCGCAGCGCCAATGCGCTGCGATGTCGTTCGATCGCGTAACGAATAGACCGTCCCAGTAGGGGAGGCGGGGAATTCCCCTTTACCAAGTAGTCTTGTGCACCCAGTTGCATGGCACTTATCCCAACGGCTTCGTCGTCCAGTCCGGTGAGCACCACGACCGGAACCTGCGGTTGATGCTCGCACAATCGAGTCAACGTGTCCGGACCTTGAGAGTCGGGCAACCCAAGATCCAGCAGCACAATGTCAAAGTCTGTTGTCGCTAGGCGGGCCAGCGCGTCCTCCAGCGTTTCTACGCGCGTCGTCGTGAAACTGGCGCGGGGGACCCTCTTGAGAGCCTCGTGCAACAACAAGGCATCCGTGGGATCATCCTCAACCACGAGAGCGCGAACACCTGGCCGGTCCTCTATCATGACATTTTGTGTAGTATCGCAGCTTCTCCAGCATTATAAGACATTTCGACCATAAAAAAACAGACATTTCAGCTTACGGTCTTAGTTTGGGATATAAGGCCGGGGCTTGTCCCCGCCAAGCTGCACCGAGGAGCGGCCCTACAGTCGAATTGGGACTCGAGCCGGTGGGGTTCGCCGGGGCTCTGCCGTTCTGAGCTGCGGGTCCGGATAGGGCGGGGCGCTCTGCCGCAATGCACCTCACCACCACGTCGTGGTCCCCTCGCCGGTCGTGTGCGAGGGAAAAGCGGGGTGAGGGCGGCGCCGGCAACGGCGGGGTTAAAACCGGTTAAAGCCCCGCCCTTCTCTGTTGGTGATCGGGAATCGGATCAGGCTGATATCTTCACGTGCTTTGCTGTGTGCACGCAGTTTCATTCACTCCTCCAGCGGTTCGAGCCTCTCGTTAGATCGCGCAGTCGTTGGAAGGCCGAGTCAGACAGCATGTTTTCCGTCGCGCGCCAGCGCCAATTACCATCGGCACGTCCGGGGAAGTTCATTCGAGCTTCTTTCCCCAGGTTCAGCAAGTCCTGTAATGGAGCGATCGCAAGAGCACCCACGGAGGACCATGCCAAATCCATCAACGCCGGCGCAGCCTCGACGCTTTCACCCCGTGACCCCTTCAGGTACCTCCCCAAGTTCCGTCTTTGGTCATCTGGCAAGTCCTCAAACCAGCTCCGGGTTGGGGCATTGTCATGGGTTCCGGTATACACCACCGTGTTGGTGACGTAGTTTTGCGGCAGGTATGGGTTATCGGAGCTTCCATCGAAGGCGAACTGGAGGACTCGCATCCCCGGCAGATGGAATTGGTCGCGCAGCGTATAGACGTCGGGTGTGATCATTCCCAAATCCTCGGCGATGAAGGGCAGCGTGCCTGACTCTCGCGCTGCGGCGCGGAAGAACTCAGCGCCTGGACCTGGCACCCATTTCCCGTACTGGGCGGTCGGAGCGCCCGCGGGCACGTGCCAGGCAGCCGCGAAGGCGCGGAAGTGATCCAGCCGAATCACGTCGACGTGGGCCAGCGACGAGCGCAGACGAGATATGCACCAACGATATCCAGACTGGCGAAGAGCTTCCCAGTTGTAAATGGGGTTGCCCCAGAGCTGGCCCTGCGCGCTGAAATAGTCGGGTGGCACGCCGGCAACGAAGCGCGGCCGGTGGTGCTCGTCCAAGAGAAAAAGCTCCGGGTTGGCCCACACATCGCTCGAGTCGGGCGAGGGGAAGAAGGGCACATCGCCAATCAGCCCCACACCCTTGCGGTGGGCATGCGCCTTCAACCGCTCTGTCTGGCGGAACAGCAGGAACTGCGCAAAGCAAACTCGGCTGATCTGATCTGCCAACTCGCGCCGGACGCGGTCGATCGCTGCTGGCTGACGCTGGACCAACTCTGCCGGCCATTCGAGATAGTAGCTTTCGTCAAACTTGGCTTTCAACGCCCGAAAGAGCGCGTAGTCCTCCAGCCAGTACCCCTGGTCTTTGCGGAACTGCTCATAGGCTAGCCGCAGATCAGTGTGCGCTCCGGCTCTGAAATTAGCCCAAGCCGTCTCGAGCAGCCGGTGTTTGAAAGGGGTGACCGCGTTGTAGTCGACTTCGCTTTGTGGGAACGAAGGAATCTGACAATCGCTCGCCCGCACGAGTCCGTCCTCGAGCAGCCAATCAGGACTAATGAGCAGTCTGTTGCCGGCGAAAGAGGATAAGGGCAGGTAGGGTGAATTGCCATAGCCCGCGGGACCGAGTGGCAGCAACTGCCACCAGCTCTGGCCGGCTTCGGCAAGACGGTCGATCCACGCTAAGGCCGCCGGTCCCACATCGCCGATGCCGTAGTGCGAGGGCAGTGAGGTGACGTGCAGCAGCACGCCAGACGCTCGGTATTCCGGAGGAAACGGCGGCAAAGTGACGAAGTCGCGGCTCATGCTGGTCCTTTCGAGGTACCGGTTTCCAGGTGACGAGTGTCGTTCCCCTTCCACGAGTTATTCACTTCCGCCCGCCGTCGGCTGCGCATGTGAACTCGATCGTCGAAGCCACGGGCAACGGTTTACTTGATCGGCTCGCCAACTTGACTGGGGACAGGTCGAAGTACGTGTGCGCTCCATCGGCGATCACCGTCACCCGATGTTTGCCCGCCGGAACTTGAGTCAAATTCAGAGGATAACTTGGTCCTTGGATGTGGTCAGCCACCACTTTCCCATCCAACTGAACCGTGAAAGTACTTGGCTTCTTACCAAGTACTTCCCACTTCAACACAATTTCCTTCTCCTTGACGACTGCTGGTTGAGCGGGCCCTGACAGCGTCATGACTGTAATATCAGGGGTCGCTCCCCGGTAGAGCGAAAGGATCGCCTCCGTCAGGTTCAGATAGTAATATCCCCACCCCCCGCAGCCTCGGTAAGCGCACTTATCCATCTGCACAGGCTCGATATCGTCGCTAAACTCGAGGTTATATTCATCGGCGTAGATATTTGAAGGGCGTTGCCCGGTGGAACTCATTTCTGCGGGGCTCTCCCAATAGTTGGCCGAGAATCCCTGTCCCTCCATCTGTCCGGCGAACTCATTCCACTGGTGGATTTGGATAAACTTCGGCCTCGATTCGAAGGCCACCCCCCAACTTTGAAGGTACGGAGAACCGTGATCGCGGCCTACTGCTGCGGGGTGGAGCCAGCCCTTCCCGGGAAAGGGGAAGCTGGCAGGTGTTACAACACTCTCTTCGGGAATGGCTTGGTTGTAAGTTACGATCTGGCGAATTGGTCCATCCATCCAAGACCACATTCCGCATCGGTCGGCGTGGTTGTCCTGAAGCTGGGACGCCATCCAACGCACGGTCCAATCCCGCGCTTCAAGTGGAGTGTCGGAAGTGAGCTGCCTAACGTCCACACAGGGATTGGAAGTAAAAAACAAGATCACGAGAAGTGGTTTCCCATGGTAGTAAAGCCAAAGATCTTTGAATTCAGGTTTGTCCAGGAAATTCGTCTTGGTCCAGGCAATAATGCCATTCAACCTTTGCACGGCATGGGGAACCAGAGGACCGTTCTGCAGGCCGATCATGAGGACGAGCTTGGGCGGATGTTTCCCCTCCGTTTCCAACTTGCTGTAGGTTTTGAACAGAAGCAACGTGCTTTCCTCGAGTTCATGCGAAGCACCCTGATGTTCTTCCCATTCGGGCTTCGTCCATAGCATATTGCTCCAATCGAGCAGCAGCCAGTTGACTCCCAGGTCTTCGAACCACTCCTCGTGCTTCCGAAGCACATTCGCATCGAACGAATTGTACTTGCCCAAAACAGGGACGGCCTCCGTGGTTTTCCAGCTCCCAGCGTTGCCGGGAGTAAACCAAGTCTCATACTGTACGCCGACCAAGCTCCCAGAAAATCGAGTTGCCTCCAAGATGCTAGGCGCGCGGGGAGAAGACGATGTTTGTCCGCCGCAAGTTGGACGAACTGTGGGAGTGGCCACTAACACAAACAGGGCTACAGCCAGGCCATAGACCCGAAAGCTGGTCCGGCCCGCAACACGCTTCGAAACCATGTACTTGGAAAGCATTTTGGTGACTCCAATCTAAAGCGGGGCGCTAATCGACCGCAGTTTCCACAGACAAAAAGGAAAGTCGCACCACAATGTGTTGTTCTTTAGTATGCCCCAGCCCCGGTCACGCCACAATTCTCTTCTGCAACCAATGTCCGAAAAGCCGGGTTCGATTGAGCGGTGGGCTAAACATCGCCGCTACCGCGGCGTGCGAGGGGGGGCAGTTTATTGGGTTGACGCCTATCGGGCGCAAGCCCCGGGGGTGAGGGAAAGCTCGCTGACCCAAGGCTTAGAAGGTGTGAAAAAATCAAAGCAGCTCACGCCATAGCGCTAACGCGCAAAGGACAAGCAAACTGAAGGTCGCTTCTTTTCTTTGCGCGTTCAATTACGTTGCGTTTTTTGCGAAGAGGCGCAGGTCCCAAGAGCGGGACCTGCGCTACCGGAGGTTACAAAGGAACGCCTTTCATCGAATAGGAGCTGAGGACGCGCACGTAGTTGGCCCGCTGGAAGGCTGCCGGGTCCGCCACGGCGCGCTGGCTCATGCTGCCCTGCATCTGACGGATGGATTCGTACTCGTGTTCTTCCATCCAGGCGAGCATGTCTTTGCGCAGGGTGGCGAGATGGCCGATGCCGTTCCGAAGCAATGCAGAGGTCATCGCCACCACGCGCGCGCCGGCCATCATCGCTTTCAAAACATCAGCAGCGGTGTGCACGCCGCCGGTGATGGCGAGATCGGCCTTGATGTGGCCAAACAGGATGGCGACCCAGTTCAATCGCAGCAGCAGTTCGTGAGAGCGTGCTGAGAAGGAGGTTGGGCACCACCTCCAGGTTTTCCAGGTCGAAGTCCGGCTGGTAAAAGCGGTTGAAGAGAACCAGAGCGTCGGCTCCGGCCTGGTCCAGGCGTTTGGCCATATGGGCGAGCGAGCTGAAGTAGGCGCTGATCTTCACGGCCACCGGAATACGCAGGCTGGATTTCACCTTGGAGACGAGGTCGCAATAGAGCTTCTCGACTTCTTCCCCCGTCAGTTCCGTGCTGGTGGGAATGTAGTAGATGTTCAACTCGAGGGCATCCGCGCCGGCATCCTGAATCTTCTTGGCATATTGGGTCCAGCCGCCGATGGACGAGCCGTTGAGGCTGCCGATGATGGGGATTCCGACCGCCGCCTTGGCGCGCCGGACGTGCTCGCAATAGCCGTCCGGACCGAGATTGTATCCCGTCATATCGGGGAAATAGGTAAGCGATTCGGCGAAGCTTTCCGTGCCTTGCTGGAGAAACAGGTTCAGTTCGGAGCTTTCGATGTTGATTTGTTCCTCGAAGAGCGAGGGCAGCACGATTGCCGCGGCGCCGCTATCCTCCATCCGGCGGAGATTCCCAAGCTCCTCGGCGAGTGGAGATGCAGAAACCACCAGGGGATTCTTCAAATTGAGCCCGTGATAGGTAGTGGAAAGGTCGATCATTATCTTGCCTCCTTCGCCGCGCCATTCACAGGCATAGCGGCCATGTTTTGGTAAACTCGCCAGCGATTTCGAACGTCTTCCTCGGCAAATTGCAGCAATAGCTTGGCAGCCTGTGGATCGCTGTGCGTCAACATCGTATAACGCGTCTCGTTATAGATGTATTTCTCGAGCGGCAATGCCGGGGGCTTGGAATCAAGCTGGAAGGGGTTCTTCCCGAGCTTGGCCAAGTCCGGATTGTACCGGTAGAGCGGCCAGTAACCGGACAGGACGGCTGCTTTCTGCTGGTCGAGGCCGTGGACCAGGTCGTAGCCATGAGCGATGCAATGACTGTAAGCGATGATTATTGAGGGTCCCTCATAGGCCTCCGCCTCGAGAAAGGCCTTGAGCGTGTGCATGTCGCTCGATCCCATCGCGACCGCCGCGACATAAACGTTGCCATAGCTCATAGCAATCAAGCCCAGGTCTTTCTTGGGCCGGGGTTTTCCGCCGGCAGCGAACTTCGCCACCGCGCCGCGCGGCGTGGCCTTGGACATTTGGCCACCCGTGTTCGAGTAGACCTCGGTGTCAAGGACCAAGACGTTCACGTTGCGGCCGGAAGCCAGGACGTGATCGAGGCCGCCGTAGCCGATGTCGTAGGCCCAGCCGTCTCCACCCACAATCCAAACGCTCTTCTTGATCAGGGCGTCCCCAAGGCTCAAGAGGTCGCGGGCCTCAGGTGTGTTCAACCCGGCAAGTTTCTCCTTTAGTGCCTTCACACGCTCTCGCTGCTCCATGATGCCGGATTCTGTCGTTTGGTCGGCGGCCAGGATGGCATGGACCAGCTCATCTCCGAGGATTCCTGAGAGTCGAGTCAGCAACTCGCGCGCGTATTCGGTTTGTTTGTCGATCGCCAACCGCATCCCCAGGCCGAACTCGGCATTGTCTTCAAACAAGGAGTTCGCCCACGCTGGGCCACGCCCGTCACGGTTCTGTGCGTAGGGGGTGGTGGGCAGGTTGCCGCCGTAAATGGACGAGCAGCCGGTGGCGTTGGCGATGAGGGCGCGGTCGCCGAAGAGCTGGCTCATCAACTTGACGTATGGCGTCTCGCCACATCCCGCGCAGGCGCCGGAGAATTCGAACAGCGGTTGTAACAACTGCACGTCCTTGACTTGCCCCAGGCTGAGCGTTCGCCGGTCGACTTCCGGAAGGCTGAGGAAGAAGTTCCAGTTGTCGCGTTCGGCTTCCCGCAGCGGCGGTTGAGGCGCCATGTTGATGGCCTTGTGCTTGGCCTCGCTCTTGCTCTTCACCGGGCAGACTTGCACGCACAGAGCGCAGCCGGTGCAATCTTCCGGCGCCACCTGGAGCGTGTACTTCAATTCCTTGAATTCCTTCCAGCGCGCCGGGGCGGACTTGAACGTCGGGGGCGCGTCTTGCAGGAGCGCGGGATCGTAAAGCTTGGCGCGAACCACGGCATGGGGGCAGACCAGGATGCACTTGCCGCACTGGATACAGATCTCTTCATCCCATACCGGAATATCCAGCGCGATATTCCGTTTCTCCCACTGGGTTGTCCCGCTGGGAAACGTGCCGTCGATCGGCATGGCGCTCACCGGCAGGTCGTCGCCTTCCCCGGCGATGATCTTGGCAAGCACTTGATGGACAAACTCCGGAGCTTCATCCGGCACGGGAGGCCGCAGGTCAAAGGTGCTGGAGACCCGATCCGGGATCTTGACCTCGTACAAGTGGCTGATGGCGTGGTCCACGGCGGCGAAATTCTTCTGCACGATGGCTTCGCCGCGCTTTCCGTAAGTCTTCTCGATAGCGTGCTTGATGGACTGAATAGCCTCGTCGCGGGGGAGAATGCCGCTGATCGCGAAGAAACATGTTTGCATCACCGTGTTGATGCGGCCGCCCATACCGGCGTCTCGAGCCACCTTGACGCCGTCGATCACAAAGAAGCGGAGTTTCTTCTTGATGATCTCGTCTTGGGCCGTGCGGGGCAACTGGTCCCACACCTCGTCCGGCCCGAAGGGGCTGTTCAGCAAAAACGTGGCCCCGGGTTGCGCGGCCTTCAACACGTCAAGCCGTTCCAGGAAGTTGAACTGGTGGCAGGCCACAAAGTTGGCTTTGGAGATCAAATAAGTGGAATGAATCGGCTTGGGACCAAAGCGCAGGTGAGAGATGGTGACGGAGCCGGATTTCTTCGAGTCATATACGAAGTACCCCTGAGCGTAGTTGTCCGTGTCCTCGCCAATGATCTTGATCGAGTTCTTATTGGCGCCTACCGTCCCATCCGCCCCGAGACCGTAGAAGATCGCGCGCACGGTGGTGGGGTCTTCAGTCGAAAAAGCCGGGTCATATTCGAGGCTGGTGTGAGTGACGTCGTCCTCGATGCCGATAGTGAAGTGGTTGTGGGGCTTCTCCTTGAGCATCTCGTCGAAAACGCCTTTGACCATCGCCGGCGTGAACTCCTTCGAGGAGAGCCCGTAGCGCCCCCCGATGATCCGCGGATAAGCCTTGAAGGGTGTCTTGCCGGTGGTGATTCCCTCGCTCACCGCCGTCACGACGTCCATGTACAGTGGCTCGCCGGGGCTGCCGGGTTCTTTCGTGCGGTCCAGCGTAGCGAGGGTTTTCACGGTCGCAGGGAGTGAGTTGACGAAGTGCTCGAGGGAGAAAGGACGATACAACCGCACTTTCAAGACACCCACCTTCTCGCCGCCTGCGGCAAGATGTTCGACGGCTTCCTGGGCGGCTTCAGCTCCCGATCCCATCAGGATGATGACTCGTTCGGCATCCGGCGCGCCAACGTAGTCGAAGAGACGATAGGAACGCCCCACGATGCGCGCGAATTTATCCATCTCTTCCTGAACGATGGCCGGACAGGCTTGATAGAAGGGGTTCGAGGTCTCGCGTCCCTGGAAGAAGACATCGGGGTTCTGGGCGGTGCCGCGGATGACGGGATGATCCGGCGACAAGGCGCGCTTCCGATGCGCCTGGACGAGTTCTCCGTCAATCATCGCAAGCATATCTTCGTTGGTTAATTCTTCCACTTTGGCGACTTCGTGCGAGGTGCGAAAGCCGTCGAAGAAGTGCAGGAACGGTACGCGCGCCCGCAGGGTGGCGGCCTGCGCGAGCAACGCAAAATCCATCACTTCCTGCACCGAGTTTGAAGCAAGAAGAGCGAAGCCTGTCTGGCGGGTCGCCAGCACGTCGCTGTGGTCGCCGAAGATGGAGAGCGCGGCCGTTGCCACGGTCCTGGCAGAGACGTGGAACACTGTGGGGGTAAGCTCCCCAGCGATCTTGAACATGTTGGGGATCATCAAAAGCAGGCCTTGCGAGGCCGTAAAGGTAGTGGTAAGAGAGCCGGCTTGCAGTGCCCCGTGCAGAGCCCCGGCGGCCCCACCCTCGCTTTCCATCTCGACCACGCGAGGTATCGTCCCCCAGAGGTTCGGTTTATTCTCAGCCGACCATTGGTCTGCCCATTCACCCATGGGGGAGGATGGTGTGATGGGGTAGATGGCAATGACCTCATTGACCCGGAAGGCCGAGTAGGCCGCTGCTTCGTTGCCGTCTATGGTTACCTTACTTTTTGTCATTTAATCGCTCCATTTGGTTCTGAAATAAACATGTGATGGTTTTCAAACTCAGCTCCAGCGTCGCTCTGCCTGCGCTGCCTGACTTGGGGTTCTTGCCGGTAAAAGCCGTCGCGCTTGCGGTGCCAGGCGTCCATGTTGTCATTCCGAGCGAGGCGAGGAGTCCTCCTCAAAAACAAAGGGCTTACGAGATTCCTCGCTTCGCTCGGGATGACACTCTAGGCAGGCTTCTCGGCATCCTTCTAGGCGGCGTACACACCTCCCTGACTGGCGAGGTTCGTACCAACTCTCAACGCCGCAGCAACTTCGCCGCGGCGCTCGGCAGGAAGTGATGTCACCACAGCGTCCCACCCCGCGCTTGGGATGACTGGTTCCATACCGAGCCAATACGCAACCGCTGCCAGCGCTGCACGCTTAGGTGTTGCCTCCCGCCGGAAGGGCTGGCGGAGCAGTCGCCCGATTGGGGTGGAAATCTCAAGCTCTGCATCGACCAGGACAAGGGTCCTTGGCGTAAATTTGGCCAACGTCCCGTTAGCCCGGAGCTGCATTCCATCCCTCCTGACTCACCACAATGACGACGTCGGCACTCTCCATTCCGGTGTACTCAATCGGGTACGGGCTCAGGCAAATCTCGGAAAGTGAGAATCCGTAACCTTGCGTCACCGGATTATCGTTCTTCTGCGTGCTGTAAAGCCCAACGCTCATCGCCACCCGGCATAGGAGAGCAGCGGAAGATTGTACTCTTTCACCCGCCGTGCCCGCAATGACGATATGCAACGGGTTGGCAAGGCCACCTTTGAGAGGCTGCTCTGGGGCGTGGGTGGGGGACTTTCCGGGGGGACGGGACTCCACCTCGTGGCGGTAGCGCGCCCCAAACGGGGGGCGATTCTGCTCCGTTTCCATCTGGCCGATCAAGTACCCCTGACGGCTGACGACATCGCGGAGCGCGATTCCGGTTGTCTTATTCTTGAGTGCGCCATAGCTCGTGCAAGTCTCCAGAATCTCGACCAGCGAGAATCCCGGAAAATCGATCGCATCGGCGATCACTGCATCCAGGTTGGTATCCGTGGCAAACTGGCGGGCCAGAAACCCGGCATGAGCGGTCCGGAGGAGTGCGAGAAGATCGAGCGGCGGGATCCAGTTTCCTTCCGGTGTAGTGGCCGTAATCCAGTTAAGGGGCGTGAACGCCGAATGCTGGCCCCCTGTCATGCCGAACAGGAAGTTGTTATGAACCAGTACAGTGACGTCCACATTTAACTGCGCTGCATGAACCAAATGCAGCAAGCCGATCATTGCTCCCCCATCGCCGATCATGACGATAGGCTTCAGGCCCTTCGTGGGAAGCACCGCTTCGGCTAAGGCCATGCCCGTGGCTATTGCGGTCGAACGACCATGAGTAGTGTGGGCGGTGTGCAAGTAAGGGAAGAGGGAGTCTGCCAAACCCACGCAGCCGATGTCGGTGGTGAGCACGACCGAACGAAGTGGGAGGCGGAGGCGTTCGAGCGCATGGCTCAGTTGACGTACGACAAGGGCGTGGCCGCATCCGCGGCAGTAGGGAAGCTTTGCGTCGCTCGCGAGATAGGTGGGGTTTCCCATCAGACTTGCGCCCCCCTGATCGCGCCCGCAATTTCGCCCGGCGAGATCGTGCCACCAATCTTATTGATTCCCAAGAGGCGCTTGCCCGTCAGCAGGGGCGACAGAATTGTACGGTACTGGCCGCCCAAGTTTTCTTCGGCGACGAAGACAGTGCGCATGCCGGCGGACGCCCGATTGAGCGCCTCGGTAGGTACCGGAAAGAGAGTTTGAATCTGCAAAAAAGAGATGGGGAATCCCTCTTTGCGCAGAACCCCTACGGCCTCGCGAGCGGCACGCGCGGTGATTCCATAACTGACCAGCAGGCAGGAAGCATCGGGGTCGATGTCCGGGCGCACTAAGGCCATTTCGGCGGCGTGCGCTTCGATCTTGCGTTGCAAGTGAATAAGGAGTTCGACGACTTCCGGCGAATTCTTGCTTAGCTTCCCACGCCGATCGTGAGCCGATCCGGTCACTGTAACCTTGACTTCTCCGCCTACCGGGGCAAAGGCCGGAACTTCGTCCGTCGCCTCTATGTCATAGGCAGCGAAGGGAGCTTGTGCGCCAACCCGGGTCCGCTCGACGGCTGCCAGCCTGGCCAAAGCGGCTTCGTCCACCACTTCGGTTGTCATTCCAACTTCTTTATCGGAAAGCAGCACGACGGGCGAGCGCAGACGTTCCGACCAATTGAATGCGTGCTGAGTAAGCTCGTAGCATTCGGCGGCGCTGCTCGGGGCGAAAACCGGTATGCTGTAGCCTCCCGAAGTTGAAAATTCGGCGAGGAAAACGTCCCCCTGCGCGCCCTGCGTTGCTCCTCCGGTGCTCGGCCCAAGTCTTTGCACCAGCGCGATCACGACTGGTGTTTCGGTCATTAGCGCGTACTGGACGGTCTCCAGCATTAGTGCCCATCCGGGGCCAGATGTGGCCGTCATCGCCTTGAGACCCCGAAGGCTCGCACCAACGCAATAACACAGCGAGGAAATCTCGTCCGGCGCGGAGATTGCCAAGCCACCCTGCGCAAGGAGATCCCGCATCATGACTTCGTAGATTTCCGAGGCGGGAGTAATAGGATAGCCAGCAAAGAAGCGACAGCCTGCGGCAAGCGCGCCTTCCGCTACCATCCGGTTTCCGGAGCAGAGCCTAAGCGACATCCGTGAACTCCAAGTCTAGTTGGAGCAACAGGAGGGCCAAATGGTCGGCGCCGCGTCCATCCAACAAGCCCTTTGTTTCTAAAGGGCTATGAGGGCCTTCGGCGCGCCGCAAGTTCAGGTGAGCAAGCCACGTGCCGGAACACACGCCGGTGGGTGGAAATCCACGATTTTTCCACGCCGCATCTAGATTGGGGAAACTTCGATTTGGCTCGCGAGCGCTTCCGAGGAGGGGAATTCGCTGTCAGACTCTCCTCCTGGTTCAGGGGGGGTCGGGGGTGGTCGGGCCACCACCTCGTTGCCCGACCCAAAATGCGGCGGCAGGACGGGGCAAGCCCCACCTATTTATACGCCGGGATACCGGTCACCCGTTCGCCGATGATGAGGGTGTGGATGTTGTGCGTGCCCTCATAAGTGAAGACGGATTCCAGGTTACACATGTGGCGGAAGATTGGATATTCATCAGCGACGCCGTTAGCGCCCAGGATGTCCCGTCCCCCTCGGGCCACTTCGAGCGCCATCTTGACGTTGTTCCGCTTGAGCATTGAGACATGCGCAAAATCGGCCCGCCCTTGATCTTTTAGTCGCCCAACCTGCAAGGCCAACAACTGCGCCTTGGTGATTTCGGTGATCATATCGGCGAACTTCGCCTGAATGAGCTGGTGAGAAGCAATGGGCTTGTCGTCAAACTGCTTTCGTATTTTCGCGTACTCCAGGGCCTCGTTGTAACAGGCCATCGCTGCCCCGATGGCCCCCCATCCGATACCATAGCGAGCTTGGGTCAGGCAACTCAGCGGAGCTTTCATCCCCTGCGCCTTCGGAAGCATGTTGCAGGCGGGCACACGAACGTCCTGGAGTGAAAGGCTGGAGGTCACTGAGGCTCGCAACGACCATTTCCCCTTGATGTCTTTCGAGGCATAGCCCGGCGTCCCTTTCTCCACGAGGAAGCCGCGGACACCTTCGCCGGTGCGCGCCCACACCAGCGCCACGTCTGCAATGGTTCCGGAAGTAATCCAGGCCTTTTCGCCATTCAGGATGTAGTGGTCGCCATCCTTCACGGCGCGCGTCCTCATGCCGGCGGGGTTCGAGCCGAAGTCGGGTTCCGTCAGGCCGAAGCACCCGACGGCCTTGCCCTGCTGGAGCGCCGGCAGCCAACGCTGCTTCTGCTCCTCGGAGCCGTATTCCTTGATCGGATACATCACCAGCGCACCCTGCACGGAAACGAAGCTCCGCAAGCCGCTGTCTCCGCGCTCAAGTTCTTGCATGAGCAGGCCGTACTCCACATTGGACATCCCCGCGCAGCCGTAACCTCCCATGTTTGCGCCGTAGAACCCCAACTCGGCCATCAAAGGTATGAGGTGCTTGGGAAATTTTCCCTCACGGTTCCACTCTTCGATGTTGGATGTGATTTCTTGTTCCACGAATTCGCGCACCGTCTGGCGCACCAGCTTTTCCTGGTCGCTGAAGAGTGCGTCAATCTCCATGTAATCCACGCCGTGAAATGCGAACATAACGCCCCCATTCGTTCGTTGAGTTACCGGCCCATCGGGTCCAGGCGTCATTCTAGCAGTGAATTCGAGGTCTGTCCGCAGTCCGTTGCCGGCTTGCCGTCGCCGGCCTTCAGCTATCCCGCCGCGGCGAACGGTGTTTCGCCCACGCCGAGGGCTGACTTCATCAACGGACCTCCGACTCAGGACACTCCCGACAATCGCGATTGATTTTGTGAAAAAGGGGCTATAAACACGCTCACCCTCGCGGGATGTGTGGTATAGAGAATTTGCGAGAATTCTTAGACCCACACCGGGAGGGTGAACGATGCAGTCGAGCTTACCTGAACTGATTCTGCCCATCAAGCTGGAAAAGAGCGCAGAACGTCTGACGAGTTTGGGCGGGCTGATGGTGTTGGAGGAGATGGCGCAAGCACTGAAAGTGTGGAAGCGCGTGGACGAGCAGTTGGCGGTTCCGGGCTCGGGGCGAGGGTATCGGCCCAGCGAATTTGTGCAGCCGCTGGTGTGGATGCTGCACGCCGGCGGGCGGCGGCTGGAAGACCTGCGGGAGTTGCGGGCCGAGCAAGAGGTGTTGGAGAACTTGGGGCTGCGAGCGGTGCCGGATGCAGGTACCGTAGGGGACTGGTTGCGGCGACAAGGCAAGGACGGGGTAGCGGGTTTGGAGCGGGTGAACCAGGAGTTGATCCAGGGTGCGCTGGAGCCGGAAGGCGAGGAGTTGACTCTGGACGTCGATGCCACCGAGATTGAGGCGGAGAAGCGGGAGGCGCAGTGGACGTATCACCACGCGCGGGGGTACATGCCGCTGGTGGGCTACGTGAACGGCATCTGCGTGGGGCAGGAATTTCGAGATGGCAACGTGAGCCCGGGGACGGGGATTTTACCTTTCGCGCAGAAGTGTGAGGCGGTGTTGCCGGCAGGGAAGCGGATCTATTTTCGCAGCGACAGCGCGGCCTACCAGGCGGACGTGATCAACCACTACAGCCAGCCGGGGCGCACTTTCACCATTACGGCGGACTTGGACGCAGCGGTGAAACGCGAAATCCAGAACCTGCCGGCGAGCGCGTGGCGACCCTACCAGACGGCCGAGGGACTGGGGACGGATCGGGAAATCGCCGAGACTGTGCACACGATGAACGAGACGAAGCAGGCGTTCCGGCTGATCGTGCTGCGCTGGCTCAATCCGCAGCCCAGCTTGTTTGAATCGGAGCGGCACTGCTATCACGCCGTGGCTTCGAATCGGGAGGAGAGCGCGGCGGAGGTTATCTGGAAACACAACGGGCGGGGGCAGAGCGAGAACTGGCACAAGGAACTGAAGCTGGACATGGGAATGGAGCAGATGCCGTGTGGGCAACGGGCGGCCAACGCCCTGTACTTTGCCATTGGCGTACTGGCCTACAATCTGGCGCAGTTGCTCAAGCGGCGTGTGCTGCCGGAATCGTATCGCACCGCGACGGTGGCCACGCTACGCTGGAAAGTGTATCGGCTGGCGGGCAAGTTGGTGCGCCACGCGCGGGGACTGATCCTGCAGATCAAAGCGGATACGGAAAAGTGGCTGCTGCTGCAAGCCGCGCGCCTGCGCTGCGCGCAACTGCGGACCTGAAACGGAGGAGCGCGATGAAAAAAAGAGAATGCAAGAGGCAAAAGGGGGCGGGAGTGTCGTCAGCGGAGAGCCTCAAACCACCTTGATCCTCCCCGAGCCGCTGAAACCTCTACCGAACCGGGCCGCGAACCCGGCTGAGTAGGTTTTGGGGCGCGCCCGTCGACGCTTCCAACCGCCGACACGCCCATTCCATCGTTCAACCGCGATTCTTGGGACACTGGCGGGGCTTCGCCCAAGCCTGACGAGATGTTATGATGCCTTCGAACTACGACGAGATTCCGGGCTGGGTAAAGTGCGCCACGTCGCGACCACTTCCGTTCCCGGGACATCGCTTGCCAAGACAACCGCTGTCTCGCGCGCAAGCTTGCGGTTGGATTCTGTTTGCAACAATCCGATTTAGAGGAGGAAGAATCAAAGTGGACCGAAGGACCTTCATGGCGGAATGCGCGGTGCTCGCAGCGACTCCAGGCTTTCCCTCCAGTTTTGCTAGGGTTAAAGGCGCGATCTCGGGTGATGGGCGTGCTCCGACGCATCGTTGCCTTTTTTTAGATGATGCCCACATCGACCAAGCGCCAGGGCTTGAGGTGGTCGGCCATCCGGCGAAGCGGTATCCCGGAAACCCTCTATTTGTAAAGAAATTCCCCTGGGAGAAGGTAAGAATTCAACTCTATGGCCGGGCAGTTGTCTACAATGCCGAGCGCAAGCTCTACCAGATGTATTACATTGCGCTACCGAATTCACCCCACTACCCCAACTTGCGTGTGGGTGGTGCGAAGAAGGTAGGGTTCGTGACCTTACCCGCCTACGCGGAAAGCTCCGATGGCCTTCATTGGGAACGGCCTCTGAGGAGGGACGTATCTTTTGAGGACGTCGCCGAGACCAACCTTCTGGATCTCAACTTCGGGCAGAGTTTTGAAGCCAGCATTCTTTGGGACGAGCACGAGCAAGACCCCAGCAGGCGATATAAGGCGTTCATTTGGGACCAAATCTTTGAACTGCCCGTGCCCGGGAAGCTGGACTACCGCAGGGCCGCGCCAACCGCGGAGTTTCCAAGAGGCGAGTTGCTCGACCAACTCATTCGCGATGACTCGGGCAAGATCATTTATGAAAGGCCTTACAATAATTTCGGCATCATGGTGGCCTTCAGCCCGGACGGGATTCACTGGGACAAACACCCGGGCTGGGTCATACCGTGCTATTCCGATACAGGTCAATCAGCACTCTACGACTCACGCATCGGCAAATACGTTGCTTTCGGCCGCTTCAGGAAGCCCCACACCCTTGCGAAGTTGTATCCGGCGAGTGAAACCGGGCAGGGAGCCGCCCAGTGGCGAAAGGGCCTTACCGCTTTCGACATCGAACGCAATGTGGCTCGGATCGAAAGTGAGGATTTCATCCACTGGAGCGAACCCGAACTCGTCCTGGCGGGCGATAGCGAGGACCCCGAATCGTTCCAAATCAACAGCATGCCCATTGATTTTTATGAAGGCCTCTATGTAGGTATCATGGAGGTAGACGTTCGGCCGTTGCCGAATTCCAGTCCGGCCGATCCAACTGGCGGTCAGCCGCGATGGGCGCAATTGGAAGCGCGTCGCCAATCGGTGTCCCTTCATTGAGGAACCTGCTCTCAGAGCATGGGACGCGGACAATAAACCGGAGCCCCGCGGCTTTGTGCGTCCAGCAACGGGCCTGCTGGTTCATGACGACCAGGTGCGCATGTACTACAGCAATACGAGCGGTCATGAGCCGTTCGTTGGGGTAGGCGTGGCAACTTGGCGGAGAGACGGATTTGTTTCGCTGCACGCTGGCAGCCAGGGCGGGGAACTTCTGACACGCGCTTTCACTCCAACCTCGCCGGAGCTTCACCTAAACATCGACGCCTCAGAAGGTGAGGCCACGGTGCAAGCCTGTGACTACCAAGGCCGGCCCTTGAAAGGGTGGAAGATCGGCCAGCCGTCGGAGGTCATCCGAGGAGACCAACTTGATACGGTAGTGCGTTGGGCCGAGAGCGACTTCGATCAGATTGTCGGCAGGGTCACAGCACTTCGCATCAAGATGCGAAATGCCGACCTCTATTCTTTCTGGACGGAGTGAGTCGGATGATCCGCTACAGCATCGTCGCGGAACGGCGGACCTGAGAGAGGAGTTTGATACTCTGATAAGATGCGTGGGCCCTGCAGGACTCGAACCTGCGACCATTCGAATTCAACCCGGAACCCGCGCACGGCAGACTGTAAGAATCAACCCGGTGCTGAGGAGACCGGCACGGAGCAGATGACAATGCTGAACAGGCGTGACTTCGGTAGACACTTGGGAGTCTTGCTGTTGGCCCATAGGGTGTTCGCAAATCGAGATCAGTTTGTCTTCCAGGAGGGGAAGACGGGAAAACAACTATTCGCGGGCGGCGAATTGATCGGAAGTGTTGTCCCGTTCGTTCATGATTCCCTTCTAGCAACGGACGATATCAGGTGCGTCGACGACGGAATCTTTGAGTGGAAGCGAACCTTTAGCTTTCCCCGACCCGTTCCATTGAATCTGGATCTGACAATGGATTTTGCCACAGCTTGGAAGGCGAGTTACAGCGCTATTCCCGCCGTATCGTATAACGGCAATCATTGGGGGCGCGGAAATGAGCCTAAAGGGTTCGTCAAGCTTGGTCAGCCTTGGTCGTTTGCATTCCACCGGGTGGCAGTGGCAGGCGCCACTTACTCAGAAGGAAGACGATGGTCGTTATGTCTTTTTGGCAAAGCAGGACCGAACACGATACCCTTTGCATGCTCGCTTGTTCCAGGTTCCGACAATACTACGCATCGACTGATTTGGCCGGAGCAGGAGGGTCCCCTCCTCTATAGCGGCACGGACAGATATGACCCTCCATTTCGAGGCCAACTTCCTGCCAACTTGGGTGATTCTTTCTCCGCGACTGCCTACCTTGTTGTCAACGCCAACGACGAGGAACAGAGGAGCTGGCACAAGTTCCTTGATGCGGCATGGCGCATGAATTTTAGGCCACTCCGGCCTCGATTAGGACCCCAGGAGATTTGGGATTTGGGAATACAGTATGCGAAAGAGTCCCTGTGGACAGACGATGGGGAGTTTCGCGGATTTGCGATTGGTCTCGAGTACGGTAAAGGGAACTGGCATCAGGCCAGACGGTACGAAATTGGTTGGTGTGGACAGAACGTATCCTTAGCGAATTCGCTTCTGGTGGACTATATCAAGACGAAAGCCCGTGATTCTCTGGGAAAAGGCATTGCTTGTCTGGATACATGGGCGACAAAGGCCCGTCTCGATAACGGACTTGTGGTTTGTCATTTCGACTTGATTCGAGAAAAGAAGGAGGATGTGCAGGATGCCGTCAATCTTGGTTCAGCGGCATTGAACTTCTTCGAAGCATTCGACCTAACACAGAAGGTCGGCGTCGAGAGACCAATCTACACACAGGCCGCTTTGGGCATCTGCGACTATGCATGCAAAGCCCAGTTGGAGACAGGAAGGTTTAGCAGGGCTTGGCACAACGACGGTTCAAGTGTTGACGCGGAAGGGAGCTCGGGATGCTTCTTGGTGACGCCGTTGGTCGTTGCTTACAAGACTACCGGCCAAAAACGCTATCTCCATTCGGCCGTGAAAGGATACTGGCATTACAATGCTTCCTTCGATCAGGACGGGTATACCGCGGCCGGAGCGCTGGACACGTTCTGCATCGACAAGGAATCTGCGATCCCCCTGCTAACGGGTGGAATTGCGCTGTATGAGTGCACGGGTGACCGAGCTTTTCTTGAAGCGGCGGAGCAGGCATCCTACTACCTTTCAACATGGCAATGGCACCATACTGTCTCGTATCCAAAGGGTTCTGCCCTAGAGCAGTTGAATTACGACAGCTTCGGGGGGACCAGTGTTTCCACTCAGCATCATCACCAGGATCCTTTCGCCCTTTGCTTTGTGAACGTTTGGCTGAGGCTTGCGGAACTGACCGGGCACGAGATCTGGAGACAGAGAGCCTTGGCGGCATGGGCTAACGGGACTATCGGAATCTCCGATGGCACGCTGGAGGTGCTGGGGAAAAGGAGGCCGGCAGGCAGTCAAGACGAGGGCTTCTTCCACACTCGATGGGGACGGCCTTGGGAAGTTTCGGAATGGCTGGTCGCCTGGCCTGGGGCCTTCCGGCTTGAGACGTTGCGCCACAGGTCCGATTGGTCACTGTTCGAGCCATGAAACAACCTTGTCCCTCGCCAAAACTCATGCCGCTGCAATTTCAACAGGTTAGGTGCGGAGCTACCTTCTCTGTCCCCGGGATGATGCTCTTTATCACTTGGTTTTCTCCGCCCTCGAGTATCCTTCCGTCCTCACCCGTTATGCCGGCGCCCAAGAAGCCTTCTGTGCCGGGAACAGATTCTCAGCCGGATCGAGCCCTGGCTAATGAGAGCGACCGGCTGCTGCAATTACTGCGGAGCCAAGTGTCAGCAGAGAGCATTTGATTCGACTTAACAGAGTAACGCCGAAGGACAGGAGCTGCCCGCGGAAGGAGGCAGATAAGGCAGGTTCAAATTGAGGTGATTCCGATGGAACATACTACTCGTCGTGGCTTTCTACAGGGAGCAGCCTTAGGTGCGGCACTCGCAGCCATCAATCCATTGGCCGACTCTGAGCCCCAGACGAGCGACCCCCGGCAGGTGTCCGTTTTCACTTTTCTTCCGATTTCGATGGTGGAAAAGCCTGTCAACCCGATGATCTATGGCAACTTCATTGAACTGGGTTTCGGGCGACAGACGGACGGCATGTGGAGCGAGTTGCTTTATAACCGCAGCTTTGAGGTGTTCGAGCCGGCGGATCTGGGGTACATAAGCCATAAAGCCGGTGATGATGTCTCGCACGAGCCGTGGTATCACTCCGGGTATGAAGAGAAACCTTGGTATGTGGCCTCGAACAACACCGAAGCTGAGTATACGCTGAATTGTTTCGAGGCTTTCCGGCACGGTCTGCGTTCCGCCAAGTTGACGAACCGATCAGCCGTTGCCCGAGCTTACCTCGCCCAAGACGGCATCGTGCTGCGGCCAAACACCGATTTTAGCTTTTCCGGGTGGATCGGTCCGGGGGACGTGTGGAATGAGGAATCTCCGCCGGTAAGAGTCAAGGTTGGGCTGTATCCCGAAGGCGACTTCAGCAAGCCTTTGGCTGAGAAAGAATGGACCATAACCAGTGAGAATCTCCAGGAGTTCCAGGCCACGCTCTCCCCGCTCGACTTTCAAGGCAGGTCTTCCTTTGCGGTCTCGATTGAGCCTCAGAAATCAGCGGTGTTCGATTGCCTGTCCCTGAAACTGGCAGACAACCTTTCGGGCTGGCGCAAGGAAGTGGTTGAGGCAGTGAAACGCGTCAACCCGCCTATTATCCGCTTCCCGGGTGGCTGTTTCGCTTCCTTTTACCGCTGGCGGGATGGGATTGGACCAGTTCACCATCGGCATCCCGGAACGAGCGTCTTTTGGGGCGGACTGGAGAACAACGATGTGGGGACTGCCGAATTCATTCAGTTGTGTAGGATGGTCGGGGCACAACCATTCATCTGTCTCAATCTGATGACGGGCTCAGCGGATGAGGCCGCGGACTGGGTGGCCTATTGCAACGCGGATGAGAGTCATCGGATGGGCGCTCTTCGCATCGCGCATGGTTTCAGGAAACCGTTTAACGTAAGGTACTGGGAACTGGACAATGAGCCATACCGCCAATTCGGTGCCATGGAGTACGCACAGCGTTGTGTTGAGTTTTCCAAGGCAGTGAAAAGAGTTGATCCTGCGGTACGGCTCGTCATGGCCGGCTACTGGCGTTACAATCCGCATCTTGCGGAGATGCTTGAAATCGCGGGCGAACACATCGACTGCATTGCCGATCGCTGGGCGGATGGTCACGATCTCCAAATCATCAACGCCTACAATGCCAAACGTAATCGGCATATCACCCTGAGCAATACGGAGTGGGTCTCACCGGGCGATCCTCCGGGAATGGCTGCTGACGCAATCAGTCGTCCGGCGCGACTCGAAGACAGATCGCCATATCGTAAATTTCAATGGGGCTATGCGATGAACGCGGCAGCGAATTTGTTTTTCTTTCAGCGGCTTGGCGGCGGCTTTGAGTTTGCGAACTTCAATAACATGGCCAACACAGGGGGCCAAAACGTCATTGAATGCGCGAAGGAAGGTGTATATCTGTCTGCCTCCGGACGAGTCTTTGAACTGCTGAGTCGCAGTCCGGCCGCCTGGCCGCTGAAATACGAAAGCGCAGATTCCAAGGACGCGAGCTTGCTTATCCAACCCGCATGGGATCGCGATAAGGAGCGTGTGGTGATTGCCGCATTGAACTATCGTCCCGAAAGCGCAACCGTGCAGTTCGATGTGTCACCGCTGGACTTCAAGGCAAGAAATGCGGAGATCCAATGTCTTTACGCTGATTCTCGAAGGGCGTTCAACACGTTGTCAGACCCGGAAAGGATCAAACGGAAGGATTCGGTGCGAGCCATCAATAGTTCACAATTCATTATCGAGTTGCCGGCCTATTCGCTTACGCATGTCGTCTTGGGAAAAGGCTGACGAGGATTCCGACCAAAAACAAATTAGCGGTTCAAAAGCCGGTAAAGAAAAGATAGGAGGGAACCTTGAAGAGACTGGCTGCGCTTGATGACGGGGATGATGCTTGGCGTCCGCCCAGGATTAATCTTACGAGGCTTGGCCGGCGTCAATTTGGGCATCTCATTGCGCGTGCAGGCGCCGCCGTACTTCTGACATCCGAGCCAGCGATAGCTGGAATCGCTGGAGGTTTTGATGTTGCCGAGCCTACTCCGTCGCGCGAGACGCTCTCTCTAGACACCCGCCGGGCTACGTTTTGCATTGATGCAAAGGGGGCGTTCAGCGCTTTCACCGGCAACGGCCATAACTACGTCGCAGCAGGACAGCCAGCACCGGTATTGAGCGTGCGCGTGGCCGGTAAGTTGCACGCGGTGACCCGCGCGGCCTGGGATGCGGCGGGAGACACTGTGAAGTTCGACTTCGACGGTATTGGGGCTACAGCGGTGGTAGAGGTGCGTACAAAGCCAACACACGTGACGTTCGAGTTGGCCGGACTGCGCAGCGCTCATAACGTTGAGTTGGTCCTGTGGGGGCCATATCCTACCACGATTGGAGACCTGGTCGGCGAAGTGGTCGGCGTGGTGCGCGATACTGAGTTTGCCATGGGAATTCAGGCTCTCAACTCCAAGACGCTGGGGGGGTATCCGTTCCAAGAGAACGACTTCGAACCTGAGGGCCTCCTGGCTGACGACAGCGGCAGCTATCCGGGTCTGCCGCCAGAGTTAAAGAAGCAACAGCTCTGGCGCGGCAACACCGCGATGCACACAGCGTTTGGCAGTTCCTTGCAGGCCTACTGCCGGAACCGTGAACGGCAGCGTGTGATCCAGAATTGGGGACACGAGAGGTTCGTCGTGCCGCCGTTTGATGAAGGGGACGTGATTGGCAGCAAGATCGCATTGTTTGCCTGTCCGGCAACGGAGGCGTTGTCGACGCTTGGTGAAATCGAAGTGGCAGAGGGTTTGCCGCATCCGATTTTGGATGGCAAGTGGGCGAAGATGGCTTCGGGTGCTACTGCCTCGTATCTGGTTGTGGACTTTGGCGAAAGCTCGATTAAGCGTGCCATCGAAATGACGCAGCGTGCCGGATTAGAGTACCTCTATCACAGCTCGCCGTTCGAAACATGGGGACACTTCAAGCTCAAGCCCGACTTGTTTCCACACGGCTGGGACGGATTCCGCGCTTGTGTAGAGAGCGCGCGCAAGGACGGGATCGGTGTTGGATTTCACACCCTCTCCAATTTCATTACGCCGAACGATCCCTATGTGGCGCCCAAACCGGACCCGCGATTGGCACGCATCGGCACGAGCGAGCTCGCTGCCGACATCGATGCCGCCCAGACAGAAATCCCGGTTCTCGACCCAATATGGTTTCGAAAGAAGACCGACATGAACACTGTCGTCATCGGTGAGGAACTGGTCACCTATGACAGTAACTCGGCCGAGGTGCTGGCGCGGTTGTTGCATTGCCATCGCGGTGCATGGGGCACGAAAGCTGCCGCGCACCGAAAAGGCGATGCCGTCGGCAAGCTGGCGGACCACTCGTACAAGGTGTTTCTAACCAACGCGATGCTCTCGCAGGAAGTCGCGCGGAATATTGCGGCGTTCTGTAATTACACCGGCGCAACACAGCTTTCGTTTGACGGGTTGGAGGGCAACTTTTCCACTGGTATGGGGCAACAGGGGTGCACGTTGTTTACGGTGGCGTGGTACGACGCGCTCAAGCCGAAGCTGCGGGGGCGCGTCATTAACGACGCCAGTGATCCTGGTCATTTCAACTGGCACGTTGCCACCCGTTACAACTGGGGCGAACCGTGGGATGCCGGCTTTCGCCAGAGCCAAACGCTCTACCGCTTGAAAAACCAGCTCTTCTATTCGCGTAACCTGCTTCCATGCATGCTCGGCTGGTTTGCCCTGCGCGAGGAAACAACTCCCGAAGATGCCGAGTGGCTTTGCGCCCGGGCCGCCGGGTACGATGCCGGGTTTGCGTTAGCAATGAGCTTCGAGAGCACGACGAAGCAAACCTCCAGCGAGGTGCCCGATCTGGACAAGAAGAAGGCAGCGATTCTTGAAGTGGTCAATCAATGGGAAACCGCGCGACTGAGTGGCGCATTCCCCGAGAATGTGAAGCCGGGGCTGCAGGATGTGAATCGTGAGTTTCATCTCGTCGCTGCCGGGCCGGGCGAGTGGGAGATTCAGCCGGTCAGCCCAGCGGGGCCGGCGGTACGGATTAAAGCGGAGCCAAGACTTGCGATGGGCAATGGAGGCGCTGGACGCTGAAAACCCGACTAGCAAGTACCATGAGGAGCGGTTTTGGCGTGCTGCCGGAATATGCGGTACATCTGGTGCCTTGAGATATGCCGGCCACCCGCGTTTCTCAGTGAGGTGATCGAGGCCCAAGCGGGAACCGTTTTCGGGGAGAGTGGGCGCAAAATTGGGCACACTCATTAAAATGTTAGAGTGACTCGGTGCGGCTAAGTGGTTGGGAAGAGATGGTGGGCCCAGCAGGACTCGAACCTGCGACCGACGGATAGCGCGTCAGTGTTCTTAGGGGCCACTCGGTAGCGCCGCTCCCCGAGCCCCGGCCTCAGTGCCCACGGCAGCGATTCCTATCTTGCCGTTGAAAACGAGATTGCCGCTCATGCACGGTGCTGAGTTGCGCCATTCCTGCACACGCCGTCGCTCTTACCCGGTGTATAAGGGGCGTTGCCCGGGCTCTGGCCCTTGTCTCTCGAGAGCGATTTCGAACCGTATTGTGGTTTTGAGAAAGATTTCATAGCATAAAGCGCGATTTCGTTGTCTAATTGGGTCTGGAGAATGATATCGCATACAATAATCGATACGAGAACATTTTCACATGACCGAGAAGATTCTCACACCCAAGAATGCACCCAAAGCCGTAGGCCTTCATGGTCTGATAGAGGAGTTTAACCTCAAGGTACCCTTGCCCACATTGCGGTCCGAGGTCATTTCAGGCGCAAGAAGAACAACCGTCCAAGACGGCACGGTGCTCGAACATGTTTTTTACCTGATCGAGGGACGGGGCCTTGCTCTCGATATCCCGCAACATCGCAATGATGGCCGTTCGGTCCCGGCGGATCTCCGCGATTAGGTGGCGGGCTTCCGGGTTGCCAGCGGGAATCCGGTACTTCAGCCGGTCGCCTGCAAGAAATAGCTCCCCGCCCAGCTCGCGGATTCGATCAACCGGGCTGACATTCACAGTTCGCCTTCCTCGAAGGTGCTCACAATCTCAGGTTGAGCATCTTCGGACTGGGCACGTTCGGGCAGGCGCCATTCCCAGCCCGAATCGAAGCCAGATTTCTGCTTCTTGACCCGCAGTGCATCCGACGCGCGCCGGACAGTTGCCGGAGCGAAACCGGCCCGCTTGGACTGCCTCTCAACCTCGCTTGCCGGTTTGGGACCGCGCGCGAGGAAATCTTTCAGCCACGCCTCAGCCTCGCGCCGCTCGCAACGATCCTCACGCGAGTCAAGACCGCCGAGCACATCGTCAGCCCGCATATCCACTACCCCCGGTTCCCATGCTATAACCGGAATGCCCGAAGTAACGTCGATTCGATAGGCAAGCCCTCCGGGGTCGTGAGAAAGATTGCCTTTCACGCGAACCATGATCCGCTTCTCGGCGTCATCGGCGTCCTCTGCGATTCCCCACACCGCACGGATTGCCGTTTCCCCTAGCCCGCGCTTTCGCATAGTGCCCGCAATTGAGGCGAGCGTTGCATTCCGAGCACCCTCGCGGATTTTCCCACCGCTGCCGTCGGAGTGAGGGGTTGGATTGGGCGCGGACTTCCCCTGCTGAATGACATTGATAAGCCAATCGGACATCTCAGCGAGTTCGCAGTTGTTCAGAAAAGCGTACCGCTGACCGTTCTGGTGGATCGAAGGGGGCGCGATCACGTACCCGCCATCGCCGCGAAAGTCGAGACCAAGACCGAGAACACCAGCGCTGCATCGAACGGGCACGCTTGGATACTTGAACCATAGTTGCCGCCCGCGGCCGGTTTTGACGGCGCGCGTCTCGGGCAGCGGACCGTGGGAGCCCGTTAAGGTGGCAAGCGAATCATCTCCGCCAGGGTCAACGTCGAGCACCACGAACCCGGACACTGCCCCCGTAGGGATGCCAATGTTCGCCTGTCGCCATTTGGACCACCACTTGCGAACCTGTTCCGTGTCAACAGTGGCTGCTTTGAATCCGCCTTTGACCATGGGAAGCTTGCCCCGTGGCTTACAAGGGAAGACTGGCAAGCCATCGCCCACAAAGGCGAGGGCGGCAACGAATAGTTCATCGTTCATCGCTGGCCCCCGCGCGCGGGGATGGTGTTTTCCCGGATTAGGCGATCGACCTCCGCGCGCGGGATGCGGACGGACCGGCCGAGCTTGACGAACGCAAGTTTTCGCTTCAGTAACCAAGCGCGGATCGTGGATTCTTTGAGGCCCAATTCATGGGCCACTTGCTCAACGGTCAACATAAATCACCTCTCATGGGGTCCAGTCTCGCCATGGAGTGCTTCCACGTCGAGGACGGATAGGTGATTATTTTCGACAGCCCAAACGGGGGATTTGCGAGCGGGTGAGATTGCGACGGGAGCGGACTACAAGGCAAGCATCAGAGGCAGCCCGCTCGTGCCTTAGCTCGCCTGTAAGCTTTCTGCAAGTCGTCAGCATCCACCAGCGGTTTTTTGCCCTTGAATAACTTTTTGAGTGCTCCGGGTCGCCTGATTTCAGCCTGGGCATATGCGGCGTTGAGCAAAGTTGCAGCCTCTTTATAGTGTTGACGACCCTCTGGTTTATCAGACCACAGGCCGCCAAGGTCGAGGGCGCCGGAGATTAAGTCCACTAGGTGAACCTCAAACACGCGTCTGTGCTCTACCGGACGAGGTTCCCGATGGGGCTTTACTAGCTCGATTCCTCGCGCGTATGACTCCAGCAACTCGGGGAGCCTTTGGTATTCTTTCCCCCTGATGTCAGCGGGAAGGGCCGCGACGTGTTGGATGTTCACTCGGCGGACCGTGTCAGCGTCCTTCCGAAGTCGGTCAGCAAACTTCCGCACCTTTCCGGGCGGGATGGGGCGATAGCGAAGGTCGTGAGGTGGTTCATTGGCGAGTGACAAGAGCAGGTCGGCGACGGGTTCCTTGCATTCGGGGTTCGATCTGACAACGGTGTCAAACGCTTCGTCGGCCCCAGGGTAAGAAGAAAGGATTTCTCCTAACGTGACCTCAGGCTTTCCCATTCGCCACCTCCCGCGTGGCTCCCGGTTTGAGGTAGGTCGGCAGGCGGGCCGGGATGCGTCCGCTTTTCGGTTGCAAGCCTAGCCGACCCAAATCGGACGGCGCCCTTATGCTCTCACAGGTTCCGCGGGCGCGGGCCTGTTGACTTCCTCAAACTGCTTTATCCGCACTACGCCGTTCGGGAGAATGGCGCGAATTTCAAGTTCACCGCCCATCGCCTGGATGATCTTCCGAAGAGTGCTGATAAACATGTCCGTCCGCCGTTCAACCTTGGAGACGAACGGCTGCTTGACGTGCAGAGCTTCGGCCAAAGTTTCCTGGGTGAGTTGCAGTGCTTCCCGCAGCTCATCCAAAGCCATCTCCTGGACCGCTTTGTCAACCTTGGCCTGAATGCGAGCACGCCTTTCGGGAGACATTCTTGCTTCGAGTTCCTTGAAGTTCCTAGCCATTGGTTAATCCTTCCCTTCTGAGCGCGGCCAGATGCTCATTAAAGAGCCTGTCCGCAATCGGGACAAAACTTTCATACCAACTGTTATCGCCGGTCTTGTCGCCGCCCATCAACAAGATGGCCGAACGCCTCGGATCGAATGCGTACAGCACTCGGTAAGGCCGTCCGGCGTGCTGGATGATGAGTTCCTTCATGTTCGAGTGCTTTGACGAATTGATCGACCCGGAATGAGGCCGTCTTAACGCTGGCCCGAACCGCCGGAGCAATCCCACTTTTGTGGCCACGGCATCCTGAGCTTCTTCGGTAAGTCCATCCCACCATTCGCCAAACTCGTCGGTGAATTCAACGTCCCATTCCACATTGGCAATATAACTCCAGGGGAATATACATGTCAAGTGAAAAATCGGCGGTCACGTGGCCAGCCACAGCATCATGTCATATGCCCCTTCGATTCAGGGCGTACTTTGGGCGCACACCCTTTGACGCGCTCACGGCTCCTGGGCAATTTTCCTCTTGACAACCAAACGTGTTAGGTTTATGCTTCAGTCATGCAGATCAAACCCAAGTGCAAGGTTCACGGAATACCGCTTGTTTGCTACTGCCCCGCGTGTCGCGGTTCGGTTCGCAGCAAGCGCAAGGCGCGATCATCGCGGAAGAACGGCAAACTCGGCGGTAGGCCACCGAAGAGGGAATCCAGGGCGAAGGGGGAAAAGCAATGAGCCTCTACAAGCGCGGAGAGCATCCGGGTGTGTGGTGGTACAAATTCTGGTTCAACGGGCAGCTTATCCGTGAATCCTCCAAGAGCGAGAGCAAGACCGTCGCCAAGGAAGCGGAGCGGGCAAGGCGGCGCGAGCTAGAGCAAGCCTACAACCGCATTCCGAAGCGCGAGCGGATGCCCTTGTTCACACACGCGGCTGATGTGTGGCTGGCAAGCAAGGCGGGGCTGGTGGTCAAAAGCCGCGAGCGGTATGAGCAATGCGTGACCCATCTGAAGGAAGAATTTGGGAAGGGACTAGTCTGCGACGTAGATGCAAACGACATTGCCGAGTTCCGGCGGAAGCGCCTTGAGGCGGCCGCCAGTAATCGCACGGTGAACTATGAGGTGGGGGCACTGCGGGGCATCTTGCGGCAGTTCGGCCTTTGGGGGCCAATTGCAGACCGCGTGAAGGCGCTCCCAGAACGTCACGATGTAGGCCGCGCCGTCTCGCCCCAAGACGAAGCAAAGTTACTCGCCGCTGCCAGTGCGAGCCGCTCCCCGGCACTTTTGCCGCTTATCGTCTTCTCGCTCGATACCGGGATGCGGCTGGGCGAAACACAGGCACTCCGGCGCAGAGACTTGCGGCTTGAATGGGCCAATGGGTCAATCGTGAGGGGCGAAGTAGTAGTGCCAAAGAGCAAGACGGCGGCGGGCACAGGGCGCTTGATTCCGCTCTCCCGGCGCGTTTGCGCGAGCCTTTCGCTCTGGCTCGAGAGGTTCCCGGACGCAGGGCCCGAGAGCTTTGTGTTCTCCTACCACAAGGTGGGTCTGGCGGGAAACTCTCGCGTGCCGGTCGTGTGGGATGTTGATCTCAGCCGTCCGATAGGTTCATGGCGCAAAGCCTGGGAGCGCGCCCTGGAAGCCGCTGGGATCCGTTACCGCCCCCATGATATGAGGCACACGTTCGTCTCAAGGCTTGGCGAGAATCCAAGAGTGAGCGAACAAACCATCAAAGCCCTTGCGGGCCACGTCTCGCGCCAGATGCTCGAACGGTACAGCCATATTCGCTCTGAGGCGAAGCAGGCCGCAATTCAGGCGCTCGAAGGCGGGGCAATCGAGCCGGTTTTGGGGCCGATAGGGCACAAAATCGGGCACAGTGACATGAGCGTGGCCGGGAGAGGGGAGGCTAACCAACTGAATACAAATGGTGGGCCCAGCAGGACTCGAACCTGCGACCAACGGATTATGAGTCCGCTGCTCTAACCAACTGAGCTATGGGCCCTCAATGACCTGTCGCGTCTTCCTGACGTCGTGCCTCACTTTGTCTTTCAAAAACGCTGAAGCGGGGCTCCTCATTCTTCTCCGAAGCCCGTTACTTTCCCTCCGGCCAAGCAGCCACCCGCTACCTCCGGCGAGAACCGCGCTTGCGCGGGGTGTCTTCCTTTTTCCCGATCGAGTCGGCACGTAATGCCCTCTTCGAGCAGCCGAGCCCAGTCGCTACATTACCGCGTCTTTGGGGAATATGTAAATAGCCGCCGCCCTGGCCGGAGTTCGGGCAGACATCACCCCCTTTGCG
Source organism: uncultured Acidobacteriota bacterium (assembly GCA_963765485.1). Lineage (GTDB taxonomy): Bacteria > Acidobacteriota > Terriglobia > UBA7540 > UBA7540 > CAVROP01. The sequence continues at coordinate 96,006 of CAVXWN010000004.1, read as the reverse complement.
ACGGCGCCGATTCAGCGCCACACGCTGTGTCCAGATGAGCGCGAGCGAGCTCGCCGGGGATAAGGCGGCAGCAAGCAAGCTGCCGCACTCCAAAAGCGATAGCGTGATGTGCTATCGTTGTGCATGATGGTGCTATCGAGACCAAGCGAGTGGCTCACAATCTTCCTGGCGCTGCATATTCTAGGGTTGCAAACGCCCGACGTGATGAGTGCTGACCTGAGGCCGGAAACAGCCGCGGCCTTCGGCACCTACGTTCAGTTAACGGAGGCGCGTATCAACCGGGAAGTTTCACACACCGAGATGTTCTTATATGAGGACGAACTTCCCCAGCCGCGCCGGTCCGACGTCCTGGCTTCGCTCAAACGCGGTGAGATTCTTATGGAGCGGCTTCAGACGTTCGATGGCTCCGGCCACAAGGTGGAGGCGCCGGACGCAATTATCCATCATTGGCTGGGAGAGATTTTCGTTCCCGGGGCAAATCTCCAACAGACGCTCGCTCTGATGCAGGACTACAACCACCACCAAGACATCTACAGGCCGGAAGTGATTCGCTCACGTCTGATCAGCCGCGAGGGGAATGACTTCAAGATCTATTATCGCCTGCGGAAAAAGAAAGTCATCACCGTCACGCTCAACACCTATCACGACATCCGTTATTTCCCCGTTGACGCAACGCACTGGTACAGCCGCTCATATTCAACCAGAATCGCCGAAGTGGCAAATGCTGATACGCCGGAGGAGCTCGAGAAACCCGTCGGCCATGACGGAGGATTTCTTTGGCGAATTGATTCTTACTGGAAGTTTGAGGAGAGAGACGGCGGCGTCTACATCGAATGCGAATCAATTTCCCTGACCCGTGACATTCCCACCGGATTGGGCTGGCTCATCAAGCCCTTCGTAACCAGCATCCCCAAAGAATCCCTGGAGATGACCATGGGCTCAACTCGCTCCGCCCTCGCAGCGGCCAAGAAATGAAACTGGAAATCAGAAACCTCTGCGACGTTGGGGGGCGAGTGCATCCTAGTTCACGACGGGCTGCCCGGTAGAATAACTATGGCAACTGAGTCTGTGCGGGGACGGTCCGCGATCCCGCTGCGCCAACAAAGCGAGAGACCACCGGATGAGCCGCCGAGTCGCGTTCCAGCGATGTTTCGGGCCCTCCGCTACCGGAATTATCGGCTGTTCTTCAGCGGCCAGATTATCTCGCTGATCGGCACCTGGATGCAGTCCGTAGCGCAGGCCTGGCTGGTCTACCGGCTCACGGGCTCGTCGCTGCTCCTCGGCTTGGTGGGCTTTGCCGGGCAAATCCCGGTTTTCCTGCTGGCGTCGATTGGCGGCATGGTGGCGGACCGAAGGAGTCGCTATCGCATCGTCATCGTCACCCAGACTTCGGCCATGTTTTTGGCCTTTGTCCTCTCCGCGCTGACGCTGCTGGGCCACATCAAGGTGTGGGAAATCATGGTGGTGGCCTCGTCACTGGGCTTGGTGAACGCTTTCGACATTCCCGCCCGCCAGGCATTTGTAGTCGAGATGGTGAACCAGCAGGACTTGGTCAACGCCATCGCTTTAAACTCCGCAATGGTGAACGGCGCGCGCATTCTGGGGCCTGCCGTGGCCGGCGTGCTGGTGGCGGCAATCGGCGAAGGCTGGTGCTTTTTGGCCAACGGGGTGAGCTACATTGCGGTGATCGTCGGCCTCTTGCTGATGACCGTGACGCCACGTCCGCGGAACGGCCGGCGCTCCGGCTTGCAAAGCTTAGTGGAAGGCTTCCACTGGGTCGCCCGCACGGGGCCTATCCGCGCCCTGTTGCTCCTGCTGGGTCTTGTCAGCTTGACAGGGATGCCTTACATGGTACTGATGCCGATATTTGCTGACAGGGTCTTGCACAGCGGGGCGCGCGGGCTGGGTCTCCTCATGGGTGCCGCGGGGCTGGGGGCGTTGACGGGAACGATGGCTCTGGCGGCGCGCCACGGTGTGCGCGGATTGGGGAGATGGGTGATGTTCGCCGCCATGGGATTCGGCGCCTCACTGATCCTCTTTTCCATGTCGCACTGGTTCTGGCTCTCGATGCTATTTGTCATGCCGAGCGGATTCTCGATGATTTTGCAGATGGCCTCCTCGAACACCTTGATCCAAACCATGGTGCCCGACGAATTGCGCGGCCGCGTCATGGCCGTCTACTCCATGATGTTTATGGGCATGGCCCCATTCGGGGCGTTGCTTGCGGGAGCGATTGCGCAGCATGTCGGAGCGCCGCTTACCGTCCGCCTGGGAGGGATCATCTGTTTGGCCGGAGGCGCGGTTTTCGCACTGACTTGGCCGGCCCTCCGCGGCGAAGCGCGCCAGCTCATCCTGGCGCAGTCGATGGCAGGAGGTGAGCCGCCCGAGGAAATGACCGGGCAGGCGGTTCCGCTGCAGCGCGACGAACCAACTATTGGTCAAATGGCAGTCGTCAGTAGGTGCCGGGGCAATAGTGAACAGTGAATAGCGGATGCTGAACCGGGTATCCGTCGCGTGTTCTGCACCAGCACCCAGCGTGCATCACGTCGGCGAGTCATTGATCCATTGATGGCAAAAGTGGGTTAGAATGAACTAACGGGCTTTCAGGAATCCACACATAAAATGGAGGTACCCACGCGCCATGCCGCACATCGACAAGCACCCCACTGGGGATTTTTGTTGGATTGAACTTTCGACCACCAATCAGAATGCCGCCAAAAGCTTTTACAGTTCGTTGTTTGGTTGGGCCATCCAGGAGTTTCCCATGGGCCCAAACGACATCTACACAATGTTTCAACTCGAGGGGAAGGACACCGCCGCTGCGTACACCATGCGGCCTGAGCAGCGATCCCAGGGCGTGCCGCCGCACTGGTTACTCTACATTGCCGTCGAGAGCGCGGACGTCGCCGCCGATCGGGCCGGTCAGCTTGGAGGTAGGGTGCTTGCCCCGGCCTTCGACGTCTACGACGTGGGACGGATGGCCGTCGTGCAGGATCCGACGGGGGCTGTATTTGCACTCTGGCAACCCAAAACACACACCGGGACGGGAATCTGCGGTGTACCTGGAACCCTGTGCTGGGCGGACCTTATGACGCCGGACGCCACGCGCGCCAAGGAGTTTTACTCCGGTCTATTCGGTTGGAAGATTAACACGAGCGAAAACGATCCCTCCGGCTACCTCCACATCGCCAACGGGGAAAGTTTCATCGGTGGGATTCCGCCTTCGAAGCATCGCGATGCGAACATTCCGCCTCACTGGCTACCGTACTTCTACGTCTCGAATTGCGACGAGACGGCTGCCAAGGCTAGTGAATTGGGCGCTAAGACCCATGTCGCTCCGACGACTATGGACAACGTTGGCCGCTGGGCAGTCTTGGCGGACCCCCAGGGGGCTGTGTTCGCGATCTTCCAGGCATTGCCGCACTACTAGGACTTTCCCGATTTGATCTGGCATCGGGACTCGGCGCCATTCGCGCATCACAGTGTAGTGTCCGGCAAATGTCTTAACTTAAAACCGCCGGCTGACGCGGGGCTTCGCACTGCGCGAGTTGTGGGGTGCCGTCAAATGTAAGGAAGCGTAAGGCGCGCTATGCTAGCTGCCCCGAAGCAGCGACGAGTGTGCCGTTTTCAAAGTGCCCAAGCCCAGGGTCGCTGCCATCCGCTGGGATTCAGGGAATCCTTACCTCCTATCACCTTCACCAGATACGTTTTGAGGTTCACCCAGGCCGGGACCCCTGGGGCCTCGCCAGTGGTAAAGCCGAACCTTCCGTTGTGCTTAGGGCATTCGATGATGTGGCCCATGACGAAGCCACCCGCGAGATGCACCTGGGCATGGGTGCACAGACCGTCACTGGCATGATAGGTGGCTGCCGAATACCACTGTACGTTCAGCCAGGCTGCGCTCCACCGCAAGTTTGCCGCCACGACCGTTGAGGCCGTCGTCGGGTGTGTGCATTACAGACATGCTAGAATCGCGCACGGAGGAAAACCTCGATGCAAGCTGCGTACTCAGCCGTATGGCGGAAGATTTTTGTCTCGTCCCTGGCGGTTGCGGCTTTATTCATACCTAGGGGTGCAAGCTGCGGTCAAACACTGCCGATCGAATTTCACCACCCGGAAATCATTCGCTGTGACGCCAATTGCTTTACGCTGAATGGCCGAGATGCGGTCCTGTTTGGCGGCTCGATGCATTACTTTCGCGTGGACCGGGGAGACTGGGAGGACCGCCTCACGAAGATGCGCGCCGCCGGTCTAAACCTTATCAAGACGCTGGTGCCTTGGAACTGGCACGAGAAGAAGCCAGGTGTATTCGATTTTTCTGACCTCGAGGAGTTTCTGTCCTTGACCCAGAGCAAGGGGATGTATGTGCAGGTGCGAATCGGACCGAACATCACCGGTGAATGGGACGCGGCGGGCTACCCACGATGGCTGCTGCCGTGGCATTACAGGATGGACCTGGCAAATGATGCGAAATGGTGTGCCTACTGGTATGCCCACGTGCTGCCCGTGATCAAGCGCCATCAGATTACCGAGGGCGGCAACGTCATTCTAGTCCAACTCGATAACGAGGTGGGGAATACGGAGGGCATGACGCTGGAGATCGAAAAATCCTACCTCAAGATGCTCTATGGCTTGGTGAAGTCCGCCGGCATCTCGGTGCCTCTGACTACGAATTGGGGCACCGCTACTCACGACAACACTGATCCGGTGCTGTCCCAGATCTTGGACTGGCCCGATTTCAACTACTTCGATTCGATTCCTGATTCCAGTGCGAGGCTCGACGAGGCTCGGCTTTATAAGCCGAATAATCCGCTTGGGTCGCCGGAGTTCCCCGGTTTTCTGCCTTTCACGTATCTAAAACAATGGGCCGATCAGCTTCAACGTACCCGGGACGCGTCGCTGTTAGCGGCCTATGCGCAGGTAGCCCTGGAACGTGGGAGCGCGTTTCTGAACTTCTATATGTTTTCCGGCGCTACCAATCGGGAGTTCGCGGCGCGCGATTTCGAGACTTCCTACGATTACAGTTGTCCGATCGCTGAGGATGGCGAGTTGCGCGACAAGTATTACACTGTTCGCGGCTTCGGAACGTGGTTGGAGCAGAACGGTGCGGCCCTGGCGCGCTCTACGCTGGACAAAACTGACCTGAGCCGGGCGAAGCCCGCGACGGTGGTGATGAGGCGCAACGGACCTCGCGGCTTTCTGTTCGTCCGCGCCAACAATCCTTCTGTAACTCCGCTGCGATTCGTATACAAGGACCCGGAAAACGGGCAGGGCGTCGAAGTTCCGCAGCTAGGTGGTGTTGACCTCAGTGGCTACGGCGAAGTGGGCGAGTCGCGCATCTTGTCGCTGAACGTCCCCTTGCAGAATGGCGTCATGAGGTACGCGACCTCGCAAGTCGCGTTTCATACCTTGTTCGGGCGCGAGGAGGTCATTGTGCTCAGCGCTAAACCCGGTGTATCGGGCGAGGCCTGTTTCCGGTTTCCGGCTTCACCCGCGATGTCAGGGGATATCACCGACGCGCGTTGGAACCCGTCGGATTCTTCGCTGGTGGTTTCCTACCGGCATTCCGAGCGGCTGCGTTCCTTCCGGTTGCAAGCCGATGGCGAGCGTGGCGCAGACTTGACCGTATTCGTAACGCCAACGGCACTGGCCGAATCGTCCATCGTCCTCCGCACCGAAGGCGGGGAGTTCCCGCTGATCACAAATGCGCGCCTCGTGCGTTCTGTTCGCCCTGCGCAGAGCCACGTGGCCGCGGAAATCGACGTCGGCCAAACCGAAGCGTTGCTCTTTGTTCCCGGCTTCGTTCCGGTGGATAAATTGGTTGCCGACCGCATAGGGCCGGAACCGATCCTGGAGAATGCGCAAGACATCAGAGCTTTTCGAATCGCCCCTTGGCAGATGCCAGCGGTTGCCCCCGTGACGGAATACCGCGGCTCGCGAGTCGTAGACTTCGACCGCCTGCCGGCTTCGCCGTATAGCCGCGAGGCGCTGGAACAAACCGGGAAATCGATTCGGGGCTATTCAATTTACCAAGCACGTTTCTCCGCTGACCCGTCCTGGCGCGCTTTCCTGGAGCTCTATCCGCGCGAGGACGACGTCTACATTTCGGAGATTCCAGGATTCCCGCACGACCTCTTCATCAATGACACCTATGTGCCGGATTTGTCGTCGAGGCGCCGGAGTGAGGACACCTCTCTCCACGGCCTCATCGCGCCGGGCGAGAATCACCTTGCCGTTGTCTGCTCAGACTTCGGCAAAACCAACAACCAGTATATTTGGACTGATTCCGGGCTTCGTGCCATCTCCGTAGGGCCGCGCAAGTCGGAGAGCCAGGAGATCACCGGCTGGTCTCTGGCGCAGATTGATTTTTCGCACCCCGAGCCCCTATGGAAAGCGGAGTCTTCACCCGCCTCCGCGCCTGGTTTTTTAATCCAATCCTGGTCGCTGGATGGGATGAAACCGCCACCGCCCGGCATTTTCCAGACCTGGTTTTTGCGAGTGGACGCATCAAAGGATGCGGTTTTCTATCTGAACGGAAAGTTTCTCGGCCACGTTTCGCCGGTGGGCCTGCAGCGAGATTTCTATCTCCCCGGTTCATATCTTTCACCGGACGGCAAGAATGACCTCAGGGTCGTATCGATTAACGGCTCGCCCGGCGCGGTGTCCGCAATACGAGTGGTTTCGAACCCGCAAACGAGCGCCCGGACCATACATCTCGAAGTGACGCTGAGGTAAGGTAAGGCGGCGACGCGCCTGTGTCTGCGCACGCCGACGGGGCCATATTGGGTCAGTTTCATTCTTGCAGCCGTAGCCTCTGACCGCCGGACCCTCTCGCCCGGGGGTAGAGGCTGGAAGTTACATGAGGCACGTCGCGCTATGGCTCACGCGGCTTGGCCGCCTGGATGATGCGGTCCACCAAACCGCCGGACGCACAGAATGCGGCGATATCCTTCCCTTCCGCCGCTGCCGGCACCGCCCACAACATCAGATTCTGGTCATAGTGGCTGCCGAAGATTTCGAGTCCGTTGTCGCCGCGAATCATGTTGGGCTGATTCCATTCCGAGCCGTTGTCAATCAAGGCCTGAACGCAACGGCGAGCCAATTCCAGGCCCAACTCTCGTTGTCCCTCGTACATGTAAGTCATGGCCAACATGTACAGTTCCGGCACGAAAAATGTGTTCGGACCATAGCCCACGCCTTCGGCCAAACTTCCGTCCGGGCGGGCAAAGTTGGTGGCTCCGTAGGGCGTCAGCTTGACACACGTGCGGGCGATCGTGTCCAGAGTGATTTTGGCGCGATCCGGACGGAAGACACCATCCAGACCATGAAACTTGGCCATCCAGTCTCCATCCAGTTGATAGCCAAAGACGTCGTCCGATTTCCGCCCCGACTTGGGCTCGTCGTAGGCCAAGTAGTAGCTCCCGGCCCACAGTTGAGTTTCCATGGCGCGGCTCCCCTGCGCGAACCAGTCGCGACACTGTTGAGCAAAGGCCTTGTCGCCGACTTTCTCCGCCATACGCTCCAGCATTCTCAAGTTGGCGAGGTGCATTCCCCCCGCATGCGGCGCCATGCCGAACCACTCGGTCCATTCAAACCCATCTAAGAGGAGACCGGGCTGAGACGCCATCCCGAACCAATCATTCCAGTCAAACAACGGGTTCAGGTCATCGTCAGGCATACTGATGATGTTCGCGTCCCCGTCCCCGTGCCGGAGGGACATTGTGAAGATTGTGTTCTTTTTTACGGAAAGGTAGAACTCTTTCAGCGCCGCGTCGTCACCCGTACGCCTCCAATAGCGGTCAACCATATCCACATAATAGGGTCCTGTAGTCGCAACTTGGTACCCGGGCGACGGGGAGGCCATCTCCACTCCCGCCGTCGCCTCGAAGCCCCCTCTCGCCCTTCCAATTACCCCGCCAAAAACCCATGGGGCGGCGCCATCAGTGAACTGATAGGCTTTGTACCCTCGCATGGTCGATAAAGCCAAATCAGGGAAGAAGTACACGATAGGAGCGTTGGCATAGCAGGTATCCGGCATGGGTTCAACGGCGGGGACCTCCACAATTCCGTCGATCATCGCAAAAAGACCCTGCTTGGGATCGCACCAGGGACCGATAGGAGGCCTCGCTTGCGCCCAGAGGCTGTTAACAGGAAAGAGATAAAGAATATTCACCAGCGATTCGCGGAGCCATACCGGCAAGCCCCGCTCCTCGAAGATGACTTCCTGCCAGGCTAAGACCCGGCGTAGAAGAGACTCGTGCTGGCGGCTGAGGAATTGCGCCACCTCTAGAGCGCCTGTGAAACGAGCGGCATACATGTGAGTGAAGGTGTGAGAGCCGTCGCCGATCCACATCGGTGCAAACCAAGAGAGCACGAAGCGAACCGTCTTCTGCTCCTCCGGCTTTAACTCGAAGTCCACAGCGACGGAACCGCTGAAATTGTGCTCCCTCGCTTGGGGCAGCGAGGACCCGATGTTAGCCCAACTGCCACCAGCACTCTCTGAGACTTCGCTTCCCGGAGCATCCGGATTGTCGGCTAGACTTCTCGGGGTCAGGCCTCCCCCGACTTGAACCTCCACATCACCGATCACCCCGATGGCGTATCCGGTGCCCTTGACTGCTTCAGATGTCACAACCAGCGCCTGAAAACTCCCGGGCACGGACTTGCTGCCGGAGCGCTCGGGTTGGAGTGGGGGCAAGCGCAATCATCCGGGGGTACGGCTTCGTACTTCTCTCGCGAGGACTATACAGGCAAATCTGAGCCTCGGCTTGAGTCGGGCCCGGAAACATGAAGGCGAGCCTCCCTTGCTGTGGTGCGCTGCTTACATTCCGGAGGTGTACCTCGAAGACCGCTCCGGGCGTATTGCTGGTAGCCGAGTCTCCTGGGAGAAACGGGGACCAGGCTCGCAGTCCCACGCTCACAGGAGAGCCCGGCATGGTGTATTCCAAGTCCGCAACCGGATAGTGACCCCAGTAGTGGATCAGCGGCGGAGCTTGTATGTGACGTATCGGAATCCACACGTATTCACCGGATGCCGCGCGCGGGCTACCCAGCAGCCAGACCTCGTTCCTCTCCTTCAGGCTCATCCCAAGAAAAGGCAAACCCAAAGGCGGGCGCATGGGGCAAAGCGAATTGAAAACCGTGCAAGATCCAAACGTCCCATCCACCTCCAAGGTCAAAAAGCCGGTGTCGATTCCGCCCAAGGCCATTCCCCCTCGGGGCGGCTCCGTCTGGCGGTAGATCACCCCGCAAGCCGGCTGATGAAAACCCTCCGCGAGGAACTGTGCCGGCTTTTGCGGCGGCAGGTCTGTCGGAAAAAGCTTATCCACGCTGGGAGGTAGAGCGTTGCCAAGCCGGGGGACTAAGTCAGGGAACGCTGCCAAGCTGGCAACGAGACCCTGCAATACGTTTCGTCGGTTCATGAGAACTCCAGTGAAGTGGGGGCGGGGATTGGCTTAGCCAGGGATGCCCCGAGGGGCGGCCCTAGACTCAAACTGGGACGCTGCCGAAGAGGCAGTTTCCTTGACATCCTCCGCGCAAATCCTCAAGAATGAGACATTCTCGCCTAGCAGAGTCAGCAAGTAAAGGCTGAAGGCGAACGCGGGAAGCTGAAGGCAGATTCTAAACTTGGAGTCGTCAACTGCCGGTTTTCAGTGACCAGTCACTTGCTCGTAAGCGTTGAACGGTCCTGAGCTTACCACTGGCAACCGACAACGAAAGGTCAAATCAATGCGTTGGAGTCAAACATTCATTCCTACTTTGCGCGAGGACCCTGCAGAAGCGGAGGTTCCCAGTCATCGTCTGCTATTGCGGGCCGGGTACGTGCGCCAGGTGGCTGCGGGAGTCTATGCCTATCTATTCCTGGCCCAGAGATCCCTTCTGAAGGTCATGCAAATCATTCGCGAAGAGATGAACGCCATGGGCGCGCAGGAGTTTTATTTGCCGGCTTTGAATCCTGCGGAGCTTTGGAAAGAGTCCGGCCGTTACGAGTCTTACGGCGAGACGATGTTCAAGTTCAAGGACCGCAACCAGCACGAAATGTGCCTGGGGGTGACGCACGAAGAGGAGATGACGAACATCGCGCGCAGCGAGTTGCGGTCGTACAAGCAACTGCCTCAGATCTGGTATCAAATTCAGGAGAAATTCCGCGACGAGCCGCGGCCCAAGTCGGGGCTGTTGCGCCTGCGCCAGTTCTGGATGAAGGACTCCTATTCCTTCGACATTGACGATGCCGGCCTGGAGATCAGCTACAAGAAGCATTACGACGCCTACCGGCGCATTTTCGACCGCTGCGGGCTGAAGTACGTAATTGTGGAAGCGTACTCGGGGACCATGGGCGGGACGCACTCGCATGAGTTTGCCGCGCCGACTGACGCAGGCGAGGATTCGCTGGCCATTTCTGAGTGCGGCTATGCGGCCAACCTGGAGAAAGCCGAAGCCAAAGCGCCTGCAGTCGAGGACCTGCCCGGCGACGCGCCTCCCGAGCCATTTCCCACTCCCGGCCAGAAGACCATTGATGACTTGGCAAAGTTCACAGGTGAAAGCCCGGCGCGGTTGATGAAGACGCTGGTTTACGTTGTGGAAAGCAAACCCGTTGTCACTCTTGCTGCGCGGCGATCACTCGCTCAGCGAGACGAAGCTGGCCGCGGTGCTGGGCACGGATGTGTTCCGGCCCGCGACGCCCGAGGAGGCATTCGCGCTGCACGGCGCGCACGTGGGCTCGCTGGGGCCGGTGGGGATTAAGGGGGTGAGGATCCTGGCGGACCGGGCGCTGGAGGGGCGAAAGAACCTCATCACCGGCGCGAACCGTGATGACACACACCTCCGCAACGTCACGCCGGGGCGTGATTTCCAGGCCGAGTATCATGATATGCGGGTGGTGGCTGCCGGCGATCTCTGCCTCCGCTGCGGCAAGCCGATTCGAATCCGCATCGCGGTGGAATTGGGACACATGTTCAAGCTGGGGCGGCGGTATTCCGAAGCGATGCATGCCACGGTGTTGGACGAAAACGGCAAGGAGATCCCGCTGGTGATGGGGTCGTATGGAATTGGCGTGGAGCGCATCCTGAGCGCCGCCGTGGAGCAGAACCACGACGAAGATGGCATGTTCCTGCCGCGAGCGATTGCTCCTTTCGACGTCATCCTGACGGCGGCCAACATGGATGATGCCGGACTTCGCTCTGCGGCCGAGAAGCTGTACGAAGAAATGCTCGCCAATTCGATGGACGTGCTGTTTGATGATCGCGCTGAAAGGCCGGGCGTCAAGTTCAAGGATGCGGACCTGATTGGCGTGCCTTACCGGGTGACTTTGGGCAAGCGGAAATTCAACCAGGGGTTGGCGGAAATCTTCGAGCGCTCGACAAAGAAAGTTCGCGATGCTAAGCTTTCAGAGGTCGTAAAGTGCTTGCAAGAGGAGTATCTTCGTTAAGGACCAAGCGTCCCATCGGGGTTCCGCTATGCGACGATCAGAAGAGGCTTCAGGACGGTTCAAGGCTCTCTTTTCTTTGGCGTTCCTGGCGGCAATCATCTTTGTTGCAGTAAAGATCACCCCCCCTTACGTGAACAATTTCAGCTCCAGGACCACATCCAGCAGCTTTCCATTCAGTGGGCAGCTCGAGGCAGAGTCGCCACGGCGGATGAGATACGGGATGAGGTGGTCGCGTTCGCACAGGATCACGGAGTTCCGGTTACTGCCGACGATGTCACGGTCACTGTCACAAGTCGCATATCGATCAGCTTGGACTACTCGGTGCCGGTGGACCTGAAGGTTTATACCCTCATGCTTCACTTTACGCCATCGGCTGAGAACCGGTCACTATAACCCGTGGCTCGAAATGCGCCAGCACCGCGCACGAATCCCCGCCCGTTCCGGAAGCAGGGGCCGCACACGTCTTGCAGGCGTGGCAGGTTGGAAGAAAGGTCTGGTCGCCGCCTGCTTGCTGGCTGTGCTCGGCTTCGCCGGCATTTTCGTTTACTACTACGTCCGATTCTCCCGCCTCATTGACGCGCGTCTGAGTGGCGACATCTTTAACAATGCTTCCCTGGTCTTCGCCGCACCCACGCCGGTTTCTGTAGGTCAGGCGATCACGCCGGAGGAGGTCTCCACACGCCTGCGCCGGGCCTTCTATGCCGAAAGCAGCGGGACGTCCACCGTCGGCGCTTACAAGCTGGCGGGAGGCAGGATTGAAATCACACCCGGCCCCGTTTCTTTCTTCCAAGGCTGAAGCCACGAAAGAGGGCCCGGCGATCTTGACCTTCCGAGACGGCCGCATAGCTTCCATCATCTCGCCCGATGGCTCCACGAATTTCGAGAGTTACGATCTTGAGCCCGAGGTGATCACCACGCTGTTTGACAACACCCGCTCTAAGCGGCGTTTGGTGCGTTACCAGGACCTGCCGAAAGTGCTGGTGGATTCGGTGCTGGCAGCGGAAGATCATCGATTTTTCTCTCATCACGGGGTGAATATTTTCCGAATCTTGGGAGCGGCAGCGGCCGACATCCGGGCGGAGGAGAAAGTGCAAGGTGGCAGCACGCTGACGATGCAGTTGGCGCGCGGCTTTTTCTTGACGCCACAGCGCATATGGCGACGAAAACTCGAGGAGATCTTCCTAGCCCTGCTCCTGGAACAACGACTGACTAAGGAACAGATTTTCGGGCTGTATGCGAACCAGATATACCTTGGCCAGCGGGGAAGTTTTTCCATCTATGGCCTCGGCGAGGCGGCCAACGCTTATTTCAATAAAGATGTCACCAGCCTCACGCTGCCGGAAGCGGCGTTTCTGGCGGGCCTGATCCGCGGCCCGAATATGTATTCACCTTACCGGCGAGCTGCAAGGGCGTTGGAACGGCGCAACTACGTCATCAGGCAGATGCTTGAGCTTGGCATGATCACGTCCCAGCAAGCCGAGAAAGCCTCGGGGTACGCCTTTGGAGGTAACCAGCCAGAATGTGGAAGGTCTCGAGGCGCCTTACTTCGTGGACATGGTGCGTGACCAATTGCTCGCGCAGTTTTCCGAACGGGACTTGATTTCGCAGAGCTATCGCATTTATACGACGCTCGACCTCGATTTGCAGAAGGCGGCCTCCGAGGGCGCGCGGCTGGGCATTAGTGAAGTGGACCAGGAGTTGAGAAAAGCAAGGCACGCCAAGCCCGGCACAGTCCAGGACCCCAATCAGCCCCAATTGGCGCTGGTGGCGCTAGACGCACACACGGGGGAAATCAAAGCTCTTGTGGGCGGGCGAGACTACGCGGCCAGCCAACTTGACCATGTTCTGGCAAAGCGACAGCCGGGTTCATCGTTCAAACCCTTTGTTTATGCAGCCGCCCTCAGCTCGGGCGTGGACGGTTCGCAGCCGCTGATTACTCCCGCCACCGTACTCAACGATGCGCCAACCACGTTCCAGTTTGGCGACCTCGTCTACGAACCTGAGAACTACAAGCAGGAATACCACGGGCTCGTGACCCTGCGAGAGGCCCTCACCCACTCGCTGAATGTTGCGACAGTTCACTTGGCGGAAATGATTGGGTATGACAAGGTCAGGACCCTGGCGATGGCCGCGGGAATCAACAAAGACCTCATTGCGACGCCAGCCATCGCACTGGGCGCCTATGTGGCAACGCCGCTGGAGATTGCCGGAGCTTATACCATTTTTTCGAATGGGGGCCAGTACGTTGAACCCAGGTTTATACTTGCGGTGAACGACTCCTCAGGGGGGACTCTCTGGCGGAGCTCCGTGGTGACCCGGCAAGTCCTTGACCCGCGCGTGTCTTATATGATGGTGGACCTAATGGAAAGTGTAATCAATAACGGCACGGGGGCCGGCGTCCGCAGTCGAGGTTTCACACTCCCAGCGGCAGGGAAGACGGGGACTTCGCACGATGGTTGGTTCGCGGGATTCACCTCGAATTTGTTGGGCATCGTTTGGGTGGGCTACGACGACGACCGCGAGCTGAAGCTGTCTGGGGCGGCCTCCGCCTTGCCCATATGGACGGAGTTCATGAAACGAGCGGTGAAAGCTCCCGGTTATCAAGACCCGGGACCTTTCTCGATGCCGGAGGGCGTAATTTCCGTCCCGATCGAAACCAACTCGACGACGAGTGAGGCAAAAATCGTCCGCAATGAAGTTTTCATTGCGGGGACGGAACCCCAGCAGGCGCAGCCGCTGAAGAGCTTAAAGGGAATCTTAGGAAGGCTGTTCCATCCCCAGGCTGAACCTCATCTGCCGGCAGCGGCTGCCGTTCCTCCGACAACCGTAGAACTACAACCGCCAACCGCAGCTAAGCCGCCTGAGGTTCCTTCAACGCAGAGCAGGCGCGGAGTCATAAAGAAGTTTCTGTCGATTTTCAAGGGCAGGCATTCGAATTCCGGGACGCCTCCGGAACCGGAGAATAAATCGGCCCCTCAAGAATAGGACTCGGACCCGGCGGCCAGTGAATGTCTCTCGCCATTTCGAGGTTTGGACATGAAGGTTGGGAACCTGGCTCAAGCCGTGATGAAGGGTTTCATCGCTCCCCTACTTTTCTTCAGCGTCTGCGTCCCCAGTGCGCGAAAACTTCTCTTCGCTCAAGGAGGCCCTCCTGCGCCGCCTGCCACGACCGGACAATCGCGCGAGAGCCCTGCCAAGCCACGCGCGATCAGTTTCGAGGAGCGGGCGGACATCTATATGGCTCGCAAGTCGTACGAGGATGCTGCGGATTACTATTACCGCGCTCTAAAACAGACCAATTTTGAAAACGCAGTTGTGTGGAACAAGCTCGGAATTGCGTATCAGCAGCTTCAGGATTACCCAAGAGCCCGCAAGGCGTACAACCAGGCGATCCGGCACCGGAAGGACTACAGTGAGCCTCTGAACAATCTTGGAACCGTCTATTTCATGCAGGACAAGTACGGGAAGTCCGTAAAGTATTACCTGCGAGCTGTCACGCTGAATCCCAATTCAGCGTCGTATCACTTGAACCTGGGAACGTCTTATTTCCACATGAAGAAGTACAAGGATTCGATAGAGGAATACCGGACGGCCTTGAACCTTGACCCCGAGGTCTTTACGGAACGCTCCGTGTTCGGGACGACAATGCAGGCACGTGGCGCCGATCCCGAGTACTATTTCTACCTTGCGAAGGTTTTTGCTTCTCTCGGTCGCGTTGAAGACGCAGTGCGCAATCTTCGCCGGGCTCTTGAGGACGGGTTCAAAGATCGCAAGAGAATCCTCAATGACCCCGACTTGATGAAGATCAGCCAGAACCCGGAATACGTTAAGCTGATGAACAACCCGCCGGTCGGGATCAAGGATTGAATCCGGCTTAGACTGGGCCGATCAAAGCATGCCTCGAGCGGAGGATAGAGAATCGTTGGTAGTGGTACAGCGCGACTGGCGGCCGCAATTAAGACGAGAATCTCCGCGTCCTCTGTGCACAAACTAAAACAGAAAGCAGGAAGGATCTCAGTGCACTCTGTGTTTAAGCTCTTTCTGATCGCGACGCGCTTCACGAAAGTCGATGCTATAATGCAGGATGCGGATCGGGTCTGGATGCGAAAAGCGCTCGGATTACTCTTGTTTTTGCTTATCCCTTGGGGTGTAGGGAGCGCCTCCGAGGTACATGCCGTCCTGATTTTTCCCTTTGAAAACCAGAGCAGGCGGGCAGATCTGAATTGGATCTCTGAAAGTTTCGCAGAAACCCTCTCGTCTCGTCTGCCCGGGCCCGGTTATTACGTATTGGACCGGGAGGAGCGGAACGCTGCCTATGACCAGTTGGGGATTCCGGCGGATACACCCCTGACTGTCGCCAGCGAGTACAAAGCCGCTGAAACCCTGGGTGTAGATTGGGCTGTCTTGGGGAAGTTCGATGTGGAGGGCGACCTCCTTACCGCCAACGCTCGGTTGCTTGACCTCCGCCAGTTGAAGCTCTCCCCGGCCCTCGAGGTGAGCGGCGAACTGGCCGAACTGGTGGACCTCCAGACACGATTAGCGTGGCGGCTGGTTGCCTCCTACGATCCCAATTTTACCGTCGGCGCTGAGGAGGACTTTTACAGCAGGTTCCCTCAGGTGCGGCTGGATGCTTTCGAGAACTATGTCCGCGGAATGCTGGCCACGGACGGCCAGACTCGTATCCACTTCTTTTCGGAGTCTGATCGATTGGATCCGGCTGATCACCGCGCGGCGTTTGCTCTCGGCCAGCTCTATTTTGGCCAGAAAGATTATGCGAATTCGGCGAAGTGGCTCAGGAAACTGGACGGCGACGACCCTCATTACCTCGAATCGCTTTTCCTGTTCGGGGTGGATGAATTCTTCCTCGGCCATTACCCATCGTCCGAGAAGGCTTTTGAGCGGATCAGCAAAGAAATCCCGCTGGCTGAGGTAGCAAATAATGAGGGTGTTTTGGAGGCCCGGGGTGGCCGGTATGCGAAGGCCCTGGATGATTTTGAGCGAGCCTATAAAGGTGATCCGACCGACGCGGTTTATTGTTTTAACCGCAGTGTCACCCTCTGGAACCTCCGCCGTTACAGCGCGTCGGCACAATCGCTCAAGGGGGCGATCGAGCTGAACGACGACGATTCCGAGGCCCACACCCTTCTGGCCGTCGTGCTGGGGAAGCTTGGCGATGCGGCGGCGGAGCGGATCCAACTTGAGTGGCTGGCCCGTCACGAAGCTGGATCAGAAGCCGGGCTCTCCCGTGACGTCTTGCCGCAGCCGCGCCTCAAGAAGAACTTCGATGGACGTGCCTTCCGGTTGCTTTCTCTGACCGTGCACAACGCGCTCGAAGAGCGGCTCGCAAGTGCGCGGCCTGACGAACACGCCGCGGTCCACAAGTCTCGTGGCGCGAGGTTCGTCAGCGAGGGACGCTTGTCCGAAGCTGAGCGCGAACTGGCGGAAGCGACGTCGCTGGTGCCTGGCGACAGAGATGCGCGCATGAGCTTGGCGCAAGTGCTTGAAGCGGAGGGCAAGCACCAGGAGGCGGCCGGGGAATTCCAAACCGCCCTGAAACTTCAGGACAGCTTTGCGGCTCACATCGGCCTGGCCCGGGTTTACATATCTCTCGGCCAGCCGGAGCAGGCGCGCCAAGAGGTCGAGGCGGCCTTAAAGCTTGACCCGGGAAGCCGGGAGGCGCAGGAACTGGCCCGCCAAATCTCCTCGCACCCCTCGGCAGCAAAGAAGGAACCTTGAGATTGCGACGTTTCCGAGCGTGGCTTGCTTTCGCCACCCTTCTCATGATCGCCGAGTGCGGTTTGCCCACCGCGGGCGCCCAGACTCGCCCTCGAGTAGTTGAAATCCACCTGAACATGATGATTCACCACGTGAGCGCCGGTTATGTGGTGCGGGGCATAAAGTTTGCCAACGACAGCCATGCAGATGCCGTTCTGTTGGAATTGAACACGCCGGGCGGCCTCGAGAACCTCGATGCGCGACATCGTCTCCGCCATCCTGAATTCGCGCACGCCGGTTGTCACCTATGTGGCGCCCAGCGGGGCGAGTGCAGCTTCCGCGGGCTTCTTCATCCTGGAAGCCGGCGACCTGGCGGTGATGGCGCCAGGCACGAATACTGGCGCGGCTCACCCTGTGACGCTGGGGGGGACCGACTTAGGAAAAACGATGGAAGCCAAGATCGAAAACGATGCGGCGGCTTACATGCGTTCGATTGCCGGCAAGCGCGGGCGCAATTCGACCCTCGCAGAGGACGCAGTGCGCAAGAGTTCGTCCTACTCGGATAAGGAAGCATTGGACGGGAAGCTGATTGACGCGGTGGTAAGCAGTCCCTCCGCTATCTTCGAGAAATTCGACGGCGCGACCATTAAGAGGTTCGACGACACGAACACAACCCTGCATCTGAAAAATGCGGAGCTGGTACCTTTTGCCATGCCCACCCTTGAGGAATTCTTTGCCTGGGTGGCGGACCCGAATATAGCGTTTATCTTGGGTGCCATTGGGTTGGCTTGCATCTACATTGAGTTTACGCATCCCGGGTTGGTGGCGCCTGGGGTTATTGGGGCGGTCGCCCTGGTCCTGGCAATGTACGCCTTCAACCTGTTGCCCATCAATTCTATGGGCGTTCTTCTGATTCTCGTTGGGCTGGGAATGTTCGCGCTGGAAGCCAAGCTGACGTCGCATGGAATACTGGCAGCAGGTGGCATTCTCGCCTTGGTGCTGGGGGCGCTCATCCTTGTGAATTCCCCGTGGCCACAGGCGCGAATTCACCTTTCCACAGCATTGAGCGTTGCCCTGCCGCTCGGTGCAATTACGGTTGTTCTCCTGCAATTTGCCATCGCGGCAAAGAGGCGCAAGGCCGTGACCGGAGAGGCCGGGATGGTCGATTCCATGGGCGTGGCGAAGACCGACCTCAATCCTTTCGGCAAGGTTCTAGTTCATGGTGAACTGTGGGACGCGCGCGCTCGGCAGCAGATTGCCGCGGGTACGCGGGTACGGGTTCGGGAAGTCGAGGGGTTGACTGTGGTAGTTGAGCCTGCCCCAGAACGCAGATAGACTTGCAAACGAGCTAGGAGGGAACGAGCATCTCCGATCCTTTTTTGGCGGGACACTGGGTTTAGAGAATGCTCCCGGTCATAGCCCGGGATTTCGCGGTCGATTCGTCGGAAACCGGCATCTCAAGCGCGCCTGGAGCGCGGAATGGAGCACAACATGAACATGGGAGTCCTCGTTGTTATCGTCATCGTTTTCCTGTGGATTTCGGCTTGTTTGAATGTTTTGAGGGAATACGAGCGAGCGGTCACTTTTCGTTTGGGCCGGCTTTTAGCCGTGGACAAAGGGCCTGGGCTGATCTTCATCCTCTGGCCCATCGACAAGATCATTAGGGTCACGCTGCAGGAGGTAGCCTGGGAGATCCCACCGCAGGATGTCATCACTCGGGACAACGTTTCGTTGAAAGTGAATGCCGTGGTTTTCTTCCGGGTCCTGAGCGCCCAAAAGGCGATCGTGCAGGTTCAGAACTACCGCTACCAAGTTGAGCAGCTCGCGCAAACCTGCCTTCGTTCGGTGCTGGGTGAAGTGGAACTCGACGATTTGCTTTCCCAGCGCGAAAAGCTCAATGCGCGCCTGCAAGGCATTCTTGATGTCCACACAGAGCCCTGGGGCATCAAGGTGACCAAGGTGGAAGTCAAGCAAGTGGACTTGCCTCAGGACATGCAACGGGCCATTGCGCGCCAAGCCGAAGCGGAACGCGAACGCAGGGCCAAGATCATCAACGCCGACGGGGAATATCAGGCTTCCGAAAAGCTGTCCGAGGCCGCCGCCATTCTGGCCAGGGAGCCGATTACCATCACGTTGCGTTACCTTCAGACCCTGGCGGAAATCGGAACCGAGAGAAATACGACTATTGTCTTTCCCATTCCAGTGGAGCTGTTGAGCGCTCTGCTCGGAAAGGCCGCCGTTCACCCTGCGCCTGGAGGAGAAAGCAAGTGACAAGCAGGAGAAACCGGCCGCCTGGGGCGACCGATCGAGAGGTTGGCCATGTTTAATAATGCCGACCGAGTTTCTGACGACAAAGGACTTTCGGCGTGGCACCTTATCCTGGTGTTCTTAGCAGGGGTGGCGGTTTGCGGGGTTTTCTTTTCGCTGGGTTTCCTGGTGGGATACAACGAAAGGTCAGCGGGGGCGGCGCCGGTCACGGAGCGTGTCTCAACTCCAGCGACCATTCCGCCGACCTTGAATACTCCTCTTGAGACCACAACGGTTGAATCAAGCGGGGCGTCACCATCCTCAAACTCTGTTCCGCCGCCGCTTTCACAAACACAGGCCAGCGCCCCCGCCTCACAATCCAGCGAGGACAAACCCGCAACGGCGCCTGGGCCGGGTCCGGCGCCGTCGGCTCCTCTGTCGCCCGCGACGGCCGAAAAAAAACCTCAACCTAGCGTGGCCGCCACTTCTCCTGCCCGAGCCGGGGAAGCCGACGCTGGTTTCACTGTCCAGGTTGCAGCTTCGAGGTCAAGGCAAGATGCCGAAGCTCTTGTGAAAATTGTGGGGCGCCGCGGCTATCGGGTGTTTCTCATCACACCCAAATACGCGCACGCCAACGACAATCTGTACCGCGTTCAGGTTGGCCCGTTCACGTCGAAGGATGAAGCGGAAAAGGCGCGGGTGAAGCTAAAGCAGCAAGGGTTCAAGCCGTTCATCAAACACTGAGTTGGTGGCTGATGCTTGCAAGGGGAGGCCGGGCAGGAGGGGTAAGGAGTGTTCAGGAAACTCCTTGCCAACTCCTTCCGGGGCATCCCCCTCACCCGCCTGCGGGCCGAAGCGCCAATCGTCAGCGGCTGCCGGCTGTCCCTTCGGCGGGCGAAGGCCCGGCCCACGCCGACTGAAGAAAATGCCGGCGCCGGCCACCTCTCCCCCAAGGGGGCGGGGGCTGTAGGTGCGGATTAACGTCCTCAATCATTGAATGAACCAATGAATCAATGAATCAGTTCAGAAAGACTCCGGTTCGGTGGGCCGCCAGCGCTCTCAGTGGCTTCTTTCTTGTAGCCTGTTTCCCCAAGCTCAATTCTCATCCCTTGGTTTGGATCGCCATCCTCCCGCTGGTACTTGTGTTGGCCTGCGAATCGAGTCCCTGGCGCGCGTTTGGCTGGGCCTACGTCAGCGGAGTCGTCTTTTTTGCAGGGAATTGCTATTGGTTTGTGGAGGTCATCCGGCAATACGGCGGGCTAAGTCTAAGCCTTGCCATGGCAGGGATGGTGCTCTTCGTCGCAGTTTTTTCAGTTTTTTTTGGAGTTTTCGGTTTGGTCGTCGGGTCGGTAGCTCGTAAGTCTCCGACCCGGGCCCTGTTGCTCAGTCCATTCCTGTGGGTGGCGATGGAGATCGCCCGCACCTATTGTATTACGGGTTTTCCTTGGAACCTCCTGGGCTATGCGGTTCAACCCGCCGGCTTACGGCAAATCGCTTCCGTAAGCGGGGTCTATGGGTTGTCGTTCCTGGCGACCGCGACGAGCGCCCTGGGCGCAGGGGCAGTTCTGAAACCAGCGGCGCGATGGCCTCGCCTGCTGGTGATTGGCTGGGTCGCGCTGCTGGTCATCGGGAATTGGGCGCTCGCGCCGCCAGTCCCCACGACGAGCGCGAATCGTGCGGTCTTGGTGCAACCCAACGTGCCACTGGATGAAGGACAAGCCATGGCGTGGGCTCCCTGGCTTAACCCCGAAAAGTTGAATGACCTTGTAAACAGGTCCTTGGCCGCACTTTCAAGCGAAGAAGGGAGAGGAAACATCGCTTTTGACGAGCGGGGGCCGGAGCACATCGTTGCCCCGCCCCTGATCATCTGGGCGGAAAACCCTGCGCCCTTCTATTTCACCCGGGACCAGGTTTTCAGGAATGCTGTGGACAGGATGGCGCGCCAGGGCCGGGCGTTTGTGGTCGTGAACACGGTTGTACCGTTCGGTTCAGGGCATTCGGAGATCACAAACAGCGCTGTAGTCGTTGACCCCGAGGGACGCGAAATCCTGCAATATGATAAAATGCACTTGGTGCCCTTTGGTGAGTACGTTCCGGACTGGGCCTTTCCAGGTATCATCGGAAAGATCACCAGTGAAGTGGGGAACTTCGTTCCAGGAACCGCCTACCGCGTGGCGTCAACACCGGAAGGCACGATAGGCATCTTTATTTGTTACGAGGACATTTTCCCTCAACTGGTCAGAAGGATTACCTTGGCGGGCGCCGGGGTGCTGGTGAACATTTCGAACGATGCCTGGTACGGCGATTCATCCGCAGCCTTTCAGCACCTGGAAATGGCGCGCCTGCGGGCAATTGAGAATCGGCGGTATTTGTTGCGCGCGACGAACGATGGGATTACCGCACTGATAGATCCCTTCGGGCGGGTGGAGAAACGAGTCGCGCGCCACCAAATGGAAATTCTGCCCGTTACCTTCAGTTACCGTCGGGGCCGCACCTTCTACACCGAACACGGCGACGTCTTCGCGTGGCTGTGCGCGGCGCTTGCCGCGGTGATGATCCTTCTAGCGGCGATTTCACCTCGCCGGGAACCTGTGGCGGCTTAACGCCACTGCAAAACCAGGAGCAAATGTGATTGACGAACTGCAAAGAGAATATGACGAATTGAAGCGACGCGCCAACGAACTGCGGAGTTTTCTTTGACGCCCCCGAACGCCGCAAAGAATTTGAAACCCTCGAAAAACAAATGGCCCAACCGCATTTCTGGCAGGAACAGGAAGGTTCCCAGAGAATCCTCACCGCCCGGAAGCGTTTGAGCGAGAAGATCGAAGAAGACGGCAGACTCGTTACGCGGCTGGCCGATGTAGATGCGTACTTCGAGTTGGGTCGCGAAGGCGAGCAGGTGGAGGGTGAACTAAGGACTGAACTTGATGCACTTCGGCAGGAAGTGGAGCGCATTGAGACGGAGACCATCCTGGCCGGTGAAAACGACCACCTGAACGCCATCGTCACGATCCACCCGGGAGCGGGTGGGACCGAGTCGCAGGACTGGGCAGAAATGCTGCTCCGCATGTACAAGCGATGGGCGGAACGTCGCGGCTTCGCCTTTACGCTGAATGATTATCAGGCCGGCGAAGATGCGGGGCTTAAATCAGCCACTTTCACCGTGGCGGGCGATTACGCCTACGGCATGTTGAGCGGCGAGACTGGCGTTCACCGGCTGGTGCGCATCTCGCCCTTTGACCAAGCTGCGCGTCGGCACACCTCTTTCGCTTCTGTTTTTGTCAGCCCGGAGATCGATGACGCGATCAATATTGAAATCAAACCGGACGAACTCAAGGTTGAAACCTATCGTTCGAGTGGAAAGGGCGGGCAGCACGTCAACACGACCGACTCCGCCGTGCGAATCACTCACATCCCGACCGGAACTGTCGCCCAGTGCCAGAACGAACGCTCGCAGCACCGCAATCGGGAAATGGCGATGAAATTCCTGCGCTCCAGACTCTACGAGCTGGAGCTGCGCAAACGGCGGGACACCGCTGACAAGCTTGAAGCCTCAAAGGCAGACATCGATTTTGGCAGCCAGATACGATCCTACGTTCTGCACCCCTATCGGCTCATAAAGGACCACCGAACAAAGTTTGAAATGGGCGATACCGACCGCGTCCTTGATGGAGATATCGACCCCTTTCTCAAGGCCTACCTGCTGGGCCGCCGAAGTCTGGTGAAGCCCGGGTAGAGACGTGCACCGGGCAGCGGACACTACCGGCGGTCGCGTTCCGGTGCGTTGCCTTGACCGAATCGTTGGGGGTGTGCTAGGTTGAATTAATTCGCATGAATTGCTTTTGTTGGAGGGGAGAGAAGGGTTGTCGACGCAAGCGGGACTCGCTTTAAAGCGCACTGCGCTCAATACTCTGCACAAAGCGTGCGGCGCCAGGATGGTGGAGTTCGGAGGCTGGGAAATGCCGGTTGAATATTCCGGCATCGTCCAGGAACACCTCGCAGTCCGGAGAGCCGCGGGACTATTCGATGTAAGCCACATGGGGGAAATCGAAATCTGCGGCCCCCGTGCTTTGGCACTTCTTCAGCATGTCACCTCCAACGACGCTTCCCGCCTGAAGGATTCCCAGGCCCAATACAGCGCCCTCATGAACCCAAACGGGAGCGCCGTAGATGACTGCGTGGTGCACCGCTTGGCGAACGACCGTTATTTTATCTGCGTCAACGCGGCGAATACGGGCCGGGATCTTGATTGGATTGTTCAGAACAATTCTTTCGGGGCCGAAGTGGGCGACGTTACCGGCGAATATTCGCAGCTTGCCCTTCAAGGCCCGCGCGCCTTGGAGATCATCTCCAAGATCACGGCCACGAGTGTCGCAGGGCTCAAGTATTATTGGTTTTGCCGAATTCGGTGCTGTGGGGTGGAGGGTATGCTGGCACGCACCGGCTATACCGGCGAAGACGGATTCGAATTTTACTTCCCACCCGAAGAGTCCGAGAAGGTGTGGAACGCACTGATCGAAAGTGGCAGGCCGGAAGGCCTGGTTCCCGCGGGCCTGGGCGCAAGGAACACACTTCGGCTCGAAGCAGGTTACCCTCTTTACGGCCACGAGCTCGATGAAAAAACCACCCTGCTCGAAGCAAACCTGGGTTGGATTGCGAAGCTTAATAAAGGCGAGTTCATCGGCCGCGACGTCCTGCTGCAGCAACAAGCCCAGGGCACACGCAAAAAGCTGGTGGGTTTTGAAATGACGGACCGAGGAATCGCCCGCGACGGTCATACTGTTTACGTTCAAGGTAAAGCCGCCGGCTATGTGACCAGCGGTTCATACGCGCCATTTTTGAAGAAGAACATCGGCATGGCTTACCTCCCGCCTTCTCTGGCTGGTGTGGGCCGGGAGATCGAAATCGAGATTCGTGGCAAACTGGCAGGGGCGCGGATTGTCCCCCTGCCTTTTTACAAAAGGCCGAATTCGTGAGCGCCGTTCTGAGCGAAGACCTGGACAGTCCACTCCAGGGCGAAGCGAGGAATCTCACTCTGGAAACAAAGGAGATTCGAGATTCTTCGTCGTCCGCCAATAACAATGGCAGACTCCTCGGAATGACAGGCTCGAGAGGTTTTTCAGCATTGCGTTAAGCTTTCGCGTCGTTGTTCCGATGTTCCTGCCGAGACGGGATCCTCAACAAGCAGGCGCGGCGTCCCATGGGAGGTTGAACATCCATGTATCCCGAAGAATTGCTCTACACAAAGGAGCACGAGTGGATCCGAGTAGACGAAGAGATCGGCACCATCGGCATTACCGATCATGCCCAAAAGGAGCTTGGCGACATCGTATATGTTGAGCTGGCGAGGCCCGGTGAACACGTCGCCGCCAATGAGACCCTCGGGACTGTCGAATCCGTAAAAGCAGTTTCCGAGATTTACTCCCCGGTCAGTGGGGACGTGACTGCCGTGAATCCCAAGCTGCACAACAATCCGGAGATCCTGAACGCCGATCCCCACGGTGAAGCATGGCTGGTTCAGGTGCGGCTCTCGGACCGAAGCGAGACTGATAAGCTGATGACCGCTGACCAGTATGAAGCCTATATCCAAAAGGAAGAATCCACCTAATGCGCTATTTGCCCAACTCTGACTCCGACCGCGCCGGCATGCTGAAAGCCGCGGGGCGGAGCAGCGTGGAAGAACTCTTCAACCGGATTCCGAGCGAACTGCGGGTCAAGGGCCGGCTCGATTTGCCGGGGCCGCTCTCCGAGCCCGAAATGCTGGAATTTTTTCACCAGGCCGCAAGCCAGAGCAGCCGTGAGTATGTCTCGTTTTTGGGCGCCGGAGCGTACAGCCATTACATCCCCGTGGCCGTAGACGCGCTCCTTTCGCGGAGCGAATTCTTCACTGCTTACACACCCTATCAGGCGGAGATTGCCCAGGGCACCTTGCAAGCGATGTTTGAGTTCCAAACCCTGATGACGCAACTTACGGGCATGGACGTCAGCAACGCTTCGCTTTACGACGGCTCCACGGCCACCACGGAGGCCGTCCTGATGGCGTTGCGTATCACGCGCCGCAGCCGCGTGGTCGTGGCCCAAACCGTGCATCCGGAATACCGTCAGGTGCTCGAGACGTTCCTCAAGCCCCAGGATATTGAACTCCAGCAGATTCCGTACCGCGAAGGGGGCCAGCTTGATCTCGCCAGACTTGAATCCGCCCTTACTGCTGAGACGGCTGCGGTGGTGGTGCAATCGCCCAATTTCTTCGGAACTCTGGAACCCAGCTCCGAGATTGCTCGAGTCGTGCATCGCAGCGGCGCCTTGCTGATCGTCACCATCGCAGAACCGCTGTCGCTGGCGATCGTTAAGCCGCCGAGCGAGGCAGACATTGTATGCGGAGAGGCGCAATCCTTTGGCGTGCCCGTGGCTTTCGGTGGGCCTTTCGTTGGTTTTCTGACCGCCAAGGAGAAGTTCCTGCGGCAAATGCCGGGCCGTCTGGTCGGCCGGACGGTGGACACTGAGGGCCGGCGGGGTTTCGTGCTGACGCTCGCCACTCGTGAGCAACACATCCGGCGCGAGAAGGCCACCTCCAATATCTGTACGAATCAGTCTTTGTGCGCGCTGGCCGTGACCATTTACCTAAGCCTGATGGGGAAGAATGGACTGAAGATGCTGGCGGAGCAGAACCTTGCCAAGGCTCATTATGCCGCCGGGCAACTTGCTGCCATCCCCGGCGTCTCCACCCCCTTCGCCGCGCCTCGCTTCAACGAGTTTGTGATCAGGACGCCCCGTGATGCAGACGATTTGCTTGCGGAATTGCAAGCGCAAAAGATCATCGGTGGCCTGAGCCTGGAACGCTTCTACCCAGAACTGAGGAATCACCTCTTGGTCTGTGTCACTGAGACGGTCAGCCGGGAGTCGATTGACCGGACGGCGCAAGTCTTCCGACGCGCGGCTGGGCCGGGATTGGTGGCAGAAACCGGCGGGGCAAGCTCCGCCACAAGCGCGCGGGAGGAGGTCTTGGGAACTGGCGCGACCGTAAGGGTCTGACCTATACAATCACCATGGAAAATCGCATCCGTGAGGCGCGGCCTCACGTTACCAGAAACGAAAAGCTGATCTTCGAGAGGAGCACAGCCGGGAAATCCGGCGTGGACCTTCCGCCACTGGACGTGCCTCCCGTGTCGTCGGAACAATTATTAGGCGCTGAGTTCAGCCGCAGCGACGTAAAGGGTTTCCCTGAAGTCTCGGAACTGGAAGTAATCCGCCACTTCACGCGCCTCTCCACCTGGAATTATGGAGTGGACACGGGCCTCTATCCACTGGGTTCCTGCACCATGAAGTACAACCCGCGGATCAATGAAGTGGTGGCGCGCCTGGACGGCCTGGCCACGGACCACCCCTACGCTCCTGAAGCTCTGGTTCAGGGCTGTTTGAAGATCCTCCACGAAACAGCGCGGT
Organism: uncultured Acidobacteriota bacterium; assembly: GCA_963765485.1. GTDB lineage: Bacteria > Acidobacteriota > Terriglobia > UBA7540 > UBA7540 > CAVROP01. The sequence continues at coordinate 69,173 of CAVXWN010000004.1, read as the reverse complement.
GCCTGCGGGAAATCACCGGCATGGACGCTGTCTCGCTTCAGCCTGCGGCGGGCGCGCAGGGCGAACTGACTGGCATTCTGATGATCCGCGCCTGCCTGACCGAACGCGGCGACCCGCGGAAATACATCCTGATCCCCGATTCGGCGCACGGAACCAATCCTGCCAGCGCCACCATTTCGGGTTACGAGGTTCAGAACATCAAATCCGATGACTGCGGCTGCCTTGATCTTGCCGAGCTCGATCGCGCCATGACGGATAAAGTTGCGGGATTGATGCTCACCAATCCCAACACGCTGGGCATCTTCGAGTCGCAGATCCGGGAGATCGCGGACCTGGTGCATTCCAGGGGCGGCCTCCTCTACATGGATGGAGCCAACATGAACGCACTCGTGGGCGTGGCTCGTCCGGCGGATTTTGGTGTCGATGTGATGCATCTGAATCTGCACAAGACCTTCAGCACGCCTCATGGCGGTGGCGGCCCGGGCTCGGGGCCGGTGGCGGTGAGGGAGGCTCTTGAGCCTTACCTGCCCTTGCCTGTTGTCGAGCAGGCGCCTGATGGGACGTTCCGTCTGGACTACAACCGGCCCAGGAGTATCGGGCGGGTGCGCGCGTTCTACGGCAACTTCGGCATGGCCGTGCGCGCGCTCGCGTATATCCAGGCCAATGGCTTCGAGGGCTTGCGACAAACTACCCAGGACGCGGTGCTCAACGCCAACTACGTGATGAGCCAGTTGCGAGGCTTTTTCGACCTTCCTCAGCCCTGCGCACTAATGCACGAGTGCGTCTTCTCTGACCGGCGCCAGGCTGCGCGCGGCGTCCACACTAGCGACATCGCCAAGCGGCTCATCGATTACGGCTTTCATCCTTATACCACAGCGTTTCCGTTGATTGTCCCGGGCGCGATGATGATCGAGCCTACGGAGAGCGCCAGCAAAGAGGAGATGGATTCGTTCATCCACGCGCTGCGGTCCATCGCCCAAGAGGTCGAGGAGAATCCCGAATTCGTCCTCAAGGCGCCGTACACTACGCGCGTCACACGCCTGGATGAGGTCGCGGCAGCGCGCAAGCCCGTCCTCCGCTGGAAACCTTCGCACTGACCGTAGCATGTGCAGCGTGGGTCTCGTGTAGCTTGCGGGCTTTCCCCCCTTGGGGGAGAGGGTGGCCGGCCCCGGCATTTTCTTCGGTCGGGCCGGGCCCACGTCCGCCGAAGGGACAGGCGGCAGCCGCTGACAGTTGGCGCTTCGGCCCGCAGGCGGGTGAGCGGTTGCCAGCCTGCGCCTCTCCGTTTCCAGGTCACAACTCGTGTTATTGCCCAAGGCTTTCACCGGCCAAGAAAGCGCAGCAAAAATGTGGAAAGCCCCGGGCGGCGTCAAAACCCCGCCTTCCCCTGTTCATGGCGAAAAATCCGTTGTGGTGCATCCGATATCTCACGTAGGCCTGACCGGTGCGAAGTTCAGGCTTCCTTTCATTTGGAAATTGTGGGAGTATTTAGTTTTGTAGCGTGAACCTCCTGTTCCCTCCAAAACTTGAGTGGGCGTTTCAAAACTGAAGGGACGATGGGGAATCGACACTTAGCCTCCGTCAAAAGCCTAACCATCAAAGAAGTCTTCGACTTGGTGCGTGCTGACCTCCAGAAGGTGGAGGAGGAGTTTTGCCTGCAGAGCATATCCAGCGTCGAGCCCATCACGGAGATCGGCCAATACCTGCGCGGCAGTGGGGGAAAAAGACTGCGTCCCGCGCTGGTGCTGCTCTCCTCCAAGCTATGTGGCTTTGAGGGGCCCGCTGCGATCCGCCTCGGAACGGTGGTGGAGCTCATCCACACCGCCACGCTCGTTCATGACGACGTGATTGACGAAGCCGACACACGCCGGGGACAGCCTTCCACGAATTCCCGGTGGGGCGACCACATGAGTGTGTTGGCCGGGGATTGGCTTTATATGCAGGCATTTAATATCGCCCTGGGGGAGCGAAATTTCAGGATGCTCGACCTCCTGATCGGTTTGACCCGGACCATGGTCGAGGGCGAGTTGCTGCAACTGACCTGGCAGAGAAGGATCGACGTTTCCGAAGACGTATATTTCGAGTTGACTTATCGCAAGACCGCGTGCTTGTTTTCCGTTTGCCTTCGATTGGGTGCGTTGCTCGCAGGAAGGAGCGAGGAGGAGGAAGGCCACTTGGGTGCCTACGGCCTCAACCTGGGCTTATCCTTCCAGCTCATCGACGACTTACTCGATTTCACTTCCTCGGAGGAGATTTTAGGGAAGCCAATCGGCAATGACCTTCGCGAAGGCAAGGTCACCCTGCCGCTGATATACCTCTTGCGACGCTGTGGACACGAGGAGGCTCAGAAGGTAAGGTCGGTGCTTGAAAAGGGCGGCTTCAACACCGTAGGATTTAGTGAGATTCTGGACCTGATCGACCGGTATGACACCTTACGGGCCGCCAAAGAAAAGGCCCAGGAATTTGCTGAGAAAGCGAAGCGCTGTCTGGGGACGTTCCCGGACACTCCCTACAAGGACGCTTTGCGATCCCTGCCCGATTTCATTCTGGATCGCGAGTTCTGAGGACTCTTCCCCACCCCCCCATGAGGCTCCGCCGCGAAACCGAAATCAAACTGCTGGTTGGTGACCGCAAGCAGTGGGGGGAACGTCTGTCTCAGCTGGGTTTCAAGGTTTCAAAGGCGAGGCACCTTGAGCGCAACTACCTTTTCGACTTTCCGGATCTTCGGCTCCGCAGCTCTCGGTCTCTTCTCCGGGTGCGTTTCGCCGATGGGGAAGTGTGGCTGACGTTCAAGGGGCCACCCCTCCGCACACGCCGGTACAAAACCCGGCGCGAAATCGAAACCCGAGTCGAAGACGGAGTCCTGCTGCGCGAGGTTCTAAAAAGCCTGGGTTTGAAGCAAGTGTTTATCTATGAAAAGTACCGGACGATCTTTACCCAAGGCGGCAAAGCAGGCGTTCATGGATTGCCTCAGGCAGTGTACGACGAGACACCCATAGGGAATTACCTCGAGCTCGAGGGGCCAGGCAAATGGATCGATGAGGTCGCGGCCCGGTTGGGGTATTCGCACCAGGATTACATCACAAGCAGCTATTTGGCTCTTTACTTTCAGAAGTGCCAGGAAGAAGGAAAGAAACCACGCAATATGGTTTTTAAGGGGCGCTAATCGCGATAATGTCGTGCTATGGGATGCAGGGTTGGGGGGTATCCCGGTTCAGCCCGTTGCGCCATGGCGAAAGGCGGCCCTACATTCGAATTGGACTCTACTCAAATCGCGATTGGGTTTCACTTCTGACTGGGTTATAATGTTTCCGGTTGCCGCGCCGCTGAAATTTGGTGGGCGGGCGAGGAGGATGTGCAATGGAGGGTTTGTTTCAGCCAACCCATTTGATTTTCATATTGCTAATCGTCTTGATCCTATTTGGACCAGGAAAGCTGCCAGAGCTCGGAAAGGGCTTGGGGAAGGGAATTCGCGAGTTCAAGGATGCCATCCGTGGTGGCATGGACGGGAGTTCGGAAAAGAAGGATGAAGATAAGAAGAAAGATGACGATAAGAAGGCCTAAGACGTCCTCCGCATTTCCACTCTTGCGAAGATCTTTCTCGGCCCGTGTTCTTCATTAGTTCACTGATTGTATAATCCTCGGTAGCTCAATGGTAGAGCGTTCGGCTGTTAACCGAAGGGTTCCAGGTTCGAGTCCTGGCCGAGGAGCCAACAAACTGCAAGATTTAGCTCCAAAACGCAGAATCGAAAAAGTACCAAATGGTACCACCTAGACCCCCAAGAGCATCTTGACCACTCCGCTATTGGCCTCGCGATGCGCCGGGGTCAAGTCCGGGTCAAGGCCGTAAATCTCCGCTGTTGTTCTCACGTTGGCGTGCCGCATGAGTTCTTTTTGAGCTTCCAGCGAAGTACCGCACCGTTTCAGGCTTGCGCGGTAAGTGTGCCGAAATGTGTGCCAGCCCACCTTGCCGATTTCCGCCTTCGTCGCCGCTGGCTGAATGTAATCCTTGAGGATCATTCCCTGCCAACGGGCCCTGCCGGTATCCCCGGCAAAAACATAATCTGACTCGGCGGTGTAGTGCGCCTTTCTGCGCCAATCGAGCAAAGCTGTGGCAAGGCCTGGATCAAGTGGCACGGGCTTTTCTGAGGCTTCGGTTTTTGTCGCATCTTCTCTGCCCGCCACCACACTGCGCTTAACGTCGATTGCAAGGTTCTGCCACTTGATATCGCCCCACTTCAACCCGACGATCTCACAGACCCGCAGTCCGGTGCACCCCGCCACTAAGACCATAGTCCGGTAGGGGTCATTCAGTTTGTCCAACAGAGCCCGGAACTGTTCCGGTGTGAGCACGCGCGGGATTTTGAGCCGTCTGGTGCTCTGCCGAACTAGCTGAATGGGGTTATGGTCAACCAACTTCCAGCGCCAAGCCCATTGATAGAGCAAGTAGAGAGCGTTCCTGATGTGGGCCTTGGTCTTTGGTGCAAGAGGCTTTTCTGTCTTCTTGCCTCGCAGGGATTCAAGCCAATCCATGACCGACATGGGGTCAACTCGGTCTAGAAACATGTCGCCCCACCGTGGCCGGATGTAGGCTTCAAAATAGGTGCGGTACTCGGACTGCGTTTGGAATCGCCTTTCTTTCGGCAATTCCTCTTTCACGAAGCGATCTACCAAACCGCCCACCGTAACCGAGTGAAATTGCTGCTGCGAACTCTGCGCGTTAACCTCAATGCGAAGGTGCTCAACAGCCCTTTCCGCATCGGCCTCCGTCGGGAGTTTCTCAACCGTTCCGACTAACAGTGACTTTCGCCTTCCGTTCTCGAAATAGCGAAACTGCCAAACGTCTGGCCCCTTGTTCCGCTTCCGAATTCTCAAATCTCCGTACTGGTATCGTGCCTGCATGGTTCCTCCAATCAGAATGAAGTTGCCGTGCGGCACGCTTGACGCTTGACCCTGGTCCGTCAATGCCGTACAATGAAAACATGAGCGCCGCGATTGCCTACACCAGCGGCTATGAGAAGCGGGTAACGAAGATACTCCGCACGGAGGAGCGAGACGCGATGGAGTTCCACGTCGCGGAGAACCCGGAAGTACACCCCGTGGTATCAGGTTCAGGTGGCGTTCGCAAGGCACGGTGGGGCCGCCAAGGAAAGGGAAAGCGGGGTGGCGTTCGAGTGATCTACTTTTATCGATCAGCAGCCGATGTGGTCTACTTCCTCGACATCTATTCCAAAACGGTGAAGGAAGACCTGACCCCGGCAGACAAACAACAAATAAAGGAACTGGTAAATCGTTTGAAGGGCGTCCAATGACCAAGGCCAAGCACTCCAAAATGGGTAAGCGTCTGATTGCCGCCATGAAGGAAGTTGTCGACCATGTGGAGGGGAGGATGGCCCTTCCCATGCGCTACATCGAAGTCCCTGAGGATATTGATGTGAGGGCGATCCGGTCCAAACTGGGCTTGTCGCAAGCGGAATTCTCCCGGCGCTACGCCGTGAGCCCGCGCTCCCTTCAGGAATGGGAGCAAGGGCGCAGGCGTCCAGAAAGCGCGGTGCGCGCCTACTTGACGGTGATTGATAGAAACCCGAAAGCGGTGGAAAAGGCGCTCACGAACAAATCGTGATATGTTCCAGATTCATCCCGAGTTCCACACGCTCGTCTGGCCGAAGGGAGCCGACTTTGGGCCTGAGTTTTTACGCGATAATGTGCGCGCTACAGTACAAACGGCCAGCGGAGCCGCCGCGCCCGACCGTTGGGAACAGCAGAGGACGGGCTGCCTCCATACAGGCGTTGTTTTCCCCGCCTCGGATGGTATAAGCTTTGCCTATGGCGGAGATCGTTTTTGAGGTGACCCAGGAAGCGGATGGCGGCTTGGTGGCGGAATGCTTGTCGGAAAGCATTTTCACCCAGGCCGACAGTTGGGACGAGTTGCGGGGGAACGTTAGAGAGGCGGTGGCAGCTTATTTCTTTGACCATCCGCAACCCCCGACGGCGATTCGTCTCCATCTCGTCCGCGATGAAGTTCTCGCCAACTCATGAAAATTCCGCGCGACCTGAGCGGCCACGACATTGTCCAGACGCTTTGCCGCAAGTGGGGCTACCGCGTGGTCCATCAGGAAGGCAGCCACGTCGTGCTGGAGACGGACGAACCCTCACACCAGCGCCTCGCCGTTCCCGCCCACAAATACCTTCGCATCGGAACTCTGAATGCCATTTTGCGCACCGTCGCGAATCATAAGGGCGTGGAACGCGACGCCATTATCGAGTCGCTTTGACGCCTGCCACAACAGAAGAGGGATTTCATCGCGACATGCACGAGCGGTCCTTGGGTGCGACCGGAGAAAAGAGCCGCAGACATTCCGAACCACGTCTGCGCCAGGCGGCCAGTATTGCGCTATTGCGCCGCGGCAGTGCGGCGCTGCGCGCCGGGTGCAGGGATGAGACGTCACCCCCCGCAGGGTGCTGTATGGGAACTTATGTTTACATATGCGAACTTCTTGAAAATTCAGGGCCTAACGCTGAATCGCTTCCTACAAGGATCTCGGCAGCAATCAAAGGTTCCCATAGGGGAACTTGCTGATTTTATTGGGCGAATTCTATGGCGACACTTCGAACGAAATCCGTTACCACCAAAGTCACCCAGGAGGAGTGCGCCATGTTCAGGGCTTTTGCGGGTGGGCACACCATCAGTGAGGGGGGCTCGATGTCCTGTTGAAGGCAATCAAGCCGCAAACGTGCGCGCAGGCCATCCTGGCCGAGGCCCCGGCGTTGCGCGCTGGCCTTTGTTCCTGTTTTCTGTGGCCATGTGAATGCGTGGGTTTATACTAACGGTGCAGAATACTTGAGTGAGAGGCTGAGCAGAGAGATGTCTACGCTATCCCCCTTAGCAAGCGAACATGAACTCGCCGGCCCTGACTGCATTCAGGCGGTCGGGCAGGCTCTAGACCAGGAGTGGGTCGCATGACCAAACAAGCGGCCATGGCATCGAACTATGAGGTCGTTAGCAAGGGCCTCGGCGATCAGAAACTGTGCTTCGAAGTTCCTATCTACCGTTGCAATGAAGACAAATATCATGATGATATGGAGAAGGAGAAAGCAAGATGCCTGGGGCCTCTTAGGCCGTTTCCTCAGTCATACGCCGCTGCCGAAAGGCGGTTTGATGAAAACGAGTCGTACCCTTGGCCTTACAACGAGGCCATTGGCTGGATTCAGATCTCCGTGCATGGCACAGAGATAAAGGGGGAGTTGTATTTTGTGAAAGCGAAAAAGATAAGAAGGGGTATCAAGAAATGCTTTGGTTGGGCTGAAGAACTTTTCGAGATCGACGTTTTTCCGAATGACTCGTCAACTGAGATTTACAATGCTATCTGTGCAGAGTTGGACAAGTTTCGTTCGGAAAGACCCTACAAGAAATGGCATCTGCATACTGAGGCCTTCCGAAACATTGGATCTTTCGTCGATTGGCGCCGATTGGTAAACTTCTATCAAGACACCGGCTCGAGCCAGAATACCGCCGTGGTCGTTCCAGAAGCGGACTCTTGAGTCTGCGAATGTTTTCAGCCTTCCTTAGAGGTTCCGACGACACCACCGCTCTTGAACGGAGGATGAACAATGCGTGCGTATTTCTTCTTCCTGTTTGCTTCAGTCGCGCTTTTGGTCACGTTGGGAAACGCTCAGACCCTGGCACCGAGTCATCCAAACGATCGCAATACCGCGAGCCAGCAAAACTTGGTTTCATCAGAAACCCCCTCTGCTATCCTTGCTAATAACAGCAAATCGATTGCGGTAATTGTCGCCGCTAGCTCTGAGGCAGCCAAACTAGGCACAGGGTTCCTTGTTGGAACCCCCGGGTTGCTGCTTACGAATCTCCATGTAGTGGAGGGCACAAAGGCTGTAGGAATAAAGCTATCAAGCACTGGAGCGGTGACTCTGGTCACAAAGGTGCGCGGTTACGATTTGGATAACGATTTGGCAGTTCTAGAGGTTGATGGTGTGGACATCCGGCCTGTCACGCTCGGCGACTCGGATAAGGTAGCTGCTGGACAACCAGTTGTGGTAGTTGGCAACCCCGAAGGACTTGAGCAGACAGTTTCAAATGGGCTAGTTAGCGCCATACGCGAATTAAATGGTCGAAGACTCTTCCAAATCTCTGCCCCGATCTCTGCGGGAAGCAGCGGCAGTCCTGTTTTCGACGATCGCGGTGAGGTAATCGGGGTTGTCGTCAGTTCGATTGAGGCAGGTCAAAACCTCAATTTTGCCGTTCCGATTAACTATGCAAAAACCCTACTGAAAGTGGGGACGGAACAACTGATTTCGTCACTCCCGAAAAGAAATAGAGTGGAAAGTCAAGCGCAGCCCCCCCAGAGCGGTACTACCACCGAAGGCAGCCCGACGCTGGAAGAGACGCTAGAGTGGCTAGTGGAGAAGGTGGGTGGTGCGGGCTACTACTCCCGCCATGACGAACGAAAAACCTCGGTGTCTAACAGGGAATATTACGAGTCTGTGGAAGCTGTGGATTGCAAACTGAGCTTCACGGACATATTGGAATTATGGGTCATGGGACGCCGACCAATCAGCACCAGTTCCAAGAATACCATTTCCTTGCGGGGGGAAAGTCCCGACGCTTCAGTCAACTCCTTGACCCTGAGCTACCCCTGCGGCGGTGTTTTGCCCATGATAAACCAAGACAGTAAAAATGGCTGCGGGAAAGACTTCGGTGATCGAGAGATATTCAGCGTGGGACGGCCCGGCGGCCCAAAGGTTGTCTTTAGTTCAAAGGAATTAGCGGATCGGGTGGCGAAAGCAATGAATCACGCGACAGCTCTGTGTGGTAAGGAACCGTTCTGACGCGGCCGATGACCTTGAACACCACCGCGTCGGTCTAAACCGAGCCAACGGAGGGGACATCGGCGGATCGGCATTGCTGAACCCCTTGGGACCAAATGCAAAAAGAGGATTTTATTCGGGATTTCTTTGATAACTTCGGGAGCAAAATCTCACGATTGTCCGAATTGTTCAAAGCTTCGTACCATGACGAAGCGTTTACCGTCTGCGTCGTGTACATCGACCGCCTTGCCTCTGGATTCTATGGTGGCGATCCCGGAAAGAACCATGAGAACTTCTGTCGCGCCCTGAAAGAACTCAGCGGCAATCCGCTCTTTGCCATGATTCATCCGCGCGAATTGTTGGACCGCACCATGCAAAAACTCCCCGATGCCGTGCCTCTCGTAAAATCGATCATAGAAAAGGAGACCCCGGGCACTTTGTTGGAGGAGCAGAAGATTGCCCGAGCTATCAATGAGTCCTCGCTGGATACTTCCACAAAGCACGAGGCCACAGCGAATCTATGGAGAGCGTCTATAGCATCGATCTGCTACGAGCGCGTCCGGGGGCCAGAAATTCACGGCCCTGGAGGTGGAGGACTGGATTTCGACGAGACATTCTACAATGGCAAGAAGGGAATCAAAGTGGATTTCCACCTTATCTACCACGCCCTCTGTAGCATCCACGAGCGGGTTAAGGCGACCTCTGTACAAACTGGAGAATGGTTTGGCAATCCCAACTATCTCAAGTCTAGATAGGACAACAAAATACCCTATGCTTTGATGGGTAGTCGGGTTTACGGCCGTGCGGCTGACTCTAACAGAACTATTGCCGCATATGGAATCGGTCCATGATGGGAAGTAAGTAATTCTCGGGTGCTTTGGGCGCTTTGCTACCCGCTGGACGAGACCCAACCAGCGGTTGTATGCTTATGTAGCAGATGAACAGGAGCCGGGCTGAGGGACGATCAACTGACACGCAAGTATGACCGTAAGAGGGAAAGGCAATGACGACTAACCGAATCCAGATCAACCCGGCGGTGATGATGGGCAAACCGGTGATTCAGGGGACGCGAATCACGGTCGAGTTGATCCTGCGCAACCTTGCTGAGGGAGCGAGCGAAGGCGATCCACTCGGAGATTATCCGCACCTAGCGCCCGAGGACATCCGGGCGGCGATCGCCTACGGCGCAGCGAGCGTGGCCCACGAGGAAGTGGTACTGCTCTCTGCCCGTTTCTCGGACACTGCGTAACGCGAGAACGGAGTCAACGCCTGACGCATTGGGCTGTACAAGCCTCCTGTCAATTCGCTAAACTACATGCATGGAAATTACCATTCACATCCCGGAAGACTTGGCGCGCTCCCTCGGGCAGGAGGGTGGCGATTTGTCGCGCCGGACCCTCGAAGCGCTCGCGATTGATGGCTATCGGTCCGGCGAACTCACCGAAGAGCAGGTGCGGAGGATTCTCGGCTACGGCACCCGTATGCAGGTTCATGAGTTCCTGAAGGAACACGACGTTTATCTGAATTACGCCCTGGAGGACCTGGAGCAGGATTTGCAGACCTTGCGCCAAGTCCACGAAAAAGAATCAGCGCGGGCGGAATGATTGTCATTGCTGATACCACGCCCCTGAATTATCTGGTGCTGATTGACCGAGTAGAGATTCTGCCGCAACTCTACGGTCGTGTTCTTATTCCTATGGCGGTGTGGGAGGAGTTTCAGAGGCCGGAAACGCCGCAGGCCGTGCGTGCTTGGATTGCCCAGCCGCCCGCTTGGCTCCAAATTCGGCCTGTCGAGAGAACCTCCGACCCGGCAATCGAAAACTTGGGTGCGGGAGAGTGTGAAGCCATCGCGCTGGCCGAAGAACTCCACGCTGACCGGCTCATCATGGATGACCGCGCCGCGCGCCGGGTCGCAACCCTGCGGAATTTGATTGTGATCGGAACGCTCGGGGTTTTGACGGAAGCCGCCGACCGTGGGCTGATAGACTTTTCGGATACGATTGCCCGGTTGCGGCAAACAAGTTTTTACGTGTCGCCTGAGGTTCTGAACCCATTGCTCCAACGCTACGCCAAAAAACGCTAGGCGGGCGCGCGGCTCCGGGACGCTTTTGCGGTGGTGGAACCGGGACGGGTTCGCATCGCGACCAGACCGCCAAGATAACAACCAAACGAGTACCAAATCGGTACCACTTCATTGTTTTTGCCGTGCTTTTTGATACTTGTACGTAGCCAAGCGTGCCGCAAAACCAATGAGATACTCTAGCTGATGTTGCCTGTTAACCGAAGGGTTCCAGGTTCGAGTCCTGGCCGAGGAGCCAACAAACTGCAAGATTTAGCTCCAAAACACAGAATCGAAAAAGTTCAAAACGTCTCGCACGGCTGCCACATATTCTGGATGTAAGACCGGTATCCCTTTGGCGCCGGTCTTTCCGGACACCGCCCTTTGATTCAGCCCTACCCTCGCCAAGGACACTCCATGTGGGGGAAAGACGATAAGCCCTGAACGAAGCGTTCCTACCCGTTACACAGTTAGCGGATAAGGAGAACGGGATTGGTGATGTGGTCGAGCAGCTTGCCGACGATTGCTTCCGGCAAGCGCGGGCTGGAGAGGCCCAACACCAAGAGCGCGGCTTCGTCCGATTGGATGGCCCGAAGCAGCTTGTTTCCCTCGGCCAACGCAAGGGATCGCCAACAGACCTCGAGTGACCGTCCTTCGAGTGAATGCGCGACCGCCAGTTCCAAGTCCCGTGTCGCGTCCGAATCGTCCGCGAGCAATAACACCGTAAGGGAGACGCCGCTGGCCTCGGCCAAGCGTGCGGCGGCATCCAAAGCGCGACCGGCGCTTTCGGAACCGTCGCAGACCACCAGCACGGGCCGGCGGACCTGACTAGCCGCTCCGGCCGCTCTGCCGAAGCGCGTGCCACGGGCTGCTACCCGCCGGTGTTCCACCAGCAGCAAGGCGACGGGAGCGCCGGCCAGCGCCTGGAGCGCGGTGGATCCGAGCCGCGCTTGCGGGCTCCGGGACCGGCCCTGCTTGCCCATGGCCACGAGATCGGAGGCCGACGCTGCCGCCAGCACCTCGTGGGCGACGTGGCCCCGGGCGACTCGGAACGACCATTGCACCCGAGCCCGCCGTGCCGCCGCAGCCAAGGCCTGCCGGGCCTCGGCCGCCTGCGCTTTCAGTGCCCTCTCCATCTGCTCCAGATCGAGCGAAGCCAAGCTCGCCGTATGCCGGACCTCACGCGTGCACGGCAAGGAAGCTAGTCTTATCAGGTTGATGTCTTCGACGAACAGGCCTTCCATCTCCGCCTGCATAGCTGCCGCCAAGTCTGCTGCCGCCTCCAGCGCCGCCAGGCTGTGAGCGGAAGCGTCCAGGGCTACCAGGATGCGGCGGAGGGTAAACCCGCTCTCGCGTTCGCTCATGTCTCGCCTCGGGATTGGGAAGGTTGGCCGAAGGACCGGCGCTTTTCCGCCAAGGCGATCAGCCGCTCCTCGACCCGATGGTTGACGCTACCTTCGGGAAAGTCGCCCCCGCCGTCCCGCTCCCCCGCTTCCAAGCCGGTCAGAAGTGCGATCCCCTGGTCGATCGTTTCCACCGGATAGACGTGAAACTTGCCCGCCTCGACCGCCTCCACCACGTCCTGCCGCAGCATCAGGTGCTTCACGTTGGAGGCCGGAATGAGCACGCCCTGCTCGCCCGTGAGCCCCCGCGCGTGGCAGAGGTCAAAGAATCCCTCGATCTTCTCATTGACCCCGCCGATCGCCTGCACCTCGCCGCGCTGGTTCACCGAACCGGTCACCGCCAGAGTTTGCTTGAGGGGTGTTTCAGCCAGAGCGGAGAGAAGCGCGTAAAGCTCCGCCGACGACGCACTGTCGCCCTCCACGCCGCTGTAAGATTGCTCGAAGACCAAGCTGGCCGAGAGCGAGAGTGGGCGGTCGGAGGCGTAGCGGGCGCCCAAGAAGGCTGAGAGGATCAACACTCCCTTGGAGTGGATCGGTCCGCCCAACTCCACTTCCCGCTCGATATCCACCACCTCGCCCCGACCTAAGCGAACGCGGGCGGTGATGCGGCTAGGGTGGCCGAAAGCAAATCGGCCCGGTTGGACTACGGAAAGTCCGTTCACCTGCCCGACCTTGGCGCCCTCGGTATCGATCAAGAGCGTCCCGCGAAGGACTTCCTCCCGGAATCGCTCGCGCACGCGGGAGGCGCGACGGATCTGCGCGTCGATAGCCCGCTGAACGTCGCCGGCGGCCACGACATTGCTGCCGGCCTTCCGGGCCCAGTAGTCGGCTTCACGCAGCAAGTCGGAGAGTGTCCGGTTATGGAGGGTAAGTTTCTCCGCGTCGCCGGTGAAGCGGGCGCTATGCTCAATGACGCGCGCGACGCCGCCCCGATCGAAAGGAAGCAGTTTCTCCTGCCGCACCAGCCGGCCGATTAGCTTGGCGTAGAGGAGGTGGTTCGCGGGGCTGCGGTCCACCTGCTCTTCGAAATCCACCGCCACCTTGAACAGCTCGTTAAACTCGCTGTCGTGCTCGCTGAGCATGTAGTAAAGCAATCGCTCGCCCAACAGGACCACCTTCACATTGAGGGGAATAGGCTCAGGCTCGAGCGACGCCGTGCTGATCAGACTGAGGGCCTGCCCCAACGATTCGATGCGAATCTCACCTGACCGCAGGGCGCGCTTGAGTCCCTCCCAGGCGTAGGGCTGCGTCAGCACCCGGAGCGCGTCGAGCATCAGATAGCCGCCGTTCGCCTGGTGTAGCGCCCCGGCACGGATGAGTCCAAAGTCAGTGGAGAGTGCCCCCATTTGGGCCATATACTCCACCTGGCCGACGAGATTCTGATAAGTCGGATTATCCTCGTAGACCACCGGCGCGCCCTCGCTCTCGCTGTGGTCCACCACCACGTTAACCAGGTAGCGACGGAAGAAGGGCAGGGTCTTGGGCGAGTGAGACTGAGGAGTGCCCGCCAGGCCCGAGAGCGGCGACTCCGGCGGACTTAGAAACGCCTCCACGTTCTCGATCACATCCTGCTGCACGGCATTGAGAAACTCCACCACCGGAGGGATCGCGGTGTACTTCTTCCGCAGTTCGTCGATCAGGTGTCCCACCGCAAAGATCGCCACCTCCCGGTTCAGCGCCTTCAACTTTTCGCGCCCACCGCGCTCCCACTGCGGCGCCTGGCGCAGGCTCGCCTGGAGTTGCTGCTGTAACGCCGTGATTTCCTTTTCGATCCGCTCCCGTTCAGCCTCCGGGAGCTGCTGGAATTCTTCCGGGCTGATCACCTCGCCCTTGTGCGTGGGAGCAAACACCAGCCCGGCAGGAGTCCGCACCAGCGCAATGCCTTTTTCCTGGCCCTGCCGGCGCAGCTCCTCGAAGGCCTTCTCGTGGTGTTCCTTTACCTCTTCCTCGATCACCTGCTTGCGAGTTCGGTAATCCTCGCTCTCGAACGCGGCCGGAATGGTGGAGCGCAGTTCCTCCACCAGCCTCTCCACGTCTTGGCGCAGCCCCATCCCCTGGCCCGGCGGCAGCCGCAGGGTGCGAGGCTTTTGGGGGTCGTCAAAGCTGTTGACGTAGCACCAGTCGGACGGGATGGGCTCGGTCGCCGCCTTTTGCTTCAGAAAATCGCGGACGATTTTGAACTTTCCGGTGCCCGAGGGCCCTAGCGAAAAGAGGTTGTAACCCTCACGGCGAATGGCGGTTCCGAACTCGACAGCTTCAACCGCTCTCGCTTGGCCGATGATCCCCTCCAGGTCGTCGAGTTCCGCGGTGGTCTCGAACTGGAACTGCTCGGGATCACAGCGACGGTACAGCGCTTCCGGACTCAGAGATTCTATGCGTCCCATGCCTACACCACCTGGAATTGCCGATTCTCGATTGCTGATTGCCGGTTCAGAAAGGGAGGTACCGTTAAACACCAGCTCTATCGCCGCCGGCCGCCGTTCGTCAAGATCAACAATCCAAGTCTATCACTAACCGTCTCGACCAGCTTCTGTTGATGTAGCCCCATTCTCTGTCCGACCGTCTTGCGCGGCCACCGTCATGCCATGACGCCGGAAGACGTCCATCATCTTCGCGCGGTCGGGCGGGCCGCCGGCGGCGGCGCCGATTACTTCGGCAGCTTCACGGAAGTACGCGGGGCCCATTATCGCAGGGGTTATGACGGCAAGCTGTTGCACATCCTCGCTGCCGAGGTTATCGAAGCGGTGCACCGCGCCTCGGGGGATGCACAGCGCCTGCCCGGGACCAACCTCGATGGGCGCGCCGTCAACCGTCCAGGTAAGGACACCCTTGATACCGTAGAGGATCTCCTCGTAGGCGTCGTTCTTGTGGGCCGGCGCCGCCAGCTTCTGCCCGACGGGGACCAGAACCTCGAACACGGACACGCTGCCGTTGGAATCATCGCCCGTGACGAGGAACCGGATCCCTAGCGGACCAATCTTGATGGTCTCTTCCGAAGGATTGACTCTGGTTGTACGCTGCTCCATAATCGCTCCCCTTTGAGTGAAGTTGTCCGACATTTCCGATTTGGCCACCCCAAATCTGTCGCATCCCAAAAGAGCTAAAACAGCAAAACCACACCCGAATCAAATTTCTCTGTCGCCTTGATCGCGGCGGCCCTCTCCCGGAGCAGCTCGTCGATGAGGGCCTGCTTGCGGTACCCCACCGACCGGGGCGACGCCGCGGTTCCCAGCAGGTCGGCAACAAGAGTGACCAGATGCTGAAACCGGTTTAGGCAATCTGAAGGATCTCTCGGCTGCCGGTGATATACAAATCCGTGTAGCCCTTCATCTTTTCCCGGAAAGTCGGGTTCGTTGCATAGTCTTTCATGCGCGCTTCAAACTCGGCCACGTTTTCCGCTTCGTACTCTAGGACACCGACCTTTCCGTTCATCATGCAGCAACAAAGTTGACTTCAAGCCATTCGACGACGGACCCGTCTTCCGCGCGTTCCCGTAATGTTACATGCAGATGCCCATTTTCAGTGGAGAGGCGCTTTATCTTATGCCCACCCCCGAAATAATGCTCGGTCGCGTCCGCGTGGGCTAATCCGGCAGGTTCGCGCTTCAGGGTAAGTTCTCCATCTCCACAGGGGACCACGGCCAGCTTGGCGGTCCGCGCCAGCCCGTCGCTGGTCTTCGAGGCCACCACCACCGACGTGGTGCTCGCGACCAGATCACGGAACCGTCCACTCCCCTTCCGCCCATCCAGGCGGCGCTCCCGCAAGGCCACCAACACCACTTCCCCATTTTCGATTCGCGCCCAGGAGGAGGAATGAGCGCCACGCTCGGGGCCGAGATAGGCCGCGTCAAGGGGAACCATGGAGAAGGAGTCAGAAGCTCTCGCCGCCTGCGCCAAACCGTTGAACTTGGCCACGCGTTCGGGCTTGCAGTACTCTTCAGCCTGGGGCCCTGAAAAACTGAGCAAAGACCCTAACGCCCCCAGCGCAGCCGTGTCAAACCAGATTTCTGGCGCGCTCACCCAATCATATCCTCCGGAACCCCACGTCGGCATCCCAATCTCTCCCAGCAGGCTACTGAAGAAGAACCGCCGATTGGCCTCTAGGTCGAACTCACCCATGCACATCCACATGTCATCAGGACTGTGCAGATCGATATAATCCAACAGCAAGGGGGAAAGGGAATAATACAAAACCACTAGGTCGGGATTTTCCTCCCGCATGGCTTCCACGATCACTTCGAGCCCCTTCGAGAGAAACTGTTCTCCTGCCCAGCTCATGTCCTTGGGTGCGGCGAGAGCAAGGGAAGGGATTTCATAACCAAAGTCGAATTTGACGAAGTCCGGTTTGTACCGGCGCACGAACTCCTTGGCCATCTTCCTGAGCACTTTCTGAACCTCAGGTTGTGACAGGTCATACATGTAGAAAGGATTTACCGTGCTTGGATCGCCGTTCACAACGTAGGGTTTGCCATCGGGAAGGTGCAGCATGTTGTCGAGGGTGAGGCCGAGTTCCGCCGGATCTGCGCAGCGCAGAAAAGCCGCCCAGAGCCCCACATAGTGCCCTTCGGAGCGCATCCGGGCCAGAGTCTCTTCAAAGTGCGGGAATCTCTCCGCTGAGTGGCGTAAATTGCCATACTTCCCTTCCCAATAGCCGTCGATTACGAACATCTTCACCTTCATGCCCGAGGCTTTCATCCCTTCGTAAATCGCAGTTAGCGTGGCCTCATCGAAATGCTCAGGTAACTGCTCCCGGGCGACCTGATCACCCCAAGTGTCGAAGGAAGGGGCCAGAGCGATCTCGCTTTTGCGGGGCGAGTTTGTCTTCTTGCGGATGACTCCCGCCTTCAAGAGACCCAGGTAATAACGGCGAATCGCCTCGTAGTAATTCGGCCCCACTGTCCAGAACTGCCGGGCCCCCAGGCGCAGGGACCCAGGGCCGCGCAGGTGTCTCCACAAATCACTTCGATAACTCGCGATGGGACCGTAGGCGCCATTTGTTATTTCGCACAAGAGATCTCCGTTCGGAACTTCCGCCAACCCGCAGCAAAAGGCGTTCAATAGCCCTTCTGGCATAGC
The DNA here is from genome assembly GCA_963765485.1 of uncultured Acidobacteriota bacterium. Lineage (GTDB taxonomy): Bacteria > Acidobacteriota > Terriglobia > UBA7540 > UBA7540 > CAVROP01. Next base: position 51,810 of record CAVXWN010000004.1, on the reverse strand, counting down.
TCCTTCAACATTGACGTGGGGGGTTTTTTGGTAGTCGTAAGGAGACATGTGGAAGCCGCAGAAGTAGTGGGCAGGCAGTCCCCACTGTTGCTCGCCTTGCGTGCCGGGGTCCGACATCATGCTGTGCCCCAGCCAGTATCTCGCCTTGAAGTCCGCCCCGAAATTCCCAACGTTGATGATCGGACTCACTACAGACGACTCGTTGATACCTGGCATCACAAGATAGTCGCTGGTGAGTGACGGGCGAGGACGCTCTCCTGTTCCCACCGCGAAATAATGGAGGCTTACCACATCCTCAGAGGCCGGCGTCTCGTAATCGATCGGTTCCAACCACATTCCCTCATCCTCAAAGCGCCACGTCAACGACAACTTCGCCGATCCGTTCACTCCCTCGTAGCGGACACGAACGGCGTTGTCACGCACATCGTAGCCCGCGGGTTTCCCCGCCGTGCACCGGCGTGCCATAGCTTGACCCTCTGCCTGCACCACGACCGCGGGCTGAAGTTTGCCGCTGGCAATTACCAGGCCTCGCTCGTCAAGCAGGCGAAACTCATCCTTCTCCTCCGACCACTCCCAGGTGTAATCCTCTCCCCTGGCCTGAACAGTCCCGCCTACCCCAACAACCTTTGCCTTGGCCGCGGGCGCACCGTCCAGTTTGATGGCTCGGAGGAAGGAAGCTGCCGCTGAAGCCTGAATGAACTCTCTGCGATTCAAGATACCCATGACCGTTTTGATCCTCCCGTGTTTGTGAGCGCGTAGCGCGAACCTCGCATGGACAAGGGACTGGAGACGACTCCGCGCGTGGAGTAAAGGCACGACCTCCGAGTGGATAGCTGAAGTAAGTAGCGGAAGAAATCCCGCGTGGCACGACCCAGGCGAACTTAGGGCGGTTGCTGAAGGTGGCGTACCGAACGAGCGGACTTTGGACGATTGCGCGTTCGCTGGACAATCGGGCCATAGCTTTGATCCACGTGGTAGGGGCGTCCGTCACCTGACGGAGCATGCGCCCCTACATCCCTGCGTGCCCGAGGCCCTTTACTAACCCAGGAGCAGGCTGGAAACGACCCTTTGAGCGCGGCGGAGCTCGCCTCTCAATTCTCTGACTGTTTCAACTGAGGGCAGGCTGGCGATTAAAGACTCTCCGTAGAGAACCAGGCCGGGCTTGGTCTCTTCTCCGAAATAGTCTCGGATAATCTGATAGGTCCTTCCTTTCAAATCCTTATCTCGGCCGAACTGGCCGGCAAAGCGGCTCCGTAAGTCCCCGAGATTCGCCTGAGCGCTCATGACCGCTACGATGTCATCGGCGTGAGTCCTGGCCTCCTCTCGGTCGTGCTCAGCCTGAGCGGGGCCGCGCACATTGTGGTAGCGCTCATCCATCGCCGGCAACTTCAGCATGACTAAGGCATGGGGTTTTTGTGGCAATCCAACCAAGTTTCGAGCGTCGATATATCCAAAGTTCCGTTTGCACCCATGCGCCTGGATTACCTCTCGAATGATGGAGTGGATTATACTCCAACGGCTGAAGTCAATATGTTCAAACGTGGGATGACCTGGTGTGCGTGATTTGGTGGCAGGGACCAGGCGAAGTAGACCGCCCCGGCAACTTCACTCGCTCTGATGCGTGTTTTTACGGACGATATGGCCGAGTCAGTGGATGCCCAGGCGCCCGCGCCTTGATCACGATTGAAGGTCCTCTTGGAGTCCGCAGGAGTACCTATGCCTTACCTCTGCTGGCCTGGGCCGCCTTTAATGTCGCATTCAGGTATCCGATGGAGTAGGCCAAACCCGGACTAGGCCAGAACTGCCCGCCCGATCCCGGGACAGAGGCGGAGGTCTGGCGCCTTCCTCCGGGCGGAACTCCCAGCTCTGGAACATGATCCGGAATCACGAGCCCGTCGAAGTTCACCTCCACCAGGGCTTTCATAATCTTGTACATGTTGTAATAGCCGTCGTCCATCAACGTCTCGGTGAAGTGGGGCAGAGGAGCGGTCACGTTTCGGAAATGAATTTTGAACAACTTCTTCTGGGGCGCGAAGTATTTGATGACCTCGACTGGGTCAGCGCCCATCTTCGGTCCGCCCTCGAGCCAAGTTCCACAACACAGGCAGACGCCAATGTTGGGACTGTTCGCGATGCCTATGGCTCGCTTATAGTCCTCAAAGCTGCTGAAGATGCGGGGAACACCTGCGAGGGTCGGCGCCGGCGGGTCGTCAGGGTGAATCCCGATGCGGACACCCCACTCTTCGGCAACCGGGACCACCTTTTTGATGAAGTAGGTGTAGTTGTTCCAGACTTCGTCCTTTGTGAACACGCGGCCATGCGACAGTGTGCCGGTCTTATAGACCTTTCCACCCCATCCTCCACGGAAGTCGGGGCTCGACAAGTCACAGTCGGACCCAACATACCCACGCGGCAAAGTCGCTTGGCCGCTCCGCCAATTGCCGTTGCCCTCGAAGCCGTAGGTCATGTAAGCGATGCCGGCTTTGCCCAGGTCGCGCAAGTAATTCAGGAATTCTTCGATTCGCGCGTCCCGTCCGGGAAGATTGAGCACGATCTCCGGAACGTTAATGACGGGGGCACCACTCGGGGCAGTTCTGGCCGACTCGTTGTAAACCGTGAAGCCGCCCGCTTCCCATTGCTTCCGCATCTTCGTGAAGCCGCTGACGGTGGCAGTCTCGGGCGTGATATCCCCAGCGGTTATCCACTTCACCCCCAGCTCTTTGAGGTACAGCATGTTCTCCTCGGTGGGATTCTGCGCATACGTCCCGATCTTGATCCCGGGGGAAATCGGAGATAGCTTCGCAGAACCGCTGCCCGCCGAAGCGAGCAAGGCCGCGCCTCCCAGGGCCATCTTGACGAACTCTCTTCTCTTGATATCAGCTCTCGGGTTTCCTGCCTGTTTCGATTGTTCGGATTTACTCATGCCAACCTCCTTATATGGTTTACGGAGATGCCAGAGCAATTCTGTCGAAATTTCCACTGTTGACTGCAGCACCCGATCGACAACCTTCAGACTGCATTTCCGCGTTCAGTAGTACAGCTTGAGAGACAACTGGATCTGGCGTGAGGTCCCAGACGTCTGACTGATTATGCCAAAGCCCGAGCCCTCCACGACGTTCGAAGGCAGGCCGAAGTTAACCAGGTTGAAGACGTTGAAGAATTCCGCGCGAAACTGAAGGCGGAGAGGTTCACCGCTCTTGCGATGCGCGAGATCTGTGTCTTTGGTCAAAGCCACGTCCATGTTGCGGTAGCCGGGACCCCGAAACGTATCGCGACCCAGCGTCCCAAGCGTTCCGCTGTTGGGTCCTGTCCCGTTCGGCAGGCCGATCGGAATCGAGAAGAAGGACGAGTTCGCTGCGCCAAGGCCGAAATAGTCTTCACGGATTTTGCGACTGGTGGAGAAGATCGGGCGCCCCACCTGGTTAGGGCGGTCGGCGTTTTGTTCGCCGATGCCGGTCTGTTGTATGCCGGAAAAGACCGTGAAGGGCAGGCCCCCGGAGACCGAGGCGATAGTGATGAATTGCCAACCTGACGTCACTTTCTGGCCCAACGGGCGGAAGAGGCTCACACGGTCGAAAGGCAGAGCCTGGATGAGGCTGAGGGACAAGGCCTGCGGAATGTCGAAGATGGACAGACCCTTCTCTGCTCCCGGGTTGTTAGGGTCTTGGGCAGGCGCCTGGACCTCTGTGGTAGCGGCACTTGAGTACGAAAAACCCCCTTGGGGGGAGGGACTGCTGGCGTCGTCGATTGACTTTGACAGTGTATAGTTTGCTTGGAAACCCAGACCCGCGCGGGAAGACGTCTTCGCGACGCCCACCTGCAGGGAATGGAAGGTGGAATGCGACCGCGAGACCGTGAGGGCGATAGGTCCTGCCCCGCCCACAGCATCTCCTGTCGCATCGAACTCGGTGAAGGGAGCGAACCCAGGACTCGCGTTGTAATACCCGTTAAAATTCCTCGACTGGGCAAGGCGTACTCCCGCCGTTCCTACATACGAAGCGTGAAACTTCAAGTCGCCGAATTCGTGTTCAAACCCTGCTGTAAGACTCTCGACGTACCCATTGCTGAAATTCGGGCCCTGGCCGCCCATGCGGTAGGGACGGACAGGCTGTTCGGTCTGCGCTGCCAATTCTCGTGTGAAGCGCGCGATGTCGAATATGGTATTTGGAGCCACGTTATCCGCCGGCTGGCCGGGCGGGAACATCGGTTGCCCCGCTGTCGTGTACAACGTCGGAACGTTTAAGGGAGTCACATGGTCTGTGAAAGCGACTGGCGTCTCCGGCGCGGCAATCATCAGAGGTGAGAAGGCAAGCGGTGTGCCGCCGATCACCATATTCTGATTGTAGGGGTTCACCAGCAGGGTGGTGATGGCGCCGCCGGCCCTCAAGACCGTCTTGTCGGAAACTCTCCACGAGAGTGACAACCGTGGTCCCCAGCCGTTGTAGTCAGGTTGGTAAGGTGGTTGCAAGTTCACCAGATAGTTGACCTGCGCTCCAGGTTCCCAGGGGGTCGCGGGCTTGCCGTTCGGCAACACAAACTCGGGGCCCGAGGTGAGTTTGTGTTCGGTGTGAAAGACAGTCGTGAATTCATAACGCAGCCCATAAGTGACGGACAGGCGGGGAGAGAGCTTCCAGACGTCCTGAAGGTAGAAGTTGTAAGCCTCGCGCCGGACCGCCGAGTCTCCTATTTTAGGACCCTGCGGGAACATCGGTGGGGCCACTGACTTGGTGTATGAGTACGCTGAGCCAGTCAGGAAGCTACTTAGCGTATCCGGCAGCCGGTCCCCAACGTGGATGTCGTGTGTGCCGCTCAGCGATGGGATGTCGACCGGCGCGTAGGCTGGTCCGCCGCCGAATGCGTAATAACCATTTGGATTGTCCCCATAGATCAGCGTGTCCCGATTGCAGCGTGCTTCCGCGCCCCACTTCACATTATGCGTCCCACGTAGGTAAGTGAAATTCTGCGCCAACTGAAGAAGGTTGCCGAACGTCCGGCTTACGTATCCTGCTGCGGAGTCATACGATAGGTATAGACCATCGGCAAAGCCCACTCCAGGTTGGCTCAGGTCGGGCGAGGTGTAGCTGGGTGTGGTGCGAACGAAGCCGAGCAACGATTCCGAGGTGATCCGGGATGAGATGGTACGCGTGTATTTAAGGCCGAAGTTACGCTGATGGTCAAAATAAGTCGTGCCAAAGCTGGGATCGAGAACCGTCTGTGCAGGATGCGTGATAGGCCCGAAAAAGTTATCGTAAGTGAAGCGCCCAAAAAGCTCTGCCTTGTCTGAGAGGCGGTGGTCGATGCGCGCAGAGAATTGATCTTGATTCGTTACAACCTTGGAAGAAATAGCATAAGTGCGTGCGCCGTAGGCGCCCTGCGGATCGTTAGGTAGAGGGTAGCCCGCGAGCACAGGCGCAATCTGCGGATTGATCGGAACCACCAGCGTGTCGCCGGGATATGCGGTGGTGTCGAAACCGTGACGTTCGCCAGACGTGGGTGCCGGAAACACCTGTGTGGTCCCCAGCACCTGGCGAAAGCCCTGGTACTCGCCGAAATAATAAGTCCGCCCGCGGCCATCATAAAGACCCGGCAACACAACCGGTCCTCCATTGGTAAAACCGAACTCATTGCGAGCGAAAGGCGGAATCCGCCCGGGCTGAGCCAGCGAGCGCCGGTCAAAGTAGTTGCGCGCATCGAAAGCGGCATTGCGCACAAAGGAGAAGGCCGCGCCATGGATCTGGGAGGTGCCCGACTTGGTGATAATGTTAGTGTACGATGCCGCGCCCGCGCCAATCTCCGGGGGCAATACGCCCGAGCTGGCACGAATCGTCTGCACTGCTTCCACATTGAAATTCCGAAAGGTGGCGCCGCTCATTTCGGGATCGCTGATGAAGATGCCATCCATCGCGAAGGCCGCCGTGGTCCCCCGCTGGCCGTTCACCGCAAACTGCTGGGTAAAATTCGTGGAACCATTCGTGTCCGTCTTCGTGCCGGCAGCAAGCAGCAGCAGTTGGCTGAAGTCGCGCTCGTTGAGCGGGAGGCTCGAAACCTCCTTGCTTGACAATGTCTGCCCGCCACTCGCCTGCGGCCCCGCTGGGGCTGTGCCGCTGGCGGCGACTTGCTCCGCCTCTGGCCCTGAGGATGAATTCCTCCCGGCGCTCAAGGCCAAGCTGTGGCCATCCGCGGTAACCTCCACGGAGAGCGCAATTCTCTCGCCCGCACCGATCTGCAGCGGTTTCTCGTTTCTCATCGTTTTTCGCTGCCAGTGCAAGGAGACGTAATAGACGCCCTCGGGAATCGTAGCGAAAGTAAAAGCGCCATTCGCATCAGAGGTGGCACGAAGAAGAGCACCGCCTCCTTCCGCTCGCAATTCGACCTGCGCACCCGGGAGCCGATGCCCTTGAGCGTCACGGACCGTTCCGCTCCAGGACCCGGATGGTGATCCAGCGAGAGCATTAAATAGAACGCCCGTCAACAGAAGCATGAGTGCCATCTTCGACAGCTTGCTAAGACTGGCCACTAACACCTCTCAACATAAAGTTTCCATTTAGCTTTGACTCCCGTCGGAATCCTACCGCCACGACTTTCTCGCGTCAATCTCAGTGACCGTGGCACCTACGTCTTCGTGGACGCCGCGAAACAGCAGCAAGGCGGCAAGCCCGCCGGCGCGGCTTTCGTCCACAAGAAGGGCAAAGGCTTCACCATTCTCATCGACGGCAAGCGCTAGCTCGCTTTTCCGCCGAAGAAGACGGCAGCTGTATCAATCCCATAGACGCTGCACAATTTGATTATTTTTACCGATGAAGTCAGCGACGCTTATGCTTTTCGCAGGATGCGCAAGCGTTGTGGATATGTGAGTTCGGCAAGAACGCCTTGTGTCGCCGTACCAAGCAAAGAATGCAGAGCGTCGACCGCAGGTGTAGCGGTGACGTTTTGGCCACGGTGCAGCGCAACGGGAAAACTGGGGAGAACAGGGAGGCGATGCAGCGATTTATTCGCCATGAGAGGCGCTGGTAATTGCATCGCGGTACGTGCGGTGATGCCAAGTCCCCCTTGAAGTGCTGCCCATAGGCCGTCCAGGCTTGGGCTGGTGGCCGCGATACGGTACGGGATGCCAGCGGCTTCGAGCTGTTGCACCGCAGCCTTGCGGAAGGCGCATTGAGGGCCTAATACAGCAAGCGGGAGCGAAGCATCCTGCATGCGGAAGGTCCGGCTGGCGATCCAGAGAACGGGGAGTTCGCCCAGGAGCAGCGCGTCCTTCCGGTCTGCGAAGCCGACTGTCAGTGTGAGGTCAAGCTGCCCTTTTTCCAGGGCTTCGATAAGCGCTCCGTTGCCCTCGATACGCAGTTCTACCTGCGTTCGCGGATAGAGCGCCGTGAACTGCCGCAAGGCGTCAGGCAGCACAGACGCGAAATCCTGCGGAGCACCGATGCGAACGGTGCCGGCCAATGTCACTCCCTGCATGGTTTGCAGGAGGTCATCATTCAGCGCAAGCATACGGCGAGCGTATCCGAGCACTGTCTCTCCGGCCTCTGTCAGCTTGAGTGCCCGGCCGTGCTTGCGAAAGAGCGGTGTTCCCAGCTCCTCTTGAAGACGCTTCATCTGCAGGCTGATGGCAGATGGTGTGCGTCCAAGACGGTCTGCCGCCTGCGCGAAACTACCAACATCATACGTCGTGACGAGAGTCCGCAGGGTGTCCAGATCGAGATTACGCAGAAGCATCCCGCGTTGATGCTACATGAGCTACGGCGGGGAAGCAAGCGTTAACGCTTGGTGCGGCTTTGATGAGGAGTATTGGAAGACTTGCTCCACTGGAACCTGGAAGATGTACGCGATGCGGAAGGCGACTTCGACCGAAGACGAGTAGTAGCCCTACTCTCTGGCGCAGAGGGAAGATCCTCCAGAAGTGCGTCGCAATAGCGTCGTCAACATATCTGCCGGCCGTGGCAAGAAAGCATAAATCCTACTCAACGATGCGTTGAGAACAATTAACTTGTGCGGTGGCCGTTCTAAGGCTACCTTGACCGTATGATGATCAAGCATCTCCCCCTTTTGGCAGTCGCGCTGATAGGTTCCCTGACAGCTTCAGCGCAAAAAACAAAACAAATTCCGCTGCCGGCTAGTCAAAACCCCGCGAATTCTGACCTTCCAATTTCGGCGGCAGTATGGGCCGGAGACACGCTGTATGTGAGTGGATGGCTCGACCCGGACCTGAAGACACACACTGATACCACGTCACAAACCGTGGGTACGATCAAGGACCTTCAAAAGTTCCTCGAATCGCAGAAACTGACGCTGAGCGATGTGGTGATGATGCATGTGTACCTCGGGGGCGATCCTGCGAAAGACGGCAAGATGGACTTTGCCGGAATGATGGCCGGATATACCCAATTCTTCGGCACCCGGGACCAACCGAACAAGCCCGCGCGCACCACGGTGCAGGTGGTTCTGCCCGCTGGTGCTCGTGGCGCTTTGGTAGAAATCGACCTAATCGCAGTGCGTCCAAAGTAGCTGGCCGGTCCCGCCGCGCGAGTAGCTGACGGCGCTTCCGGTCATATTCCGCGACGACGGAAGTACGTCGTTCTTGTACCAAGAAGCATCCACCCACGTGAGGCTAGAAGGAGCAGGACGCACGGCGATCAGGAAATGTAAATTTTCCCAGGAATTGTCGGAGGCGTGCTTCAGGAGATCGAGATAAGAGCGCGACCGCCTCCCTGATAATGGCTTTGTTTTCTTCCGACAGAGGATTGGGCCGCTGCGAGGTCGTGAGAAAGACGCCGTCGCGCGGGTCCCCTGGGCACGTCAGACTGATGACTCTACTTAGCTCTGCCGTTAGGCCTGCGCTCAAGGCACCACCTGCAGTTCCCACAGATAGCTTGTGTCGCTAACCGAGAGTGCGATTCGTCGATAACGACAAACGCGCTTCTCGTCCTTTTGGAGTTGTGCGCGCTTGCGGCATACCGGGAGTTAAGCTTTGTGTGATTTAAACAAGAAAGAGTGAGACGATGTCCGCGCAAGCGCGAGGACATCGTCGATTATGGCTTATATCCAAGGTGAAGGCCGCAGCCAAGGCACGCTGTTTCCTGTGGTGCTCGATGAGCTTGTGCCAGCCGATCATGTGTGTCGCGTCATCGACGCGTTCGTCGACACGTTAGCAATGACTGAACTCGGCTTTGCGGCGATTTCGCAAACACCGTAACTTAGCCGTGAGGTTGATGATTGGTGGCTGTTTTGCTGGGTTTTGGTGGCATCGCGGGAGGGTTTCGTGCGGAAGATCACAGTTAGAGGACACAGAAAAATGGCTTTGGGTTTGGGTGAGAAAAGGAGGGCCTGGCGCTCCGGGGGGGCGCAGGCACCCGGATTGGCAGTCGGTCTTAGCTGGAGTCCATGCGCGGCGGCACCATCGCGGTGGTCGGATCTAGCTGCTCGAAGTCATCCAGCGGGGACAAGTGTTAGCAGCCAGGCAGGGTGGGGGCAGGAAACTAACCAGACAAGTGAGTGCAACGGCCAAAGCGAGCCCCAATGCCACCCAAAAGATGCCACGGTGACCTGAGTTTGAATTGACAGGGCGGCTGGCGTACGATTCCGCGTAGAGATAAAGTTGAAATCGGAAATTCCTCCAGGGAGAATTTCTCATGATAAGCAAATTTGGTGTCGTCGCGTTTCTCATCTTCTGTTCGACGATGTCCACGGTTTATGGCCAACAGCTCGATCCGGCCTCTCGATGGGCCACCATCGCTGCGAACGAGTATGGAGTCTTTCCGGATATAGTTTACAAGAGAGCGAACGGCCAAGACCTTAAACTGGATGTGATTACCCGAGGACCTTCACTCTCAGAAGGGGTCCGACCTGGATCAGGGGCACAATCTCATAACAGACCGACGCTTATTTACATTCATGGAGGCGGCTGGGTCCACGGCAGCAAAGAAATCTACGGCTGGTGGGCGCTGCCTTTCGTTGCCCGAGGAATGAACTTGGTCAACGTGGAATATCGCATGGCGAACGTTTCGCTCGCCCCGGCGGCCGTTGAGGACTGCCGCTGCGCACTTCGCTGGGTCTATCGCCATGCCAAGGAATACGGATTCGACACCACGAAGTTGGTGGTGGCGGGCCATTCGGCAGGCGGCCACCTCGCATTGATTACCGGCATGCTCGGCCCCAGCTCGGAATTTGACAATTCTTGCGCTCACGCCCTCGGGCATGACCCGCTCAAGGTCGCTGCCATCGTGAACTTCTTCGGAATCACTGATGTCGTCGATGTGCTCGAAGGCCCCCATCGACAGGACTGGGCGGTAGAGTGGTTTGGGAGCCTGCCGAACCGCATGGAGCTTGCGAAGAAGTTGTCGCCAATCAGCTATGTTAATAGTGGGCTGCCTCCTATTATTACGCTTCACGGGGAATTGGATGGAGGGATCCCGTACCCGCAGGCCGTACGCCTGCACCAGGCCCTGGACCGAGTGGGGGTTCCCAACCAGCTCGTCACCGTCCCGGGTGGAGGGCACGGCGGCTGGACGCGCGAGCAGAATTTGATGGTTCAAGAAGCGATATTCAGCTTTCTCGAAAAACAAGGAGTCCTTTCTAGCGGTGAATAGATGCCGTGGCCAATGGATGTGGCAAGCTGGAATCTCCGAACCCAGAGAACAAAGAGCATTTTGGGATCGCTGGCGAACGCTACCAACTTGCCTTCCGAAGTAGCATAACCGTGGATATCCAGGCTAGGAGGAAAGATCCGGTGGCGACTCCCCTGCACCAGCGGCGTCGCTAGAGGGCTGGCGAAGCGTATCGGTGCAAGGTTCAGCACTTTGTGGCCAACAAGGTCCTACCAGCGCAATAAGCGCGAGGGTGTTGCGCAAGCGCAAGTCGAGCACGGAACGCCGGGGCTTCGACAGGAAGCCAGTCCGCTACTAGATAGTCTCCGCCAAGCCTAACCACCCACGCGCTCCGATCGACGGAGGGTGGCGTGATCACATGTAAGTGTACGGAGGTAGCCTGTTGTCTCAATTATCCCGGGCTGGCATAAGCCTTATGTCTCATCCGCCCTGACTTAACGCAAGGTCCGATTCGCGCGGCCCAGAAAGCATATAAGTTGGCTTGAAGTCGTGCATCCTCGAGCAGACCGGAAGGGGCAAGGCGATGCTATAGGAAAAGGAAGAAATATGGAACACGGATACAAGGAATCTTTCGATGGGCTAAACCCGGTGACGCGACGCCAATTCCTACAGACGGGCACTGGTGTGTTGGCCAGCGGAATCGTGTTCGGAAAGCCGGCAATTCCCGATGTTCAGATCTCTGGAGTGAGATACGATGCCGAAGTTCCGGACACTCTGGACTTGGCTGAGCGAGGCGGACTTTTAGTTAATGCCCTAACCGGGGCAGCGGATACCACGCATTACTACGAGACATACCATGGCGGGCATCTCGACCAGCGGCCCCCCTATATGAGCCACGGAGGTGGCGGACCCTGCATGCCGAAGGCTGTTCACGCTCTGCCCATGATGCGAATCATGAGTGGGAGCACTTTCAATCGCGACTTCGACGGCAAGATGATGGAAGCGATAACCCGAGACATTGAGGGTGATGGATTGTGGTGGCTGAAGACGGAGGGGTGTTTTTGGCGTGCCGAGGCTTACAAGCAAGACTTGGTCTGGATCTCGATGTCCGGGAGGCTGATGTCTGCTCTGGTGGATTGGTACAGGTATGACCACGATTCCAGATGGCTGGAAATAGCTGGACGAATGGGGCAAGCTTTGATGAAGATCGCAATCTACAAAGATGATTACGCGACCTATTTGGATTGGTTTACCCGCCGGGGTGAGAAAAAAGCATGCAATGGGGAGATTTACGTCGATGGCTATGCACTGGGTGGATTTATAGATTGGTATGCCGTAAGTGGAGATAAGAAAGCCTTAGCTATCGCAGAGAAGTTGGCCCAGGCGATACAAAGACCTTCCCTGTGGAAACCCTCAGAAAGTCCGACGATGGTGAGTGCTGCCGAACACGCCCACTGGGAGGGGCATTTTCACACCACAGCGACGGGCATCGTAGGCCTGGCCCGTTATGCCAATGTAGCGAACGACCCGCAGGCGAAGAGGTTCGTCGCAGATTTCTACGGATATACCCGCAACTTTGGGGTATCACGGTTTGGCTTCGTCCCGGCAGTGATTGGCCCCGTTCGCAAGAACCCTAACGGAAAATTGCAGGCCACAGGCATTCCTGCTGAGGGCTGCTCAGTAGCGGATATGGTTCGGCTTGCCATCATGCTGAGTGACGGTGGATTCGGAGATTATTGGGACGATGTTGACCAGTCCGTTCGCAACCACCTGGTCGAACACCAGCTTGCAAGCCGCAAATTGATCGAGAAGGTTGTTGCGGCTGGCCCGGAGCATAAGATTGATCCTCGAATGGAAACGGATGAACGAGTGATCGACAGGCAGCTTGGCGCCTTCGTCAGCGGCTCTGATCCCACTGTATCATACGGCTGGTGGACCATGTGCTGCCTGGGCAATTGCAGCGTGGCGCTGTACAAGGCCTGGGAATCCATCATTCGGTGCCACGACGGAATTGCGCAAGTCAATCTGCTCTTGAACAGGGCCTCGCCCTGGCTCGATGTTGAGAGCTATTTGCCCTATGAGGGGAAGGTTGTTCTGAAAAACAAAACCGCTCAGAAGGTGTATGTACGAGTCCCAGCATGGGTGGATAAGCAGGCGGTGAAGTACCGAGTAAATCAGAAGGAGCTTCCGCGGCACTGGGTGAACAACTACCTCATCGTTGAATCCCTCGCCCCGAGAGATGTAGCGACCCTGGAGTTTCCAGTCGTGGAGACGGAAGAGAAGCATACGGAGGCGGCCTTTGGGGTAGAGTACACCTGCCGCTTCAAGGGGAATACACTGGTTGATATCTCCCCCCGCGCGGCAAGACCCGGGCGGGCCACTGATACATCCGACGATGGCTCACGTTTTCAAGTCAATACAGGGTACCCTCTTTACGAGCGGGAGTATTACGAAGCGCATAAGACTCCTCTGAAGAAGGTGAAGCGGTACGCTTCGCCGATCATTATCTAATTCGGTTTCCTGTCTATTCCCTGGGCAACATTGCGTACACTTAGGGCGTGAGTTCCGAGCTGCTGCTGGGCACCGTAATGCAGGAGGGTAATACCAATCCCTACTTACTCTCGTCGCTGGAGCAACGCCAAAATTCTGGATGTCAATTGAAAACGTTTGTTGATTATGAATTATTCAGAAATGGACGGGTTGTTTTACGAGGCGTGGTGGGCTTGCCGGGGAGACGAGACCGCAAAGAGGGTCTTGGCCGAAACCCTTGAAGTCACTCTGAACTCCATGGTTCGGAGCACCTTGAGGAAGAAAGGGATAGCGAGAGAAGAGGACTTTGAGGATGCTGAGCACGATGTCGTTACGCGCGTTTACGAACGAATCGAATAGTTGTCAGAGTGCCGCGCATTCCTTGGTTGGCTCCGAACAATTGGAAACTCGTTATTCTCTCTTCTTCGAGCAATGTGGCATGCAGGTGATCGCTGCTTCCGCACATGTGCATCCCACGCCCGTCCCTCCTGCCGGAGCCCAGCGCGTCGAACAGCCGGTTGTCGTAGGGAACGCAGAATTTGCGGAACAATTCTGCCCGCAGCAGTATACAGCGCACACCGTCGTGTTGAGTTGATTCATTTCGGGGTTCCATCCAAATGCGACCTGACCGGGGTTTTCTGTACCAGGTGAAGTGACCGAACGCTGAAAACCTGACTGGCAATTGCCTTCAGGCGTGGACAGGTGTAAGTTGTCGGTCGGGACGGAGTCGGTATTGGGAAATCCGGGATAATATGGTCTAGGATGTGGCTATGCCGCCACTACTGACGGATTGGCGCAATGCCTTCTGTCCTGGCTAGGGTCGAAAGCGGAAGTCCTGGATAGGAAAGCAAACTGAAGAGGGAACCCAAAAGAGAGAGAGCGGACATGAGACAGTTCAACGTCGTAATAGCGGCAATCTTCATGGCGATGTTTTCGAGCTTCGCTCTGGCGACAACTCCGACTCCCGACGAGATCAAGGATTCAAGCCGATGGGCGGCGAAGCATCTTGATCCAGCGGGCAGGTCACTGCCGTTTTCTTTTGTGTACGACGGCAAGTCATCCGTTGATCTTCTCGCGATTTGGCCAAAGAGGATTGACCAGAAGCAACTCGACAAGGATCGGACCCAGCATACTTTCACGTGGACAGACCCGAAGTCCGGCCTGGAGGTGCGCTGCGTGGCGGTGGTGTACTCGGACTTCCCGGCAGTGGAGTGGACGGCGTACTTCCGCAACACAGGAAACGCGAACACCCCGATTCTCGAGAACATCGAGGGGCTCGATTTTCAGATCAAGGCCGAGAAGGATGCGGATTTCACGCTTCACTACCATCGAGGGGATTACGATTTCGCGGAGAGTTTTCAGCCATTTGAGCAAACCCTCTTCCCGAACACAACCCAAATATTTTCGCCAGCCGGTGGGCGGCCCACCAGCGCGGCGTTTCCATATTTCAACTTGCAGCAGCCGGGCGGAGGCATGATTCTGGCCGTGGGTTGGCCGGGCCAATGGGCTACAGCGTTCCAGCGGCAGGCGGATCGGGGCCTCCGCATCCGGGCGGGCCAGGAAGTGACACAGCTCTACCTGAAACCCGGGGAGGAAGTCCGATCGCCGCTCATTGCGCTGCTCTTTTGGCAAGGAAAGGATAGCCTTCGGGCGCAGAACCTCTGGCGGCGCTGGATGTTGGCGCATAACCTGCCCCGCCCGGGTGGGAAGTTGCCCAGCCCCTTCTATCCCTTTTGTGATGGAGCTTGGTTTCCGGGAATGAAGACCAGTGAGACCGGTGAGAAACAGTTTATCGACATACTGGCGCGTGAGAAGGTCAAAGTCGATTACTGGTGGGTCGATGCCGGCTGGTATCCCTGCGATAAAGGCTGGTGGGAGGTGGGAACCTGGGAGCCGGACCCCGTGCGCTTCCCAAACGGCGTCAGAGCTGTGAGTGATTACGTTCACGCCCGGGGAATGAAAATGGTTCTCTGGTTTGAACCCGAACGTGTGTTCAAGGGCTCGTGGCTGGCGGAGAAGCATCCGGAATGGCTGCTGGGCGGGACTGGTGAAAGGCAACTCCTTGACCTTGAGAATCCGGAAGCATTGGCGTGGTTCAAAAGTCATTGGTTTGAACCCGAAGGGATGTTCAAGGAGTGGCAGGCGCAGAAGCATCCGGAATGGCTGGTGGGCGGGAGTGGTGATACGCAGCTTCTGAACCTCGGGAATCCGGCAGCACGGGCGTGGGTCATGAATCATTTCGACAAACTGATTACCGAACAGGCAGTGGATGTGTACCGCCAGGATTTCAATATGGATCCACTGGAGTATTGGCGTAACAACGATGCTCCGGATCGCCAGGGCATCACGGAGAATCTTCATGTGCAAGGTTATTTAGCCTATTGGGATGAACTCCGGCGGAGGCATCCGGGCATGCTCATCGATAGCTGCGCCTCGGGTGGCCGGCGGCTCGATTTGGAAACTATGCGCCGGGCCGTACCGCTTTTGCGGAGCGACTATCAGCCGTTCGATGGAAATCCCGATGCTGCGGTGGGGAATCAGGGGCACACCTACGGTCTGTCCTCGTGGATCCCTTATTACGGCACGGGAGTTTACTACATTCCCAAGGGGCTTGTGTACACCGCGCGCAGCTATCTCACGCCCGCGTGGGGGGTGGCTGTAGACGCTCGGAAGCCGGATATCAACTGGGACCTCTACCGGCGTTTGGCCGACCAGTGGCGCCAAGTGGCGGACCGCATGTTGGGCGACTACTACCCGTTGACCCCCTACAACCTGCAAAAAGACCTCTGGATGGCTTGGCAATTCGATCGTCCCGAGCAGGGTGACGGGATGATCCAGGCCTTCCGCCATGAGACGAGTGATGAAACCAACATTCGTGTTTACCCACACGGTCTTGATCCGGCGGCGAGATACGCCGTCGTGGATATGGACGGGGGGACATCCGCAATAGTGCCCGGCAGCGAATTGCTCGAACAGGGGCTGCGCGTGGAGATCAAGGACAAACCCGGCGCAGCGATACTAACGTACAACAAGGTGCGATAGGGAAGTGATCCCGGTTAAGAAGAGATTATCCCTATCTGGGTCGAGCAGGAGCTGAGGCGAGATAGCTAGAGAACGAGGAACAAACCCCTAGCTTGCGAGATCGGTCAGGGATATCGTTTCACAAGCCGTTGCGTTCGCAATCTGAATGATCTGTACCATGGTGCCTTATGTCTCAAATGATGAAGGAAATTCTGGAGCAGCCCCTGGGACTCAAACGCACGCTGGCCGCCGAGCGCGACCATGCCTTGGCATTTGCCGGCTTCGCCCGCAAACAGAACTTCCGGCTCATAGTCTTGGTGGCCCGGGGGACATCCGACAATGCCGCGCTTTTTGCACGCTACCTGCTTGAGTTGATGACGGGCATCCCCGTCTCATTGAGTGCTCCATCGATTCATACCCTCTATCATGCGCGGTTGGATTTTCGCCGGACTCTGGTGGTGGGCATCTCGCAATCGGGTGAAGGAACGGATATCAATCTGGTGCTCAAGTCGGCGAGGCGTCTTGGCGCGTACACACTCGGCATCACCAACGAGGCCCACTCGACGATGGCCGGTTTGGTGGACGAGGTGTTCCTTGTCCATGCGGGGAAGCAGCGCTCCGTGGCTGCGACCAAGACTTACACCGGTCAACTGCTGCTGCTCTACCTGTTGGCTTCGAGCTTGAGCACGCGGATTGTTCTTGCCGATATCAGCGAAATCCCTCACCGGGTCGAACAGGCGCTCAAATTGGCGCCGGAAATCGGGACGTTGGTCGAGCGCTACCGTTACATGCGCCGGTGCGTCGTGGTGGGGCGCGGCATTAACTTAGCCAATGCCTACGAGCTGGCCTTGAAGCTGATGGAAACCTGCTATGTCGTTGCGGAACGATTCTCCGCGGCTGACTTCCTTCACGGACCGATTGCGATGATCGAGCCGGACTTCCCCGCCCTGGTCTTCATGCCACCCGGCAAGACATTTCGAGAACTGTTGAAATTGACGGCGCGTCTGCACGCCCTGGGTGCAGAGACCCTGGTCTTTTCCTCCTCGAATGCGCGGATACCCGGCGCCGCTCGAGTGATCCGAATCCCCGATCCTGTCCCGGAAATCTACACACCCATCCCTTACATCGTGCCGGGGCAGATTTTCGCAGCCATGCTCGCCGAGGTGAAGGGGTTGGATCCCGACAAGCCACGGGAGCTGAGCATCGTGACCAGGACAGTCTGAATCACGCCCGCTGGCAAATCCTGGCTGAATCGATCAGTTGTAGCGAATCTGGACCTTGACGTGTAGGGGAATCAACGTGTAATCGAATTCCGTCAGGGCTTCATCCTTCTCAGTGATCACCAGAAGGTATTTTCCAATTTTGGCGATGAGGCCAGCGGAAGTAATCTTCGAACCAATGTACTGCCCGCCTTGACGCATCGCATCGAAGTCTGGCAGCTTGTCGCGACTCGCGCCGTGCGCGTCTTCCCAATCGACCTCTCCAGGTCTGAATCGAATACCATTGATCACGACGCCCTTTGGCTTTGCCATATTCGGCTCCCTGAAGTTGCTGCCGCGAGGGGGCAGGTTTCTTTTACGGTCCAAAGTGCAAGGCTACCGGGCATTCGCCTCTCTTTCAAGCCCTTTGTTTTGAGAGGAGGTTTTCCCACTCCATGAAACCAGGAATCTCGTTCAACTTACGAATTCGGGTTAAACGCCCCGGCTCTGCTTGCGACTAACCCGACTAGCCACTGACCACTGGCCACTCGGGTGCAGAGGGGGGCTTGCCAAACTGTTCTTGGTAGGTTAAGTTTGCGAGTGCAATGAAAAAATCAAGACTCTATTGGCTGGCGGATTTTGCCGCCGGCATCGCAGCCGCACTCAGCCTTGGGCTGGGTGTGTTGCTGATTGTGGCTTGGGTAAATGTTTTCGCGTCACACGCGATCCTCGGGGGAGTGATCACAGTCCTCAGCGTCGCGATCATTGCGATTCTGATTCGAGCTGTTCCTTACGTTCGGAAGAGGGCGGAGGAACGGCGCCGGGAGGACCCCGAAGAATCTCTTGCCGGCCTACTTCGGGAAATGAAGCAGGCCCGGACGGAACGCGAAATCCGCGAAAAGCTTCGCGGGCGGGGGATGTAACGGGCGTGGGACATCCCTCGCTCAAGGCGCGTTCTTCTGGAACAAGAGCGGAGCGAAGCTGGCAAGGTTGCGCCGCCAGACCATCCAGGTATGCGCGCCTGAGGTTTCGATATCGGCGTGCTGAATGCCTTTGGACCGAAGCCAGTCACGGAACTTGCGGTTTACCTCGATGAGATGGTCATCGGTACCACACGCGATCCAAAGCAATCGCACCTGATTGTTTGCTTTCGAGTCGAGCCCTGGGAACTCTGCATCAAACTCCTCAGAAAGTCCACCCGAGCTGAAAGCGCCAATCCAAGCGAAGTGGTTGAGAGTGTTCAGGCCGGTTATGAGAGACTCGGCGCCGCCCATTGATAAGCCTGCGATGGCCCGGGAGTTACGATCCTTTGACGCCCGATAATCCGCTTCGACCTGCGGGATGACTTCGTTGACCAACGCATTGCGAAACTTCTCGAAGTTTCGTTGCCGGAGGCTGGCATCGTGAAATGCCGCGACGCCCTGGGAGAGGATCTCCGGCGCGCCGTAGCCCAGCGGCATGACGACAATCATGGGTTTAGCCCGCCGCTGCGCAATCAGGTTGTCGAGAATCACGTGAGCCCGCCCCACAGCGGTCCAGGCGCTCGCATCATCGCTGAAACCGTGCAGAAGATAAAAGACAGGGTATAGTTCCTTTGCTCTGGAATCATAGCCGGGCGGGGTATAGACGTAAAAGTCCCGATCATCGCCCACGATCCCCGACCTGTAGAAGTGGTGGTGGATGG
This sequence comes from uncultured Acidobacteriota bacterium, assembly GCA_963765485.1. Classification (GTDB taxonomy): domain Bacteria; phylum Acidobacteriota; class Terriglobia; order UBA7540; family UBA7540; genus CAVROP01. Next base: position 32,830 of record CAVXWN010000004.1, on the reverse strand, counting down.
CGCCGTGTGGAACGTCGTTGATCTCCCACGGCAGTGAGGCTGGGCCGGGCACGTGCACAACGCTCTGCGGGTTGAGCAAGTTGGGCTTCATCAGATGGTTCGACGGGTCAATCAAGCGCACCCCATCTTCGACAAACGAGTAGCCGTAGAAATCCGGCTCCATTGGATTGGTAGTCACACTCCAAACACCTTGCTCGTTTTTCTGCATGGGCGCGGGTTCTGCGCCCTCTCGGGCAAGCATCACCTCCTTAGCATTCGGAGCGCGCAAGCGGAAGGTAACGCGATTGTCCGAGTCCACTTCTGGCGAGATCAGCGGCGGCGGGGGCGTTTGAGCCCATCCGGGAACATTCGATGCCAAGAGAAAAACCAAGGGGAAAAGCAGTCGGGTACGGTTCATGGCCCTAGTGATCCTTTCAGTATTCTGACTTTACTTGTAGGCGTGGCACAGGCACTCTTGCCTGCGACCGCAAAGCTGGCGATCCTTTCGGTATTTGGACCTTACTTGTGAGACTTCCAATCGTAGCACCATCGTAGTTCTGCGTTCCAGGTCCTCCCGACGATTCCCCGTATGGATCTCTCACCCTAGCATCAACTTGGCGATGGTTTGGAGCTGCATGAAGGACGTGCCTTCGTAGATTTTCCCGATTTTTGAGTCGCGGAAATACTTCTCGGCGGGATAATCCTTGGTGAAGCCGTAGCCGCCGTAAACTTCGAGGCATTCGGAGGCCACGCGCTCGCCCACCTCGGAGCAGAAGTACTTGGCCATGGCGGCTTCCTTCAGCGAAGGGCTGGCGGGCATCCTTTCAGGCGGGCGGCGTTGTAAGCCATCAGCCGCGCGGCCTCGACGTCAGTCGCAAGGCGGGCAAGCTGAAATTGGATAGCTTGAAACTGTGCGATGGGTTTGCCGAACTGCTGACGTTCTTTCGCGTAGCCGATAGCGCGTTCGAGCGCGCCCGCCTGCGAGGCCGAGCATCTGCGCGCTTATGCCGATGCGTCCCTCGTTCAAAGTTTCAATCGCCACCCTATAACCCTTGCCCACTTCCCCGAGCACGTTCGCCTGGGGAACGCGGCATTCATCCAAAATCAATTCACACGTGGAGGAGGCACGAATTCCCAGCTTGTCCTCCTTCTTGCCCACGCTGAAGCCGGGCGTATCGCGCTCGATCAGGAACGCCGTGATGCCCTTGTAGCCGAGTTGGGGATTGACGGTCGCGAACACAATGAACAAACCGGCTTCCGTGGCGTTTGTGATCCAGAGCTTGCGGCCGTTCAGGATGAAGTGGTCGCCGTCCTGCGCGGGCGCGGGCGGTAAGGGAGAAAGCGTCGCTACCAGAGTTTGGCTCGGAGAGAGCGTAGGCGCCCAGAACATCGTTGACCAGGCGCGGGAGGAACTTTTGCTTTTGGGCTTCGCTGCCCCACCTCTGCAAGGCATTGTTCACCAGGGTATTCTGGACGTCGATTACCACGCCAGCCGAAGCGTCCACCCGCGAGAACTCTTCAATGGCGAGGATGGCCATGAAAAATGTTCCACCGCTGCCCCCATAAGCCTCCGGAACTTCCAGACCCATGAAACCTTGCTCGAAGAACTTACCGATCAACTGGTGATTGAAAACGCCCTCTCGGTCCATGTCCTCGACGTGCGGGCGGATTTCCTTTTCGGCGAATTCGCGCGCCGCCGCCTGGAACATCCGTTCTTCCTCGGTGAGCGCCGTCAGCGGCGCAATTGAAGAAAGGTTCGCAGCAGTTGTATCAGCCATCCACTCCTCCCGGATAATTATGCGCGTGCCCGCCCAGCATTACACGGGCGCCGCCTCTCGAAGACATAAGGAAATGCTACACGGCGGCGGCAAAGGAAACAAGCGGTCCGTAATACTGGACTTCCACCCACATTCGGCCCCATAATGCGTAAACTGAGGCTAGAGGTAACAATGCTTTGCAATCTTTTCATGGGCGACCGCGCAAGCGAACCAACTCTTAGAGGGGCACCATGCATCGAAGGATTGTTAGCAAGAAGGCGCCCGCTGTGGAGAAACGGACGCAGCGAGCAAGGCGCACCCTCCTCAACTGCCCACGGGCCGATTTGCGTAAGCATCCGGGCCGCGCGGGACTGGAGTGCGGTCTGGCGTCCAGAATAGGAAACCTGACTTGGCAAGAGAATGAGCGTGTGCCACTATTTAAGGCGGCGAGCCAGAGAATGAGTGTGCCTCAAAGTGGGAGCACGCAGCTTTCCTGAATCGGCAAAGCGGCGCCACCGTGGAATCAAACCATATTTCACGACACCTGGGAGGTAGATGAGGATATGACTGCTAAGAAGGTTGTGCAGGGTTTGATCATAACAATGGCGCTCTGCCTCAGTACGACCACGGGGCGCGCTCAAGATTATAAGGTGTTCGTAATGGGAGGGGGTTCATCGCTCCGCGACCAGAAGTCGTTCACTGAATACTATGTTAACTACGCCTCGAAGTACGCCAGCGGCGGCAAGGTGACCGTGGGAGTCGAGGCACCGCTGCTCAAGAGCAAGATATTTGGAATAGAAGGTTCCGGCGGCTTCGGCCAAAACAACCTTGAACTAAGCTACTTCAATTATAATCCCACGCAGGTAAAGGGATATGGCGTGAGGAATAACAGGTTCAGCGGGGACCTTGTCGCGCACTATCCAGGAGTCTGGAAGGGCATCCGCCCTTATGCCGTGGCGGGTGTGGAATATGACCTCTTCTCTCCCACCAGTAGCGGTCAAAGCCTGGCTAAGTCACAAGGGTTCGCCGGCGGGCCCAGCGCCACGTTGACGTCCCAAGGCAAGCCGGGCTTTAACTTCGGTGGCGGGTTCGATATGAAAGTGGCTTCGAGGGTCGACCTGCGGATCGACGTGCGCGATCACTGGACGGGCTCCCCCACTTACGGTTTGCCCAATTCGTCTACCACGGCCTACACCGCCTACTTTCCGATCAGTGGGTCGGCGCAAAACATCGAATACTCCATAGGCATTGTGTATCACTTCGGTGGAAAGCAGGAATCGACCCCGTCGACCCAAACTCCGTCGACCCAAGCTCCGCCGACCCAAGCTCCGCCGTCCGAAGCTCCATCCACCCAAGCTCCATCGCCCCAAGCTCCCTCGACCCAAGCTCCCTCGACCCCGCCCCCGTCCTCCCGGCACCCCTCCCCCGACTCGTGGCCGGACCCTTGGTGACTTCTTTTCTTTTCCTGAGGAGAAAGCCGGCAACAGATAACGGAAAACGTCGCTCACTCTTCGTATGTCGCATGCAGCATTTTGCTTACTGCTTCCCGCTCCGTGAGTTGGATCCGCATGCAGAGGTTCATAACGGGAGTTACTTCGCGGAAGACGGCGAGCATCGACTCGACGAGGTCGAGCCCGGTCGAGGCGCGAACATCGTCTTCGCTCATGGGGTAGTAGATCTGGAATCCAGCCCAGTGGGCGGCGGGAGCGGCGGCCAGGAAACCTCGGAGCTTCTGCATGGACGGGAAATTGTCAGGGGAGAAGTAGGGGGGCTCGGTCTCCCAACTGCCGCCGTGAAGCATGAATCCTTCCCGGAGCACCAAGCGCGTGAGTTCGCGCTCCATGGGGCTGCGCGGCTTGAGCGAACGGAGCAAGCGGTGCCAGTCCCAGTCGGATTGCAACTGGCACTGGCGGTACTCGCGCGGTGCTCTGCCGTAGCCACGCTCGACCTGCATGCCGCACTTGAAGAGCTTTTCTTCCGGGTCCACGCTGATGAAAAACTTCGAGCAGCCGAAACTGACGTGCGAGGAGAGTGGCATGGCTTCGCGATTGGCCCGAGGCAGGTAGCCGATCCATTGCCAGTAAACGCCGCGTCCCCAGCGCTCTGTCACGAAAGGCTGAGCGTAGCGGAATTCCAGCGCGAGCTTCAGAATGCGCGTGATACGTTCGTTGTCCTCGAGATTGCCCACGTGAATGCCGCGGCGGAAATCGAGGTACTCCGGCCGGAAGGCGATAGCCGCCGCGGGGAGCGGCAGCGACTTTTGCAGCTTCAATTCCATGGCGGCGAAAGAAAGCAGAAACCAGAGACTGGAAAACAAGATTACCAGTTTCTGGTTTCTAGTTTCTGATTTCTGCTTTCTCCCTAGTCGCCTACGCGGCGCGGGCAACGCTGGCGGGCCGTCTCGAGTGGAAACCGCTGACGAGCGCCTTGGAGATCTCTTCACGCTGGATCTGGTTGGTGCCTTCGTAGATCTGGGTGATCTTCGCGTCGCGCATGTACTTTTCAACCGGGTAGTCGTGCATGTAGCCGTAGCCGCCAAAGACCTGCACCGCGTCCACGGTGACTTCCATAGCGACGTCGGCGGCGAAGCACTTGGACATCGCGGAATAGAGCGTCGGCCGCTCTTTGGGCTTCGTATCGATGTGGCGTGCCGTCGCATAGACAAGGGCGCGTGCGGCTTCAATCTTCATCGCCATATCGGCCAGCAGGAATCGCAGTCCTTGGAAGGATCCAATCGGCGCGTCAAACTGCTTGCGGGTGCAGGCGTACTCGAGCGCCAGGTCGAAAGCCCCTTGCGCGATGCCTACCGCCTGCGCGCCCACCCCGGGACGGGAAACGTCGAAGGTGCGCATGGCAGTGATGAAGCCCGTGCCCTCCCGGCCCAGGCAATTTTCGACCGGGACGAGGCAGTCCTGGAAAACCAGTTCGCACGTGGCGGAAGCGCGAATCCCGAGCTTGTCTTCCTTCTTGCCGAAGCTGAATCCCGGCGCGCCTTTCTCGACCACTATGCACGAGGCGCCGCGCGGGCCCTTGGCGGGATTGGTGAGGGCGATGACGGAATAGAGTTCCGCCTCCCCGCCGTTGGTAATCCACTGCTTGGTGCCGTTCAGCACGTAATGATCGCCGTCGCGGATGGCCGTGGTGCGCACGGCAGCAGCGTCCGAACCGGCCTGGGGTTCAGTGAGCGCAAAGGCGACCAGTCGTTTCCCGGCGGCAACGTCCGGCAGCCATCGCTGCTTCTGTTCCTCGCTGCCGGAGAGGATGATCGGCAGCGCGCCGAGCGCTGTGCCGGCAAAACTGAGCGCGATACCGCCACACGCCTTTGAAAGTTCTTCGGTCACGATCACCATGTTCATGATCGGTGTGCCCTCGCTAATGCCCCCGTACTGCTCGTCGATGAACACGCGGAAAAGGTCCGTTTGCGCGAGCACCTTCACAACCTGCCAGGGGAACTTAGCCTCCCGGTCATATTCCGCCGCCACCGGGCGGATTTCCTTTTCGGCAATCTCGTAGGCAAGGTCTCGAACGGCCCTTTGATACTCAGTGAATCCATAGTCCATAGTGCTCCTCCTCACGCGACGCGTTCCAGGGGCGGTGGCGGCTGGGGTTGGGTTTCGACTAAGCCCCCCCATAATGACGGTCTCACCAGCCACACCTCGCCGTCGCGAAAAGCAAAACGGCAGTACTCATCCAGGTCGCCGGCCCGAAACGAACTAACGTCGATCTCCCCTTGAAGCGAACCGGGCCTTGCCAGAACCATTAGCGCGTAGACCAAGGGCAAAACGCTCGAATTAACGTCACGCAGGGTGATCTCGATCCGATCGATTCGGGCGACGATTTCAAAATCTCCCTCGGAATAGAGCCCAGCCGTGCGATCCAGGAGTTTGCGAATGTCATCCGCAGCGGTGGGGATCCCCTCAAAACTGAATTTGCCGTTCAGTCGCTGATAAGGCTCTGGAACAACCGAGACAGGTTGGCTGCGGTATTGTTCCCAGTTCGCATGCGCATAATCAGGTCGAGCCCAGGCAATAGACAAGAAACCACCTTTCCAGACCTTCAGCCTGACGTGCTGTCCTTTCACTTCATCATGATAGTAGAGGGTGCCGCCGGGAACCTGCGCACGTTCGTCATCCGACAACACACTTAGGAACTCAATCAGTTCTCCCGCGATCTCCGGTAGCGCGGGGCGGTCGTCAGGTTGGACGTGCCGAACCTCGAGCGACGCCGACTCAGGAATAAACTCCAGCCAAGTCGCTTCAACATATTCGAGCTTCTGCTGGGTTTCCTTGCTGACGGCCCCGAACTCCACCTGCCCCGAACAGCCCAAATGAGTGCGCATTTTCTCACTTCCTCCTTGAATCGTTCGGACATAATGTCCACATCCTCGCCCTCATACTGACAGATAGGCATTTTAGGGGCCGAAGGGTCTACTACGGGAGCGGCCTGGTCGGGCTTGACGTCCTCAGCCACGGACTCGCGCGCCTGAACCCGCCGTGCACCGGACGCGTTCCCCCACGCACGCGGCAGCCCTCCCTGTGTTCGGTTCCGCCCACAGTCGTTTCCACTTGGCTCGCGAAGCGGAACCCGCTTGTTGTATTCTGGAGGTACGATGGCCGACTCGAACGGTGGGACGGAGAAACTCGCCGTAAGCGCAAACTTGGCGATTCACGCGAATGTTAAGCGGCGCATTTCTGTTTCTTCTGCCTGGATCACGCTGCGGCGGGAACTCTTCCGCGTCTTGTGGATTGCTTCTGTCGCTTCTAACCTCGGCACGATGATGCAAGAGGTTGGTGCGAGCTGGCTCATGACCCAGCTTGCGCCTTCGCCGTTGATAGTCTCACTGATTCAGACGGCAGGCGCCCTGCCGGTGTTCCTGCTGTCGCTCGCGGCCGGGGCCCTTGCGGACGTGGTGGACCGCCGCCGGCTGCTCATCTTCAGCCAAAGCTGGATGCTCGGGGCGGCAGCCGGGCTGGGTATCCTGACGGTCTTTCACCTGACCACGCCACTCCTCCTATTAGCCTTCACCTTCCTGCTTGGCTTCGGCGGCGCCTTGAACGGACCGGCTTGGGGAGCGATTGTGCCTGAACTAGTCCCGAACGCGGAGGTACCCGCGGCCGTTTCGCTCAACTCCGTAGGCTTCAATGTGGCGCGCGCCGCGGGTCCGGCGCTCGGCGGACTGGTGGTGGCCGCAGCCGGTTCCGGGGCCGTTTTTCTGCTTAACGCGGTTTCGTTCCTGGGCGTCATCGTGGTGCTCTACCGCTGGCGCCGCAGGCCACGCAAAAGCGTCTTGCCGGCGGAGCGCGTGCTCGGAGCCATGAGGGCCGGATGGCGCTACGTGGCCCACGCTCCCTCCATCCGCTCACCGTTGGTCCACACCTCTCTGTTCATGCTCGGGGCGAGCGCCTTTTGGGGCCTGGTGCCACTCTTTGCGCGCCAGAACCTGGGGCGTGGGGCCGCTGGGTACGGCGTCCTGCTCGGATTTTTCGGATCGGGTGCGGTGCTCGGCGGATCTATTCTGCCAAGCCTCCAGCGGAGACTGGGCATCCAGCGTCTACTGCGCGCAACCACGCTCCTCTATGCGGGCGCGTTGACGCTGATGGCTGTGTGGCACCACTTTCCGGTGGCTTGCGCGGCCGCTTTCGCCGCCGGGTCTGCCTGGACCGCCGCATTTTCTACTTTCAATACCAGTATTCAACTCAACACGGCGGCCTGGGTACGCGGCCGGTCTCTCGCTTTTTATCAGCTCACCTATTCCGCGGGGCTGGGCGTGGGCAGCGCCCTCTGGGGCTCCGTCGCTGAGCACGTGGGCATCCCTCGAGCCCTGCTCGTGGCTGGCCTGGCGCTGGCGCTCAGCCTCATCGCGGCGGCTCGCTATCCGGTCAGTTTCGGCCGAGGGCGTGACCTCGAACCCTTCTCTCGACCCGGACCGGTCGTGGTGAATGAACCGCAAGCGCAGCGCGGGCCAGTGCTCGTCACAGTCGAATACCGGATTAGCCTGGAGAAGGCAGAGGAGTTCACTTTGGCCATGCACGAACTCGGTCGCGTTCGCCGGCGGGACGGAGCCGTGGATTGGGGGCTCTTTGAGGATGTCGCGGAGGAAGGTCGCTACCTGGAAACCTTCGTCGTCGAGTCCTGGGCAGAGCACCTACGCCAGCACGAGCGAGCCACTGTGGCCGACCGCCAAATTTGGGACCGAGCGCGCTCCTTCCACCTCTCTGACGGTCCACCCACCGTCACGCACCTCGTCTATGCCTACCACGATTAGCGTTGGCCCCCATCCGAGCATAATCGAGGTGACATGTTTCAGTTTGCAGGAAGGGTTACGACTCTTGCCACGCCTATCAACTCGACATCTTCATCCCAATCCCAAAGCTGGGCGGTGCGTTCAACATGGGCCTTGGCATATTGAAACGCTTCCTCGACATCCATTTTGTCGAGCGAATCCAGGGCTCTTTCGATTTGCGGTGAGGGCGAGTCATTCTCGCTATAGCGACTTGCAGCCAATGAGGGAAGCTCTGGGTCGATGCTTCCATCAGGCAGCACAACCACCGTGTGCATGTCGAAAAGGTATTCATCCCCGTCTTCACGCTGAACTCGCGAGCGGATGGTGAAATTGAACTGGTAGCCTGCCCTGGCCGCGGCGGAACCAAGGTCATTCGCCGAGATTACTCGAACTGTTGAATGCCCGCCGAAACTGTAATCTCCCACCCGGCGCAGCATCGCGTCAATGAACGGGTGCCCGAGCGCGAGGAAATCCGCCTGTGAATCACGGATTGCTGTTGAACGGTCAAACGTGGCCCTCCGGTAGCGCTCATCAAGGCCGTTCTCTTTCATCGCTTCGGGCGTCAGGAATTCATAGAACCCGTCTCTGCGTTGCACCTGCCGCCGTTCGCGGGCCAGAAACTTCAGCGTGAAGTCTTCCAAGTCCTTCAAGCTCACCGGGCTGGCCAGCACCTTTTGGTAACTGTCGAAGCTATAGCTGGAAGCATCCTTGAAGAGGCTTTGGGTGGCAATCTCAAACGCCTCTTGCGCCCGCCGCACGGCCGCTTGGATTTCCTCTTTAGTCTGTTTGTTCAGCGTCCCATCCACCAGAGCCCGCTTATAAATCTCGTCCGGCTCGATCTCCGTTTCCAGTTGCCAGTTCAGGCTGGCGATCAATTCCTCCGGGTTTTCGCCGGTCACCTGTTGGAGGGCCTGCGCCGCCACCCGCAAGCGCTGCTCGAAATAGGAGCGCACGGTCTCCTCCACCGTGTCTCGGGCGCGGAGGTTGTAAATCTGCACCACTTTCTCCTGGCCGTAGCGGTAAACGCGCCCCACGCGCTGCTCGTAACGCATGGGATTCCAGGGAAGGTCGTAATTCACCACGATGTAGCAGAACTGAAGGTTAATGCCTTCGCCGCCGGCCTCGGTTGAAACCAGGAAGCGCACGGAGGGCTCTTCCCGGAAGACGCGCTGGCTGCGACGCTTGCTCTCCGCTTCCGGCGTCTTGCCCTCCAGTTCCATGTCGCCGTTAATCAGCACCACGGTGTTTTTCCCGTACCATTTTTCCAGGCGCTCTTTGAGGAATTCCTGGGTGCGGCGGTATTCGGTGAAGATCAGCACCTTGGCGCCCGGCGTTTCCGTGTCAATCTTCTTCAGCAGGTCGCGCAGGCTGTCGATTTTCTTTTCCCGCGTCACCGGAATGGCCAAGAGCTTCCTGAGCGTCTTGATTTCGTCTTTCAGGAACTCGCGGTCGGTCTTCAGCACCACGTCCCTTTCGTCAAGTTCGCCCTGGAAGCGCTCATCGCGGTCCTCTTCCTCCTCTTCCGGGAGCTTCCTCCAGCTTTTTGCCCAGGCGCGCGAGGCGTCCTTCCAGCGCCGCCTTGATGGCCTGGAACGAACTGGCATTCAACTTCTGGAAAGTGGTCAGGATGAATCCCACGGCGCGCTTGTGCATGGGGTCTTCGATTTTTTCAATCGAGTTGTAGCCCGTGCGGATGTAGTCCTCGACGGCGGTGTAAAACTCCTTTTCGTCGGGATACATGGCGAAGGGCAAGGGATGAGTCATGCGTCCCTTGAAGACCACCTTCCCTTCGGCGTCCGTCACCCGCAGCTTCGGCGTGCGCAGAATCAGCTTGGAATAAGGCACCGCGCCGGGTTCGCGGAACAGCGGCTGGTCGGTGAGGGTGGAAAAATCCACCTTGGGTTCCAGCAGCCGCACCAGGTTCATAAAGCGGCTGTGGTCGGGATCGCCCGAGTGGGGTGTGCCGGTCAGCAGCAGCAAAGCGTCCGTGTAACCGCGCAGGGCTTCCGCCAGTTGATAGTTCTGCGTCCGGTCGGTTTTTCTCCCGTATTCCTTGGCGCTCAGCCGGTGCGCCTCGTCAAAAATGATCAGGTCCCAGGGGCGGTTTTCCAGCAGGATGCGCTTGTGCTCCTTGCGCTTCAGGCGGTCGAGCGAGGCGATGGCGCGGGCGCGCAGGTCCCAGATGCGCGGGTTGGTGGCCGTGAAGTCGCGGCCGAAAATCTCGAAATCGCCAGCCTGAAACTTGTCCTTGAATTCTTCCTGCCACTGGCGGGTAAGTCCTGCGGGCGTAATGATGAGAGTTCGATTGGCGTAACCGCGCTGAAAGAGCGCCTGCCAAACCATGCCCGCTTCGATGGTCTTGCCCAGGCCCACTTCGTCAGCCAGCATGAAGCGCCGCCGGGGACTGGAAACCACGGTGTACGCCGTGAAGATTTGATGAGGCAGAATCTCGGTGCGGGCGTTGGAGAGTTGCCCGCCCTTGTTCGTCGTCAGGAAGCGCGCCGCCATCTGCCGCAGGTCGAATTTCCAGGCTTCCTCCCAATGGCCCGCCTTCGCCCGTTCCAGCGGCGTGGGACAAACCTCCACTTCGTCCAGGCTCAGAATGAAGTTTTCCGAGCGGAAAGGCGGGAGAGAAAAAACTGAGGGGTTGAATTCAACCTTGCAGAGACCGTCCCGGACCTTGTAAACCTTGCCGACCCCGTAATCCCGGTACATGGAGTTCAGGCTGCGCACGTGCGTGCCGAGTTCGACGGTTAGCCGTTTTGTGATTGACGCCAGTAGGGCTTGCCACGATTTGGGATTATACACCGCTGAGTAGCAGCGACTTTACGTCGCCATAACAGGGTCGGATTAAACCCGCGAACTACCTCAATTTTCTTCGTCTTCCTTCACGTCCCCCCTTGGGTATCCCACTTTCTGCCAGGGTTTCCTGGATGCCTTTTTTGTGAAGCAAAGATGGTACAATCCCTTGTGGCAGAAACGCAGATCTACGCCAGTGCTTCTCAAGGACAGCAATTGTGATTGAAGAGAACTTTGACATTCCTTTCATTGCAAGCCTAGCGTTGCGCGAAAAGCAGATCCAACAGAATTACCGGCCCGTCATCGCTGTACATAAGTGGTTCGCGCGCCGTCCTGGAACGCTCTTCCGCGGCCTCTTGTTATCAGAATTTGGCTCTGGTTTGCTGCGCGATTCCTTTTATATGCCGCACAACCTCAAGGGCCTGAAGATAGGCGATCCTTTCATGGGAGGCGGGACTCCTCTTTTGGAGGCCAATCGGATCGGGTGTGACGTCCTTGGCTATGACATTAACCCGATGGCCTATTGGATTGTGCGTGAGGAGATGGAGCACGTCGACTTAAAGGCCTATCGGAAATCTGCCGAAGAGCTACGCTCCGCCCTTGAGGGGAAGACTGGGGCACTTATATCGAACTACGTGCCTCTGCTGCGGATCAACGAACGCCCATGTGAAGTACTTCCTATGGATTAAAGTCCAGCAATGCCGGAACTGCCAGAACGATGTCGATCTTTTCCCCGGATACCTTCTTGCAGAGGATCGAAGACATCCGAAAAATGTCTTTGTCTGTGCAGACTGCGGTGAACTGACCGAGTGCAGCGACCGGCGCAGTCCTGGCAGGTGTAACTCCTGTCAAGCGCCTTTATCGGACTCGGGGCCTGCCAAAAGGAACCAATGCCGCTGCCCCCGTTGCAATACCATGCTGAAGTACCCGAACGCCAGTGCCGGCCCTCCGCGCCATCGAATGTTCGCAATCGAATACCATTGCCCGAAGTGCAGACCCAAACATATAGGGAGATTCTTCAAGAAGCCCGACGAAAAAGATCTCGCGGCGATAGCGGAAACCGAAGATTTGCGAAGCAAGCTGGAACCTGAGTTTATTCCCAGTGACTGCATCCCAGAGGGAGATGAAACCAACCGGCTCCATCGTTGGGGTTACCGGAAATATTCCGAGATGTTCAATAGCAGGCAGCTCGTTGGGCTGGAAACCAGTGCGAGGCTCGTCAGCCAGGAACGATGTGACCGTATTCGACGCGCGCTCGCGACCAATCTCTCTGACCTGCTACGGTATCAGAACATGCTCTGCCGGTACGACACGATGGCACTGAAATCCCTCGACATATTCTCCGTCCATGGCTTTCCCGTGGGGCTCGTGCAGTGCGAGTCGAATCTTCTGGGTATTCCTAACGGACGGCAAGAAACCATTGTAGGCAGCGGGGGGTGGTCGAACATCATTGAGAAATACGCAAAGGCAAAAGCATACTGTGACCATCCCTTTGAGATTCGCCACAATGGTGGCCGTAAGGCCGTGGTCCGCATTCCCGATGAACGGATTGGGGAAACCGGCAATGGACCATTGTCAGAAACAAGTCCCAAATCTATCGATCTGCGGTGCGGGGATGCGGCAAGCGCCGATCTCCCTGACGAGGGACTAGATGCAGTTTTTACAGACCCACCGTACCTCGGCAACGTGCAGTACGCCGAGCTCATGGATTTTTGTTACGTCTGGCTGCGCCGCCTTGCGGGGCGCGCTCTACCTTTCTTCCGCGAGGTAACAACCCGAAACGCGGGGGAGCTTACCGGAAACGAAAATATGAACCGAGGGTTGGCACACTTTACAGAAGGACTTTCGGCTGTATTCCGAAAAGTGGGGCTTGCTTTGAAGCCAGGGCGACCCCTCGTGTTTACCTACCACCATAACAGGATCGAGGCGTACTATCCCATCGCGATTGCCATCCTAGACGCTGGTTTGACGTGCTCCGCGTCCATTCCCTGTCCGGCAGAGATGGGTGCGTCAATACACATCAGCGGCACAGGCTCCTCGGTTGTTGATACGGTCTTCGTATGCAGAAAAACAGGCATGACGAAGCGGCACCTTATTGCCAACGACTTGGAACAAGTGGCAGCGCTCGTCAGGGAGGACTTGGCGAAGCTCGCGGCTGGCGGCCTGAAGTGTACACGTGGTGACGCACGGTGCGTCACGTTTGGACACCTTGTCAGATTGGCGGTATGGAACTTCCACAAGAGATGGGATTCGAAACTCCCGATATCTGAAAAGGTGTCAGAAGTGGCCGGCTTCATTCGTGGCATTGGAGAATTTGGGAAGATCGAGAGTCTGGTTTGCGGGGGCCCACCGCCTGCTATAGAAGTTTCAAGGTACACTCCCACCCTGGTGTGAGAAATCTATCCGTGAATGAAATGCTCAAACAACCGTTCGAAGTTCCGTTCTCTGAAGTCAAGGCTCATCCAGAAAGTTATGTGACTGCCGTATTTTCGAGCTTGGTTTCCGAGTTCCTGATAATGCCCAAAGGCGAAGGGTTTATCGACTATGAAACCTTTGAGGCTGGGTACGAGAAGCTCAAGCAGGCCACGGCAGCCTTTAAGCGCATGACGGTCGATGAGATTCTTCCCGTGGCCGTAAACCACCCCATCACGATTATTGTTTTGCGTTCCATACTCGGGTTTTCGCCGTCAGAGTGGGCGTATCTGGCCAGCCAGCGGTCGGGTGTTGAAATCACCCAGGGTTTTGCACGCACATTGGACCGCAAAGTGAGGATGCGACCGACCGAACCCTTAAAGGAACAAGGTGTGACCTATGAGAGGTTCAAGGTGCTGATTGAGGCAGCCTGCGAACTTTTAAGTGAGGGCGCCCCGACAACTGATGCCACTAAACTTCATCGGCTCGCCAAGGCAGACACGCAAAATGCTTTCACGTCATTGCGGAGCGTTTCGGGCTTGGGTGTTCCGTACGCGATGCTCCTTTACGAGCGCTTCCTTGGAAGGCCATTCGCCGGCCACCGAGATTCGGTTAGCGAACTTGTTGGCGACAATCTGGAATCGGCAATCGAAGACGTACTATCAGGCGCGGGAGTGAGTTATCGAAAAACCAAACGCGCCGAACGCATTCCGGGCTTTGACCAAACCCCGGACTTCATCATCCCGAGCGAGTTCAATCCCAAAGTGATCATTGAAGCTAAGGTGACCGAAGACGACGGTACTGCGCGGGACAAGGTGACCCGGATTCAGCATCTTGGTGAACTAAGCTTGGCAGGACAGCCTCCCGACCAGCCAAAGTATGAGGTTATAGCCTGCATTGCTGGGAGAGGCTTCGGCGTGCGACGAGAAGACATGCGAAAAATGCTTATCGCCACTCGCGGTAAGGTTTTCACCTTGAAGAATATCAATCGTTTGGTTGACTACACTGGGATTCATGCGTTCCGGACCAAGTGATTTGGGCTCTCATTGAAGATCGGTTACCCGGCACCTATTCAGGGCATAAAAACGCTAGTGCAGATTTCCAGGGTCTGCACTTCAGATTCTCGTTTCGGGAGGTTCGCTGCCCGATCCTTCCTTTTGCCAAGGGAGCCGCGTCCTTGTTGGGTGAAAGCTTGCCGGGCTCCTTGTATTCGACAATCACACTGCCATAAACAGAATCGGGACGCCCCGTCGCAACCGTGACGTTGTGGTGGCCTTCCAGGGTGATCTTGGCGTTGGCGGCAAATTTCTTGAGTGCGGTGGCCACGTCGATTTGCAGGTCCATTTCCGACTTGGCCAACGCCGCCGCCCTCCGAATCTGGTCAGCAATTGCTGCCGCGCTTCGAGTGACGATTTCATCCAGAGATGGCTGACTTCGGGAATTTTCCGGGTGTTCCATGGCGGGTTCACCTCAAAGGGGGGTTCTCTGTCAAACTACAAGGGGGTCGATTCTATACCGAATGGCTAATCGGGGAGCAAAATTCCTTCCAGAGCTTGGGTCGAGGATGCAGGGACCACTCACTTCTTGACCGGAAGTTCCTTTTTCTGTTCCCTGCCAACGATAGCCGCATGAGGACGTGGTGAATCAGCAAGCGTACCGCGGACCCGTATAGTAGGCCCGTGGATATTTCACGCCCGCCAGCGCCCGCCGAGTCGGCTCACTATTCCCCCCGTTCCATGCCAGGGTCCGGTGCCGGTTCGAAGATGATCCGGTAAGGGCAGGTTCCGGCGAGCGGGCAAAGCCGCACCTCGAGCCACCGTGGCCAATCTCCAAATCTGGGACCGAGTGCGCTCCTTCCACCTCTCTGACGGTCCACCCACCGTCACGCACCTCGTCTATGCCTACCACGAGCCTTAGATGGGGTCTAGATTGCCACTTTGAGCGTTACGATTTCCCAGGGTCCGACGTGAAATTGGACTGACCCATCTGCATCTGGCGGCAACGGTTGCTCTTCCTCCTCGATCAGGTCGGTTTTCCAGGCCTGGGTTATAGGCTTTGAGAAGCGTACTCGCGCTTGGCATTGGAACCCTTCGGCCTCATAGAAACGAATAACGAGGTGGTCATCGTCCTCGCATTTTTTTAGAGTTGTCAGGACAAGGTTGCCGGGCTCCAAGCGGAAGAAGCTGCCATCAGCCGGGACTGTCGCTTCCCTGGGCCCTCGACCTTCCGAGTTAACAAAGGCCAGGAGGGGATAGTTAAAGCCAATGGCTCCGCGGTAACGGGACCGCCAATCTCCTGCATGGGGGAGCAAGGACATTCGATACCGGTAGGAGCCCTTTTGAGTGAACCAATAAACAGGATTCCACGCAATACTCTTCCGTGTCGAAAGCAAAACATGCTGAAGTACCGGATAGGAAGCAGGATGATCCGTCTCATCGCGGAATCGATGCACCGTGCAGTCCGAGGCAGACAAGCACCCGTGCCCCAAATAACGATCGTCAGAGGCGTCGACCCAGTTGATTGCCTCACGAAACGGCAGAGGCTGGTCGCCTCCGTAGAGTTTCAGCGAGAAAGGCAGGCTGACAGGGGAAGGAGGAAGCAGCGAAAAATTAAGTTCATCCTTTCCCATTTCGACCTTACCGAACGGCACTTCATAGCTAAGACGAGCTTCACTCAGATTGATCGGAAAAGCGGCACGCAGCTCGCGTTCTTTCTGCCCATCCCAATCGATTAGCTCCAATTCGACGTCAATGCGATCCAATAAGTGGTAGAGATGGAACTTCTCTCGCAACCGAAAGTGTTCGAAGGCAGCCTCGCGAACGGCGGTGGTGCGTATGGGACTTCGCGTGAACGCTTTGAAGGGGAAGGCGTGATGCCTTGTCTGGTCAAAATCCTGCATGCCCACGTCTTCCAAGGGGTGTTCCGAATCGTCAAATGCGTAGCCGGGCGCAGTGAACTGAAGCACTTCGCCGCCGTCAAATTTGTCGGTCTGCAGCACTTCCCATTTCAGACGCTTGTCGTAAAGGCTCTTGATGCCGCCTGGGCCGAAGGTGACCTTGAAAAACTCGTTCTCCGCTGCGTCGCCGGTTAACGGCGTGAGGCCCGCGGGGCTTGAAGCGGGCTCCAGATAATACCTGCGGTACCCAAGCGAGGGTACCCCTTCAGCCACAAAAGCAATGTTCGTGTGGCCGTCTTCGACCCTCCCCTGCGGAGTTTCGTAAGGCACGCTTTTCCCCGACTCATCGCGAAGTGCAAACCCCCTCCATTCGGCGGGCATTTGGAATCGAGCCTGGACTACGTCAGTTCTTTCACCGGTCAACGGATTGAAGACCACCAGGGAAGTCCTGTTCTCCGAGGACTTCTGAACCGTTCGGGCGAGCTTCGAGCCGGCGTGCTCGAGTATTTCGTCGGCGAGTTGTTGGGACTTTTCATATGAATCAACAAAGTTCTGGTCGGTCAGAACACCGCGGTTCCCACCCCAACCGTGGTCCGGCCACAAAGTAGCCAACCATGCCTCGTCGAAGGTCTTATTAGGGTAATCCTGAAATCCTGTGATAAGACTCAGCCCTGCATAAATCCTCTCTGCGGCGAGGAGCCGGTTGTGCGCGAGCCGTCCTGCCAACAGGCCTTTACGATGGGCAGGTTCGTCGTAATAGTCCCAATTAATCGGCCAGTCTCCACTAAGGGTGGTGATGTCCAGGGGAAGGGACTTGGTGAACTCCTCGAGGAACTCCTCGCAATGGGTGAAAGCCAAGCGGGGAGGATGAATCTGTCGCTTGGGATCCGAGGCGTAGTGACCGTTCCACGCTTCCGCGAATCGTTTCGTGGCCAGGTTTTGCTCGCGCACGTAAGGCAGCAGGTCGGGTTGCGGAGCCAGGTAGTCGCTCCAGTAATCAAACATCAGCTTATGCGGAAGTCTCCGGGACGTGTAGTACTGCTCTCTTTCGCCCGCGTAATGAAGCCAGCCCTCATTGCCCTTTGGGTCGAGCTCGGGTATCGAAGCCGTCGCATACGTAAAGACAGTCGATCCGTCCGGCCCTTGCCACCAGTAATACCCGAAGGGCATGCGCCCTTGGACGAGATACTTGACGCCCGCCCTGGCCAGGATTTGCGGCATCTGGAGCGTGAGCGCGGGAGGGTCGACCTTGTAGTAAATTCGAGTGTCCACCCCTGGAAAATTTTTCTTCAACCAACGCCGGCCCCAATAGAACTGTCGCGCCAGCTTTTCCGGACCAACGTGAGCTTCAAGGCACGCGATGTAACTGGCGCCCCAGGAGAACCGGCGGTCGCGCATGACCGCCGCCATATCTTCCCGCTTCTCAGGATGGCGCTCAAGAAATTCCATTAAATATACCGTAGATTCCATCGAATAGCGGAACTCTGGATATTTCTGGAGCAATTCCAGGGCGGGGAGGATGATTTTTTCGGTGCGATAATCGGCTGTCTTTTCCTGGGTGTCCAGCCAGCCCAAGTCATTATGGCAAGTGCAATCAAAAGCAAACACGCCTTCGTCGAAATTGAAGTGGTAGGCAGGGACCCGCAAGGAGCGGCCAGGACCGAAAGACGATCCGCCTGCCACGACTTTAAACTCCATCACCGCGTCCTCGAAAGGTGAGGGAATCCAGACGTACTGGAGGTTTATTGACCGCCTGGGGATAAGGTCCAAAGGGATTTCCATCAGGCGCGCGCCATTTTGCGAGGCGACCAGGCGAGCGTCGTTGACGTCATCTCCGGGATTGATAAGGTGGAGGGTGGCCGCCTGTAGGGGCTGCCCATTCCGGGCGTCGTACATGGGATGAGCTTCGATTTCGAACCCTGCTTCATGGGCGTGAGGAAAGAGCCTCACCTTGGCGATTCCGGTTTCCTGGACGCCGGGCCGGGTCCACACTCCCTCGACTGTAATCAAAACAGAGGTCGTGAGGTGTTCTTCAGGAAATCTGACGATTTGAAAGAACTCGCCATCGCGAAGTTCAGCCGTTACGGTCGAACTTTCCGAAAGCGTGCAACGGACCTTGCGCGGAGGGGCATACAGACTGGCGCGGGAAAGCATATCCAAGTAGGGGTTCTGGCCGACCACGTGGCGAGGTAGAGGCCGCCCAAGAATCCATAGTTCACGAACCGGGTGTGCCTCGGGGAATTGAATCTTCAGCCATGCCCCCTCCATTTGTCCCAAGGCTTGCCAGCCCGAGAGCATATCAGCTCCAATAGCATTCGAAGGGTCATACGCCCCTGGCAGGTCGGTACAATAAGATGAGGCTTCAGCCTTGGGATTGAACGCACTATCCGTCCAGTCCGGGTTCTCCGGCTGGGGTAGTACTTCTGCGGTCAATAGACGCGTACCTGAATCTCCTCTGAATAAGTAGCGAGCGGCTCCCAGAGAGAAAGCTATCGCCCCGGCTTCTTTAATGAAGTTTCTTCGATCCATAATGATCCCCTTTGATAAACCCCAATGTCCGTTTGCATCTTTCGGCTGCGCGGAAATATACGGCTTGCCACCTCTGAATACAAGGTGCAATTCAGTTTTCAGGTGTCGGTGATGGAGCTGGGGCGGTTTGAACTCGGAATGCGAGTTATGATCTCCTGACTTCTAGCCGGGACTTCTAATCAGGCCAGAGAAGGGCAGGGCTTTTCAGGCTGCGGAAAAACCCGTCTGGCCTGTCATTCCGAGGAGTCCCGCAGGCGCGGGACGACGAGGAATCTCGCATTGCCTTGAAAACACTCACAGCGAGATTCCTCGCTCCACTCGGAATGACAGCTTGGAGGGGTTTTCACACAGGCTTTTAGACCTGCCGCTTAGCATCACCGCACGTCAGTTCTTCGCAGGGGGCAACTCTCGCAGATGTTTGCGGACCTCGGCGGCGTCCGGTGAAGTGGGCGAAAGCTGCAGGTAGGCTTCATACTCCTCCCGGGCGCGAGCTGAAGCCCGGAGGCCCGTTGGGAGGCGCGCTACGCTTGCTGCGGAACGATCGTCAGCAACAAATGTAGTCAAAGCAAATCAAGTGTAAATCCTCACTTTTGATGGTTGGGCTCGTGACAGTGTTTGAAGATTCCGCCTCGCCGATAACTTCCTTTAGCCTAAGGACGGTCTGAACGAGCTTCAATGGGTCCTTGTCCCTGGCGAATCCTTCATAACCCTGGCGAACGGACTTCACGTGGACTCGCGGCAGGGGCGCGGCCGCCGTACCCTCAGTCGCGATGGTTCCACAACCACCACGCATCCCTCCAGCAGACGAAGGTCTGTTCCGGCCACGAACTCGCGAACCAATCCGTTGACAGCCAGCGGACCCAAACTCCGGGGTCGAAATAGCACAATCCCCGGGTGACTCCCCGGCGGGTATTTCCGGAGATCGCCAAACTCCACGTCGAGGGTAAGAAGCATGCGGGCTTCGCTCTTCGCGGCGCGGCCCACAACCGTATCGGGCTGGGAGAGGAGGTTCTCTTCGCCGGCTGTTGTCACGTCATGGCGCAAGGCAGCCAGAACCTGTTTCAGGTGGCGCGAGAGGTTTTCATCCAGCTTCAGCCTCATGGACCTGCGGTCACCTTCCAAAGGTTCTCGCGTGAAAGCTCTGCTGCATAAGCCAGCGCCGCCCGGATGTCATCCAGATTCAATTGAGGGTAATGGTCAATGATCTCCGCAGGTGTTAAACCTTCCGCCAACCCATCGAGGACAATGGCGATGTAAATCCGGGTTCCCCGAATACAGGGTTGTCCGCCGCAGACGCTCGGGTCCACAACCACACGGCTTTGAAGCTCTTGCTGAGTCATGCGCCTCTCCTCCGCTCTGCCTTCATCCTATGCCATCCAGCTAGCGGCTGCAACCGGTGGCTGCCGGTTCTAAGAACGTGGCGGCGTAAAGCCGCCGCTACATCAAACTGAGACGCTACGGGCTTAGGCCAGCAACACGCACTCTTTTCCCGCCAGTTTTCGCAGCGCTTTGTCAAATGTGACCAGGGTTAGACCGGAAGCCTTCGCGCACGTCAGGGAAATAGGACTTCATTGATCTGCTGGTTGGTCAGGCGCAGCCAGCCGGGCCGCTTCGAGTCGATAATTGGCAGCCTAATCGCCTGTGCCTTGCGAACCGGCTTCCCGCCCTCCAGCTCCGCTTTGACCCCCCGCAGAACCAGCTCCTTCACGGAGCAGCCTCTCTGCGCCGCCTCGGTTTTGAGGCGCCGGTAAACCGGATCCGGAATGTCCACGGTGGTTCTCATGGGAAGATTCTACCATATTTATGGTTCGCGGGGATTGCAACTCGAGCCCGCGAACGATTCTGGACCCTTTAGGCCGGAGCCCGATAGCGGCCCCTTCCTCGGGCTCGTCTCCCAGAAGCAGACGGAAACTGCCAAGCTGATCGAGCCCGGCATTGAGAAGCCGAGAACCCTGAACATTGAAGTAGGCCGTGGCAACGTCCAGCGACCTGCCAGCGTGTCCGGTCAGAAGCTGGTTCAGAACATCCGCCAGGCGGTAGCCCTGATTGTCGATGACATAAGGGATTCGCACGTTCTACCCAGCCTTAAATTTAGTCTTAGCAACGGTAAAGAAATCCGGGTTCTTCTCACATTCTTCAACAATCCAATCTACAAAGGCGCCACTATACTGAGGTGAAGCGAACTTAGATTTGTAATAGAACTCTGCCTTAGCTCCTATATTGTGGACTTTTCGCACGCAAAGAAGATCGTATGAATTAATGGCATGTGATGCCGTTATCCTGGAGTTCACAGCAGCAATTACATCCTTCTGGCGATAGGGGTGGGTTGTGTCGGGATTCTTTGGGACTTCGACCAGGATTGCTTCCTTTCCTCCTGGGCCGGGGCTGAGGACGACATCTGCCGCATTAGGATTCCTTACCAAGGCGAGCTTAAGGTTGATCGGTATGTAGAATTGGTCTCTGGCTGTACCCAGATTGTCTGCTTGTGCTCTCACTGAATCTTGGAATGCCTTCAGCCATATTAAACTTTGAGAGGGCACCTTTCTTTTCAGCAATGCGCCATCGAGCGAATGGGCGCTTGGGTCAACGTCGTACACCAGTGACATCATGCCGAGAGGGATGCGCTGTGAGATCTCGACACCAAGCCATTCTCGCAATTTGTTGCAGTAATTGATCACTCCTGCCTGAAACAGGGCCATGACGTCTGGGGGGACCGCAGGAATTACGAGGTGCATTGCGTTGTTTCTAAGTTCAGCAACCCTTTCAATGTTCAGCTTGATTGGATCACTTGCATCAGTGAAGAGACGGGCAAGGCAGTCGTCTAAACTGAGGCTCAAACGAGGCTTGCCTCGCTTCTTACGGTAGAAGATCTTTCGCTTGTCAGCAACAAGTTTGGCCTTTAGAAGGAGTTCCCAGGCATTGCAGAACAGGAAGGCGAATGTTTGAAGGCGATAGGAGATTGAGAGCTTATTAATTATCTCCAGGCTGAGGACGAAGGCCTCGATGCTACTTTCGCGAAGGCAACGCATTAGTTTGGTCATGACAGACTCTGTGGCCGCATAACCTGGATAATTGCGGCTGCATGGGTCGCTGGCTGGTGACGCACGCCGGACAAAACTAACTTAGTGCGTTCACAACATCTCTTTCAGTCGGGCCTCGATATAATTCGCGTCTTCGTCCGCAACGTCATAACAACGGAAGAGCACGGCATCAATGGCTTCTTGGATAGGCTGGCTCTCAGGGGCAAGGTGCGACCGCTCTGACCGAACCTTAAGTACACGCTTGGCTTCGATTTCCTGAATGTGCAAACTCAGCTCCACTAGGCCGTGGGCGACAGCTTCCGGAATAGTCCCCGGCTCAGTGCAAGAATTGCAAAGGGAGCGGCAAAGCTCCCCCGTCGGCCGGCGCGCATCAAAGCATTCCATGTGCAGGAGACAGGGGACGGCGAAATTGCTGGCACAGGGAGGTTGTATATTTGATAGTGGCTTACAGCGGCATTGGAGCTACCAAGGCGAAAATACCAATCACTTATCTTACTATTCAGGATTGCAAGTACAAAATCGAGAGGAAGCTTCGCCTCATTCTCGGGAATGTAGTTGATTTTGTGGTTGCAGAATTGGCCCACAGGTATAGGCGCCGCGATAATGCGACGAAAGTTGTTTTGAGGAGAACTTTCCTGCCATCCTACCCGACGCTGTTCGTGATGGCGCGCCTTAAGGCTCTCGGGTTTGCCGTGAAGGTATTTTTGCTTGCGGAGGTATATCGCTTCGCCTTGGGAAGCCTCACGCAGAGCGTAAAGGCAGATATTCGACCCCCTGAGAATAGGTGGCCCGTCTGTTGGGTTGCTCGAAATGAACCCTCTTCTTCCATCCGTTGTCTCGTTCACTTCCCCCTGTGAGGCACGGCAGTAATCTCCGAGCCGCTTAACCCGATCGAGATTGATGATCCGGATGGCGATGTTCCAATCGCGTTGAGTACAAGTCGGAATGGGTGAATTCTCCCTGTCAAATGCAATGATCTCTATGGGCGTCGCTCGGACGCTCGGGGATTCGACGTCGATATTGCGTCCGGAATGTGTGCGTACGACGAAGCACCCATTCTCTGACTTAGTGTGTGTCACGAAAATCGTTGTGGCAAGTTTTGCCTCCGGAAACACCCGGTTGTGGGGGTCGTCTTTCTGAGGAAAAGCCTCGATAGCGATAATGCCGGTGTTTTCAAGGAGCAATCTGCGGACGACCGTGGCCTGATCGTCGCCCAGAAGGGCCATCGGGACGATGAACGAGAAGGCACCACTCGACGACATCAACGCAGCACCGCGACATATGAAGAGCTTATATAGGTTCTTCTTGCCTCGAATTGCGGGCGCGAACGTGGGCCCGGATTCAAAGAACTCAAGGTCTGCCGAGACGTCGTACCCCAGCTCCTCGCTGGCCAGGACATCATACGGAGGATTACCAATCACGACGTCAAATCCGGCAGACTCCAGGCGTACGATGGCTTGAGTAGTCCCCGGCCGTGGCCCAAAGAAGACCTCAGGGAACTCGAGCTCCCAATGAAAGAATCCCTTTTCGGAAGCGGCTTTAAGCGCTGTCTCAACGACGTTTCGATGGTCCTGAGGAAAGCTGTCCAATGCCGTTTTGAGTGCTTTGTCGTTTTTGGCAGTAATGACTGCCTCAGCTTGGGGGCTTTTTAGGAAAGCAACTGCTGGGGTGTCATGGCTTTTGGGCCGGTCTCCTCCATTGTTGTTGCCGAACCATGCACTCGTGTAAATATCCAGAATCCGCTTGAAAGGCGCTAATGCGTCCCTCGCCTTTGTGTATTCTTCGCGGGACTCCCGAACTTGACTCGCTGTGACATCGGACAGTTCACCCACATGCCGCATGAGATCAGTTGCCAGTAGTAATCCCGCAAAGCGGCTCGCAAAGAGCGCGAATTGGTCTGCACGCACTTCCATCGTCCCCCACTGTGTCGGTGAAGCCGCCACTTTTATTTTTCCCGTTATCCTAGTTACCGGCTCGACCGCCGCCTGCACTTCGTGGACGGTCACACCGATCAAGGAGTTGCCGG
The DNA here is from genome assembly GCA_963765485.1 of uncultured Acidobacteriota bacterium. Lineage (GTDB taxonomy): Bacteria > Acidobacteriota > Terriglobia > UBA7540 > UBA7540 > CAVROP01. The sequence continues at coordinate 9,108 of CAVXWN010000004.1, read as the reverse complement.
GCTTCAAATGGTGGTCCAGGAAAGAAAGCGGAGCGCCCAAGGTGAAGCAATCGAGCCACAGCGAGACCTTGGCGAGTTCCACGGCCATTGGGTTCAGGTCCACGCCATAAATGCAGCGTTTCAGAACGTGGCGCTTCAATAGATTTACATCTGTCAGACGTCCCCGGTTGATCATGACGCCCTGATCTTCCATGGCGTCCAGAATCTTCCGCCGGGTTTCGCCCAATTCGTACTGGACGGGATTCCACGGAAAAGCGTTAAGAAACCGCAACATGCGGTCGGTAATGAAGTCCACGGCTTCGACAAGAAAATGCCCCGAGCCCATGGCGGGATCAAGCACTTTCACGCTAAATAGCTCGTCCACCAGCGCGCGGGTCTTTAAGTAGGCCTCTCGCTCGGGGTCATCAGCCTTCCCCAGTGCCTTTCGCAAGGCTGCGGCCTTTTCGCGCTCTTTCGCCAACGTCTCCTGTGCTTCTCGGAGCTTTGGACGCAGGGCTTCAAACTTCTCTTCCAGTACCGGACCTACCGTATTCTCTACGATATATTTTACGATGTAATTCGGCGTGTAGTAGGAGCCGGTTGCTTTGCGCTCACGCCTGTCGTTTTCAAGATAAACGCTGCCCTTCGAATAGGTCTTCTCTTCGGCTTCCTTCCCGCGGCCCTTGGTGAGGATCTTGAGCTTGTTGCGCTTGGCCTCGGAATAGGGGACTACTTCTTCCGTCTTTTTCCCTTTGATGACGGCCATTTTCTCTGTCGCAACTCGGAGCTTGAACTCCAGCAGGCCTTCATATATCGAACCCAGTTGACGGACACCCAGCGATTTATAGTCGATGAATACCAAGTCGCCCCGCTTTTCATCCACGTCACGGGCCATGAGGTCGAGACCAAGCGCGAGGAAACGATCCGGCAACTTGTGCCTTGCGAGAAAGCGGGCGTGTTTGGCTTCCTCACTGGTATCTTCGTCATCGACCGTGGTCAAAAACAGTCCGCCGTTGTATAGAGGAACATTCAACTCCTGGTTGCCCTTATCCACCACGCGGCAGAGTTCGAAAATCCGGTCGTAAAGGGCCGTGGAATCGTTCCGATAAGCCTTTTCAATGCCTTTCCGGACTTGGTCTTCAAGGGTACCGGCAGCTTTGGCGACCTCTTCCTTGAGCTTGGTGAGGCTGGCTTCGCGGTAGCCACGCGTTTCTCGTACTGGCAAAAGGTCTCGGGACTCCGCGTAGAGCAAGAAGAGCAAGCGGTAGAGAAAAGTGAGCGTAGCCTGGAAACAATCGGAGAGTTCAGCTTCGCGTTGCTGATGCGCGAGAGTAAGGAGCCGTGCCGTGCCGCCCGACTCCTGAATAAAGCCTTCAGCGAAATGTGGAAAGATATCTTCGAAGACGCGGTCCTTCAGGCGGTCGCCGAGGCGTTTCGCGAAAGCCCCACTGTCTTCCAGCAACCGGTCGACGAAGCTGCCGCTCTGCGTCTGCCCCTCACGCTGCACAGGTTGGGGCACGAACGCCGCCGCCCGAAATAAAAGCCAGAAGTAGCGGAAGAACTCATTAGGGTCGGAGGACGCCAGCGCCTCCTCCAAGTCAATCTCGTAGTAGTTGGTAGCGCGGGAGTGAGCCTTGACGGAATAGAGGCGCCACACCTTGCCATTAGTGACGATGGCCCACGGTGCTTCTGCCCTTTCGAGGAGGCTCACGACGGCGAATGACGGGTTTTCTTCCGGGCTCTCCGAATCGCGGGTCTCGTCCTTGCCATCGAGCAAGCGGCCCCAGACGTAGGCCAGGCAAACAGCCAGGGGCTTGCCATTAGTATTGGCCCCCGATGCGAACAGGCGATAGTCTGGGTGAACTTCGTCGCTAGTACTTGACTTGCCTGGGCGAGCTTCAAAGCCGAGAGCGGTCAGCACTGGCTCGAACAATTCTCTGCGGAGAGGGGATTCCGGTTTTCCGGTGAACTTCGCCGGAGAACCAGCGTAGAGTTCCCGAAGATGTTTATACGTGGGCTTGGGGTCCTCAGACCACTCAGGCAGAGACCGCAAGCGCTCATTCAAATAATAGTCGGAGAAAAGGGCGCGGTTGTTGAAGAACCTTTCTGACCAATCCGCGACCGCATAGGCGGATAGGAGCTTATCATATTGAGCATCGGCGTCCCCCTCAGTAAACGTGAAGCGCCTAAGCACGCGAAGCTCAACCGTGCCGGGGTTGCGTCGATTGACTGTGAGAGTGCGTGGCCGGATGCCTACCTGCCGCGTGCCTATGCCTTGTTCGGCTGCCCCTGGGAGAACCCTCTCCAAAAGCACGAAGTCCAACTCCTCGTAATCACTGGTGAGGACCAGTAGAAACTGTCCGGCCCGGTTTCGGAAGGCTCTCGCTATTCCTTGCAGGTTGGCTTGGGTTACAGACTGAAGCTCTACCAGGTAGATCTGGAGAGCCCCATTCTCCTGGTCGGCAATACGCTCGATGTGACGGATTTGCCGTTGTAGGGTGTCCCCGGTAATGCCCATAGCTTGTGGCGTCTGTGCAAGGCGAGCGTCAATGCTGTATCCCAAACTGCCCCAAAACGCCGCCAAGCCATCTTCATTGGAGAGAGCCTGAATGTCGGATGGTCGAAGGTCTCTGTCTTCGTGCATAGGCTGTGCCGCCGCAAAGCCTCCTGATCCAGTGTCGTATCTTTCACAACTGTTCGTTGCGCATTATATACCGCTTAGACTCAGATCGGCATTCATGCCTTCTGAATTTCATCTTTCTATGGGAATCGGGCGCGATTGAGGCCGATGCCCTCACGGGCAACCTCGCGAAAGGCCAGAATGAAGTAAGGGAGAAAATCTACCGCCTTGCCCATGAGGCTCAGGGCGAAGTCAAAGGCATTGCGGCTGATCACTTCTTCGGAGCCGCCAAGTCGCGCAGGTGTTTCCGGACCTCGCCTGCATCGGACGCCGCAGGGGAAAGCTGCAGGTAGGCTTCATATTCCTGGCGAGCTCGAGCCTTGTCGCCGGCGGCTTCGAGAGCGACAGCGAAGTTGTAGTGCGTGATGGGCTCGCTCGGCTGGAGGCGGATGGCTTCCTCATACTCCCGCACGGCGGCGTCAAAATTTCGCACTTTCAACAAACTGTTCGCGAAATTGACTCGAGCGACTGCGTCCTGGGGACGCAGCCGCAAGTAATCGCGATAATTGCTGATGGCCTCGTTCAGGTGACCTGATTGCCGGAGGGCGCTGGCGAGCGCCAGGCGCGCCTCCGCGTAATCGGGCTTGGCGCGCAGCGCTTCCTGGAGCTCTTTGATCCCGTCATCCACTTTATCGGTTCGCATCAAGGCGCTTCCGAGCGCGAAGCGGGCTTCCGGAAGATTGGGGGTGAGACGCAGGGCCGCTCGCGCTTCCCCCTCAGCTCCTGCCGCATCGTTCATATGGCTGAGAACGATGGAAAGGTCCAGGTGCGCCTCCGAGGAGTCCGGGCGCAGCCTGAGCGCCTCCCGGAATGCTTCCGCCGCTCCCTGCCAGTCCCCCGTTTGCTCCAGCGCCAGCCCCAGGTTCTGCTGGGTCTCGGGATCGTTTCGGCGGGCCAAGCTGGTTTTGTAGGCTTGCACCGCGCGCGGGTAATCCCCCTTATTGTAAAGCGCGTTGCCTAAATCCCGCTGATAGCCGGCAAAGTTGGGATCCAACCGGGCCGCCTCCTCGCTTTCCGCCGCTGCTCCCTGGAGGTCACCGCTATCGCGCAGCGTTCCGGCCAGCCGGGAGTGCAGGGTGGGATCGTCGGGCCGAAGGCGGAGGGCGTCGCGGTACGTGGGAGCGGCCAGCGTATAGTTCTTTTCCGCCGCCAGCAGGTCGCCGAGCGCTACCAGGGCCTCGGGATAATCGGCACGCAACTTCACCGCTTGGTTTAATTGCGCCCTCGCATCATTCGTTCGCCCCGCAGCCTTCAGCGCCATGGCGTAGTTGTAGTGCAACTCGGGACTGTCCGGGCGCATTTCCAAGACCACACGGTACTCACTGAAGGAGTTATCCCAGTCGCCTGCCGCCTGATAAGCGTTGGCCAAATGCAGATGGGCATCGGGATCAGTGGGCCGCAGGCGAACTTCCTCGCGGTATTCCTGAATGAATCCGGGGACATCTCCCGAGGCTTTGTAGACCTCCGCAAGGTTCCGGTGGTAATCGGCGTTGTCTTTTGCCAGGTCCACAGCCCTCATAAGCTCCAGCAGGGCGCCTGGCAGATCCCCGGTCTTCCGGAGCACTAGCCCGAGGTTTTCGTGGAGCGCAGCATCCTGGGGGCTTAGCCGGAGGGCCTCGCGGTATTCGGTCTCTGCGGCGGAATGGTCACCGATGGAAAGATAGGACGCAGCCAATTCCGTATGGGCATCCGCGCTTCGCGGTTGCTGGCGAATCACCCGGCGGAATTCGGTGATGGCGTCACCATAGTCGCCAGCCTCCCGCAAGGCCAGCGCCAGGGCATACCGGTAGTCTACTTGGTCAGGGCGCAACTGAACCGCTTGACGATATTCCGCGACCGCGTGAATCAGGTCCCCCGTAGCGTGCAAGGCATTCGCGAGCGCCATGTGGAGGTCAGCGTCATTGGGACGCAGACGAACGGCCGCGTGCAATTCGGCCAAACCCTGGTCGAACTTTCCGGCCTGGGTGAGCGCCACGGCAAGCCCAGCATGGGCATCGACGTCAGCCGGACTTGATTCCAGCGCCTTCTGGTATTGAGTGATGGCGCCTGCTGCGTCTCCCGATTGGAGCAGAGCGTTTGCAAACGCCACGCGAACAGCACTGTTGTTGGGTTTGAGCTCAATTGCCTTACGGTACTCGGCCGCCGCTTCGTTGAACTGCCAGCTCGCCGCCAGCGCGTTCGCCAAACTGACATGCGCATCCGCATTCGAAGGGTGCAGGCGGAGTTCGGATCGGTACTCTGCCACGGCCTCTGCCATGTGTCCCTGTGATTCTTCCACGGCGCCCAAATTCATGTGTACCCCTGGGAAGTCCGGACTCAGCCGAAGCGCTTCCCGGTACTCCCGGACTGCGTTGGCGGTTTGCTGTTGAGCGAGGTAGGCATTGCCCAGGTTGTAGTGGGCCTCGACGTAATTCAACTTCAGTCTGATAGCTTTCAGGAAGGCCTTTTCAGCTTCTTTCCACTTGTTGAGCCGGGCATATTCATTGCCCTCTTTCAAATAGCCCTCGGCAGTGGTTGGCGCAGCCGCTTCATGTTGTGGGGACTTGGCGGCTGGAACGGTTCCAGCCTGCGGCGATCCGTCTCCAGGCCGCCCCCCCCACGCATAGAGACATGCTCCGGCCAGAAGGAAGGCGCAGAAAAGCAAACGCGGATCGGGCAAATACGCAAAGTTAGTGAACGCGCGAAGAGAGCGAGGCAGTTGTTTCCTGCGAGTCTTTGCGTCTTGGTCCCGCGTACGCGGGATGAGATTGTTCGTCTTTGCCCGCACAATACTAGAATACACCCAACTCGAGAGCTCGCGCCCCACACAGGCAAGGTCGCGGCAAAATCGCCGTGGTTCCATACTTGTTGACGTTTAACGCCAGACGTTATCGACTGCGGCCGTGATCAAATCCTTCCGGTGCGATGGGACTGAGCGGCTCTTTCATCGCCAGCCCAGCCGGAAGTAATCAGTGTTGTAGCGCTGAGCTTCAGCTCAGCACATGCCGACCTGAAGGTCGGCGCTACAAGTACCAACATCTTTGACGCACTACACTGGGAGGACAGGATGGCTAGGAAATTGAAGCCCTTACATCCGGGCGAGATTCTGCGCGAGGAATTCATGAAGCCGCTCGGCCTCAGCATGAACAAGCTGGCGCTGGACTTGCGCGTGCCCGTCACCCGCATCGCCGAGATTGTCCACGAGCGCCGCGCCATCTCGACCCATACGGCCCTGCGCCTGGGGCGCTATTTCAACACCGCCCCGGTTTTTTGGACGAACCTCCAGGTCCGCTATGACCTCGAAGTCGCGGAAGACGAACTGGCGGACAGGATCGCGCGCGACGTGCAGCCGATCGAGGCAGCCGCCACTTAAGCAGTAGGTCGTAGATGGTATGTGGTAGGTGGGGCGCGGGCGCCCGACCCAAGTGCGAGGAGTGGGTAGCCATCAGATCTGCATCTTTTGCAGGTCTGCGGCTCGCCAAATGGCGGGTGGCGCACGTGCGTTTCTCCAGCATGTCTGCGATCCCCTGAGGGGATAGTGTGCGTGGTTGAAATGATCCGCGCCGCCTGAAGGTTACAATCCCGGTATGTCAGCCGGTGCCTCGACTGCAGTCGGAACCATCTCCACTTCATCACGACCGGTGGGGATCGCCGCGCCCACCTCTCCGACCCGCGCGTTTCCCTCAGAACCCGGTCCGCGCTCTCGATGCCCTGCGGAGTTGTGGGAACTGGCGAAAAGCCTGAGAGTTTCTGGAACCCGAAACTCTGCCGCGCTCAGAACTGCGGGGATCCTTCTCCCGGTCCTTCGAAAATCACCCCATGCCGGTCATTCCCGCGAAAGCGGGGATCCACCCTCTTGTGGACTGGCGTGGACCCCCGCTTACGCGGGAGTGACAACAACGGCGATTTTCATCTCTGTGGGTGGGCCGCAGGGCCATGCACAGTCAGGATGAGGGGCCGCATGACCAGGTTGGCACGCCCTTGGCTTTTTTCAGCGGGATGTCAACGTGCCTCGAAAAAGACTCTTGACAACCTGTGCCTAAATAGGGTAGGGATTGTGTCTCTGACGGATCCAGGATTAGTGGAGCTTGGCTTTCTGCCTTCTTAACGCTGCCTCTTTGGGACCCGTCAGGCTCTGAGTCAGGTTGGACAGGTCTTGCCACTCATTGTCGTACAATTCATTACTCCAGAATGGGAGGCCCTTTGCAACGTCCCCGAAAACTGTTACGGCTTGCTGCTTGATTTGTTCTTCGTCCATTTTGAGTTCTGCCTTTGGCTGTCGTATGTGGCTTGAATTTAGGAGTCGCGGGTTTTGGTCTCGCCCTGAGAACGGTATCCAGGGCTTCCTCGAAGGGCTTATCGATCTTGAACGTTCCATAGCGGTGCGATGATGAATCTTCGGATTTTTGGAAATCCTCCATCACCTTGGCAACATCCAGTCTGCTATTAGATTCCCTTTTCACAACCCACTCCTTTTCTTGAAACCCCTTTCTTTATTTTCCCTTAATTTCCACTGTAAATAACACACCGAGTTCTCGGAACATTTGGGATGGGTTTATCCACTCCACCTCGAACTCCCGACATATGTTTGGAATCCGAACTTTCTGCGAGCCGGGGCCTCCCAATCTCTCGCCCGTAACCACCGTCCCAGGTTCGCATTTTGCGTGAGCGATGACCCAAGGATCAGCCCCAGCCAGAAAGTCTTTGGCTTGGTGGCTTGGGTAGATGTCGTTTACGTAGTCGGCAATCTTTGTGAAGGCGGTTTGTACTTTTTCATCGGGGTCAACAAAGAAATTGCCATGCCTTTGATCTTTTACCCAAGCAGATAGTTCGTCTCCATAGTCGGCCAGTTCACGGAAAACCTCCATGGGACTCTTGATTACTTGCAAAGCATTTTGGTCGATCAGAAGCGTCCAAAATCCAGGGAAAACATCAAATGGATACACTCGGTTGGCCAAAATGAAAACATCGGCATCTAACCAAAATCGCTGCAAGTTATCCCGCTTCTATCAATGCCTCGCCTATCTTGTGAACCGAGCTGTGTTGATTCCCAGCAACCTGGCTGCATCACGGGGCCAGAATCTACCCTCTAGCGTTCCCTGCAAAAGCACCCTTGTAAGGGTATTACTGTTTCTGGCCAAGAGGGTATGATGGAAGTGGCCTCCATCTTCTTTCTTCGCGCGAATCCGTCTCCATCTTGCTTCATCGCGCTTTACTAATCTCAGAAATTCGCTATATGCTATCATATCCAATTCGTAAGTACGACGAAGTACTACAGAGCTGCTCACCTTATAGGCCCGAGACATTAGTTGTAGGTTCTGGTCGGTCGTAAGGTCGTCTCTCCAGCTTTGCCTAAAGCTGGCCTCGGGGATCAAGACTTCAGCGGCGACCTGATTGCAGTAGCGTTCCGTATCGTTGCTTGGACGGGAACTCCGCATTTTCAAATTCGGATTAGAGATTCCACTCTGGCCGATCCACAAGTGGGCCACTTCGTGAACCAAGGTAAAAATCCTTGCCGTCTTAGCATCCTGATTATTGACAAAAATTATCGGTGCTAGGTCGTCAGCAATCGCGAAGCCGCGAAACTCTTTCACGGAAAGGGGACGGTGATTATCGTTGCGCACAACGCCGTTGCGAAATACCAATATCCCTTTCGATTCGCACTGGCTAACGAGAGCGGTGAAAAATTCTTCCCATGTAGATGCTTCGCTGCGAAGTTCATAACTCAAGCCAAGAACATGCTGGATGTCTCCTGCCACTTGTTTAACATCATCCCCCACAGCAAACTTACCGATGAAATCAAGACGGCTCTGCCCTTCTTCTTGTAGGTATTCTTTGTACCATTCCTGTTTGCGGATAATGTCATCCAGGGTGTCGATGAAATCTGGGCTGAGTTTCCTTGGTCTTTTTCCGGCCAAGGTTCTAAGATCTGGGAGCGGGGTCTTTTCGACGGGCGGCGAAGAAAGGTATAGAATACCCGAAGGGGACGCTTAGACAATCTGCAAGGTCGTGCGCCTGTTTAAACGTTGGACGTTCATGGCCTTCTTCCCATGCGGCAACACGCTCCGGCTGAACTCGAAGTTTGGAAGCGATAACCTCATGTGTGGCCCGAACCCGCTGGCGCGCCCATCTGACTAATCTTGGAGTGATAAAAGCTGTACTCATCTCCTGCCTCCGTTTGCTATGGTAGTGGCAGGATTGAGACACACTCCTGCCGCACGGTGTGAGCCGCTTGATTTCGGTGCTGACATCACCGAATCCAAATAGGGTTCCCCACGAACACAAGAACTAGTTGTTCTGGCCGTTCAGACCCACGGCCATCTACTTCTTAAATCTCATGCTTCTGCGGATGAGTCCACGTACACGAGCCGCTTTCCGACAACTCCCTTAACAGCGAGTTCCGCTCTCTCACCGTCGGTAGTCTCTCTCCAATTATAACGAAAGTCAAACTCGTTCAAGTAGCGGCAGCA
>CAVXWN010000003.1:0-256870 GCA_963765485.1 uncultured Acidobacteriota bacterium | reverse complement strand
CGGGTTGCCCGGTTTGTGGAAGGGCGAACCACAAGGCATTATCCTGTATGCGGCGCGGCAACGTCCCGCGCCGCTGGAAAAGCCGCAGGGCCGGACTGCGGGCCCTGCGCTTGTATCTTCTTTTTCCCATGTATTTGTATTCTGTTCTTCCAACGGTTTCCGAGGGCAATCAGTCTCGCGTGTGGGAAGAGGAGCGCCGCTGCCTTGCTGGGGGGGAGAGCAAGGCAGCGGCCGGAATCAACTCGGAGATTCAGTTGGGGTATAACCGTATCCGTGGAGTTAGTGGAGTCCGGCGGCGGAGGCCGATCTGCGCTGAGGCCGGGAAGTCCTTCCCGAGCCTGTCGGGTAGATAGGCCCCCCGCCCTCTTCTCCCACGCCGAGGAGAATCCGAGGCCGTGTGAGCCTGCATATTCAAGCTCGACGGGAGACGGCACAGGGTCGGGGGACCCGGACTGCCAGCTTAACTCCGGGAGGGTGTTATGAGCAACCTGGATACTTGTGGGATCGAAGTCAGTGCCAAGGAATTGGTGGTGAGCTTGCGCCGGCAGGGGGACTTGGAGCCTTTGCGAAGTTTCCCCAACACGCCGGAAGGCCATCTGATCATCCTTCGTTACCTGCGGCGAGCGGACCGCCTGGTGCGCGTTTGCATGGAGTCGACCGGTCTCTACGGTCTGGACTTGGCGCTGGCGCTGAGCGGGCAGGAGGGCATCGAGGTGATGGTGGCCAATCCCCGCGCCGTCCGTCATTTCGCTCATGCCCTGATGAAGCGCAGCAAGGACGATCAGATCGACGCTGCGGTACTGGAACAGTTTGCCGAGCATATGCCCTTTAAACCCTGGCAGCGGCCCTCGGTCGCCGTGCTGGCCTTGCACGCCCTGGCGCGGCGCCTGCGGGAATTGGTGGAGATGCAGACGGCGGAGAAGAATCGTCAGCATGCGGCGGGACTGTCGCAGGCCATTCCGGCGGTGGTGCGGCGTGATTTGGCGCGCAGCCTGCGGGCCCAGGAACGGGCCATCGAGCGCTTGACCCGCCAGGCGCGCAGGCTGATCGCGCAGGATCCCCAACTGGCGGAGCGCTTTCAACTGCTGGACAGCGTCCCGGGGATCGGTGAAACCAGCGCCGTGCAACTCTTGGGGGAGTTGGGCGTGCTGGCACCCGATCTGGAGGCTCGCCAGTGGGTAGCCTACGCCGGTCTCGACCCGCGCCACTACACCTCGGGAACCTCCGTGCATAAGAAGCCGCGTATTAGTAAGGCAGGTAATAAGCATCTACGTCATGCTCTCTTCATGCCCGCCTTGGTCGCCGTCCAACACGACCCGCACCTGCGCGCCTTCTATCAGCATCTGCTCGCCCAGGGCAAATTCAAAATGCAGGCCTTGGTCGCCGTCATGCGCAAACTCCTGCATGCTCTCCACGCCATGTTCAAAACCCATCAGCCCTACGACGGCTCCAAACTTTTTCGGCTTAAGTCCGCCCCTGCCCAGGAGGTGACCCATGTCCTCGTCGCTTGCTGACCTTCAAAAAGAAAGAGGTTTCCCGCACCCTTCTAGAAAGAAAAAACTCTTGAAATCGAAGAGAGAATCTACCTGTTCGTGGAGGCTTGCTGGGGACGGTTGAGCGCGTCGAAAAAACGGGGGAAAACCTTCGAGTAGGTCGAGAGATTATCCCACCCGCGAAAGTCCCCAGCCACTTTGCTCGCCGCGTCGGCCTTGCGGGGGTGATCCCATTCCTCAAAGAGGTAATCGTCAATGCGGATAGGGAACAGGCGCTTGAAACTGCGTTGACATGATCGTTATTCCATTTTATAGTTCTCACTATTATGCAGTGGCACATTCTTTCCGTCGTTGCACAACTGTTTGGAACCGTGGCTGCCATTACTCGGCTTTGGGAATTCATCGGCTGTCGCTTTTTAAAAAAACTGCCGCTTTACACGTGATAACCATATTGTAAAAGCATGACTCAAAAGCTTTTAATGTCCACCAAGCACGCGCCTGCGCATAGCGCTTGCTCCTGCGCTTTCGTCCCTGTCTGTTAATGATTATGTTCACATTCAGCCTGTCAGATTAGCTGGCTGGCGCAGACCCCACTCTCCTCGCCACCTATTTCGGCACGAACCATCTTCTCCCAAGCCAGCCCCGCTTGTGCACCATCGGAAACTTGCATGCCCTTGTACGTCATGTCGGGGACGAGCGCCGGTAGCACAGCCTTGAGCGAGTAGGAGCCCCGGAATTCCAGGTGATAGACGTGGGCACGGATGGCCGGCAATGGATCCCACAGTCTGCCCTGGATGTTTTCGATCTGGTCCCTGTGTCGGGGCAGCATTCGCGCCAGGTCGGCCAGGCACCTCCATTCAAACCCCTTGTTGTAAGCGAGGACGATGCCCTTCTTCCCGATAACTTGGCATAGCGCTCTGGCGAATTCCGGCCGCGGGTCATTGGAGTCGTCAGCCAGGAATTCATAGTGTTCCAGCTCGGCTCCGGCTTTGCGCTGGACGTGAACCGACCACTGGAAAGGGATCTGGTCGTACGGAGACATGCCTGCGTATCTGGGAAGCGCCACTCCCAAGGTTTCGAAATCCATGAAGTACAGCGGGTACCGCAGATCCGCAAGCGCTTGTTTCAGCCCTTTTCCAAACCACGTCTTCCCGGTTCTTGCGCATTCCCATGCACGTTTCTGCCGCTCGGTCAGAGAAAAGCTTTTCGGGATATCCCCGATGGACTCAATTCCCTGGCGTGCAAGCTCTTCCAGCTTTTTCAACGTTATCCCCGGCAGGTTGGCAACGTGGTCCACCGGCAGCAGCTTGTTGCACACGCCAAAGAACTCGCAGCCGAAGGGATTCGTGCAATGGCTCCCTGGCTCTACCTCTGGCGGCTCGGGCGCAGCAAGCACCTTCCACTGTTCACGCAGGAGATCCTTTACCTCTCGATCAAGCGCTTTCGTTTCGTCTGTGACGTCCTCGATAGCGAACAACTGATCCAGGTCGTACTGATTCCCGTCATACACGTACTCGCGGTTCAAGTGCATGAGACAAGGCGTCACCTTCATTCCGAGCGATTCGAGGATTAATCGCTGGATGGCCACATCATACAGGTGGTAATCCTCGACACGCGTGGACGACTTCACCTCAATCAGGCGCCACTTGTGCCTGGGCAACCTTTCCAGGATGTCAACCCTGGCCAGGATGTCGTCGTGCGTGAATGTCGCCTCGAAGATGGCGGGATATTGCTTGTCTGCTACCTGCTCAGTTTGCTGAAGCGCTTTGCCCATCTCCTCAGGCCCAGCCTCGATAAGCACGCCGCCCGGAAACATCTTCTGAGCCCAGCGGCCTACTTCGTGGTCCTGCTCGAAGACGGCCATGGATTGTTCATCAGGTTCCGTTGCCAATTCCGGCTGGTGAACCTCCAGGTACAAGCGCTTGAGGCACTGCCACCCGGCAATGAATCTCGACTTTGAGAGCCACATGGATCCTCCGATCTTGCGGAAGCACAACTGTCTACCCCACCGCGCACGTACGCGGGGCCACTTGCCAGGAGCATACACCCAAGGTGTGTCGGGGTTGGTCACCGCAATGCGGCGACAAAATGCATCCCTTTGCTGGAGTCCGACGACGCGCGTTAAGCCAGATCAACTCGCTATTGCGTACATGGTCGGCCGGGTGTATGTTGTTCAGCCGGCCGGAGTCCAAATTGGAAACTCCGGACTAAGTTGAAATCAAGAAGGATTCCCGAAGTTGTTTCTGATCGAGCGCCGCTATCTCTGCTTTCAATGGTTGTGCCTGTGTTTGGTGGCGTTGACGCTTTCATGCGGCAGCGCCTCAGAGAAGCAGAAAGAGAAACTTCCCTCAGACCGGCTGCTGGAACGTCTCCCTCACGACCGCTACGCCGATGATGTCGGGCGATTTCTGGCTGGACTACCGGTGGGCCCTGACAGTCCGTTAGCTAACTTACAAGATCATCCGGCTTGGGCGAGGTACCGGGAGGAATTGGATCGCGTCTGGAGCAAGACCGGTGAACGCCTGTCGGCGATGCGCACTTTCCAGAAGGCCGAACTCGTCGGCCATCCGGCCGCTGTGTCGCCCGTCTTTTACCCGTTCAGTGGCCCCGACGCTCTGACGATTACGGTTTTCTTCCCAGAGAGCCCAATCTATGTAATGGTCGGGCTAGAGCCAGCAGGGACGCTGCCCACTCCGAGACAAATCGGAAAGAAAAGCTTCAAGAAATATCTGGCGGCGACGAGATCTGCCGTCGGTTCAGAACTGGGCAGAAGTTTCTTCGTTACTCGCCAGATGGACCGCGAGTTTCGAGGACAGGTAACGGACGGCTTATGCCTGCCGATATTGGAGTTGCTGGTGCGCTCACATCAGACGATTCTGGGCTTTCGGTACGTCAGGCTCGATGAAGCTGGACAGATCATTGAACGGGCTGCCGGCTACCACGCGCCCGGCAGGATCGGAAACAAGGGTGTGGAGATCGAGTTCCGCAGCGATGGTGATGGCTCGGTTCACAAACTGTTCTACTTTTCGGTGAATCTGTCGAACACGCGCTTACAGGAAAACCCCCAGTTCCTCACTTTCCTCACCAACCTCCAGGGCTGCACGACATTTCTTAAGGCAACCTCCTACGTGATTCACAAGCCGGAGTTCTCAATCATCCGCGAGCATGTGTTGTTTGAGAGCGCCGCGGTTCTGCAGGACGACTCGGGCGTCCCACACCACCTCTACATCTCGCCGAGTTGGCGAGTGCAGTTGTACGGGGAGTACGTCCGGCCTTACGGGAGCTTCCGCTGGCTGCAGCAGCCGGACTTGAGGAACGCCTACCTGACGCTGAAGCCCAGACCGCTCCCATTCCAGATCGGTTACGGTTTTGGAGCTGTTCCCTCCAATCTCCTCTTCGCCACAAAAGTGCTTGCAGCGCGTCAGGAGTCGCAAACGCCACATCCTAAACTGAAACGCTTCAGTCAATCAGGTTCAAACCCGAGCTAATAGGTGACCGCCAAAGTGTCTTCTCACCTACCTTTCTGTTGCATTTGGTAGCACAGAGCGTTAGTGTAGCCACCAGAGTATCAACTCTGAGAAAGTTGGAGGCATGATGAGAACCTCGGCAAAACATGCGTGTTTCCTGACCCTGGGGGTCTTCCTGGTACTGTTATTAGGCGGCCTCTTTGTTTCAGCGCAAGAAAGTGGCACTGGGTACCTGAAGGTGAAAGCCCGTCCCAGCACGGCCGGTGTGTTCGTAGATGATAAGTATGTGGGACCGGCAGCCAACTTTGGCTTCACGCGCAAATATGCCGTTGCGGCGGGCGAACACGAAATCACATTGCGGGATTCCCGATACCAGGACTTTTCTACGAAGGTGAAGATCGAGGCGGGCAAGACAACGACCATATCCCAGTCGCTGCAGGAGGCGACTGTTGCTCCCCCTCCTTATGGCACCCTTCGAATTCAAGGTGGGAGCAGTAAGTTTGACGCCGTGTACTTGAATGGCAAATTCATGGGCCATCTGGACGAGTTCAATAATTCCGCTCAAGGCCTGTTGCTCAACCCCGGCGAATACACCTTGAAGGTTGTTTCACCTGCCGGGACCCAGGAGCTCGAACAGAAGGTCAAGATCGAAGAAAAGAAGACGACACGCGTCCACGTGGGCTCGGCTGGATAGACGCTCAGATTTACGAACAATTACTTAATTCCGCCTGTCTTCAAACCGGGGGGACGGTTTTCCCCCACCGTGGAGCGGGGCCATCTCAAACGATCACGTGCAGTCTTGCCTAGCAGAGAGCTGCGACCCAGGCATCTTCCGTTTGAGCTTCCAGCGCCTGCATTCCGCCTTCATGCCACAAGCGTTGGTGGCGATTGGCGCCTCGTCTCGTCCCGTGCCCGCTCCAACTGGCCGGCGAGCAAGCCAAAGCGTGACCGGGCCCCGTCGACCGCGATAACTACGAGTTGGTCTAACAGAACCCCTTCTCTCGTTTCGAGCGCAAGCAGGGGACCGATCTCGCGTGCCACAAGTCGTCCCCACCTGCGAGCGAAGAACACTGCCTTCCGCTCTGTCAAGCAAAGCGTACCCACTGCGTTGCGGAGACCTTTCGTGTCCGCGGTGCTAATAACGTGGAATAGCCGGGCTGGCGCCGGTCCAGGACAATGCTCCATCAGCCACTGTTGTTGATTGGGTGTGAGCTGCAGTTCGTGAACCTTCCCGAACCAATTCCGCAGCAGCGCTGCAACTGCCGTCCACTCTGCTCGCAGGGCGCCGTAAATTCGCGGGCCAAGCAAGCAGAACACTGCAAGGAAAGTCAGCGCGATGCCGGCTAGTACCCACGGATGCTTCACCAGCATGTAGAGGCCGCCGGCCACCGATGTGTCCTCGGCCAAGCTCATGCCGATGTTGCTGAACGGTTCCGGGCTGTGATTCACGGCCAACCGCACCGTGGCTTTCGCCGAATGTCCGGACAACGCCACGCCGCCAGCCAGCAGGAGCAGCAATACTTTATAAGCGGGATCCAAGTTGGCGAAGAGCGATGAAGTGAGCAGGGCAGCTCCAACCGGGCGGACAACCGTATGAATGGAATCCCAGGCGCTGTCCACCCAGGGAATCTTGTCCGCAATGAACTCGATCGCGCAGGCCACGGCTGCGACGATCAGGACGCGCGTGTCAGCCAGCACCGAGGCATGTTGCCAGGCGGCGGGCAAAGGGAACGGATGGAAGCGGAGCAGCAGGCCGACGACGAGCACAGTTGCATAAAGTCGGACGCCAGCCAACATCCCCAGCCCCAACGCCGACGCTAGTGGACTCAAGGTCTCCATGCTCAGAATATAATAGCCCGCAAGTGGGCTGCCGGTTTGTCAGGGGAGGTCACCGCAATGGCAGCGGTGGAATGATTAGGAGGACCCGAGTTCCGGTTCGTGTCCTGGCGGAGGTCGTCTGCTTACCGCCCGAATACCTGTTTCAGTAACGGCGTTACCTGGGCCGCCGGATCCTTTCGAATCTTCTTCTCCTCCTGAGCCAGAACGTAGAAAAGACCGTCGAGGCTTTTGGTGACCACGTAATGATTGATATCCAGGGACTCCGATTTCCCAAACGGTAGGGCAGGCGCGGCGCCCATCAGGCTCTTAAACTTCCGTTCTACCCCTGTGTTAGCCATGGTCTGATCCACGGCAGGCTTGAACGCAACGGCGAGTTGGCTCGAGGTTTTCTGCTTGAAGTAATCCGTGGCGGCGGTATCACCGCCGCTTAGGATCTTGCGAGCGTCCTGGAAAGTCATCTGCTTGAGGGCGTCCAGGAAAATCGGTTGGGCTAAGGGGGCAGCTTGCTCGGCGGCGCGGTTCATGCTCAGGATAAACTCATCCACCTGGGGACCCTGGCCCATCACCCGCAGGCCCTTTTCCATCAACTGGAGCTTTTGCGGCAGCAGGATCTTGATCGCCGGGTTGCTGAAATATCCGTTCGGCCGGCCAGTGGATTGGACAGCGTTCTTGGTGCCCACCTCAAGAGCTTCTTTCAACCCAGAGGCGATCTTGCCTTCCCCGAGGCCTGCCTTGTTGGCGCCCGACAGCTTGCTCAGCACCGAATCCAATTGTCCGTAAACAGGGACGAGCGCCAAGACAATGGCCCATCCAGCCAGCAGAGCGACGAACCCCTGCCGCCGTCCCACACGGGAGAACAAAGACGAGAGATTATCCTTGGCGATTCTCATGGTGATCCTCCGGTGATGCAGTTTACGCAATCCGGTAGTCATTTCCAAGGTCGATGACAAAGAGCGCCGGGAGCCGTCCCCCCGTCACGGATTACCACGCACAAACCATCGCTCGCTAAAGTGGATGTTGGGTACGCGTCACCGCCCCCTTTGGCATCGACGTAATTCCATGGGCGCACGCAGGGCAGATCAGTTTTGCCCCGCTCAAGCGGCACGGAGTTCTGCCGTGCAGTGGGGGCAGCGGGTGGCATTAACCGGGATTCCACCGGAAATGCAGTAGGGACATTCCTTAGTGGGCGGCGCCGCAGGAGCCGGCTGCGGCTTCATCATCCGGTTTACCTGTTTCACCAGGAGGAAAACCACAAAGGCCACGATCAGAAAATCAATGACCGTGTTGAGGAAGATGCCGTAGCCGATCACGGCGGCTCCTGCCTTCTTGGCATCTGCCAGCGAGTCATAGTGCGTGCCTGACAGGTTGATGAACAGGTTCGAGAAATCTACGTGCCCTAAGACCAGCCCGATGGGCGGCATGATGATGTCATTCACCACCGAACTGATGATCCTCCCGAATGCAGCGCCGATGATAATGCCGACGGCCATGTCGAGCACGTTGCCACGCATGGCGAATTCCTTGAATTCCTTAAGCATGCTTTCCTCCTTGTCATTACAACTGCAGGTTTGTTCGAGTTCCCATGTACGAATGCCGGTGGATTACTGCGCGGCGTGACCGAAAGTCAAACGAAGGCCTGTGGAGAATAGGACATCGTTCGATTTCTTCCCCGGCGGCGAGTTGCTGAGGTAATAATCGTTGAAAGCAGTCTGCCAACTCAACAGCTTCGTGAGCTTCGTAACTAAGCCCAGGCTTAACGTGCTGCGGTAGTTACCCGTGTAAGATAGGTTGGGGTAGAAGAAGAACGCCTCGTTGAAGGAGGAAGAGGCGAGAAACTTGCGCGTGAGTGTTTCCCCCAGCAACACTTCGGCGGAGGAGCGGTTGAACGTGGTGAAGAACTCCCGGTCGAAGGTGCCGCCGGCCAGCACGTCGAGCGTTGTACGAGCGCTTTTGATCGCATGGTAGCCACCGCCCGCGCCTATCACCGTCCGCAAATCGAGGGCCTGGAAACGGTCGTTGAAGAGATCCACGGTCCCGAAAGCAAAGGCCTTGTCGCTTAAGTTCAAGTCGTACCGGACTCCCCCGGCAATGGCCTGTGCGGTGGTTGCCGTCACCCCGTTGACACTGCTTCGGGAGAACGCTGAGTTGGTGTAGAGGGTGATCTTATCGCGGTTAGCGGCGCGGACCGCGTTCAATCCGAAGGTGAAATTAGTGCTATCCGAGTTGCCGCGGACCAGGCCCAGCCCAGTATCCAAGCTGCCCGCCCATAGATCTGCCAGCTTGGGATGTTGCAGCCGGTCCAATGCTGCCTCGGCCTTCTTCTCTTCGTCGGCATTGCGCAGAGAAGTCACATCTGCCTTAGCCACTGCGACGCTGCCGGACTCCTTGGTAGTCACGGCCAACTTGCTGTCGCTGGTGGTGACGGGCCCAACGATAACCTGCCCGGCCTTCGTTCCCACGTAAAGTGCTTGTGTTGACTCGATTTGTTGCACGAACTCCCACTTGATGGTAACCACGTCGGCATACTCGGTTTTTAGGACCAACGTCTTCGCGTCAGAGGAGATGATAGTGCCGTTCAGCTTATCCCCGTTTTTGATCGTGATTTGGTCAGCCAAGACCGTAGGCGCCAATACGAGTATCGCTAATAAAGTCAAATTGACTCTTTGCATTGCCGGTTCTCCTAGACTTAATTTGCTTCCAAACACACTCCACCCCCTGATGCTGGTCTGCGTCTCACGCCAGAGCGCACGACTTAAACTCAGACTCGCTTCAAAGCTCGAACGAGCGCCGTGAGTAGCACTGCCCCACCTACGGCAACCACGATCGTGTAAATCAAGCCGCCCTGCCCGGCGAATCCAATGCTCCGCATAATGAACCCGCCGATTACAGCGCCCAGGATACCGAGGATGATGTCCCCGATAACGCCATATCCGGCTCCCTTCATGATCTTTCCGGTGAGCCAGCCTGCAATGAGCCCGACGATAATCCACCAGATTATGTGCATGGTTTTCTCCTTTGAGCCGATGACAGGACTGATGTGTGATTTTGCCTAGCTTGTGAGATGATTTTCAATGTCGTACCGACCACCCCTCGCAAACCAGGCGTTGGGAGGTCGCGTTCGGTGCATGGGGCAGGTTGTACGCTCCTGATAACCTTTGCCCCACTGTTCTGCTCCAAACCGCTCTTTATTGCCGTATCGCGGTCCCAGGCACCGCAACTACTTCGGAAACGGCTCTCCCCCGTGGGGCGAGTACTTTGTGAGCGTAGCCGCAAGGGCAGTTCCGGCCTTGGGCACCGCCGTGTTGGCAAACAGAATGTCCTTCGCTTCGATCTTTTTCCCGTAAAGGTGTTCATTGGCTGTGTCGTCATCCTTGATCACCTGACCCTCCAGCGACACACCAGCGAAGGCTCCACGCGAGCGCGAATAGCTGAGGATTTCGGTCTGCATCAAAGCTCCGGTCGAACCCTCCGCCGTGCGTCCCACCGGTCCACCGGCCACCGAGGCATCCGCCCCCAGCTTGGTCTTGCCCTTGACCAGCTTCTGCGCACCGCTCCCATTCAGAACTAATAAGACAAAATCTGTCTCCTGCCCACCGATCTGGAAACCCGCGCTAGCCCCGCCGATGGCAAACATCCAAGGCGCCCCCCACCGGCCCGTTCCTCCCCGCCTGCATATCAAACACCCGCGGCCATAGCTGCCGCCCAACCCCAACGCCAACTTCTTCTGCGACGGGATTACCCCTACACAAACGGATTTGTTCAGCAGATCCCTTGGAATTCCTTCCTCTGGCGTCTTCATGATCTCGTCAATGACTTCGGCTGCATTCTGCAACCTCTCAACTTCCTTGCCTTGCTCTGCGGCCAGCGCGACTCCGCAAACAGCAATAGATAGCAGAAACAAGAACAGAGTTTTCATAGTCGGCCCTTTCTCCGCGTAGACAAGTGACTCTTGAGACGCGGCTTGAAGTGTCCGGGAGACTGGAAGTTACGCCTCCCAGTGCTCGGGATTATACACCCAAAAGGCTGCTGTCGGGCCTTTTGAGCTGGTGTGTGTCGCGGCAAAGTGATAATGTCCGGTTTCAGCAAAGTAGAAATGTCCTGTTGAACTCCGTCAAGCTTGACGGATGGAAAAACAGGAGATGCTGATGTTGAGTGGGAAAGAGCGGGACCGGTTGAAGGTATTGCATGAAGTGCAGGGGGGACATTTAACGCAAGGTGAGGCGGCGGGGCAGTTACAGATCAGCGACCGCGAGGTGCGGAGGTTGCTGGCGCGGATCGCGGCGGAGGGGGATCGCGGAGTGGTGCATCGGCTGCGCGGGAGGGCGTCGAATCGGCGCTTAGCGGAGAGTCTGCGCGCCAAGGTGCTGAAGCTGGTGAAAGCGAAGTACGGAGACTTTGGCCCCACGCTGGCCTGCGAGTACTTGGCGAAAGAGCACGCGGTGGAGGTGAGCAAGGAGACGCTGCGGCAGTGGATGATGGCCGCGGGGTTGCGGCGGGGGAAGCGGCGCCAAGTCGAGGAGGTGCACGTATGGCGGCAGCGCCGGAGTTGCCGGGGAGAGTTGGTGCAATGGGACACCTCGGTGCACGACTGGCTGGAAGGGCGGGGGCCGCGGCTGTACCTGGTGGCCATGATCGATGACGCCAGCAGCCAGGCCTATGCACGTTTTGTGGAGCAGGACAGCACGGAGGAGAACCTGCACGTGCTGTGGGGATACGTGGAGGGTTGGGGTCGGCCGGTGGAGTTTTATACGGACAAGGGCAGCCTCTTTACGGTGAATCGGCCGAGGGTGGAAGCGGCGGATGAGGCCGTTAAACCAGCGTGGACGCAGATCGGGCGGGCCTTGCGGGAGTTGGGGATTGGTTGGATCCCGGCGCACTCGCCCCAGGCCAAAGGTCGCATCGAACGCTTCTTCGGCACGGCCCAGGACCGGTTGGTGAAAGGGCTGCGCTTGGCGGGGGCGGACCGTCTGGAAGCGGCGCAGACCTACCTGGAGGAAGAATACTTGCCGCACTGGAACCAGACCTTCACGGTGTTGCCGGCGGGCAGCACGGATGCGCACCGTCCCCTGCGCGCGGAGCATGAACTGGCGGCGATCTTAAGTCTTGTGGAAGAACGCATCGTGACCTCCGACTACACGATTCGCTATCAGGGGAAGATCTTCCAGATCGCGCGCGGTGATATCCGACCCGGGCTGCGGGGCGGACGGGTGCGGGTGGAGCAACGGCTCGACGGGAGCATGGTGGTGAAGTTCCGTCAGTACGGCCTGAGCGTGGCGGAGCGCCAGGCTCAACCGAAAATGTCCCCACCCCGGCTACCGGCAAGCGCGCCGAGGCTTCGCCCCAAAGTGCACAACTGGATGAAAGATTTCCATCTCCGGAAGAGTCCACCTTGGGGAGTGATTCTGCCGGGCGCGACACGGGGTGGGTCGCCGAAGTTCTTTGGCGGCTAACCTCCGTCGCCCTACGGGCTCCTCCGGTTAGCCGCCAAAGAACCAAAAGCGGAACTTTCTACTTTGCTAAGAACAGGACATTTCTACTTTGCTGGGATTAGGACATTTCTACTTTGCCTTGACACTTTTGAGCTGGTGTGTTTTGAGCTGGTGTGGGGGTAACCTAATTGGGAGCGAATTGTTCATGGAAATGGCCAGCATTTCCTTGTTTCCCGCGGTGGCGATGACTCCGTCTCTCCGCAGCCAGGTATCCACCGCCACTTGCGATCCCGTTGCGGATTGGCGTGGGGCGTGAGCCGCTCAGGCCTGGGCCAGCCCCAGGTGCATTGCATACAGGTACACTATTTGGCGTGGTCCCAGGTAATCGGATTGACAGCAATGTCCCTACCGTGACAGGCAGTGGTCGAGAGCGTGGGCAGGTGGCTTGAATCGTAGCGTGGCGCATTCAGGTTCGACTGCCGGGATCGCAAAGTGATGTACGAGTTAGCGAGAAGTGATACACTCAACTCCGCCAAACATATCCTGCCTCCCAGAGTCACCTTGTGGCGCGGCGGGAAGATCATGACAACACTTACGAAGGGGGACTGCTTATGTCGCTAGGCAAACGGTGTGGAGCGGAGTTCTTTGGCACGTTCTGGCTGGTGTTCGGCGGTTGCGGAAGCGCTGTTCTGGCTGCCGCCTTCCCTCAACTTGGCATTGGCTTTGCCGGCGTGGCGCTGGCTTTTGGTCTTACCCTGCTGACCATGGCGTACGCCATCGGTCACATTTCGGGCTGCCATATCAATCCGGCTGTATCGGTCGGCCTATGGGCCGGCGGACGGTTTCCAGCTTCCGAGCTGGTTCCTTACATCATCGCGCAGGTCCTGGGCGGGGCTGCCGCGTCCACGGTACTTTACTTTATCGCTAGCGGTAAGGCTGGGTTCGATCTGAGCGGCGGATTCGCGTGCAACGGATATGCCGAGCATTCTCCGGGAGGATACTCGCTTGGGGCATGTCTGCTGGCAGAGATTGTTCTGACATTCTTCTTTCTGTTTGTGATTCTCGGCGCCACACACGGTCGCGCGCCGGCGGGTTTCGCCGGGATTCCAATCGGCCTGAGCCTCACCCTTTGTCACCTGATCGGGATACCTGTGGACAACCTTTCCGTGAACCCGGCTCGCAGCACGGGACCCGCACTGTTCGTGCATGGGTGGGCACTCCAGCAACTTTGGCTCTTCTGGGTTGCGCCGATCATTGGTGCGGCTATAGCCGGAGTAGTTTATTCGTCGCTCTTCAAACAAGAATAGAATCCTGAGAGTTGGCGCACGGCTGAATCCGCGGGCACACATGTGAGGGAATCTACCGGCCATCCACCGGGCCGCGCTGAAAATGACTTGACGTGTACCCACTCCTTGAATACAGTGTCGGTCGAAGACGTTGCCGACACCCACGGCAATCTCAACTTACGCAAGGAGCTGGAGACATGATGACAAAGCCCCAAGTCGTTGCGCATTTGGCGAAGAAGGCGGGCATCCAGAAGAAGGCTGCGGCCGCGGTCATGGAGGAGCTCGCCAGGCTGGCTGCGAAGGAAACTAAGAGTGGTGGGCAGTTCGTGATTCCAGGACTTGGCAAGGCCGTCAAGGCGAACCGCAAGGCCCGCGTGGGACGGAATCCACAGACCGGCGAAGCCATTAACATCCCGGCTAAGACGGTCGTGAAATTCCGCCTGGCGAAGGCATTCAAGGATGCCGTGGTGCCCCCCAAGAAGAAGTAGCGTTAGCAACAATTGAATTCCGCCGGCGCACACTCCCTCTCACGTCCTCGTGTGGGACAGGAGCGGAGGTGTGATTCTGCAGCCGCATCTGGCTGTATAATCAGATAATCTGGCCTGAGCACTTACCGCCAATTATGTCCCGTTCGTTCGTCCGAGATTCGTGCCACTCATTGAGTACAGCCATTTGGGCCGGTCTTAAGGGCCCCTTGTCACTAGCCCTGTCGAGAAAGTCGTAAATCTCGATTGGGTCCAGCGGTCTTGCGATTGCCTTCTTTCCCAACCGCTTCTTGAAATCGACCATGATTTGCCGATCTTGCTGCGTAACAGGGATGTGTGTCAATAGCAAGCCTTGCAGGGGCCTCAGGGGAGTGAGTTCCGCGCTATTTCGCACCCGCCTGCACTCGCCGCCGGATCTGAAAACTACGTCTCTGCCGTGAAAAACCTCCGAGGGTCGAAGCCGGGTGTCCGGTGTCACAGGAGCGGAGGCTAAGGGCTGAGGGCTCGAGGCTGGGGCTGGGGATTGCCGATTGACGATTGTTGATTGCCGATTGAGGGTTGCGGATTACCCAAGCGCAACTGACGACTGAAAACTGACGACTGAGAACTGGTGCCGGAAAGGCCGGGAACAGGTCACAGGTGACAGGGAACAGTAAGGACAAGCCCGAAATTGGAAAGACAGGGGCCAGGGGTTAGAGACTCGTCGAGGAAATAACCAGCTTCGCGCCGGTGAGTCCCAGGTGGCGATCGGTGGACCAGCAGGTGGAAATGCGCCGCTCATTGATGATGGCCAGTCCGTGAGCGTCGGCCAGCGTCAGCGACTGGTCGTCGAACTTCTTGACCAGCCGGCTCGTCTTGGTCAATTCCTGGGGATCGAAACGCTGGATAGCGAGGACCGAGAGATCGTCAATGAAGTTGAGAAACTGGATGGCGCGATTCCGGTCGTATCGCCGCAGAAACCAGCCATGTCCTTCGGCGATGACCAGCGCCGAGGTGACCAGAGGGGGCGGACGGGAGAATAGTCTGCGAAATAGCGGATGGTAACTGTCCGAACGGTCCAGGAACGCAATGAGGGCGGAAGTGTCGACGTAAGCCTCAGTCTTTGCCGCCATAAACGATCTCATCTATCGACTGGCTGGATTGCGGGTCCCCCGACTCGACGAGTCCGGCGTAGCGCATCCAATTCGGCTGGTCCCGCATCCGCGGCATGGGGAGCGCGCTGCGGATCGCCCGGCGGACGTACTCCGCCACGGAGATTCCCAACGCCGCCGCTTCCTTCTTGGCCAACTTGTAGTCCTGCTCGTCGAGACTGACCTGGGTGCGAAGCATGTTATCACTCTCCGCGAATATGATAACACAGAGGGAAGATAGGGGGAAGGTAAGAATAAGCAAGCGCAGCGCGGGCCTCTGCGTTGGTAGGTTGTGGGATAAATCGAGCGGGTCAACCACCCCCTTGCCCCCTCCTTATCCAAGGAGGGGAATTACCTGGGTCAATTTGATGCAGAGGTGTCAGGCTTACCCCGAGATAATGCGGCGGACGTCTTTCAAGAGGACTGGGAATTGACGATCGTCGATTGTCGATTGAGGATTTCGGATTGGCGAAGTGAAGCTGACGACTGAAAACTGAGGACTGATAGCTCATTGGCACAAAAAGCGAAACGGCCGACAGTTCACACTGTCGGCCGTTGAATATGGAGTCAGAGGTGCAATCTACCTGCCGTGTCCGCCGTGAGAACTGCCTCCACCGTGGAAGCTGCCGCCGCTGTGAAAACCGCCTCGCGCGAAGCCTCCGCGTGCGTTGCCACCGCGGAATCCGCTGCCGGCTGGGCCGCGTCCGTAGTGGGCCGGTCCGCGAGCCATGTAGCCGCCCCTGAAACCGGAGCGTCCATTAAAGCCCGGGCGTCCATAGTATCCGGGGCGACCATAATAGCCTGGACGGCCGTAGTAGCCTGAGTAGCCGTGGAACCAGGGTCCCGCGCCAATAAAGAACCCGCCGGAGAACCACTCTGGCCCATAGTAGCCGTAAGGCGCGCACGCGTAAGGGTAATACCCGTAGTAGCCGTACGGGCAAACCGGAGGCGGTCCCACGTAGACTGGGCCGACCCCGATTCCGAAACCGAACCGAACGGGTTGCGCCTGGGCCGAAGGCGCTGCCATCAAGCAAATACCCAGTAGACCGAGTAGCATTAGGTTTTTCATGTCTCATACCTCCTCGGACTCCGAAGAGCCCCTTTCAAACTCCAACCTCTCAGAGGGCAATAGACATGCCAAACCGGACGGCGCTCGCGAGTCTGCTAAGCGCTTTTGGTTCAATGTGATAACGGGATTCAGCAGACAATGGCGGTGGCGGTCTATAACAGGTTCTGATGGTGGTTCTTGGATAGTGTGGTGTTTTTCGGCCACCAGTGACAAATCGAGCGGGTCAACCACCCCCTTGCCCCCTCCTTATCTAGGGAGGGGAATCACGCGACCCCATGCCGCGATGAACCAACTCCTGCTCACGCACCTTGCCCTCCTTATCCAGGGAGGGGAATCGCCCCACCGGGTCACGTTGGCGCTTCTACCGGGACGTGCAGGCAGCCTTCGCAGGATCCCGTCAGTCCACGTGGAATACTTCTTTCATATTGGCCCACCATTCCCCTTCGGCACGAGTGGGGATGGGCTGCTGCATCGGCATCATGATGGCCCACCATTCCTTCGTCGTGGGATCCGCAGCCATCTTCGCCATGTCGGCGTCGAAGTTGTCGCCGATATATTCGAAATAAGCGAAGAGGGTATTATCCTTGTAGAAAATTGAGTAGTTGCGAATGTTGCAGTCGTAGATGGTCTTCAAGACTCCCGGCCAAACTTTCGCATGGTACCCAACATACTTATCGTAGACTTCCGGTTTCAGCCCGATGATCTGTCCATACCGCTGAGGTTTTGTCGCTTGCATGGCTTGTTGGCTCCTGGTTTTAAGTGTCAGACCGACGGATGAAGAGCTTAACAGGATACTGAAGGCCCTTCTAGAAATCCTGAGGTCGAGGATTTGGAGGAAATGAGCCAAGTCTTCCATTGCTGGCCCTGCTCCCTGTAAGGCGACCACTTTCAATAACCGTGAGTGAAACCCACGGATGGGAACTTGTAGCGCTGACCTTTAGGTCGGCATTCAGCGTACTGACCTAAAGGTCAGCGCTACGACAACCCCTTGCGGGATTGGGCAGCCTTCCAGATCACCGACCGTGGGCTTGCGCCCACGGCTGCTCACGGTCCACCGCCTCGCGGTGAGAACATCCTCGTGGGGCGGGTTGCAGGGACGACCACAAGGCTTGCCCCTACGACGTGGCAGCCAAACGCGCCTCACTCACGCCGCCGCTACAGCTTCTTAATCGTGCAGTTGTCGATAAAATTCCAATCGAAATCAACCCCGATCCCCGGCGTCTCGGGCGGATGCGCGTAGCCTTCGGCGTCAATCTTCAACGGGGTCTTCATGCCGAAGTCCATATAGGAGAGGGGGTACAACAGCTCGAAGAACTCGGAGTTGGAGATTGCGCAGCAGCAGTGCAGATTCACCACTTCCAGGGGGTGGTAAATGGCGGTGTGCAGTTCACACTTCACTCCGAAGGATTCCGCCAGGTGGGCTGTCTTCATGACCGGCGTAACCCCTCCTTTCCAGGACACATCGGTGCGGACCATGTCCACCACGCCCGAGGCGATACACTCTGCGGTGGAGTAGTGCGAGCCGGCCAGCACCTCGGTGCCGATGATGGGGATGTCCAGCTTTGCAGTCAGCTTTCGCAGTCCGTGGAAATCGACGTCGAAGAGGGGTTCCTCCAACCAATAGAAATTGAGCCGCTCGAGCTCGCGCCCCACACGGAAAGCCTCTTCGTGGGAGTAAGCCGCCACCGGATCGGCCATCAGCCTGAAATCCGGGCCAACGGCTTCCCGGCAGGCCCGGTAAGCCCTCAAATCAAAGTCGAGTTTTCCGGGGGGATGAAGCTTGTAAGCGTGCCAGCCCCTGTTCTTTACTTCCAGCGCCTGCCGGGCATAGTCTTCGGGCGCCGGCAACACGAACGAGCTCGCGTAGGTGGGCACCTTATCCCTGTACATTCCAAGCAGTTTGTAAAGCGGCAGGCCGGCCGCCTGAGCAGCGATGTCGTAAAGGCAAATGTCGAAGGGGCCATAGGAATAAATCGGAACGTGGTTCCACCAGCGGTCGTGCATTCGAAAGTCCTGCCAGTGTTTTTCCCGCGCCAGGGGGTCCTTACCCAAGAAGAAAGGCTTCAGCGCCGAGGCCGCAACCTCTCCCGCCATCTCGGCGCCGCGCCCAGCAAAGCCGAAGGAACTCCCCTCCATTCCCGTGTCGGTCTTCATAGAAATAACGAGGAAATCAAAGGTGGATTTTCCTCCAACGCGCATTTCCGAATCGGACATGGCCGGACGGGTATTGCGGCAAACACGTATCGCGATTGCGCTTATGACCATTGTCAACTCCTTTAGGGTTCGCCCTGATTTCTTTTCCGCTAAGATATCTTTCCCGGAGCTTCGCGGACTTCCCGCTCGCTCGAGCGGGTATCGCTCTGCTTCACCTCAGCGCAGTGCGAGCTTCCTCGCTGCGCTTCAGTTATAGACGCATTCTTTCGCCGCGTCGGCCATTGCCTGAAGATTCTCGATCGGCGTATCGAAAAAGTGGTCGCTTACCGAGCAGACGTAGCCTCCGTCCTGCCCGACCTTCTCGAAGAGCGTGCGCACGGTTTCCCGGATTCTTTCCGCCGGGCCAGCGGTGAGCACGTTGAACTGGTCAAGCCCGCCAATCAAGGCGATCCTCCTGCCGACTTTCTGCTTGAGTTCCCAGGGTTCCTGATTCCCACCGATGCTCACCGGGGCCAGCGTCTCTGAAGCATCCGCGCCGTTGGCGATGATCAATTCCTCGATTCCTCGCGTCCCGCCGCAAGTGTGATAGACCACCAGAAATCCGAGGTCATGCAGGGCATCGTGCATCTTTCGGTCGTAAGGCGTGCAGAACTCCCGGTGCAACTGGGGAGAGATAACGGTGGAAGAAGCCGCTCCACCGCCCGTCTCAACCAGGTCGAACTTGGCTCCCTTCATCGATTCGATGAAGCGTAATTTCTTTTTGAGAAGAATAGTTAGAAAACGATGAACCCACTCCGGTGTGTCCACGCAGCGCATGATGAGTTCGGAAACGTCCATGAGGCAACAGGCGTGCTGCCAGCAGCCGCCCTGGTCCCCCCAAACAAACCCGCGCACAATGCCCTTGTCGCCGACTTCATCGTAGACGGCTTGAACGGGGGCCGGATCCAGTTTCCCCACCGGCATGTACTTGTCAATGAGCTCGATGTCGTCATCGCGTTTGACCATGTACTCGGTAATCCAGGTCGTCTTTCGGTCGCCCCGAGTCTTATAGGTCAGCAGCCCCTCCGGCGTTTGAATGGCATGATTGGCCATCCGGTTGTCAGGGTCGCTGCTGACCACGGTGACTTCATCGCGCCATTCCGAGGTGGAAAACTTCTTGAAATCGTAATCCACCAGGGCGCTTTGACCCACATCACCAAAATATTGGATCTGTGCATCCATGCCGAACTTCTGAAAGGCTTGGAGCGCCGAAATGCCATTCAGATAGTACTTGAGGTGGTAGTCCTGCCATTGGTGGACGGAAATCGGCAGCCGGTCCGGCTTCCCCTTATGAAGTGCGGCCATGAGTCTTTCCTTAGGAACCATAAGAACCTCCAGTTAAATCGGGAAGATCGTATTCGCCCAATCTGAGCGGATACTTCCCGTACTCGCGGACCAGCTTGACCACGTAATCATAGTTCTGTCCGGAGACGTTGCTGGGGACGGAGTGGTCAGACTGGAAGATGTAGCCGCCGCCCTTCGCCGCATTCAACTTGGTCAGGACAGTTCTCTTCAGGTCTTCCTGGCTGCCTTCGGCCCATTGGATCACGTCCATGTTTCCACAGAACGCGATGCGGTGGCCGAATTTCCGCCTGAGTTCCACCACGTCCATCCCGGCCTTGGCCTCCAGCGGGTTGTAGGCATCCACGCCAACTTCGATGAAATCCTCAAAAATCCTCTGCACATTTCCGCAGCCGTGATAGATCACAGGCAATTCGCGCAAGTGGCATTCATCGACCAGGGCTTTCACACCCGGCTTGAAGTATTTGCGCCAATAGTTGGGCGAGAAGAAAAGGCCGTGCTTGTAGGCCACGTCTCCCCAGATCACCATGCCGTCCAGCAGGCCGCCGGCAGCCTTGATCTGGGCTTTAACGAGTTCCCGGGAAAAGGCATTGATTCTTTCCACAAACTTCCCCACTTCGTCAGGATACAGCCCAATCCACAGCATTACGTTCTCGGTGCCAAGGATGCGCCACAGCATCTCGTGGCCTTCGCAGACGCTGCCGTACACGGGAATATCCGGATAATTCTTTTTCACGCCGTCAATCCAGGCGGGCGAGTTCCGCTCAAAACCATCACCGACACCTGCAATCTGGTTGTCACCTGCTTTGAAGAAGCGCCGCTCGTCCCAAGGATCATCGAATTGAAACGCCTGCATCTTTTCGACCGTGTCGGTTTCGAACTTGATAAAGGCGGGCATGGGGTAAGCCAAGCGCTTCTGTAGCACCGCTTCAAAGCCCGTCCGGACCACCACCTCTTCCTCATCTTGCTTGAGAACTTCAAACTGCTTGATGTGAGGATCCACGTTGGGAGTGGTGACGACCCAATCGAGATCGTAGTATTTATAAACATCCGCGTCGGGAGCCAGCGCCAGGTCCTTGCGCCAACGCGCCACAAAACTGCCCCAGAAAAAGTCGCTGATGGGGACCCGATCCGGCTCCTGATGGTGCAACGTCTTGTTCATGCGATCCAACTTTTTCTTACAATTTACTGTCCTTTCCATAATGGCTTCCTCCGCAAGCGGACACGAATAGGCGCAGAACCGTCACTTTTTTTCTACTTGATCCTGCCAGCGAGACGGGTCGCGGTATTTCACAGTCTGCAGATGCTCACAATAGAGCGCCAGCTCTCCTTCATTCTTGAAGACTTCATAACAAGCTTTGACCAACCCCATATCTTTGTACTTCGGTCGTTTCTCAAGGTTGGTCCGAATAGTATAAATCGTGTCGCCAATGAAAACAGGTCGTATGAAACGCAGCTTGTCATACCCATAGCTGAAAGCGTTCACGCAGTTCGTTGCCACAAGTCCCAGCCCGTAGCTGAAAACCATGGCGCCGGCGACCAGGCGTTTGCCAAACACCCCCTCCTTTCCGGCGAAGATCTGATCACCCACGTACGGGTGCATATCCAAGACGAGGGCGTTGAAGAGCATGCTTTCGCCTTCCGAGATAGTGCGCCGGATGGAGCGGATCTTGTGGCCAATCTGGAAATCTTCGTAAAACCAGTTCTCGGCATTCCAGACCGGGATTTCGGCGTGCTGTGTGGGGTCGGGATTGGGATTCATAGTTTAGATCTCCTGGACGAAATCAGACAGACAGTGAAAAACCCGCCGGGCGAGATTCCTCACTTCGCCCTGGACCGTCCGCTTCGCTCGGACTGACACTGAATGGGCCGGAATGAGTCGCCGCGGCGACTTCACGAAGCTTTTTCAGCATCCGGCTCAAGACCGTACTCGCGCGCGATTTGATCGGTGTGTTCACCGATCCGCGGTGCGCCGCGCTCGGACTTGTAGATCTGGCCGTCCACCCGGATAGGACAACGTGTTGTCAGGAGACTTGCGCCATTATCGCGGCTGACACGTTGAATCATATCCAGCACCTTGAAACCCTCGTGTTCCATCAACTGGGGCCAAGTGAAAACATCCGAACACCAGATATCCGCAGGCTCCAGAATGCTGAGCCAGTGGGACGTGGTCTGTGTTTTCAAGTGCTCGGCTAGAATTACTTTTATCTCGTCCCGTTGCGTGAACCAAGTGTGGGAATCAGAATACTTCAGGAGTTCCGGACAATGCAGGAGTTCGCCGAGTTTCGTCACCGACCCCATGGCCAAAGCCAGATAGCCGTCGGTGGTGGAGTAGATCCCGTAAGGGGCGGCAAGGTAAGCGTGGGCGTTGTTGATGGTACTGCGTCGCGGCAACTTCCCACCATCGTTGAGGTGGGTAGTGAGAACTTCAAACTGGTAATCGAGGACCGACTCGAGCAAGTTCACCTCCACCAGCCCCCCTTCCCCGGTCCGCCCGCGGCGCACAAGACAAGCAAGTATGCCCTGAACCAGGTATGCGCCAGCCAGCATGTCAGCCGTCGCCAGCCCGAAGGGCGTAGGGGGTTGGTCAGCGTTTCCGTTGAGCCAAGGCAGGCCTGATAGAGATTGCGCCAAGAGATCCTGACCCGGTTTGTCGCGCCACGGGCCCGCTTTTCCATAACCCGTCACTTCCCCATAAACTAATCGGGGATTGACTCTTCGGACGGCCTCGTAATGGAAGCCCAGCTTTTCCATAACCCCAGGACGAAAGCTCTGAATCAGCACGTCCGCGAGCCGGATGAGCTTCTCCACCTTAGCCCGATCCTCCGAGTTCCTGAGATCCGCCGCAAAACTCTGCTTGTTGCGGTTAATGGAGTGGAAGAGGGTACTATCACCATCCAGCTCGAGATTGGAGATGTACAGTTGGCGGCACAAGTCACCACTGCCCGGGCGTTCAATTTTGATCACCCGTGCCCCCAGATCGGCCATTCTGAGCGCGGCTGAAGGACCCGCCAGGAACATGCTGAAATCAAGCACCATTAACCCTTCCAGTGGTTTCATCTCTTTTCCCTCTTCACCATGAGAAGATGTTCGCACACCATCACGACTTCGTTCTTTTGATTAATGGCTTCGAGCAGTTCGATGACGAAACCGTGGTCAGGGCGTTTGGGGGAATCGCGTTTTTCCTTCAGCGTCACCTTGACGCGAAGCGTGTCGCCGATGAAAACGGGCTTGATGAAACGCAGCCGGTCGTATCCGTAAGTGAAGGCTTCAGGATTCACGTCACCCGCGCTGAGACCCACGGCAACTGTGAAAACCAGAGTGCCATGGGCAATACGCCGCCCAAACTCCTGTCCCTTGCACCACTCGGCGTCCATGTGATGTGGATAGAAATCGCCACTCTGCCCGGCGTGCAACACGATGTCGGTTTCGGTTACAGTCCGGCCCAGAGTTTCGCGTGTTGAACCAACCTGATAGTCTTCAAAATACTTGGACTGAATCATTGGCTAAGTGCCTTATTTGGATTAGTCGCCCTAAATGAGTCTTCAACTATTATTCTATTCATAGAATTCGGTCTTTTGAATGAAAAAGCGCTATCATCTGTGTAGGTGGGTTAATCCACGGCAAAAGTCTGTGAGCGGAATACACGTACCTGGGTGCGATTTTGCCCTGGCGTATGAGATCTGACGAGAAATGTCGCGCAGCTTGAGACAAATCTTATGACACAATCTACCACAGTGACGCTTAAAGGGATTACTTGGGGTCACACCCGGGGCCTGCTGCCGATGGTAGCAACTGCCCAGCGCTTTTCTGAAACCCATCCCGGAACGAACATCACCTGGGAAAAGCGGAGTCTCCAGGAATTCGCCGATTTCCCCCTTGCGAAGCTGGCTGAGAGCTACGACCTATTGGTATTTGACCACCCCTTCGTGGGACATGTAGCCGGCCGTCGACTGCTACTTCCACTAGACGAACACGTTAGCCCCGATTTCCTTTCCGAGCAGGAGCAGAATTCCGTCGGCGAGTCCCACCGAAGTTACTTGTATGATGGCCACCATTGGGCTCTGGCGATTGATGCCGCTACGCCGGTAAGTTGCTGGCGACCCGATTTGCTCCGCCGCATGAATGCTCGGGTTCCGGAAACCTGGGAGGAACTGCTGGACCTCGCGAAGCGAGGCCTGGTGGTGTTCCCGTCGATTCCGGTGGACAGCCTGATGCATGTTTTCATGTTTTGCTGTGCGTTAAACGAGCCTCCCTCCCCTCGCGACGAGGGCTTGTTTGATCCGGAGGCCGGGGCAAAAGCCTTGACCATGCTCCGCCAGTTGGTCACTTTGTGTTCTCCTGAAATTCTGTCGTGGAATCCGATCGCGACCTACGAGGTGATGGCAAGCCGAGACGCCTTTGTCTATTGTCCCTTTGCCTACGGATATTCCAATTACGCCAGACAAGGGTATAGCGCAAATCGGCTCGAATTTGGCGACCTATGCCGGATCGGCAAGGATATTAGGGGCCGCTCCACCCTGGGAGGCGCAGGCCTGGCAATATCCTCTTCCTGCAAGCATCGCGGGATTGCATTGGACTACGCCTGCTTTGTTGCTTCTCCGGAATGTCAGAGGACCATCTATGTTCAGAGTGGTGGACAGCCCGGGCACCGATCTGCCTGGACGGATGATGAGGCGAACCGCATTACCGACAATTTCTTCCGCAACACCCTTCCGGCGCTGGACCGGGCCTACCTGCGTCCACGCTACGACGGTTACATTGGTTTTCAGGAGTCCGCATCGCCGGTGGTCCATGATTTCCTCAAGAGAGGGGGAAACGCAGGCGCGGTCATCCAGGAACTGCAAAGCCTCTACCTCTCCTCGAGACGGGATCGGAATCCGGCATAGGCGTGCCGTGAGCAGTCGTGGTCACGATGCAGGGCGCGGCCATTCGCCTCCAAGATTGCGGATGACCGGGGGCTGAGAAAGGTAACGAATGAAGAGCGACGAGCAAGAGCCGAGCCGGGGAGTGAAGGACTCAGGCCTGAAGGCTGCCCCCAGATTCCCCGCTCAGCGGGCGGGCCTTCCATTGCCGCGGATTGATTTGTCTACAAGATCGATCAGGGATCCAGCTTGCCCGTAATCTCGGCTAAGTTTTGCTCGGTTTGCGCTCGGAATCTTTCACTAGCGGTACGGTATTTCTGTAACTCGCGCACGTCACTGCGGAGGGAGACCCCGGCGCGCGCCAGGCCTTTCACAACCCGGTTGTTTTGGGCAATGGCACGCTCGAGACGGTCCATGCGCTGGTCGGCGCGGTCTGCACGGGCCTCGGCTCTCAATTGCAAGTGCAGGATAAATTCGACTGTTTTTTCAACGTCCATCACGGCACCGCCGACGCTCGGTATTTACCCATCATTAACACAGCGTAAAAGGTGCGGCAGTTTATGTCAACAATTCTCACAAGCTTGCGTTCGTACGACCTGGGCATGCCTCGGCCCTACAATCTATTCCGCGGATGGAACCTATGGAAATTATCGACACTCACCAGCATCTCTGGGATATGGACCTGTTCTCTTACACATGGTGCAAAGACATACCGGCCTTGAACCGTAGCTTCCGGATTCAAGATTATCTGCTCGCCACCCGAGGGTCGCAGCTCGTAAAGTCCGTCCACATTGAAGCCGACGTTGATGAACCTTACATGCTCGACGAAACCCGGTATATCTTCAAGCTCGCCGAGGCCCAGGACAATCCCCTTACTGGCGTGGTGGCTTGCGCCCGGCCGGAGAAAGACGATTTCAGGGAGTACCTCGACAAGATCGTAGGTCATCACGCGCTTAAAGGCATACGACGGATCCTCCATACGCAGCCGGATTCTCTCGGCCAAGGCAGGACTTTCATTGAGAATGTGAAGGTCCTCAGCTCTTACAACTTGTCCTTTGACCTCTGCGTGCTGGCTCGCCAGCTTCCGATTGCCATCCGTCTTGTCCGGCAATGCCCCAGCGTCACCTTTATCCTCGACCATTGTGGCGTACCTCAAGTCAAGGAAAAGGCGTTCGATCCCTGGCGCACCTATATGCGGGAGATTTCCGGCTTTCCGAACGTCTCTTGCAAGATATCGGGCCTTGTGGCGTATGCCGATCCCCAGAATTGGACCGCCGATGATCTTCGTCCCTTTGTCGAGCACACGATTGAGTGTTTTGGCTGGGACAGGGTGATGTTTGGGAGCGACTGGCCGGTTTGCACGCTTTCGGCCCCATTTGGGAAATGGGTTGAAACGCTGTCCATGCTCACCCAGGGTGCGAGCGACGAGCAAAGGAACAAACTCTTTTCCCAGAACGCCACGCGCATCTACAAGCTGAGGTGAACATGGACAACATAGAAAAGATCGAAGTGCGAGACGCGCGATTTCAGCTTCCACCCGCAGCAGGAACGGACGCTGTGCACTCAGGATCTGAATACGCATACGCGGTCACTTTGCTGAAGGGTGACAAGGGGGTGACGGGCAGCGGCATCGTTTTGACGTTGGGCACGGGGAATGAACTGGTTTGCGACGCTATTCGACTCTTGAGTAAGCCTCTGCTGGGAAGAGAAATCGAAGGCTTGATGGCGCAGTTCGGAGCTGTCTCCCATCAACTCGCAGACCATCCGCAGCTACGCTGGCTGGGTCCGCATAAGGGAGTTGTTCACCTAGCGCTGGCCTCCATCACCAATGCCTGTTTTGATCTATGGGCCAAGTCGAGAGGTGTCCCACTTTGGCGGCTGCTTCTCGACCTTAGTCCGGAGCAGATTGTTGGCCTTCTTGACCTCAGTTATCTGGAAGATGCGCTGACCCCGGAGGACGCCCTGGCTATTCTCAAGGCAGAACAGCCCAGCCGCGCAGGCCGGGAATCCATCCTCAAGGGAGGTTACCCCGGCTACGACACCTCCGTAGGATGGTTTCAATACGGGGATCAGCAGATCAAGGAGAACGCTCTGCGCGCCCTTGAGCAGGGATTCCGGGCTTTCAAGCTGAAGGTCGGGTCAACCCAGGGTGAGCGTGACATCCACCGGGCATCATTACTCCGGCAGGCGCTGGGGCCGGACGTCCGCATTATGCTCGATGTAAACCAGCAGTGGTCGTTGCCACAAGCCATCCAGATGTGCCGCGCCCTGAGGGGTATGTCACCTTACTGGATCGAGGAGCCGACCCACCCGGATGATGTCTTGGCGCACAAAGCTCTGGCGGAGGCGATTGCTCCCCTTCCCCTGGCGCTAGGAGAGCACGTGCCCAATCGCGTGATGTTCAAGAACTTCATGCAAGCCGGCGGAGTGTATTTCGTGCAAGTGGATTGCACGCGCGTGGCGGGGATCAGCGAGTTCATCACGGTCAGCCTTCTGGCTCGAAAGTTTAGCTTGCCCGTAGTGCCTCACGTCGGCGACATGGGGCAGATTCATCAGCATCTGGTATTGTTCAACCACATTGCACTGGGGCACGAGAAGCTGTTTCTGGAGTACATACCCCATCTCAAAGAGTACTTCATCGAGCCTGCCATCGTGGAGGGCGGGGTGTATACGACTCCCCAGGGGGCGGGATCCAGTTCCGCTCTTACTTCGGCTGCTGCCAGCAGGGGATAGCGCGGATTTCTCACTACGAGCAGGGAACGGCGGGATTTTAACCCTGCCCTTCCGGCCGCGTCACTTCTCAAGTCCTAAAAACTCTACCGTTCCCCGCTCATCGCCGTTCCAGGCTGCAAAATACATTTCAACCCTGAGCTGGGGGAAGTCCTTCCTCAGCGCGTGTCCCAACTTCCGCAAGTCTTCATCCTGGCGCTGGCGGGGTTCGGAGGACGAGTGGAGATGCAGGGGAAGGCTTTTGTACCAGACGCAATCCTGGTGCTGGATCAGGATCAATCGGCCGATCTCATGGTTCTCGACGAAGAAGCGGAGCCACCTCCAGCTTGCCCAGGAGAATTTCGGCAGATACTCCACTAGAGTCAAACTTTGGGGTCCGCCGGGGATGACCAATAGATCGTAGTTTCCCTCGAGCCCCAGATGTTGGTTCAAGAACTCCTGGAAAGCCGCCTGGAAACGATGATCGCCGCAATGCACGACGAGAGCGCGCGGCGCCGCGCTCTGGAGTTTGGAGTCAACTTGATAGGAAGGCATACTCACCCTCGGAAACGGCCAACGGTAATGGTTGAAGGGTAAAGGGTAAAGGATAAAGGATAAAAGCAACGTCACTGTTTGTACCCTCTACCCTTTAGCCTTTACCCTTTAACCTTTATCCTTTAACGGTTCCTTGCCCGCAGGGAGTTTACCGGCGGCGACACCCAATTGCGAAAGCACCCCGGGCACGTCGAGGCCCAACGCTTGCAACTGTTGGAGCAAGCTGAACACCAGCGCCGGTCCGGTTTGGGCGATGCGGCCGATGCCTCCCGTCCCATCACCAGTCGCACCGTTACCCTGTTCGATGACTACCACTTTATCAATGTTACCTAGTGGAGCAGCAACCGCCCCGAAAATACCCGCTGAGGCCTGAAGCACGGCAGGCATCTTTTCGAGTACCGTCTGGAGTTTGGCGGCCTCGTTGAATTCCTTCCACGCTTGCGCCTTCTTCAGGATGGCCGCCGCCTCGGCGACGCCCTGCGCCTCAATGGCACGCGCCTGGGCCAGACCTATTGCTTCCACTTTGGCGGCCTCGGCGCGGCCCTGCGCTTCGATGGCCGCGGCTTGGCCCAGACCTTCTTGCCGGAATTTCTCCTGCGCGGCCTCGGCCATGGCGATCTGGGCAGACTTACTGCCCTCCGCTTCCAGAATGGCCGCCTGCTTCTTGGCTTCAGCGCGCAAAATGGCCGCCTGCCGCTCGGCCTCGGCGGCCTTGATGACCGTGGCCTCGAGCTCCTTCTGCTTGCGTTGTACCTCCTGTTCCTGGACGGCGATCTGTTCCTGGGTGCGCATCTTCTCCACGCGCACTTCTTCCACCACCACTGCCTGCTTGGCCTTCGCATCCGACAACGGACCAGCCTGTGCGGCCGTAGCCTTCTGCGTTTCCACTTCGGCCATGAACTGGGCCTGCTTCACTTGAAAGTCACGTTGCGCCGCAGCAATGTTGGCGTCCGCGTCGAACTTTGCCTTTTCGCCTTCCTGCATGGCCAGGGCGGACTTGATCTTGGCATCCCGCGTAGCCTCGGCCTCGCCAATGGTTCCGTCGCGCTTCACCTCCGCCGTTCGCTTCTTGCCGAGGGCGTCCAGGTAACCCTCTTCGTCGGAGATGTCCTGGATAGTGAGTACGTCCACACCAATGCCCATTCTCTCCAGGTCCGCGGCGGCTTCCGAGGTTAGCTTCTGGGCGAAGCTCTGGCGGTCGCTGTTGACCTCTTCCACGGTCAAGGTGCCGAGGATCGATCGCAGGTGGCCTTCCAGCGTCTGAAAAATGACCCGTTGTATCTCTTCGTGCGACATGCCGAGGAAGCGCTCGGCAGCGGCGCTGAGGGACATGTCATCGCTCTTGATTTTGACGTTGGCGACCGCCTTCACTGAAATGGGCACGCCTTTCAAGGTGTAAGCGCGCTTGATTTCCAGCGGAATCGTGAAGACGTTCAACGAAAGGTAGTCCACCTGCTCGAGGAGCGGGAAGCGGAAGGCCGCGCCGCCCTTGATCATGCGGTAGCCCACGATTTTGCCGTCCGACGTCCTCCGTTTCCTTCCGCTGAAGACGGCCACGGCGTTGGGTGGCACTTTCAAATAATTCCGGCTGAAAAGAGCCATGGCCACAATGAGCGCCAAAACGACGAACATCACAATGATGGGAACGAAGAACTGGGTAATCACGTTCATGACTTCCCCGGAAAATGGGAATTAAAACTGCTATCCAGGGGACTCCAGTTCACCGCAAGAGTAGCCAAGTTTCTATTCTCTTATTTTCCATTTTCCGTTCACTCTGCCCGCCGCACCACAACGGTCTCGCCCACGACCGCTTCGATCTTCACTAGAGTATTGATGGGAATCTGTTCGCCGTCTTGGGAGCGGGCAATCTTTTCCACGACGCTCTCGCCCAGCGTGCATCGGACTTGTCCCACTCCGGACCTCGGGATGGTGACGCTGACTTGGGCGATGCGCCCTGCCAGATCGCTCACCCGGACTTCGCTGGACGCCTGCTGGCTGAAGAGGAAACTCGCGAAGAGGTAGATGATGGTGCCAAAGACCAAGCCGCCGGCTACACCTATAGCGGTGCTCACTTCCGTGCTATAACCGAGGTGGATACCAATTGCCCCGAAGCCGCCAAACGCGGTTACGAAAACACTGAGGATTCGAGTGCTGAAGATGCTAACGCCCGGACCCCCGTGCACGTCGCCGTGAAAATCAGCATCGTGGCCCACCAAATCGCCATGCTCGAACAATTCCCCGGATGCGAAACTCACTAACAGGAATAGGAACCCGATGGAGGCAATGCCTAAGAATACTGCAAACGCTGATAACCCCGCAAAAAGCAACATGAGCCAGCCTCGCAGTATCGAGGGAGCTTCGAGACTTGCAGGCGCTCCCAGGACGGATGCTTTGAATCAGTCAGGCCTAACTCTAGAACTGCCCCTCACCGAAGTCAAGTCAACCAATACACTCACCCAGGGACGCGTCAAAGTCCTCGAAGTGCCCCGAAGGGGAACAAGATGATTAGTCCCGCAGTCGCAACTTTGACGTGACCCAGTTCACTTACCATCCCTGCGCTATCAGGGAGGGCTTCTGTAGCCCTAGCACCTAGTATTGGTGAATTCCTTTGCGCTGCGCGAAGACTTTTCACCGGAGGAGTCGTGCTCACCGTCCCTGCTGGAATTTGAATCTCAAATTCGGATTGCGGCCGAAGGCAGCGCTGTGCAACTGGTCAAAGATCTGGATCGGGGTCAGCAACCGTTCATCATCCGTGCGCTCGGCAAGCTGATCGCGCGCGCCCAGGTCCGGGGGGGGCCAGCGGCGGCTGCGCTCGGGGCGACTGCCAGATCTCGCACGACGAGAGGGAGTAGTCCGCTGTCGTCACGTGCTCTATCACAGCCAGGGGAGGGATTGTGCTCT
The DNA here is from genome assembly GCA_963765485.1 of uncultured Acidobacteriota bacterium. Classification (GTDB taxonomy): domain Bacteria; phylum Acidobacteriota; class Terriglobia; order UBA7540; family UBA7540; genus CAVROP01. Next base: position 226,147 of record CAVXWN010000003.1, on the reverse strand, counting down.
CTCAGGCTGTAACCTCTTCGGGACTCACGGCGCGTCTTTCTTCCATGGAAAGGTACTCTGCGAATACCACTTGGAGAGTCTTAAGGTTATCCTGCCCGCTGCTCGCCGGCTCCGAATCGTCTTCGACGGCTCGCAGCAGCGATGCCATCGGCCCCACGAACGCGTCCGGAATCCACATGTACTCGTTGTGCGCAGAGAACCAGTAACCTGTGTTCTTCTTGGACATGAATTCGAGGGTGTCGGGACGTCCCGCGGGATAGTTGTACATGAGCCCGATGGTCCCCTTGATGATTCCTTCCGTGCCTTCAAAGCGGAAAGTGGCGTAGCGGTCCTCTTGCCACACTCCATGGTTAACGTCGATGAGCACCTGCAAGTCAGAGTCGTATTCCCAGACGCTGAGGGTCCTGGTCTCCGCCTTCGTGGGCTCCCCAGGCATCCGGCTTCCACTGGTGAAAACTCGACTGGGTTCCCCAAGAAGATATCGCAGCGCATCAATGTAGTGGATGCTGTGAAACAGCACTTCCAGTCGCTCCCGGTTGTACATCCAGGGCCACATCGACCAGTCCGTCAGGCAATGAACTTGAATCGTTCCGTAGGTCGGAATACCAATCCATCCCTGGCTGATGAGTTGCTTGCTTCCGCGAATGCCGGCATCCCAGCGCATTTGCTGATTCACGGCCATCTTAACCTTCGCCTCCTTTGCCATCTGCACGAGGCGCGCCGCCTTTCCGTACTCCTCCGAAACCGGCTTCTGGCAGAGCAAATGTTTTCCAGCCGCCATGGCCTGCTCGGCGATGGCAAGTGCTTCCCAGGGGTATACGGCAATGTCAACAACCTCCACATCCGGGTCGCGAACCACTTCCGCGACTGTACTGTAAACCTTCGGAATCCCGTGGGCGCCTGCGGTTTGCTCAGCTCGCTGGCGATCCTTGTCCATAATCGCAACAACCTTAAAACCTGCTTTGGCGTAAGCGGGCAAATGAGCGTAATTGACGACGCCTCCTGCGCCGATCATACCAATACCGTGCTCCAATCTACGTGGCATTTCGGGTCGAAAGTCGAGCGTGGGACAAAGGTTGGACACGTTGCTTCTCCTCTTCAAGTGAAATGGAGGCCGCTTCTCTGGGGACAAGCCTGATCCGTGCCCATATGGAAATGGCCATCGCCCAAAACTTCGTTGTTAAGTTAGAGTAACTTATTAAAACAAAGCCCACTTCATGTTATCACATCGTGGCCCGGAAGCTGCACGAGACCACGCAAATTTCAGCACAAGAGCTGCCGTCTATTCATACTTGGCGCGGCCCAGCATGGCGAGGCCCACCACGTAAGCCAGGCACAAAGCAGGAATCAGCATGGCCGTCCGCATTCCGATGTGGTCTCCGACCCATCCTTCCAAGGGCGAGACGACGGCGCCGGCAAGGTAGCATGTACACAAGAGTCCGGAAATCGTGCCGTGATATTCCGAGAAGCTGTTGATGGTCCCACTGAAGATGAGAGGGAAGAGAACGGAAGTAAAGAGACCGCAGGCTGCGAACCCGACGGCGGTAACGTACTTCGAGCCAAAGGTGGCTGTCAGCAGACTGGCCAGCGCCATCACGGCGTAGAAGCGCATGACCCTGCGGGTTCCGAACTTCTTCAGCACGGCCCCGCCCAGCACGCGTCCCACGCCCTGCATTCCGAGGAACAAGGCGTAAACAAAAGCCGGCAGGCTGGGAAACACTCTTCCCAGGAAAGTGACGCGGCTTACGTTCGAGATCGCTGCGGGCACGCCATGCACGTCTTCGAAGAACTTCGGAATCCAGTAGTACGTGCCTACTTCTGCTGCGTTGTAGATATAGGCCCCCAGACCGTAAGTCACGAGGATGGGACTGCGCAGCAGTTTTCCAACCTGGTCCAGGCGGATTCGCTCGGCGTCCTGGGGGCGGAGCGGAAACCTCGAAGACGCGAGAAACGCCAGCAACACCACGCAGATGATACCGAACAAAAGGTAATAGAGCTGCCATGGCCGGCCCGTTCCCCGGATGTAAGCCAGGAGAAATATGGCGAGGAAGGCGCCGAAGGTGCAGCAGGCAATCGTGAAGGTCAAATTGCGGTGGTAATTCTGCGGAGCATCGAGCTGCTGGATCATGGGACTGCCGCTGGTTTGCAACATGGTTGTGCCGACTCCGACCGCAAAAACCATGGCGAGAACCAGCAGGTAGCTGAAGGGATGGGATAGCATAAAGCATCCCAGCGCCATCAGGGACACACCAGCCAGGATTACTCGCCGCGGGCCGAGGCGGTCCGCGAGTAAGCCACTGGGTATGGCGAACAGCGCCGTGCCCAGGAGAAGCGCGGTGGCAAACAGCCCCGCCGCGAAACGACTGAGGTGGTAATCCTTGATGATGTCAGGAATGAGCGCGCCGAGAACACCCATCATCCCAAAAGTGAAATAAGCCAGGAACATGACCCAAAGCAACCGGGCTGGACGTTGTGGAGGCACAGGGATCTTCTCCGGTAAAGATTTGGATACTAGAAATTCGAAACTCGAAATTCGAAACTCGAAAGGGCGGCTGTCAGTGGAGACGAATTTCGATTTTCCATTTTCGAGTTTCGCTTTTCGAGTCCCGGCCACAGCGGGCGAGACACGCGCTACTTGCCCAGCACGCGTACCCCGCACTCACGAAGCTTCGTGATCCCACGCTCGAGCCGGGCCGCATGCAGAGGTTCATTGGGCAGATTCACGCCGGGGCGCAGCCCGAACCGCTCGAGCTTGCTCTTTCCCAGCGGGTGATAAGGCAGCAGTTGTACCCCAGCGAGATTGGGCAGCGATCGAGCTAGCGCCGCAATCCCGGCAAAGTGATCTTCCCGGTCGTTAAAACCGGGCACGATGGGACACTGAAGTTGGATTTTTGCGCCTGCATCGTGCAGGGCATGAAGATTCTCCAGGATGATTTCGTTGGACTGGCCCGTAAACTCGGCGTGGCGCCGAGCATCGGTTTCCTTGAAGTCGAAGAGGAATAAATCCACCAGAGGCAAAACTTGCCTGAAACGCCCCCAGCTTACAAAGCCACAAGTCTCCACACAGCGATGGATACCCTCTTCCCTGGCGGCGCAGAGCAGTGCAACTGTAAAGTCGATCTGTGACAGAGGCTCGCCGCCGGAAATTGTCAGGCCCCCGCCCGAGGTGGGATAGAAAGCCCTGTCCTGACGCACTTCCTTCATCACCTCGTCCACCGTCATGCGGCGTCCGACGAATTCCAGCGCGCGCGTGTCGCACACCTGCGTGCACCGGCCACAGGTCTGGCAGACCTCGCGGTCGTAGAGGTGAGTCACTGCGGAGCCGTCAGTTCCCGCTGCCTCGAGCCGGTGAGCGTGCTGGGGGCAGGCGGCTACGCACTCCCCGCAGCCCAGACACTTATCAGGAAGAAAAGAGACCACCTGAGAAGGGCTCACCCCCTCGGGATTGTGGCACCACAGGCAGCGCAGGGGACAGCCTTTGAGGAACACGGTGGTGCGGATGCCGGGCCCATCGTGTATGGAAAACCGCTGGACATCAAAAACGGCGCCCCCGAGGACCCGGGGAGCCGAAAAGCTCTCTGTTGCGGTTTCAGAGTGCTTGCTGTCGTGCATGAATCTCCGTCCTGTGGCGGCCGGGCACGATTTCTCACCATGCACTGGCGTTTTGAGTCGGGCGTCCGGAAGGGCGGGGTTCTACAGGCTGCGGAAAAACGCTTCCAGCATGTCATCCTGAGGAGCCGCAGGCGGTCCTGAGTGAAACGAAGGAAGGATCTCCGTAGTTGCTCGATTCTGAACTGCCGAGATTCTTCGCTTCGCTCAGAATGACAGCCCGGGAGGGTTTCTCCGCAGCCTGTAGAACCCCGCTCTTCCCCGTTCGTCATGAGAAATCCGGCCTGGGCGATCACCTGGCAAATCATTGCTCCGAGACGATCCGGTCCACCACGAACTGGCGCATCTCGGGCGAGAGGCTGGCGAAATATGCACTGAAGCCCGTCACGCGCACGATAAGATCCGGGAACTTCCCCGGGTCCTTGTGTGCCTCGAGGACCTGTTCCTTGCTCAAGATATTGATGTTCACCTGCGTGCCGCCCAGGTCGCAGTGCCCGCAAATCAAAGCCGATACCTTTTCGACATCCTCCGGTGTGTTGGAAAAGCTCGGGTCGAGATCGATCTGGAGTGGCGCGGTGTTTCCGTACCCCGGTTGCACGGCGGCCACGGCCACCGCCAGCGCCGTGGGCGCGCCATCTTTGCGGAAGCCGGGGTCAGGATTAGCCCCATGCGAAATAGGGTCACCTGCACGGCGGCCGTTGGGGGTAGCGCCAATGTTCCTGCCCATCGAGAGGTTGAGCGCCCAGGAGAAAAGGCCGGGGATCATCATAAAGCCTCGCGGTGTAGGCTTCTCTTTCACCGTTTCGGAGAAGGCGCGGACAATGCGCACTGCCCAGTCGTCCGCCAGGGAGCCACCGCTCCCAAAGCGGGGGGAATTCTTCATCATGACGCGGGCACGCTCACCCTGCGGGCCCGCCCAGTTCGATTCAAGGAGAGCGCGCAGTTCGAGCCAAGTGATGCGCTGTTGCTTTTCAATGCGCTCCTCGAGGGCGGCAAACGAGTCTGCTACCGTGGCCAATGCCGCGCCATCTACGCAGAAAGGATAGTACTCCACCCCTCCATGACTTGCGTCGAGCCCTTTCTCGATGGGTCCCTGGCAGAGCAGATCGAGGACGAGTTCCGGAAATACCTCGTGCATGTGCTCGTACTGGAAGTCGAATCCCTTGCCCACAGTGTCCAACGCCGCGCGCAGGTGCTGCCGAAAACGCTTCCACAATTCCGCCACCGAAGGCTCGATTGCCGGGTCTCCCAGCATCTCGCGCAAGGCGACCTCGAAGACGGCGGCAAAATTAACTTTGACGATGTCCATGAGCGCATACTCGCGCCCCGGAATAGCCGACCAGTGGCAGCCTGAATAGATGCGGTCACGGGCCAATTCGAGTGGGAATCCGTTGGCAGCGAAGCCCCGGATAGTGTTATCCACGCCCAGGAATTTGGGCACGCCGCACCGGTCCTCGAGCAAGATCTCCACCCCGCGGCGAATCAACCGAGGATCAACGTCCTTCCCTACACACACCCCGATGTTGGCTGGGGTCCTCAGCCGATGCGCCGCTTCGAGAATCAAGAAGGAAACGGGGTTGGTTGCGTCCTTGCCGCCGATATCCGGCCCGCCAAGCTGGAGGTATCCCGTGTCGCGAACGAGGTGACAGGCGATATGAAAGATGGCTTCTTCGTCCGTAAGCCTGCCGGCTTGGGTGTCGGCTTCGTAGTAGGGCAGGAGGAACACATCCAAACGCCCAAGTGAACCGCTGCTGTTGTACATACGGGCCGCACTCTGATACCAAAGGATCCATTGGCAGGCCTCGCGGAAAGTCCGTGGCGGGTTCGATACCAGGTGCGCATTGATCTCGGCAATCTCCAGGAGATTCTGCCTCATTTCCCCGTCTTCGGCGGCCATGCGACGCGCCGCGTCGGCGTGGCGCTGAATCCAGTTCTGCATTCCCAAAACCACGTGCTCCAGGCCTGCGTAGAATTCTTCCCCCGCACGGTTAACGGCTCGGTAGCGATTGATTTTCTCGAGCACCCCGCTCCAACCGAGCTTCAAGCCCATCTCCATGTCCTGGCACATATGTTGCACGCCGCCAATAGCCGGGAGCGTCTGATACTTCGCATGCTCTGCCAGAAGGTCGGTACAATCGATGTCCGGATTCCAGGCCACCGTCCGGTAGGACATGAAATTCACCATATATGCTCCGGCAAGGGAGGACATGGGATCGATGTACACGGGATGAGCCTCGAGAAGTTTGCGAAAGTTCTGGCCCACGGAGCGCGGCCCGAAGAAGCCCCCGCTGGGATGGTTGAGCTCCGGCTGGTAGGTGCTCATGATGACGTCGGTGATAAGCACTCCTGAACCACTCATGCTCTGCACGGTTGCGCGCGTCTCCTCGGGAGGCAGGATGATGGGGTGGTCATCAAAGTCCATAGCCCCGCGTATCTGTTGCTTCTCGAGCGTCTGGAGCTGCTTGCTCCTGCGAATTGCTGCCAGACGGTCAGCGTAAGACAGTCGTTCCATGATTCCGGTTGCGTTCATCGGATGAGTCTCCCGGGCTGTGCTTCAGCCTCACGAATGATATCACAACGATCGCTCGAGCAGACTCGCTCGATCAAACGATCAAACTCTTGACTTGAGCCTTGAAAGGTGGTGGGATAGAGGCCCTTGCAAAAGGACCGAGAGCTCTCCGCTGAAATGTACGATGCCGCAGTCAACGCCGTCTCTTGGCGAAACAGCAAAACTCGCCCAAGCGGGCGGTCTGCAACGAATCCGGCAGTGCATGAGGGGCTCTTAGCCTGGTGCTCTGCACAGCCCATCACTTATCCGAAGGAGCCGACAAACTATGAAGGGTAAACCCGAGGTACTCGAAGTCCTGGCCGGAGCGCTGACTGAAGAACTGGGCGCCGCGGTTCAATACATCCTCCACGCCGAGATGTGCGATAACTGGGGCTTCAAATCGCTGGGTGGTTTCACGAAAAAGCGCGCCATCGAAGAGATGGAGCACGCCGAGAAGTTGATTGAGCGCATTCTCTTCCTGGAAGGCGCGCCCGACTTGCAGACGTTCCCGAAAATCGAGGCCGGCAAGGACGTCCCCGACCAATTGGCAATTGATCTGAAGGGTGAGCAGACGGCCATTGTCAGCTACAACGGGGGAATCGCCGCCTGCGCCAACGCCGGCGACCAGGGTACCGCTGATCTGTTGCTGGCGAACTTGCATGACGAGGAACGCCACACCGACTACCTCGAGAGCCAACTGGACCTCATCAAGGAACTCGGCCTGGCAAACTACTTAGCCCAAAAGCTGGCGGAGTGAATCCCGATACCGGCGGCCTCTGACCGTTGAAGCGCCTTTCACGCGCCGCTGGGCCGAGGCAGGGGGCTTTACTCGTTCTTTGCCTGTGCCGCGCGCGCCTGCGACCGGCTGGAGAGAAACGGAGGGCGCCACCACAAAAAGGCAGAGGTACTCTGTAACAGGATCAATTGGCGCATTGATCCAGTTTGACTCTTTTTGACCGCGCGGCAGCGCAGCTTTCATGCGCCTGGAATTCGAGGGGGTGGAGAGCAATCTCATGAGAAGACGCGAGTTTTTGGCGAAAACCTTAGCGGCAACTGCGGCCGGTCTCGCGCCCAGAACCGCCAAATCGATTGACAATCGAGTGGAGGTCCTGATCGACGAGCCGATTGGACGTATCGAACCGAACCTGCACGGTCATTTTACTGAGCACATTGGCGGTGTCATCTATGACGGCATATGGGTCGGGGAGAATTCAAAGATCCCGAATATTGGCGGCATTCGTAAGGAACTTGTAGATAACCTTCTAAGACTCAATATACCGGTTGTCCGATGGCCGGGCGGATGCTTCGCTGACAGCTACAACTGGAATGACGGAGTGGGGCCGCGATCAAAAAGGCCATGTCGAACGAATTTCTGGATAAACGATCCCTTTCTGGCTTCAGCGCCCGATGGACCGCAGAAATATGACCCGAACGAGTTTGGGACCGATGAATTCATACGCTTCTGCAAAATCACAGGCGCACAGCCCTATATCGCTGCCAACGTGCGAGGCTTGACACCCCTTGACTTCGACAAGTGGATTGAGTATTGCAATGCCCCCCAGGACTCAACCAGCTTGGCTAAGCTGCGGGCCGCTGGCGGGAACCCCCTGCCGTACGGCGTCCGCTACTGGGGCATCGGTAACGAGTCCTGGGGCTGCGGTGGAAACTTCACTCCCGGAGAATATGCGACCGAGTTTCGAAGGTTCACCGCATGGACCCCGGACTACGGACTGAAGCTGCGTTTCATAGGGTCTGGTCCAAGCGGCGATGATTTCGCATGGACACGGGGCTTCTTATCAGGACTGGCAGCGAAGGGGAAGGAGATATTTGACAGTGTGTACGGGTTGGCGCTCCATTATTACTGCGGAACCGCCGGGGCAGGACAGGCAATCGATTTCACGGTTAATGACTGGTACGAGCTCCTGACGAATGCTGATCTCATGGGAACGCTTATCCAGCGGCATTGGTCGGTGATGGGTGAGGTGGACACGGAGCACAAAGTCAAACTGGTTGTTGACGAGTGGGGCGCATGGCACAGGGCCGGCACTGAGGTCGATCGGACCTTCTTGTTTGGACAAACACCAACTATGCGCGACGCTCTCGTCTCTGCTCTAACCCTCGATACTCTTCATCGGCACGCGGATAAGGTGGCGATGGCTAATGCTGCGCAGCTAATTAACAACCTGCACTGTTTGTTCCTCGCCCATGAAGACCGATTCGTGGTGACGCCGAACTTCCACGTTTTCGAGGCCTACAAAGCTCACCAGGGGGGCCAATCGGTTCGTTTGATAGTGGCCGCACCGCCCATTTCGTTCCCGCGGGGCAATACGACTGCGACGCTTTGGGGACTCGCGGGGTCTGCCTCGCTGCACGGGAAGAAACTGGTACTTACCGTCGTGAATCCACATGTCCAGGAGGCGCGGCCCACTGAAGTTGTCGTACGCGGGGTATCGATCTTGTCTTGCAAGGTGAGGACCCTTTCCGCACCCGATATCCATGCACATAACAGCTTCGATCATCCGCATGCGGTTGAACCTAAGGATGACACGGCGAGCGTAGGGCAGAACCTCGTCTGGAATTTCCCGCCCGCCTCTGTGACCCGCCTGGAGATGGAGTTAGCATAGCTAGTCGTTGGCCCGTGCTCATCCTTCTTCTTCTTGCATGAGCTGGCGGTTTGGATCAACCAGCAACCAGGCAAGCGCGCCCGTTGCGCATAAGAAAACCGCGACCCCGAAGGAAGCTCCCCAGCCAAAATGCGCCGCGATCAGGGGTGTGAGCGTGGCTGTGACTGCGCCTCCGATCTGCCCTCCCATATTCATGATCCCGGATACGGAACCGGCAGACTCGCCCGCGATGTCAGCCGTGACTGACCAGTACATGCTCTGCGATAAGTAGAGCGCCCCTGCCCCGCCCGCCAGAACAATACTCGCCAGCCTGGGACTGCTGACTCCTGAGCCAGCCGCCACAAATATCGCGGCGAGGCCAATTACAATCACCGAAACACCGCATCTTCCCCAACGCTTGCCATGGTGCCGCGTAACGAAATCGCTCAGGGCTCCCCCGGCGGGCGAACAAATCGCCATGGCGATGAACGGAAGGCTTGCGAAGTATGAGCTCTCACGCAAGTTCAATCCCCGCTCAGTCGATAGGTAGATGAAGAACCAGGCGAAGAAAATCCAGGCGACGTAGCCATAACAAAAGTAGCTGTAGGTAATTAGCCGGAAGTCTCTGCTCCGCAGAATTGTTCCCCACGAGAGCATCCCCTTCACCTTATTGCTGGAGTCAGGCACGCCGGAACGAATGACCTTCATTTCTCGGCCACTCACCCAGGGGTGTTCCTCCGGCTTGTCTCTCGCCAGCCAGAACCACACGGCTCCGACAACCAGCCCCAAGAAACCGTTCAGCCAAAACGAAAGCCGCCACCCCGCGTGCAACATAATAAAAGTGACAAGCGGAGGGGATATCCCTGCTCCGGCGCCCACACCGGCAAAGATCAGTCCATTGGCTGTTCCGCGCTCATTGGTCGGAATCCATTTGGCAACCAGCCGGTTCGAACCCGGGAAGAGCACGGCCTCGCCCGCGCCCAGCAGGAATCTCACACAAAAGAAAGCTGCGACCGCGCTCGTAATACTCCGTGGAATTGCCGTCAATAAGCTCGTAAATGCTGCAAACCAAACCGCAAAGGCCGCGATCGCCCATCGAGGCCCCAGCCTGTCGGCGAGACGGCCGCCCGGTGCTTGAAACAGGGCGTAGCCCAACACAAACGCACTGAAAATATAACCGAGCTGAATATTATTGAAGTGGTATTCCTTTACAATGTAGTGGCTCGCAATCGAGATATTGACGCGGTCGAGGTATGCGACTGAGCTCATAATGAAAAGCCAAACGATCAGAATCCAGCGAACTCGCCCTTGCATGTGTGTAACCATCCTTGATCTGCGTGAAGTGCCAAGCACCATCTTCGAAGCTTATTCCGCACCTTCAGGTACGCCGAAAGCCTACACTGACTCGCCAAACCTGGCAACCATTCCTATCATGCAGGGGCAAAATGACGTGGTTGCCGGTGTTCTGCTCTTCTCCGCCAACTCTGTGGCCTCTGTGGTGAGCCTCGTCCGGGATAAACATGAAAAACGCTGTCGCTTGTGCTACCATCCCGCGCGATGACGGTTGGAGACACGGGAGGCGCAACTCTACGTTTCAGATCGCAGAAAGCTCTTCATTCATACTCTTTCTGGAGTGCGGCAGCTTGCTGCCGCTTTGGTGTAACGAGCTTGCTCGCGGCTGTGCTCGGCCAATAACTCGTTCTCACCGGACCGGAGAAAGCGGCAGCAAGCTGCCGCACTCCAGAACAATACGATACGGAGGCAATTATGACTATGGAAAGGATTCACCGAAGGGATCTGCTCAAGGTCGCAGGAGGAATGGTGGCCGGCTCGACTTTCGCGCCAGCCACTCCGGCCGCCGCGGTTACCCCCCATCCGGAGCCGTCCACACTTGGGGAATTCAATGTTCTCGACTTCGGCGCCATGGGAGACGGTAAGACGGATAACACTTCTGCCTTTCAGCGGGCGCTCGCGGCTGCGGAAGGAATGGGCGGCGCCGTGCGCATCCCGCCTGGTCAGTTCCGGTTCGAGGGAACCATTGCCATCCCGGCCGGCACGACGCTGGAAGGCTCTTGGCGTGGCCCGCATTATCCGGACCCGCACAAAGGAAGCATGCTGCTTGTGTACGCCGGAAGCGAGCAGGAGGACGCCGACCCGTTTGTGACGCTTGCCTCGAACAGCACGATAAAGGGCGTATCGTTTTACTATCCGGAACAGAAGGCAGGCAACATACGACCCTACCCCTGGACCATATCCGTGCGAGGCGACCGGGCCAGCGTCATCGATATCGCCATGGCAAACTCCTATAACGCGCTCGATTGCGGGACGCACAACAACGCTGCCCACTACCTGCGAAACCTCAACATTACCGCCTTGCGCCGAGGGGTGTTCGTCGATCGTGTGTACGACATCGGCCGCATGGAGAATATTCACATCCATCCGAGTGAGTGGGACTCCCTGGGCATGTTCTCCCCAAGCGACGAGGAGGCTTTCAAGAAATTCGTGCTTGGCAACCTGGAAGGTTTCATCATCGGCAAGTGTGACTGGTCGTACATGTTCGACTGTTTCGTGATCTGGGCCAAGGTGGGCTTCCATTTCATTCCCTTGCAGCAGGAGACGGGTCGCGACCAGGTTCAAGCCCCGCAGGGAAACATCCTGATCACCCAGAGCGGGTCGGACCTGAGCCCCTTGGCGGTGGAGGTGGATGCGGTACAGGACCACGCGGGCATCGCCTTCGAGAATTGCCAGTTCATGAACTCAATCGAAATCAATGAGACCAACACGGGCCCAGTGAAGCTTACCAACTGCGGCTTCTGGGGCCAGTGCCGTTCGGGTTCGGTAATTCTGAACAAAGGCAAAGGGGAGGTTTTCCTGACCAACTGCCATTTCAGCGCCTGGGAGGATCGGAACAACCCCTACCGATGGGATCCGAAGCACCCCTTCATCGACTGCGAGAACGGCTCGCTGCTCATGACCGCTTGCGTGTTCAAGGACTACGGCCACACGCCGAATCACCACGTGCGTCTGGGGCCAAACGTGGCCTCGGCCGTTCTCAACGGCAACGTCGTACACGGCGGTGGAAAGGTAAAGGTGCAAAACCAGGCTTCGGGCGACGTGCAGATGTTTGGGAACGTCGTTCAGAGTTAAGTGAGGATTGCCAGCGCGCGGCGGACACTCCAGGCCTGTCATCCTGAGGAGTCCCGCTCTTTGGGACGACGAAGGATCTCCGCAGTTCGCAGACAACTTTCACCGGCTGGCCTTTCAAGGAAACTGCAGGGATTCTTCGGCCCCCAAAGAACGGGGGCCTCAGAATGACAGGGGGACTGGAGGAATTCTTCACCTTTCGAACGCTTGCTAAGCCTTCAAACTTAAGTCAGACTGTCTCGAACAATGCGCGACCGAATCTACGTCTTCGTTTTCCTGGTGGGAGCAGGCCTGCTGCTCTATGTGGGTCGTGGTCTCATCGCCATGTCCGCCTACGCGACGTTCGGCCTGACCTTCGCGGGGACTACGGCTGCGGCGGTCCTGGGAATGGTTCTTTATCGGGTCCAACTCGAACTGCGAGCCAGCCGCCACGAACTTGCACGCAAAGAGGCGGAATTGAACTTCGCTCTTCAGGTGCAGCAGGCGCTTTTCCCGAAACAGTTTCCGGCTGAGGGGGGCCTTGAGTTCTCCGCGGTTTGTGTTCCCGCCAGAGGAATCGGGGGAGACTACTACGACATCCTGCAACGGTCCGACGGTCGCCTGGCTTTCGCCATTGCGGACATCAGCGGCAAGGGGATTTCTGCGGCTATCCTGATGTCCAACGTACACGCGGTCCTTCGGACCCTCTATGACGCCGGCCACCCGGCTGGCGAGCTCTGTTCCCAGCTCAACCGCCACCTTCACCGAGTGACCGCGGGCACAAAGTTCGCAACCGCGTTTTATGCGGAGTGGAGCGAGCGAGACCGTTGCCTCACCTATGTCAATGCTGGCCACCCCGCGCCCATTCTGCTGGGATCATGCTCAGGCCAACTGCTTCAGACCGGCGGCCCTCCACTCGGGATGTTTCCTGGTACGGACTTCCAAGTAGGCAGGCTCGTCATGCAACCCAGCGATATGATCGTGCTTTATTCCGACGGTATTACGGAGGCCGGCGAAAGTTCAGAAAGGGAATTCGGCGCGGCAAGACTTGAGGCTACCGTCAAGCAGCACATCGAGAAACCGTTGGACGAAATCCGGCAGCACGTTCTGAAAGCCGTACGCGATTGGTCGGGCGACCGAAGTGGAAGATGACATGACGCTTCTTCTCGTTCGCGCTGCAAGGTCGCAAAAGGAGGCACTATGAAAATCGGCAGCCACGGATTGCGAGATCATATCCACCTTTTGATGCCGCTATTCGGATTGATCGCTGCGGTGTGGTTGCTTCGCATAGTTCTGGATAAGGCTGGGACGCCGCCCGCCGTTGTCAGGATGGTCAGCGTGACCCTAGCCGGCGCTGCGTCGATCCTGCTTGCCACGCTACTCATTCACTTCAAGGCATTTGGCAGCTATGCGAACGTTGTGGCAGCAGCCTTCCTTTTGGAGTGTTGGCAGCAACTCCTCATCTGCAGCGCCATTGCCTTCTCCGCTGTTACCGGCACAGCGAATATTTACACCGCGCCGCTGTATTCCTTTCGAAGCGGCCCCGTGGCTCATATCCTCGGCCAGTTGACTGCCGTCCTGGGATTCGGCACCTTGCTTGGGGCAGCCATGGGATGCCTGTTGCTTTGGATGCTCCGTCGCATCGTTCCTGTAGCGACAGGGAAGACCCAAGTCAAGACGAGTCTTTGACGCGCGGTAGGAATCGAATGGCGATTATTCCTGGCGGGACCGGTGAGCGGCGACCAGAGCTTGGCCCAGGCTGAGGCCACCATCGCCGCAAGGCACTTCGGAGTGGGTGAAGACGTTCAGACCTTCGGCTTCAAGCCTTCGCTTCAGGCGCTCGAGTAGAAAAACATTCTGGAAGGAGCCGCCGCTGAGACAGATATTTTGAATGCCGGTCTTCGCATGAATCAGTTTTGCGACCCTTGCCAACACATCCACAAACCCCTCATGGAAGCGGCAACTGACGATGCCCACCGGCACGCTGCATTTCAGGTCTTTCACCAGGGCCACAAACAAAGGTCGCGTATCTATAACCCAGCCGCCCCCGTCGGGTCGAAGTTCAAATGGGTAGCCACCGCTTTCCCCTTCCCCGGTCATGGCCGCTTCAAATTCGATAGCCGCCTGGGCCTCGTAATTGACCCGCTTCCGGATTCCCGCTAGCGCCGACACTGCATCGAACAAGCGCCCGCAGCTTGATGTCTGGGGCGAGTTGACGCCGCGCTCAGCCATGCGGACGAGTACCGCAACCTGTTTGTGTAGGGGCGCATGGCCATGCGCCCCTACCTGGGATTCGAGCTCTCGCACAAAAGGAATCCCCAGGTCCAGAAATGCTTCGCCAAAATGTTTGTGCAGGTAACTTATTGCCATGCGCCATGGTTCGCTGATGGCCGCCGCGCCGCCCGGCATGGGGACGTAGTCGAGATGCGCCGTACGCTCAAAATCAGCGTAAGTCGCAAGCAGGACTTCCCCGCCCCACACTGCGCCGTCAGTGCCGTAACCCGTGCCGTCCAGGGCGATGCCAATCACCTTCCCATCCAGGTGGTTCTCCGCCATACAACTGGCGATGTGAGCGTGGTGATGTTGGACGCCAACGCGCTTGAGGCCGGTTTGGCCCAGCGCCCAGCGGGTCGAAAAGTAATCAGGGTGAAGGTCATAAGCGAGGAGTTGCGGCTCGACCTCGAGGATTCGCTTGAAGCGAGAAATGGTGCTCTCAAAGAAGCCATAGCTCTCCAGGTTCTCCAGGTCGCCGATGTGCTGGCTCAGGAAAGCATGCCAGCCCTTGGTCAGGCACACGGTGTCCTTGAGCTCTCCACCGACCGCCAGGATCGGTGGCAGGTCCTCATTGAGAAACACCGGCACCGGCACATATCCGCGCGAGCGGCGAATAAGTTGTACCGCTTGCCTCTGACCGGCCTTGCCCAAATTGCGATCAATCCGGTTGACGACAAACAGCGGCTCCGCCGCCTGACTTGCGGAAAGCCTCTGGCTTTCCGAAGGGCAAGCGTCCTGAAGAACCCCTTCCACGCCGTCTGGAAGGCTGAGCCTTCCAGACGGCGTGGAGGAGGCCGAGGCGTGCGGTACCGGCCGGAAAGCCAGAGGCTTTCCGCAAGTCACGGCGGCAGAGCCGCTGTGCTCGCCGGCGCGAGCTGGCGATTCGGACAGCTCTGGTGCAGGGTCAGCGAACCGCCGCTCAGAGAGCGGCGCCACAGCCCGGCTGACGCGGACCACGGAGTCGTCGCAGCGCAAAAGGATGTCGCGATTGTGGACTAGGAAGAAATCCGCAATTCCGCCCAACCGGGCCACGGCCTCAGCATTGTCAATGGCGATGGGCTCCTCCGAGATGTTTCCACTGGTCATGACCAGGGCCTGAAAACGGCCGGCATCAAAGAGCAGATGATGGAGAGGCGTATAGGGCAGGAAAACACCGTACTCACGGTTGAAGGGCGCCACCAAGTCAGCGACAGGGCTTGAGGACCTTTTGCGGAGCAGGACAATGGGCCGCTCGGGACTCGTAAGCAGGGCGCGCGAGGCGTCATCGAGCCGGCAGAGATCGCCAACGGTTTCGAGGCTCGAAGCCATAACCGCGAATGGCTTTTCGACGCGTCGCTTCCCTTCCCGCAGACGGCTGACTGCAGCGGGACTCGTTGCGTCAACCGCCAGGTGGAATCCTCCCAGGCCCTTCACGGCCACCACGTAACCCGCTTTCAAGCGCGCGGCTGCCTCCGCGATCGGATCGGCAGCCTCGACGCCCTTCCCTTCCCCATCCCATAACTCGACTTGCGGCCCGCACTTCCAGCAGGCATTGGGCTGGGCATGAAAGCGGCGGTCGAGCGGGTCGTCGTACTCGTGTTGGCACTCAGCGCACATGGGGAAAACCGCCATCGAGGTGCGCGCGCGATCGTACGGAATGTCGCGCACGATGGTGTAGCGTGGCCCGCAATTCGTGCAGTTGATGAAAGGGTAATGAAAGCGGCGGTCGGAAGGGTCGAAGAGCTCGCGCAGGCAATCGTCACAAATGGCCACGTCGGGAGAAATCAGGACGCGGCGGTTTTCGCCCGCCCGGCTGGCGAGGATGCGGAACTCGATGTCAGCGCGCGCGGGAATATCATTGGCCGCCATCTGCGTGATGCGCGCCAGCGGCGGCGCTCCCACAGGCAACCGCGAGACAAAATCGTCGACCGCTTCAGCAGGACCCTCGACTTCAATGGAAACGCCTGCCGCCGTGTTGGTGATGAAACCGCCAAGCTGGCGCTCGACGGCCAAACGATAAACGTAGGGACGAAATCCGACCCCCTGCACGATCCCGGCGACTTCGATTGCTTTGCGAACTCTAGCGCTCATTCTTGGCCCGGCAACTGTGCCTTCTCAGCCTTGAAAACAGCTCCCCTCCTCATTGAGGAGGGGTGCAGCATGCAGGCCAACCACCCCTTCCCCTCCTTAGCCAAGGAGGGGAATTACCTGCATCACTTTTCATGCAAATCTGGTGAGCCAAAGGCCGACTCGCGGCGGCGCGCCAGCCACTTCATCCAATCGTCAAACCCGGCGCCGGTTCTGCAGGAAAGTTCGACAATTTCCATTCCGGGGTGTACTTGCAGGGCGTAGGCGCGCGCTTTCTCGAGGTCGAAAGAAACGTAGGGGAGCAAGTCGGTCTTGTTCAACACCAGCAACTCGGCCTTGAAGAAGATGGCAGGATATTTGAGGGGTTTGTCGTCGCCTTCTGCAACGCTCAGCACCACCACCTTCGCCGCTTCACCGAGATCATAGCTCGAGGGGCAGACGAGGTTGCCTACGTTCTCGATGAGCAGCGTATCGAGAGAATCGAGCGGCCAGTCCGCGAGCGCGCGCTCGATCATCCGCGCATCCAGGTGGCAGGTGCCGCCGGTGGTGATTTGTTTCACCGGAAAACCAAAACGGGCCAGTCTCTTCGCGTCGTTATCCGTCTGGATGTCACCCGTTAATAGAGCCACGCGCTCGTTGGGGCTGAAGCGTTCGAGGGTGCGTTCGAGCAGCGACGTCTTCCCCGCCCCGGGCGAGCTTATGAAGTTCAAGCAGAATACGTGGCGCTCCTGGAAACTATGGCGTAAACGGCTGGCGATGCGGTCATTCTCATTGAGGACCTTCTTTTCCAGCGGCACGCGGCTCACGATTCTTCCACCTCCAGGTAGGTCAACCCCAGTTCATCGCCACCGATGCAACGGGTCTCGGTCGAGCCGCAGGCCGGGCAGACCAACTGGTAATCGACCACCGTAAATTCGTGCTTGCAATGCGAGCACTGATGGCGGCGCGGAATGAATTCTATGTCAAGCGCCAGCGGCTCGAGGTCGGTGTCTTTGACCAAGATTTCAAAACTGAAGCTTAGCGCGTCAGGATCTACGCCCGCCAATTCCCCAATGCGCACACCAACCTTCTTGACACGCGCGCCGTTCAGACGCTCACGCTCCCTGGTTACAGTTTCCAGAATCGAGTTGGCGATGCTCAGTTCGTGCATGGAAGTACAGGGGTTAGGGGTTAGGGATTAGGGATGAGGGATTAGGGTTTAGGGACGCATCCCCTTGTCGCCACTCCTTGGGCGGCATTCCCGTCCCGCCACTGCCCGTTCCCTTCTCGCCCCTCCCTGTTTTCTATTCCCTTCTCACCTTTTTCCTTCGGGGACTCCCTAACCCCTAATCCCTAGCCCCTAATCCCTAACAGATGCGTGGCAACTGATCGCCGGAGAGCATGTCCACAATGCGTGAAGTGCCTAAGTAAGTTCGCATCGTTACGACGCCGGGATGGGCTTCCACGACTTTGCCGATGATTCGGGCGTTCGCGCCCAGTGGGTGGGCCCGCATTGCTTCCAAAAGCCCGTCGGCGATTGCAGGAGCGACGATCGCCACAAGCTTCCCTTCGTTCGCCACGTAGAGCGGGTCCAATCCGAGCAACTCGCAAGCGCCTTTCACCTCCTCCCTGACGGGAAGGGAGGACTCTTCAATGACCATGCCCACTCGGGACTGAGCGGCGATTTCGTTTAAGGTGCTCGAAAGGCCGCCGCGGGTAGGGTCACGAAGACAGCGAATTGCGTGCGTCACTTCGAGCATCGCCGCGACCAGTGAGTGCAATGGGGCAGCATCACTCTCAAGAGGGGTTTCGAACTCCAGTCCTTCGCGCTGCGAAAGGATCGCGATGCCATGGTCGCCCAGCGTGCCGCTGAGAACAATAGAGTCGCCGGGGCGCGCCTGATCGGCAGATAGGTTCACTCCCTTCGGAACGCGCCCGATTCCCGAAGTATTGATAAAGAGGCCGTCGCCCTTTCCCTTCTCCACCACCTTGGTGTCGCCGGTCACTACTTGCATGCCAACCGTTGCCGCCGCCTGACGGAACGACGACACGACGCGCCGGAGCGTTTCCACCGCCAAACCCTCTTCGATAATGAAGCCTGCGCTCAAAAAGAGTGGTTCCGCGCCCCCCATAGCAAGGTCGTTTACGGTCCCGTAAACCGCCAGCGATCCGATGTCGCCACCGGGAAAAAACAAGGGGTTGACCACGAACGAATCCGTCGTGAACGCCAGACGGACGCCATCAACATTCACCACTGCCTGGTCGTTGAGCTGCGCGAGGACAGGGTTCTGAAACGCCGGCAGGAAAATTTCCCGCAGGAGATCGGCGCTCAAGCGTCCCCCGCTGCCGTGCCCAAGTAGTATCCTGTCCTTAGCAGGAAGCGGCGCCGGGCACGTGAGTTCTTCGAGCGGATTGCGGTCGTCTGGCACGTTAAACCTTTCTAGAGTGCGGCAGCGTGTCGCCGCTTTTCTTCGGCCAGCTTGCTGGCAGGGATTTCCCACCACGTTCGGCCGCTGCCAGCGGGGTGCCGGAAGGGCGGGGCTTCAGCCCCGCCGAGATCGTGGCTCCCCTCCTCTGCCGGTCTCGTGCCCCGCGCAGCTTGCGGCGGCAAGCTGCGCGGGGCACGAGACACCGGAATAATCAGGGAGGCCTTGTGACGGCGGGGCTGAAGCCCCGCCCTTCCCCGATCATCGTAAGACATCCCTTCCGGCCGTGCAGTGGAGCACAGCGGAGCGAGGACTCGAAATCGTAAACCGCGAGCAAGCTCGCGAGACAAAAGCGGTAGCCCGTCGGTTGACGGGCCGCACTCCAGAGCCTATGGTCAGGCCGGGCGGCGATACTGATAATAAGCTGCACAGGCGCCCTCGCCTGAAACCATCGGGGCGCCGAGCGGCGTCTGCGGTGTGCAGCGCGCCGCAAAAGCCGGGCAGTCGATGGGCTTCTTCAGGCCTTGCAGCACTTGGGCGGCGATGCACTCCGCAGGTTCTTCCGCAGTGGTATCCGCAACGCCGAAGACCTTCTCTGCGTCATAGGCCGCAAACTCCTCACGCAGCCGCAAGCCGCTTTGAGGGATCAGGCCGATACCTCGCCATTTGCGGTCACAAACCTCGAAGACTTTCTGCATGAGCTCCTGGGCGGCACGGTTTCCTTCATAGCCCACCGAGCGGACGTATTGATTCTCGGTCTCCGCCCGGCCCTCTTCGAGCTGGCCAACGAGCATCGAAATGGCCTCGAGCAGGTCCACCGGCTCGAAGCCACCCACCACGATCGGGACGTGATATCGATCGCTCAGCTCGACATACTGCTTGTAGCCCATCACCGTGCAAACGTGGCCTGGCGCGATGAAACCCTGGACTCGGTTCTTCGGCGCCTCCAGTAGCATGCGAATGGCAGGCGGCACAAGGAAGTGCGAAGCCAGCATGGAAAAATTCCCTAAGCCTTCACGGGCACCCTGCCAAACCGCCATCGCGTTAGCCGGAGCAGTTGTCTCGAACCCGATTCCCAGGAACACGACCCTACGCTGAGGGTTGGCGCGGGCGATTTTCACCGCTTCCATGGGGGAGTACGCGATTCGAACGTCGCCGCCGCCGGCCTTCACATGAAAAAGATCCGAATGTGAGCCGGGAACCCGAAGCATATCTCCGTACGAAACCAGGGTCACATCAGGGAGTGAAGCGATCTGGATCGCCTTGTCGACGGTTTCGAGGGCGGTCACGCAAACCGGACAGCCGGGGCCGTGAACCAACTCGATTTGAGACGGGATCAGCTCGTCGATCCCATAGCGCATCAGCGTGTGGGTCTGCCCGCCGCAGATTTCCATGAGCACCCAGGGGCGTGTGACACGCTTGGCAAGGTCGGCAATCAAAGCGCGGGCCAGGCGCGCTTCGCGATATTCGTCAAGGTACTTCATACCGGTGAGAAGGATTGAGGATTCGGGGTTCAGGATCCAGGGGGAGCGCAGCCGAATCCTAGCCTGAATTCTGACTCCTGGCTCCTGAATCCTGGGTTTCCTCGGTGTCGAACATTCCTATTTCTTCAAGCAACTGGTAAGTGCGCTCGGCTTCCTCCGCGTTCACTTTGCTCAGCGCAAACCCGACGTGGACGATGACATAGTCGCCAACTCCAGCCTCGGGCACGAAATCCAGTTGAATACGCCGCGTGATCCCGCCGAACTGCACCCGGCCAAAGCGGCTGCCATTTTCTTCGTTGGTCTCAAGGATCTTCCCAGGAACTGCCAAACACATGCTTAAGCCTCTTTTCGAGTGCCCACGAACTGGCCGCGCATGGCTATGTTGGCCATGGCCGGCCACGGGCCAGACCCCCGTGCCATAAGAGACGACCAAAACCTCTTCGAGGACTAAATGTAGCAATTTCCTGGCCAAGCTGAATGCGCCAAGTAGCCCCATTGATTGTAGCGACTCCCCGGCGTAAACTCAATCACCCTATCGCAAGGTAGGTTCTGGCAGTACTACGCGCGCTTTCTCTCAGTTCGGGATGGATTGGGAGAGCGTCAAGATCCGAAAGGGTAGGCCGCCAAAGTTATGTTTGACAGGGGGGCGGTAAGGATACAATTCTCACACACCGATTCTATTAAGGGAATGGTAGCGGCTCGGCCAAGCGGTCTTAAATCCAGGCAACCGGGCCGGTAAGCATGAAGGGAGTTGGCGATGCGTAACTCTCTGGTTTTCCAGTTTCTGGCGGCTCTGTGGATAGCAGGTGTTTTCGGTCAGACCAGCGTGGCCACTCAAAGATCTTGCGACAGCCTAGCGCAGCTTGCGCTGCCCAATACGAAAATTACGTTGGCTCAATCTGTACCTGCCGGAGCATTCACCCCGCCGCCTTCCCCGAATCCCATGCCGGGCGTGCCGGCGAGCTACAAGGATCTTCCAGCCTTTTGCAGGGTTGTGGCAGAAGTTTCGCCCACGGCTGACTCCGCTATCAAGATGGAGGTTTGGATGCCGACCGCCGGCTGGAATAGCAAATACCAGGGCCAGGGCAACGGAGGCTTCGCGGGGGTAGTTGGCTATCCTGCCCTGGGGGCCGCGATAAAGCGAGGCTATGCCGCAGCCGGCACAGATACCGGGCACACCGGAGGCGAAGCGGCGTGGGCCTTGGGCCACCCCGAAAAGGTGATTGACTTCGGGTACCGCGGCATCCACGAGATGACTCTGAAGGCCAAAGCAATTATCGACGCCTTTTACGGCAACAATCTCAAGCACTCGTATTTCGCCAGTTGCTCGGATGGGGGCCGTGAGGCGCTGATGGAGGCCCAGCGCTTCCCCGAAGACTACGATGGCATCCTTGCCGGCGCTCCCGCCAATTTCTGGACATATCTGATGGCCGATTTTATGTGGGTTAACCAAGCCACCATGCTGGATCAGGCCAGTTACATCCCCGCCGGCAAGCTCCCGGCCATCGGCGCCGCTGTGCTTGCTGCCTGCGACGCCCAGGACGGAGTTTCGGACGGCATCCTCAATGACCCGAGGCAATGCCACTTCGACCCAGCGACGTTGCTCTGCAAGGGAGCCGACTCCAACGGTTGCCTCACGGCGCCGCAGGTGACCGCACTCAAAAAGATCTATGCCGGGCCGCACGATTCGGCTGGACACCAAGTTTTCCCCGGCTATATGCCCGGTGCCGAGGAGGGTCCAGGGGGCTGGACGCCCTGGATCACCGGTCCGGCGCCCGGCCGCAGCCTGCTGTTCTTTTTCGGAACACAGTTCTTTTCAGACATGGTGTACGAACAAGCGGCTTGGGACTACAAGACGTTCAATGTCGACCAAGCCACGAAACTGGCCGACGCTAAGACGGCCCGTGCCCTTAACGCAACCGACCCCAATCTGAAGCCCTTCAGGACCCGCGGCGGCAAGCTCATTATGTATCATGGTTGGAGCGATGCCGCGATCCCGGCGCCCAACACCATCGACTACTACAACAGCGTGGTGGCGGCGCTGGGCCAGCGCGCTACAGGCACATTCTTGCGGCTTTTCATGGTGCCGGGAATGCAGCACTGTGGAGGCGGTCCAGGGCCGAATTCCTTCGGACAAGATGCCAATGCCCCGCCGCATGACCCTGAGCACAATATTTACACTGCTCTCGAACAGTGGGTTGAGAAGGGCGTCGCACCTTCCAAGATCATCGCGACGAAATACGTGGACGACTCCAACCACGCGCAAGGCGTTAAGATGACGCGTCCCCTGTGTGCGTACCCGCAAGTCGCGAAGTACAAAGGCGCCGGCGACACCAACGATGCTGCCAATTTCGTGTGCGCGCCGGGAAATAAGTGATTGCACCAGGGTGAGGCGGACCCGTTCTGCGTTCGCGAATCTTTCTTGCCAACAAGGGAAAATGCCGATTAAGGCTTGGAGCACTTCCGTAGAATCTGGTCCGCCCTACCCTGCTGGAAGGGCTCTCCGGGAAAGGAGCGATCATTGGGAGCAAATCTCCGAGTCCCGATAGCCTCGGAGGACAAGAGGAGAGACTTGAGATGCGGGAATCGCTCGACGGCTAGAGCTATAGCCTGCTCGACGGCAGCCGAACGTAGAGCGCCCTGGGCGACAGTGCCCACCTCGATCCCCAAGAGGAACAGTCGAGGGATAGTTCGCCCCAGGACTTGGGCCAACTCCAGAACTTCGACAAGGCCCCAGCCGTGGTTCGACAATGAGCCCAGCGCTCTCGGCTCGAGCTCCTTAGAGGGGAGCGAAGTCAGAAAGAGAGTTCCCGGAACCCCGCCGCTGGTTACTGCGTCCACAAAAAGGACGACATCAGCCAGGGAGAAAACTTCCAACATCCCGACGCCTGGCGCAGTTTCAGTGCGTAGGTCGCACCCGCAGCCCCCCAAGTCGCTCAGGCGGCGAACAATTTCAATTCCAGCGCCGTCATCGCCTGCCATGGGGTTGCCACAGCCGACAATGAGCAGCCGGGGGCTGTCTGCGCCGTGCTTACCCACGTTCATGCCGGAGTTTCACGAAATGTGTCGAACAAGATATACAGGGGTCGTAAGTACGAATCAGCTTTTCGCAGACCTGGGCGATCTCAGCTTCGGATTGGTCGAGCACTCCGGGAAGAATAGCTTTGAGGTCATCTTCCATGCGATGGTAGTTTTGCGCAGTAGGAGGGATGATCCTGGCGAACTCCACGAGCCCCTGATCATTGATCCGATATCGATGATAAAGCAAGCCGCGGGGGGCCTCGGTAGCTGCGCACCCTTCCCCGGCATGAACCTGGAACTCTACCCGGCTGGAAGCCGGCTCACGGTAAGTCTCAATGATCGCCAGGGCCTCTTCGCAAGCGTGGATCAATTCCACGGCGCGAGCCACGATGCCCATATAGGGATTGCGGCAGGGCCAGGAGACACCGCAGGTGCGGGCGGCAGCCAGCGCCTCGGGCATCAGCTTGTCGATATTCAAGTTAATCCTGGCCAGCGGGCCCGACAAAGTAGCTCGAGCCAGAATCAGCACGCGAGGAGTGAAAGGCCGTCGAGTGCTCGACTTGCCCCTCGACATAAACGTGCTCGAAATCCTCCGGATCGATATCGACCCCTTTCGAGGAAACGATCCGGCGCTCATTCATGGGGTATTCGTTGGGATGGGAGACTGAAACGAATTCGTAATCGGGCGTGAAGTTCGGAAACGGAAGTGTGCAGACAAGCGCCAGGGTTTCCTTCGACGCCTCGAGGGCCCAGCTCAGGTCGGCCTTAAGGGCCTCCAACTCCTTGCGCCGCGGGGCCTTGTAAAAGCCGCCCACACATACGGAAACCGGGTGAGTGGCGCGGCCGCCCAGGATTTCAAGAAGGCAATTGCCGATCTTCTTCAGGCGGAGAGCCCGCTCAACCTCCTTGGGGTAGTCAGCCGCCAGGGCGATGGCGCTTTCGTACCCCAGGAAATCCGGAGCGTTCAGCAGGTAGATGTGCAGGGCGTGGCTCTCAATCCATTCGCCGCAATAGAGCAGGCGGCGCAAGGCGCGAATCTCAGGAGGAGGAGTAACTCCCAGGGCGGATTCGATGGCATGCACCGCACTCATCTGGTAAGCCACAGGGCAAATCCCGCAAATGCGGGCTGTGATATCGGGGACTTCCTGGAGGAATCGGCCACGAAGGAAGGCTTCGAAGAACCGCGGAGGCTCGAAGATGTTTATCTTCACCTCGCGCAATTCCCCGCCTTCCGAGCGGACGTAAACCCCGCCCTCGCCTTCAACCCGGGTCAGATATTCAACCTTGACGGTCTTTTCACGTTTCGCGTCTTCACTCGCCATGGCGCTTAACCTCTTTCATCGGAGGTAGGGGCGCATGGCCATGCGCCCCCACAAACTCATCAGAACTTATCCCACTTATCGCTCGCTGCCCGGAACGCCCCCTGAAACCCGGTGAACCCGCGAAGCAGGCGCACCAGGTCCGCCCGCCGCATACCATCTTTCATTGCCTGGGCGGCCCACGAATCGGAGTTGGGGGCCTCCAAGGGGCCAAAGCAACCGTAACAGCCCCGATTGTAGGCAGGGCAGATGGCGCCGCAACCTGTCTGAGTCAGCGGCCCCAGGCAGGGCACGCCGCGCGCGACCATCACGCACACCGTGCCGCGCTTCTTACACTCCACACACACTGAATATCGGGGCAAGTGAGGCGGGCGTCCCGCCAGCAATTGGGCGATCACTTCCAATATCTGGTACTTATTGATCGGGCACCCACTCACCTCGAAGTCCACAGCGACGTGGGAAGAAATGGGCGTGGATTGATTGAGCGTGTGGATGTACTCGGGGGTGGGGTAGACAGCTCGAATGAACTCCCCCACATCCTGCCAATTTCGCAGGGCCTGGATTCCTCCCGCTGTGGCGCAAGCCCCGATTGTGATCAGGTACTTCGAATCCCTGCGCACTGCCTTGATGCGCTCGACGTCCTCGGCGGTGGTAACCGACCCTTCCACCAGCGCCACATCGTACGGGCCGGGCAAAATCTGTGAGCTAGCCTCCAGGAAGTAAGCGATCTCCACCTGACCCACGAGGCTCAACAACTCATCTTCGAGGCTCAAGAGGGCCAGTTGACAGCCGTCGCAGGAGGAGAATTTATAAACAGCCAGCTTGGGACGAGCACTGGGAGGCATATTAGAAGTCCTCCTTGCCAAAGAATGGTTCGATAGCCGCAAAATTCAGCACAGGGCCATCCTTACACATAAATGTGGGGCCGAACTGGCAATGGCCGCAGAACCCGATGGCGCATTTCATATTGCGTTCCATGGAGAGGAAGATGGATTCTTTGGGAATCCTACGGGCTAATGCCTCATAAATCACGAACCGCATCATGATCTCCGGCCCGCAGGTCATCACCAGCGTCTGCTTGGGATCGACGCGAATGCGATAGAACAAGGCCGGAACTACGCCCACTTGGCCCCGCCAGTTCTCGTCGCCCAGGTCCACGGTTGTGTGGACCTCGATGCCGCCGGCTTGCCAGCGCTCGAATTCGCCGGTGTACAGCAGGTCGGCAGGCGTACGCGCGCCATAGAGCAGCACCACCCTGCCGAAATCCTCGCGGCGGTGCAAAATCGAGAAGCAGCGCCGGGCGAAGCGGTGCCAACCCGATTCCACCCGTGACGATGACCAGACTCTTACCCAGCGCCTTCTCCAGCGGCCAAGCGCTGCCATAGGGCCCTCGAAGCCCGACGGTATCGCCCACTCTGAGTCCTCCGAGGGCACGGGTGACGCTGCCCGCGAAGCGAACGGTGTGGCCCACCACCTGGGGCAGAGTGGAATCGGAACTAATCGAGATGGCCACTTCTCCGAAGCCAGGCAGGTAAATCATGTTGAACTGCCCAGGTAGGAAGCGATAGGTCGAGGCCTGGGCCGGATCGCTGAAGACCAAGGAAAAGGTCGAGATACCGGACGCCTCAGGTTGAATGTCCTCGATCACTGCCGGCTGCGGCAGCATCGGGTCCGGCAACTTTGGTGCTTCTACAAACGTAGGGGCTAAGCTCATCGTTGAACCTTCTCGCGAATGGCTTTAACTTCTTCGGTCAAATCTATTCCCACGGGACACCAAGTGATGCATCGGCCGCATCCTACGCACCCTGAAGTCCCAAATTGGTCGATCCAGGACGCCAATTTGTGGGTCAACCATTGGCGGTAACGCGACCGGATGGTGGGCCGGATATTCCCGCCAAAAACGTGCGAAAACTCACCCACGAAGCACGAATCCCAGACGCGCGTCCGATCCGCCGCCGTGGCTGTCAGGTTACAGGTATCTTGCACAGTGACGCAGAAGCAGGTCGGGCAAACGCTCGTGCAGTTGCCACAACTCAAGCAACGCGCTGCCACATCATCCCAACGCGGATGATCGAGGTTGTCATAAAGCAACTTGGGTAAGTCATCGGTAGTGAGCTGGCGCTCGATTTGACGTTCGGCATTCTGGGCGCTCTGCGCCGCGCGCCCCAAGTCGAAGGCGCTGGCGGGCTCCCAGGTGGTCTCCCGCATCATCTCGGAGCCCATTTCAGAACCCACTTCAATCACGAAGGCGTTAGAAAGCTCTGTCAACGCCAGATCGAAACCTCGCGTTACCTTGGGACCGGCCTTCATCGAGCTGCAAAAGCAGGTCGAGAGCGCCTGCCCGCAGTTGGCCGCCAGAATGAAAATCCGCTCCCGCTGGCGCATGTAATGGGGATCTTGGAACTCCCCACTTAGAAAAACCCTATCCTGGATGCTAATCGCGCTGATCTCACAGGCACGAACACCTATGAGAGCGTGCTGCGGTATGGGTTCCTGGACCGGTTTGAACACCCATTTCCCGTCGGTCTTCTCCACCGAGAGGAGCCTGAGCTGCGGCAGGTGAAGAAATCGTTTCCAGCTTTGAGGAGAATTCCCGTACCCGAAGTATTCCTGCTGGTGCGTCCGCTTCAGGCGGTATCGGCCTGGCGCTTGTTCCGCCGTCCAGCCCAGCGGAAGGTCCTCAATTCCCGTAATCTCGTCGAGCACCACCGCGCCGTCACGCACCGTCGGGCCTATGAGACCGAAGCCGGAAGCCCGCAGGTTGTCGAAGACCGTCTGTAACGAAGGCTTGGGAATGACGACGTGCGTCGAAACTCGGGGAAGGTCTTGTGCCATGGGAATCGATCCTCCTACTCGACTGCGAAAGCATCCATAATTCAGGGCTCGACCCGCACCCATCAGCTAGGAAACGTCTCTCGCCACCGCCCTCACGAGAGCACGCTGCCCCTCGTTCGGAATAGGCAATCGTGAGATGACGCGCCCTGTCTTCACGAGGAAGAGATAGGTGCCGCGGAAAACGTCCTGGCCAAGTTGGTAGCTGGAAGCCTCTGCAGTGTGGTTCCTGATGAGGGAAGGAAACCTACCCGGAAACTTCCGTCCAGCGATATTCGCTCGACCATTGGGTTTTGCCTTAAACGCACCACTAGCTACGCCTTGCAACCGGCAGGCCAAATACGTTCCCCCAAAGCAGGAGTGCCTGATGAATAATGCAGCAGCTCCGGGGCAATAGCACGGGCATATCGGCCATAAAATTCGGGCTCCTAGGCCAGATGTCTTATGGGTCAATTTGTCGTGGTTTGAATCGCGCACTTGCCGACGAGTTCATCGTGTTTTCCCTTCCGTCTGGCCCATACGGGACCTGCGACCACAAGCAAGGTGCGACGTCCCAGCGAAGTGGGGCAAAACACCCGAAATAGCGTCATCCTGCCAAGGGACGTAGATCCAGGGCTTATCGCCGCCCAGGCCGCCCCGAGAGGTCCAAAAGAGTCAAAAGGTGGCCCTACATTTATGGTTGAGGTACAATCACCCGCTGGAACGGCATGATTGCAACAGTCACGTTAAATCCGGCCATTGACAAGAGCGTCACCGTTCACCGCTTTGAGGTTGGCAAAACCAACCGAGGAGAAGTGAGGCGAACCGACGCCGGCGGCAAAGGAATCAACGTCGCCAAGGCAGTGAAGCAATTCGGCGCGGAAGTCTGCGCGCTGGGGTTTGTGGCGGGAAGCAACGGCCACTTCATCGCTGAGGCGCTCTCCGCCTGCGGCGTTCTCGCAGATTTTATCGGCGTCCCGGGTGAGACGCGGGTAAACCTGAAGATCCACGATCCCGTCTACGGGACAGAAACCGAACTCAACGAACCCGGCTTTCAGGTGTCTCCTGAACACCTTGAAGCAATAAAGAAAAAGCTAAAAGAATACGCGCCCCGCTGCGAAGTGATGGTTTTTTCAGGGAGCCTGCCGCCCGGAGCTCCGCCCGGGATATTTGCAGAGCTTATTAGTATTGCGAGAGCTTTAGGAGCAAAGTGCATGTTAGACACTGCAGGGCTTGCTCTGAGGCTCGGACTCGAAGCCAAACCCCTTCTGATCAAGCCCAATCGGGCCGAGGTCGAAGAACTGCTGCAAGAGCGATTGAGCACTCGGAGCCAGCTAGTCGAGGCAGCCTGCAGGTTGCTCAAAATGGGCACGGAAAAGGTGGTGATTTCTCTGGGCCCGGACGGGGCGGTCGCGGCCACCAAGCAGGATTTGCTGTCGGCTCGGCCCCCTTCTGTGACCCCGCAAAGCAGCGTGGGAGCCGGCGATGCGATGCTGGCAGCCCTAGCCTACGGAGAGATGAAACACCTTTCGTTCCGTGAGTCGTTCTGTCTGGCCATGGCTGCCAGCGCCGCAGCGGTGACGATGGAAGGGAGCAAAGTGGCCGATCTTGCGCTGGTCCAGAGTTTGCTTCCGCAGGTTCAGATTGAGGATGTCGGGTGAAAGTGAAGTGGTCAGTCGTCAGTGGTCAGTCGCGAGTGGATATGACGGTATTAGGGACTTGAGCGATTTTGGATTTTAGATTTTGGATTGGATTGCACCCACTTATTGCGCCACCCGCTTACCGCACACCGTCGGTCTTTCTTCTAGCGGAGACGGTGACATCATGCGGCTTCCCTGGATTCGGCTCTCGATGGGTTGGGCGTGGGCAGCGGAAATCAATTTCGCTGGACATGTCGGGTACCGCCGTCAGAAGAGGTATTTCAATGCGAACTGGATCAGGCGGGGGGCGACCGAGGTCTGGGTGATCACGCCGAAGTTTGCCGTCCCCAGCGTAGTGCCGGGATTGCTGAACTGGGGATGGTTGAGGGAGTTGTAGAATTCGACGCGGAACGCCAGTTCGGCGTTTTCCCGGAGGCCTCCCACCACGGTCCTCTTTCCCAACGAAAAATCGGTATTAACCTGCGGCGGCCCGTCGAGGAGGCTCTGGCCTGTGTTGCCGTACCCAGTTGCGCCATCGGAACCGATCGCGGGCGGAGAGCACACTGCCGACGCATTGATCCAGCCGCCGAGTCTCGCTTCCACGCTGCCGGATGTGGCCAGGGTGTGGACCGCTCGACCCGGGCAGAGCGTCACGGTTGAGGGCGAGGCCTCACCGTAGACGGCGCCTCCGTCCGGATCGGTCAGGGTCAGCGGCAATCCGCTTTGCAGAATGACAATCCCGGTTGTAGACCACCCGTTCAACAGTTTTCCTGCCGCGCCCTTGCCGTGTACGGAATTGGGGAACTGGTAATCGAAGTTGGTAACGATCCGGTGCGTGCGGTCAAATGTCGCGCGCGCCCAATTCCTGGATAGGTAGTTCAGATCGTTATAGATGGAAGTGTTGTTCATGGCCTTCGACAGGGTATAGGCAGATTGAAAACTCAGGCCGTGAGAGATCTGCCTGCGGAGAGTCACTTGCAGGCCGTGATACCAGGACTCGCCGGTAAACTGGCTATCGGTTAATGCGGAGGGGGTCTCTCCCATGAACGGAACGCGCAGTGCCGCGTTGACGGCGGTATTGGTGGTGATGCAATCGGCGGGCGCTCCCGTGTAGCCGCAGTTGACCGGGTTGTTGGGACTGGCGAGCAGAGGCTGGTTGAGGCCCACGCCGACCAACAGGTTGTCACCGTACGACCCGACGTAGCCTACGTCCAGGGTGAAAGCTCTGGGCAGTTTTGTCTGGATGCTCAGGTTCCATTGCTGGAGGTGGGGGATTTTATATTCCGGACCGGCGATCCGGTCAGAAAGCTGGGAGGTCGGCGTGCGCGCAACAAAGCCGAGCGTGGTGGTCGGAAACGGCTTCTGGAGATCCGACTGGCCATTGCTGGCGTCCGTATTGGTGAATCCCTGCGCAAACGGCGCCGCGGTGAACAGGGGAGCACTTGCGGCGTTGGCGCTGAAAGCCGGCGCCTGGTAAAACCAGCCGTACCCGCCGCGCACCGCGGCGCGCCCGGCGGCTCCGAACGGCTGCCACGCAAAACCAAACCGGGGGGCGAACTTCCCCAGCGGCGTGTTGTTCTGATAGAAACTGCGGGTGGGACCGGTCCATACACCCGTGGGCGGCGGACCGAACGGCTCGCCCGTGTACGGATTGATCAGGGCCGGATTGTAGTTCGCCGCAACCACATCGCCGACCAGAGTTCCCGAGGGCGGCGGAATGGGCACTTGCTTCAACAGAGACGGCCAGACGTTCCCGATCGTGCCTGCCTTGTCGAACGAGGGGCCCACATACTCCCAGCGCAGGCCGGCATTGAGCGTCGAGGCGCGGCGTCACCTTGAAATCGTCCTGCGCGAACGCCGCCCCGTAATAGTGCCGGTATTGATACTGAACCTCGCCGTTCGGCCCCACCCCCTCGTTGGCTCTCACGGTCTCGATGTTGCTGCGGCCGCCAGGGCTTTGATTGTCCGCCGCGCTCAGGCCCACCAGTAAGTCCTCGAACGTCTCGAAGGTGATTTTTCCGCGTGCGGCGCCGGTGTCCAGCCGGTCGTTGTATTGCATGAGAAAAACTCCACCCACCCGGGCATTGTGCCTTCCGTGAACCAAAGAGAGATTGTCCGTCCACGCGAACGTGTTCGTGAGCGTCCAGAAGTCGTTGGCGCCGTTGCCGAAAAAGCGGAACGTTCCCATGGGGCCCAGCATGGTGACCTCCGGGGGCAGGGGAAACAACGGGTCCACGGGGGTCATGCCGAAGGAATCCGCAGAGGGAGTGCCGACGCCGCGGGCCATCTGGAAGGTGCGCGTGTAGGCAAAGCGCGCTTCGTTCGCGACCTTGGTCGTCAGAACCGAGGTTAGCTTGAAGGAGAGCGCATCGTCCTGCGCATGGAGCGCCTGGGGAGAACCGGCGCCCGGGATCACCGGGGTGACCGTCGCCCCGCCCGGCGCTCCCAGAGATCGGCGTTGGTTAATTCTTGAAAAGAAGCCGCGCCACGACAAGGTGTTGACCGGCGACGCCACATAGTCGCTGTTGGCTACGAAATGATCCTCGTTGTAATAGGACGGGAAGCTGAAGGAGGAGAAACCCATGCCGGCATTGCTGCCTGACGGGAGGATCGTCTGGGGCACCGGGATCAGGTAGGAGCCATCGGGCAGCTTGGTTTGCAGGATGCTCAGGGCCACCGGATTGATGGGAACGGTCGTGGCGGTATTCTGGTTCGCGCAGTCCAGTTGCTTCCCGCCGGCAAAGGTCAGATAGCGCGGGTCCGGCTGGCCCGCATCCGCGCCGCTCGTCAGCAGATGATTGGCCGGGCAGAACTGGGCCGCCAAGGCCGCCGCCGACCGATCGCTGGTGAGAGGCGGAAGGATGACCGTGGCCACGGAGGTGGGGTCCAGACCGTTCACCTGCCGCGTTCCCTGGTAGGAGCCGAAAAAGAACCACTTATCCCTGAGGACCGGGCCGCCCAGCGTCACTCCGAACTGGTTTTGTTTCAGATTCGGTTTGGGTTGCCCGGTGGCATTCCGAAAGAACGCATTGGCATTGAAGATGTCGTTGCGCACAAATTCCCAGGCGGTGCCGTGAAACTGACTCTCTCCGCCCCGGGTGATCACGTTGGTGCTGGGCACCAGCGCGCCATAGCCGGCGTCGTACTGCGAGGTCTGGATCTTGAACTCGGCGATGGTGTCGGGATTGGGGACGGTGCTGGGGGCGTAGGCTCCGTCGATGGTGTAGCTGCCCGCCGTCGTGCTTCCATTCACGTTCACCGTCTGGGTTCCTCTGCCCAGGGTTCCGGCATTGTTCACATCCGCGGCCGTACCCGAAGACATGGAGAGAACCTGCGCAAAGTTGCGGGTGGTCAGCGGCACGCCGGTGATGGTTTTATGATCCACCAGGGTACCTGACGACGAGGCCGACAGGCTCAAGCGGCAGTTGCACGCCACCCTCTCCCGGGGGTTGCCGCGTTCCAGGCTTGCGTCCAGGGTGGGATCTTCCGAAACGTTGACGGCTATCGACGGGACTTGCGAGGTCTTGAATCCGGGTGCGGAAAAGCTCACACGGTAGGCGCCCGGGGCAAGCAACGAGAAGCGATAGCTTCCGTTTTCCCCCGAGATCATGGTGAGAGTCTGATTCGTCGCGTTGTTCGTGAGCACCACCGTGGCGCCCGGCACGGCTCCCTTCAGGCAAGTGATGGTCCCGCCTAACGCTCCCGTGCGTCAGACTGGGCGCACAGAAAACTCACGCACACCATCATCAAGAGGGCGCCGAGCGCCGCGCGGACGAAATGCCGTCTCCCCCCAAACCCGACTGAGGACCGGTTGCTGCACTCTGCGAAATGAGCGATGTTGCGCCAATGAAATGTCATCAACCGTCCAAGACGAAATGCATGATTGCCCCGGCTCTCCGGACCGGCAATGGCACAATTGACCTGCCCATCGCCGTAGGAACCGTCAGACTTGGGATGGAACATTCCTCTTGCTTTGCCTCCCAACCGCTGTCCCGATGACGAAGATTGCCGGACTTGGCACTCTACCACGGGATCCAGTCACCGGCCATTTAGATTTCGGGAACTTTTCAGCGCGCGGTCCGTACTTCTTGCTGATAACTAGGTCAGCAGGGACAAACAATGAAGAGATCCGCCATTCTATTTACGTTGCTTTTCCTAGCGCCGGTTTATGCTGATTCAGGGTCGAATCAGAGCGCGAATCGAGTTTGGATGACAGATGTCGTCATCATCTCCCCAGAGAACCTCGATCACATCGGGAAGGGCAGCGTGCTGATAGAAAACGGCCGCATTGCGAGGGTCGAGCGAAATCAAAGGGCGAAGAAGCCTGACGGAGCAGCGGTGGTCACCGGAAAAGGACAATATCTGATTCCGGGACTGATCGACTCGCACGTCCACCTTGCTTCTGTTCCGGGGATGTCGTCCGATCAGATTGAAGGCAAGCAGGAGGTGGTCCAGGAATACTTCAAGCAACTTCCGCGTTCCTACCTTTACTTTGGCTATACGACGATTGTCGATCTGGCCGTGACTGACCGGCAAGTGTTGGAAGACTTCAAGCAGGCCCCGCTGCATCCGGATTTATATGACTGTGGCGGATCGCTGGTTTTTGCCAATGGATACCCGATGTCCTTCGCGCCGCCAGCGATACGATTCAAACCTTTTCCGAATTTTATCTACGATGCGAAACAAGCCGCGCGTATTCCGCCGGAATATAAGCCCGAAGATCACACGCCTGCTGCTGACGTCGCCCGAGTGAAAAGTTCCGGTGCGGTTTGCGTGAAAACGTACTTCGAGCGGGGCTTTGCAGACGACACGAGTCTGCCCGTAATGGGCCCCGATGTTTTGGCCGAGATCCGCAAGGCGGCGACCCAGGATGGTTTGGTGCTGATGATTCATGCCAACGGATTTGAAGCACAAAGATTCGCTGTCGATGGAGATGTGGACGTTATCGCGCATGGAATGTGGCACTGGGGAGAGCTCGATAAGAAGACGGGGCTACCCGACGAGATCAAGCGGCTGCTCGATCAGATCGTGGAAAAGAAAATTGGCTATCAACCGACGATTCAGACTTTGTATGGCGAGCTGGCGTATTTTGACCCGGAATACCTGAAGATCGAGGTCATCTCCAAGGTCATACCGAAGAAAATGCTGGAGTGGTTCCAGTCTCCGGAAGGCAGATGGTTCGGAAAGGAATTGAATGAACACGGTGCGCCGGATGCCGCAATACTCAAGGAATACGAGCAAGCCTGGCTGCGGCGCGTGCGGCAGGTGGTTGCATACCTCGCCAGCAAAGATGCCAACTTTGTTTTTGGCACGGACACGCCGTCGAGCCCGACCTACGGAAATCTACCCGGTTTGAACGGGTACCTGGAAATGAAGCAACTGGCGAAGGCAGGGATGTCTCTCGGACAGATTTTCAGGGCCGCAACCATCAATAATGCACGGGAGTTCAAGATGGAATCGCAGTTCGGAAGCATTGAGCCGGGGAAAATTGCCAATCTCGTGCTGATGAAGAAATCGCCACTGGAAAGTGTGGATGCGTATGACAGCATCACCACAGTGTGGGTGCAGGGGAAGGCGATCCCCCGCGACAGTTTGGCCATCAGTCCAAACAGATAATCCGCTATTCCAGCACAGGCCCGATATCCACCCAACGGTTTCGAGCGATACGAACACGCAGTGTCCTAAAGCTGGACTTCCGCCTTTGACCTCGGCATCCTCGTGAAGATCGTCCGCGTCGTTCTCGCGGCTACGCTGCCGATTGGCGCGCCGGCTTCACTCCTCCTTCAACACTGCAACCGGGTCCACCCGCGCGGCGCGCCGCGTGGGCAGCGCACAAGCAGCGAGTGCGATCACTCCCAACAGGACGGTTACACCACCGATCACCAACGGATCGAGAGGCCGCACCCCGTAGACCTGATTGGCGATTGCCTTCTGCAACCCAGCGGAGCCGGCGAATCCCGCCACCAGCCCGAGGGCTATGATCGCCAAGCCTTGCCTGAGCACCAGCCTTACCACCCCCGCTGGTGTGCTCCCCAGCGCCATGCGGATGGCAATCTCGCGCCTCCGCTGCGCCACCAGGTAGGCAATAACTCCATAGATGCCGATGGCGGAGAGGAACAGCGCCAAGCCGCCAAACGCCAACGCCAGCAGCAACGACGTGCGGCGGGACGACATCGAAAGCTTGGCGCGCTCGTCCATCGTCCTCACGTCGGACAGCGGCAAATCCGGATCGATCTGGGCCACCGCCGTGCGCAGGGCGGGCACGACAGCCGTGCCCTCGGCGCTGCTCCTGACGGCAAACGTGTAATCTCGAGATGGCGCCTGCGCGTATGGGAAATAGTACGCCCCGTACGTGCTCCGGGTTCCGGCGAGATCTACCATTCTGACTGTGCATACGACCCCCACCACCTGGAACCACTGGGTATTCGCACCGGGCGCGTTAGGGTCCTGCAAATTGGCTGACGTGTACATCCGCTTTCCGATCGGATCGCGATTCTGCCAGAAGTGGCGCGCCAATTGTTGATCGACAATGATCACCGGGGGAGCGTTTTCATTGTCTCGATCATCGAAGTAGCGTCCGCGTATCAGCGCGATCTTCATTGTCTGGAAGTAGCCGGGCGTGACGGTGAGGTAGTGCGGAGAGATGAAGGATTCACCCGGCTGCATGGCGTAGCCTTCGGCCATAATCACGCTGTCGTTGTTGATGCCGAAGGGGATCGTGGTAGTGGCTCCGGCAGCCGCCACGCCCGGCAGCCGCCGAATCGAATCGAGCGCCCGGTTCAGAAGATTCCGCAAGTCCCCGTCTGTGCGGTAGGATTGCGGTACGTCTGTGGACGCGGTGACCACACCCTGAGTCGTAAAGCCCGGATCGACCGCCAGCAAGTGGCGAAAGCTGGCCAGCAGCAGTCCCGCTCCAGCCAGCAGCACGAAGGCCAGTCCTATCTCCGCGCCGACCAGGCCCTGGCGCAAGCGGCCGGTGCGGGCGCCGCTGGTGCCCGTCCGCCCACCCTCGCGCAGCATGCTGTTCAGATTGAGTTTGAAGGCGCCGGCAATCGGCACGAGTCCAACCAGCACGCCCACTGCGACCGCTAACCCCAGGGCAACCAGAATCACGGTGCCATCCAGCCGCACTTCCTGCGCGCGGGGAAAACGGTCGAGCCCGATCGCTGCCACCACGCGCAAGAGCGGCGTAGCGAGCAAAACGCCCACGATGCCCCCTGCCCCTGCCACCAGCACGTTCTCGACAATCAGCTCGCGCGAGAGCTGGGCTCGGCTTGCGCCCAGCGCCAGCTTGGTGGCGAGTTCCTTACCCCGCCCACTCCAGCGCGCCAGCGCCAGGTTGGCGACGTTCAATCCTCCAATCAGCAGCACGAACGCCGCTCCGCCCCACAGCAGAAACAGCGCGCCTTCCACCTCTTTGACCAGCATGTGCTGAAGCGGTTCGACTTTGGTGTAGAAGCCCGAGTTGATGATGAAGGACCTCAACTCGGGAAGCCGTTCCAGGTTGGCGGCGTTGAGCGCGTTAACCTGCGCCTGGACTTGGGCAATTGTGGCGCCCGGCTTGAGGCGCCCGATATCCACCCAGCCGTTGCTGTGATATAGCGTTTTTTGCCGAGCGGTGAACGACAGGGGAACCCAGAAGCGGACCTCCGGGTAGAGGAAGACAAAGTCACGCGGCATTATGCCCACGATGATGAAGGGGGTCGTATTCAAACGCAGCACGCGTCCGATTGCGGAGGGATCGCCGCCGTAGAGCTGCTGCCAGAGGGCGTGACTGAGAATCACCTCATGGTCGCGCCCGATCTCGCCCTCCTCTGGGGTAAAGGCCCGCCCGAGTGCCGGAGCAATCCGGACCAACTTGAAGAAGGATGGGGTTACCTCCATGCCCGGAATCTGTTCCGCCGCGCCGTTGACCTTCAAGGTGGTGTCTATCTGGTCGAACATCGCTTGTTCCTGCAAAGCTGTCACCGCGCGAAGACGATCGTAGTAATCGGGTGCGCCGCTGACGTCCTGATCAGTGGCGCCGGCTTTCGGATACAGGTTGGCCATCAGCACGATCGCATCGGCGTTTGGTATGGGCAGGGGACGCAATAGAACCGAATGCACAATCGCAAACGTGGCGGTGTACGCTGCCATGCAGATGGTCAGCGTCAGCACCAGAGTCGCGGCAAAACCCTTGTCCCGGAGCAAAGACCTTGCCCCGAGCTTGATGTCGTGAATGAGGTTCTCCAACACGCTTCATTCTCCTTCACCGTGTAATACGTCTGGGCGCGTATCTTGGTTCACGGAAAATTTCGCCAAGCCGGCTTCATGAACACTGGCCTTTAGAATCCTGTTGGATCATCGCGCTCCGCGGCGCTGGGCGCCGCCTACGGAAGAAATCGTTTCAGCTTTCCTGGCGGGGAAACGGACCCGCAAGGCTGAAAGCTCTTGCGCCTATCGTCATTAAACGTGATATTTGACTGCGTTTGATCAGAACCGGCGAAGGATTGTCTTGACGCTGGAGGAGTTAGTGTTGCGTTTCCGGAGATAGTGAAACAGCCTACGGTCTGTCACCCTGAGCGCAGCTAAGGGTCTCGGCAGTTGTGTTTTCCGTGAAACTGTGGGGATGCTTCGCTTCGCCCCGGACCGTCCGGCCCAGGGCTTCGCTCAGCATGACAGCTTGCGCCCGGCGAGTTTCACCAGTTTGCGTAACGCGAAACTGGTGTCGAAGAGGAACCCAGTCATGAAGGTTAAGCCTATAGGCATTATTCATTCCCCATTTCAACAAGCCACAGGCACACCCATACAACCCCGCTTTGCAGAAGGCGCGGAGGGCACGGTGGAGGTTTTCAGCAAGTATCTTCCCGGCTTGAGAGACCTCGAGGGATTCGAACGAATCTGGCTTCTCTATTGGTTCGACCGGGCAGAAGTTGACAAATGCGATCTAGTGGTCAAGCCGTTTCTTGACGCCACCCGGCGCGGAGTGTTTGCCACCCGCGCCCCGGCCCGTCCAAACCCAATCGGTGTATCAGCGGTGCGCCT
Organism: uncultured Acidobacteriota bacterium; assembly: GCA_963765485.1. GTDB lineage: Bacteria > Acidobacteriota > Terriglobia > UBA7540 > UBA7540 > CAVROP01. The sequence continues at coordinate 188,219 of CAVXWN010000003.1, read as the reverse complement.
GCTCGAAGTGCGCGGCAACCTGCTCCGTGTCCGCGACCTGGATATCCTGAACGGAACGCCTCTCCTGGATATCAAGCCATATTTGCCGCAATTCGACTGCTTCAAAGTGGCAAGATCGGGCTGGCTCAAAGGGACGACCCTTAGGAGAGCAACCGCTGACAATCGCTTCGAGAAAAAGAGGAAGTAACGTGCCTTTGGACAAAATCTGGGCTGGACAAAATCTGGGCTGGACCCTGGGCTGGACCCTTGACTTCCGAGGCGCTCGCGTATATATTAATAGTCGGGCTAAATCAAAAACGAAAATCCTAGGGCGAGCTTTTCGGTTGACACGTCGGCTCGGTCTTGCATGTACGCACCGGGATGAGAGAAACCAACAAGCAACTCTTCCTTTATCCGCGCAGCGTCAAGTAAGAGCGGGCGCGTGAAAAGGAAATTCCGATCGCTAATGATCGCCGGCGGCGGCGCGAGATCGTTGGGCAGTGCTGAAGGAGGATGAAATGCGAAAGATGATTCTGCTTGGCGCAGGTCCTTTATCGGCGACAGTTCTCTTGGTGGCCAGCAGCCTCGAACCCCTCAACGTCAAGACGGGCCTTTGGGAGACAACCATGACCACCACGATCAGCGGGCTTCCCCCGATACCGCCGGATATGCAGGCAAGGCTCGCGCAAATGCCGCCGGAGCAGCGGGCCAAACTGGAGGCCATGCTGAAGACCAGGTACGGGGGAACGCCACAGACCAGGACCTATAAATCGTGCGTAAAAAAAGAGGACTTGGACAAGTACCCGTTTACCGACCCCGACAAGAAGTGTACTTACAGCGTTCTGACTTCGACCGGCAGCAAGATGGATGTGCGCGGAACGTGCATGCCCGGAAGCGAAGGCGCGAACGTCGATTTTAATTTGCGATTGGAAGCCCTCGACTCCGAACACGTTAAAGGCACGGGGCAAATGGCTATCACCAGCGGCGGCCAGACCATGAACGGAAATTATATCGGGACCGGCAAGTGGATCGGCGCAAGTTGCCCCGCTGAAATGAAGTAGAGGTGCGAAAGAGCGCGGCCGGAACAGTGGCACAGGATCGGCGGCGATTGGCGGGAGCGCTCCGGAAGGGTCGGTTCGAATTCCCATGGTAATGGCGGGCGCCGCGTAGAAGAGCAATACCAGATTAGAGAGGAGAATCACTATGACTGAGTCAGACACCTCGACCGAACTCCGTTTTGAGCCGCCAGGGCCAGGACCGTGGGAGCAAGACCCCGTGCACTTCCCGCGCCCGATGACGCGCTACTTCCAGGAGACCCATCCCCCCTCCTTCAAGAGGGGCACCAACGACTTCGCCCGCTTCTACGGGATGCTCATCGACGGCCTCCAGATCGGCTACGTGAACGGCTTCGGCTACAACCAGGTGCTGCCGGCTCCGGACGCCGAAATCCCCGAGCGCTTCAAGCGCGCTGAACAAGTCTTCGCGCAGAAGCTCTGGCGGGAGCAGCTTCGCGACTGGGACGAGAATCGCAAACCATCCTCCATTGCCACGCACCGGGAGCTGCAGGCCGTCAATCCGGACGCCCTCTCCGACGCGGAGCTGGTCGCCTATTTGACGCGCTGCCGCGACCACCATTCGGCCATGATCGCCCAGCACATGCGCTTCACCGCTGGTGCCGTGATCCCAGTCGGGGACTTCCTCGCCCACGTTGGGGACTGGACGGGCCTGCCGCCGTCCGAGCTGCTGGGCCTGATGCGCGGTTCGGCAGAGGTGTCCGCGGGTGGCTCCGACGAGATGGAGCGCCTGAAGAGGGCGTTCGCCCAGGACCCCGCGGCCCGCGAGGTGCTCGCATCCGACGGCGACCCCGCACAGGTGCTCGCGCGCCTGCGTTCCCTCGGGGGCGAAGCAGGCGCGGCGGTCTCCGGCTACCTCGACTTGGTCGGCAACCGCCTCATCGACGGCTTCGACATCGCCGAGCCCACGGCGCTCGAATTGCCGGACGCACTCCTCCGGGCCATCCGCATCGCCGTTTCCGGAGAAGCCCAGGCCGCCTCGGACGTCGATGCCCGCATTGCCGAAGTCCGCGCCCAGGTCCCCGCGGCGCACCAGGCCGAGTTCGACGAACTGCTCGGCGAGGCCCGCCTCACCTACCGCCTCCGCGACGAGCGTGGCGTCTTCAGCGACATCTGGGCCTCGGGCCTCATGCGGCGCGCCGCCCTTGCGGCTGGCCGGCGGGTCGCGAGTCGCGGCCGCATCGCCACCCCTCAGCACATGCTGGACGCCAGCCTCGACGAGATGTGCGCGCTGGTCGCCGGCACCGGTGGCCCGTCCGCGGACGAGCTCGCCAAGCGCGCCGAATACCGCGCGACCTACACCGCCAAAGACGTCCCGCCCTTCCTTGGCCCGCCCGCACCGCCCCCGCCGGACCTCGCGGCCCTGCCCCCAGCGGTCGGCCGCCTGATGCGCGCGACCTTCATCGCCTTGGGCCACCTCTTCGGGAGCTCCCAGGCGCAGAACGAAGAAAAGGTCCTCTACGGGCTCGCGGCGAGCAAGGGCGTCTACGAAGGGCCCGCGCGCCGCGTCTCCGGCCCCTCCGAGTTCGGCCGGATCGCCAAGGGCGACGTGCTCATCACCGAGTCGACGACCGAGGCCTTCAACATCCTCCTCCCGCTCCTTGGCGGGATCGTCACCGACAACGGCGGCCTGCTTTCGCATGCGGCGATCGTCGCGCGCGAGTACGGCATCCCCGGCGTCGTCGGGACCCGCGAGGCGACCGAACGCATCGCCGACGGCGTCCTGTGTCCGCGTCGACGGGGATGCCGGGGAAGTCACGGTGCTCGGATGAAAAAGGTCGTCCCCTTCGCGAAGGCGCGCGAGACATCGCTTTACGGGTCGAAGGCCGTGGGGCTCGGCGAGGCCGCGCGCCAGGGCCTCCCGGTCCCGCCCGGCGTGGCGCTCTCGGGCGACTTGGTCGAGGCCGTCGCCTCGGGGGAGGACAAAGCCGTTGAAAAGGTGGCGAAGGCCATCGCCGCCTTGCCGCCCCCGTTCGCCGTCCGGTCGTCCGCCGTCGACGAAGACGGCGCGGCGGCGAGCTTCGCCGGCCAGCACATCACCCTGCTCAACATCCATTCGGCGGCCGATGTCCCCGGCGCTGTCCGCGAAGTCTGGTGGTCTGCGAACTCGGACTCGGCCATCACCTACCGCCAGAAGGTCGGCCTGTTCACCCGGCCGAGCGTCGGCGTCGTCGTCCAGACGCTCCTCAACCCCACCGTCGCCGGGGTCATGTTCACCGAGAACCCGGTCACCGGCGCCGATGAGCGCCTGATCGAAGCGAGTTGGGGCCTCGGTGAAGCCGTGGTCGCCGGCCTCGTCGTCCCGGACCACTTCCGCCTCGACCGCTCCGGCCAAGTGCTGGAGCGCAAGGCCGGGCGCAAGCGCATCGCGATCCGCCCGCTCCCGAATGGGGGCACCTTCGAGCAGCAAGTGCCACCCGCGCAGGTGAACCAGCTCTGCCTCGACGACGCCCAGCTCGCGGCCTTGGGCGAGCTCGCCCTGCAGTGCGAGAAGGCCTACGGCCCGCGGCGCGACATCGAATGGGCGTACCAGGATGGGACGCTCTACCTCCTCCAGTGCCGCGCCATCACCACCGGGAAGGCGCGCAGCGAGGCGCCACCGCCCGGCCCGCCCCCGCGCGACCCCGTGGCCGCCCTCCAGCGCGTCCGGCTCTTCGCCGATATGGACCGGAGGCAGGCCGAGCAAATCGCCCGCCTGCTCAAGGAGCGCCACTTCGCGAAGGGCGAGACCGTCATCATGGAGGGCTCCGGAGGCGCCGCCTTCTTCCTCATCGACTCCGGGGAGGCCACCGTCTCGCGCCAAGGCGTCCACCTCGCCACCCTCGGCCCGGGCGACTACTTCGGCGAGATCGCCCTGATCGACGGCGGCCCCCGCTCGGCCACGGTGACCGCTGCGACCGACCTATTTTGCTACGGGCTCACGTTCTGGGAGTTCCGCCCGCTGGTCGAAGGGAACGGCGCCATCGGATGGAAGCTCCTGCAGGCGCTGGCGAAGCGGTTGCGCGCCGCCGACCCGAACTAGCGGGTAGCCATCTCTGAAGTGGCGATGCCTCGTCAAGCCAATTTTTTCTGCTCCAGCTCTTTCTTACAGACTTCTCCATTTCTCCCTTTATGGGGAGATGATTAACGGCTCCGAAGTCTGTGTGAAAACTCCATCCACCTTGTCATTCCGATCCGGCCCTACGGGAGAGGAATCTCGCTTGCTTCCGTCTCTTGACAGGTGGTGGCAACTATAGTAGCCTAGCGGTATGAGAAACCATCCTGGCGTACCAGACTCCGCTCTCTTGAACCACAAAGCAGGAGCCAACGCCCGTACAGGGCGTGCCGGCATCGTTCGCTCGGTTTGTCACTCCCCTCGAAAAAGCGCGTGAAATTGGAAAAAGAATTATTCCTTTTTTGAAGGAACGAAGCGGGAATGTTGTTGAAAACAAAGGACCGCTGTGGAAAACTCCGAGGTGAAGCTGGAATGTATATGAAAACAAAAGAGATAGATGCATAAAGCGGGAATGTTGTTGAAAAGACAGGCGGTTACTGGGGGCTAGGGGCTGGGGCAGCTCTAGATTTTAGATTTTGGATTGACTCTGCCTACTGCCTTCTGCCTTCTGCTTACTGCCTACCGTAGGAACGGCGGCTGGGGACTGAAGAGCAGGTCGCAGGCGTCAGGGGGCGGAACTGCAAGGCCGCCCTCCGCGAACGGCCCCCTCAATACCGCATTGAAGAGCGGCTAACGATGGATACGTATCTGCGCGGGGTCCGCTTCGTAGCCTTCGTCCTGTACAGTTTTCTGGACAAGCAAGCGAAGCCTCTGTTCGTCAGCATCCTTCGGCGCCTGGCAATGGCGGCGGATCACCTCCTCGCCAGTCCCAATCCGAACCAGCCACTTCGACTTGGCAGCATCCCATGAGACTTCCACACGATCTGCGCGCATGGCGTCCTCCCTTTGCAATCTACACAGCATTGTAGTGCAAGCTGCGATGCTAGTGTAGTGTCCCGTAATTACCCAAGAATCGCGGTTGAACGATGGAATGGGCGTGTCGGCGGTTGGAAGCGTCGACGGGCGCGCCCCAAAACCTACTCAGCCGGGTTCGCGGCCCGGTTCGGTAGAGGTTTCAGCGGCTCGGGGAGGATCAAGGTGGTTTGAGGCTCTCCGCTGACGACACTCCCGCCCCCTTTTGCCTCTTGCATTCTCTTTTTTTCATCGCGCTCCTCCGTTTCAGGTCCGCAGTTGCGCGCAGCGCAGGCGCGCGGCTTGCAGCAGCAGCCACTTTTCCGTATCCGCTTTGATCTGCAGGATCAGTCCCCGCGCGTGGCGCACCAACTTGCCCGCCAGCCGATACACTTTCCAGCGTAGCGTGGCCACCGTCGCGGTGCGATACGATTCCGGCAGCACACGCCGCTTGAGCAACTGCGCCAGATTGTAGGCCAGTACGCCAATGGCAAAGTACAGGGCGTTGGCCGCCCGTTGCCCACACGGCATCTGCTCCATTCCCATGTCCAGCTTCAGTTCCTTGTGCCAGTTCTCGCTCTGCCCCCGCCCGTTGTGTTTCCAGATAACCTCCGCCGCGCTCTCCTCCCGATTCGAAGCCACGGCGTGATAGCAGTGCCGCTCCGATTCAAACAAGCTGGGCTGCGGATTGAGCCAGCGCAGCACGATCAGCCGGAACGCCTGCTTCGTCTCGTTCATCGTGTGCACAGTCTCGGCGATTTCCCGATCCGTCCCCAGTCCCTCGGCCGTCTGGTAGGGTCGCCACGCGCTCGCCGGCAGGTTCTGGATTTCGCGTTTCACCGCTGCGTCCAAGTCCGCCGTAATGGTGAAAGTGCGCCCCGGCTGGCTGTAGTGGTTGATCACGTCCGCCTGGTAGGCCGCGCTGTCGCTGCGAAAATAGATCCGCTTCCCTGCCGGCAACACCGCCTCACACTTCTGCGCGAAAGGTAAAATCCCCGTCCCCGGGCTCACGTTGCCATCTCGAAATTCCTGCCCCACGCAGATGCCGTTCACGTAGCCCACCAGCGGCATGTACCCCCGCGCGTGGTGATACGTCCACTGCGCCTCCCGCTTCTCCGCCTCAATCTCGGTGGCATCGACGTCCAGAGTCAACTCCTCGCCTTCCGGCTCCAGCGCACCCTGGATCAACTCCTGGTTCACCCGCTCCAAACCCGCTACCCCGTCCTTGCCTTGTCGCCGCAACCAGTCCCCTACGGTACCTGCATCCGGCACCGCTCGCAGCCCCAAGTTCTCCAACACCTCTTGCTCAGCCCGCAACTCCCGCAGGTCTTCCAGCCGCCGCCCGCCGGCGTGCAGCATCCACACCAGCGGCTGCACAAATTCGCTGGGCCGATACCCTCGCCCCGAGCCCGGAACCGCCAACTGCTCGTCCACGCGCTTCCACACTTTCAGTGCTTGCGCCATCTCCTCCAACACCATCAGCCCGCCCAAACTCGTCAGACGTTCTGCGCTCTTTTCCAGCTTGATGGGCAGAATCAGTTCAGGTAAGCTCGACTGCATCGTTCACCCTCCCGGTGTGGGTCTAAGAATTCTCGCAAATTCTCTATACCACACATCCCGCGAGGGTGAGCGTGTTTATAGCCCCTTTTTCACAAAATCAATCGCGATTGTCGGGTAATTAGCTGGACAGTGTAGCGCCTGCGCATACGCTAGCGCATTTGTTCGACCTCGCGCGCCCGTCACCTTGCGAGCGTCACGGTCGCAACTCCGAATCCGCCCAGCTTGAAGCTTGAACCTGCCAGCGAGCTCGAGGCTGGCGGATTCGACCCGGTCGTCAGGTCGATCATTTCGATCTTCGCTCCCTCAGCCTCGGGCAGGATGATCTCGAACTGTCGCTCCCGCTTATTTACAATTAAGAGCTTGCGTTCTCCACTGGGACTCACATACCCCTGCGTCATCACGTACCCGGAGTCGCTGGAAGCCTCGACAATCTTATCGCCGGGGCGGAAGTGATCGATGATCAGCTTGAGAGCCCAGTACCGCGCGTTGGGCTGGGCTGTGTCCCAATCGAGCATGGAGATGCTTGGCCACAGTCCGGGACCGCCGGGTATGCTGGACTCGCCGGCCGCGTCGATGCCCATCCGCGCCAATCCTGCGAAAACATAAGCATAGGTCGCCGCCGAGAGACTCCAATAAGAGGGCCGGATGGGCTTGAAGACGTAGTCCGGGCTCGTCTGTGACCAGTCGTCAGGAAGCATCGTTCCGATCTCATTGACCATGGTGCCGGTCTTCGGTGACAGCATCTTGCGAATGGTTTCAATGTACCCGACGATCTCGAGGAACTTGTCAGCTTGGTTGAAGTACGTGAACTGTTGAGCTTCCGGCGGTTCGTCCGAGTTGGGCACGGCGTAGAAGTGATATGAGATCATATCGAGTGGGATTCCAGGTTTGTGATGCTTGGGATCGAGAAAGTAAGTGAGGTACTCCGGATGTCCGACGAGATAGGAATGTGAGATGCCAACGAACCTTGTCTGCGGTGAGACTTTATGAATCGCCTCCACTATGGCGTCGTAAAGCTTTGTATAGGTTTCTGCACTAAACCCATGCTCGAGATCCGGCTCATTAAACACTTCCCAATAGTCCACCTTGTAGTGATGCCCTGATTGGTACCATTTCCCCAGCTCGTCCGTAAATCCGCCTTTAACATACCAGGCAACGACGCGGGCGAAGTAATCAGCAACCTCGCGATAAGTGGGATCGCGGAGTTCCGTCCCCTGCCCGTAATTCCAGGCTTCTTTCCTCGGATCCGCCGGGTAGCGAACCGGTTGGGCCGTCTTGAACATCCATGCCGGAATAGTGGTGAAGTTCAGCACCACGGGATGGCCCTGTAACGCTTTCATGACATCTTCAGTCACCGGATCGATTAAAGAAAAGTCCCACGACGTTGTAGTCGATGTGGGCGGGTCCAGCTCTACGACGCCGAGGTGGGGATAGACGTATCCGCCCCCTGCGTACCGTACGTCGTCAGCGCCGAGATCCTTGACCCTTTGCAGTATTTGATCGTGAAGCGGAGCACCGCGCATTAAAGCCGGCGACGCACCCAGCAACAGGGTCGGCGTTGTTTGCGAAACACGGATGACCCGGTCCCAGTGAACCTGAACCTTGACGGGCTGTTCTCCAGCGCAAATACTGGAAATGCCAAAGAACAACACGAGCACAAAAGGTGAGTAAACGGCGCTTGTACGACGGCCCATTGTCCAACTCCCCGAAAGCCTGGTATTTACGACGAAAGTTCTGGCTGGAAGTGCAAGGGACGGATTATATCTACCCAGAGGGGCCGGGTCAACCAACCGTCTCGCACCAACCGTGTCGCACGGTAGCCCGATGCTGGTTCAATTTCAAATCTTAGGCGGTCTGTCCGGCGCCATCCCTGCGTGCTCCCTAATTTTCTTTGTTACCTTTCCTCGCAAATTGCATTTATGCGTGCGAGGCAAGAGGAATACGAGTGGGCGCAGAGCAATACGAAAACTCGAGGTGACACATGATTGAAGGCAAACTACGTCTAACTACCGTCGAAGGTGCCGGCCGCCAGTTCTTGGGGCAATCGGGCAGCGGCCATGCGCTCGTCATAGACGACGCGGACGGCCACAGCGGTCCCAAGCCCATCGAACTCGCGCTTTTGGCTTTGGGCGGCTGCACGGCCTTCGATGTGATCGGCATCCTGCGAAAGAAACGGCAGACGGTGACTGGTTACGAAATCGAATTGCGCGCTGACCAGAACCCCGAGCCTCCCGCCTATTTCACCCGAGTCGAAATCACGCACAAGCTCCACGGCCACATTGATCCGGAGGCTGTGAAAGCGGCTATCCATTTGTCGGAAACCAAGTATTGTGCGGTCGGCGCGATGATTGCGAAGACCGCCAAACTCGAGACCACGTTTGAAATCCTCCCGGAGGATAGCCTGGAAATTCTAAACGAGGCAGCCTGATGGCACGCTCGATCTTAACTCGAACGCTCCTGGCGATTCTTTCCTGTTCCCTGCTTGCCGGCGCCCAGTCATCTGCGCCCACGTCCCGTAACCTGACGCTTCAAGAGGCCGTCCGCGAGGCGCTGGAGAAGAACCCCACCGTGCAAGCTGCTGATGCCTACGCCCAGGCGGTGCACGAGGGAATCGCCGAGGCCAAGGCGGCGCGGCTGCCACGCGCGGATTTCTCCCAAGGGTTCACGCGTGGCAACAATCCTGTTTATGTTTTCGGGGGATTACTGACCCAGAGGCAGTTCACGCCTGGCGACTTTGCCCTGAGTTTTCTCAACGCACCTCCACCTCTCGATATTTTCCGCACCCAATTCGCTGTTGCCCTGCCCGTGTACGATGCCGGCCAGACCAACCGCAGAATCAAGGATGCACGACTGAGCGCGCAAGCCGCAGGCGAGAATGGCCAGCGCACGCGGCAGGAAGTGGTTTTCAAGGTCGTGAAAGCCTACACCGACGAACTTTTGGCGCGGGAGAACGTCCGGGTGGCAGAAGCCGCGGTGAAGACAGCGCAGTCGGACCTCCATCGCATCGAGGACCGGCAGGACGAAGGGCTGGCGGTTCCTTCCGACCTCCTGAGTGCTCGTGTGCAACTTGCCCAGGCCCAGGAGGATTTGCTGCAAGCGCGGAACGCCGTCGACCTTGCTCACGCCGCGCTCAATGTGGCCATAGGACTGCCCGAGGACGCTGCCACTGCGATTGAGCCGGGGCTCAGGGAGACCACCTTTGACGCCGGCGCGCTTGCCGAGCGCCAACAACGTGCTCTCAACAGCCGGCCTGATTTTCGCGAAGCCGCTTTGGGGGCTGAGCGCGCCGCCAACGGCCAACGAATGGCCCGCGCCGAGTTTCTGCCCAAGGTGAACGTCTTCAGCTCTTGGGAAGAGGATAACCAGACATTTGCCGCACATGGGGGCAACAACTGGGTGGCTGGAGTCAGCCTGAACTTCAATATCTTCGATGGCGGAGCGGATCGGGCTCGCATGGCGGCCGCGAGCTATCGGCGAAGCCAAGCGCAAGCACTAGTTGCGCAAATGTCCGCCGCGGTCAAACTTCAGGTGCGCGAGGCCTACCTGAACCTGACAACCGCGCAGCAACGCGTAGAGGTCTCACGCGCAGCTCAGTCGGAAGCCGAGGAGAGCCTGCGCATCGTCCAGAACCGCTATGAAGAGGGCTTGGCCACGGTCACCGACTTGTTGCGAGTGGAAACCGCGCGCACCAGCGCCCAGAAGAGTTACTTGAACGCGTTGTTCGATTATCGCCTCAGCTACACAGCCCTGGAATTGGCTACAGGCGAGCTTGGGCCCGACTCACCGGCCGTCACCCGTTAGCACGTTCGCGAGAGTTCACAAAGGACGAAATGCCTATGCTTGGAAAGAGAATCCGTTCTTTACTCTTCGTTGCCACCGCGGCGGGGTTTCTTTCCGCTTGCAGTTCTAATGAAAAGCGCGCGGCAGAACCCGGCCCGGTCGTCAGCGGAGTCCAAACTGAAACCGTGCGTCTGGATTCCGCACCGTTACTTTACGAAGCCGTGGGCACCGTCCGCTCCGCCGACAGCGCCGTCCTAGCGGCGCAACTGGCTGGCACAATCCGCGAGATCCGAGTGAAGGCCGGCGACCACGTCAAGCGCGGCCAACTTCTCGCAGTACTCGACGACCGCAGCACTCGCGCGCAGTTGCAAGCTGCCGAGGCGGGCGTGAACGAAGCCATCCAGGGAAAGGCGGAAGTCGAGCAGGCTCTCCAGGCCGCCACCGCCGACCGGCAGTTTGCGGAAGCAACGTTCAACCGCTACAAGGGCTTGCTCGCTAAGAATTCCCTGAGCCGGCAGGAATTCGACGGCGCCGAAGCTCGCTACAAATCGGCGCTCGCCAATGAACGCGCGCTCGAGGCGAAGAAGCAGCAGATCGTGGCTCGCCAGCAACAGGCGAGCGCTCAGCACGATTCGGCAGAAACCTATTTCAGCTACTCACGCATCGTTTCACCCCTCGACGGCATCGTAAGCGCAAAATCGGTGGACACGGGAACAGTGGTGATGCCCGGCACACCAGTGCTGACGGTGGAAGACTCGGCACGCTATCGCTTGGAGGCGAGCCTGCCGGAAGAATATCTCGTCCATGCCCGAGCCGGTCAGACCGTATCCGTCTCTACCGGAGAGGGGCATTTCGAGGGGCGCGTGGCAGAAGTCGTCCCGGCGGCCGACGTCACCACCCACACGTTCCTGGTAAAGATCGAGCTTCCTCACGACTGCAATTGCCGCGCCGGTGAATACGGCCAAGCTAGCTTTCCGATCGGCGAAGCAGAGCGTCTGGCGGTGCCCAAGTCGGCGGTGGTCGAGCATGGCGAGTTGCAGGGCGTTTTCGTCGTTGCCGCGGATGGCAAAGTGGAATACCGGCTGGTGAGGACGGGAAGGGTTTCCGGCGACCGCGTGGAGATTCTTTCCGGGCTCGCGGCGGGGGAGAAGGTCGCTATTTCTCAGACCGATCGCTTGGATGACGCTGCGCGCGTGGAGGTCCAATGAGTACGCGCAAGCTCGGCTTCGCAGGGCGCATTGCCCACTATTTCATCAACTCCAAGCTCACGCCGCTTATCATGACGTTTTCGATATTGCTGGGCGCATTTGCCGTGCTCGAGACGCCGCGCGAGGAAGAGCCGCAAATCATCGTGCCCATGATGGACGTCTTCGTCGAGATGCCGGGCTCGACCGCACAGGAAGTGGAGCAGCGCGTCAGCACGCCGATGGAAAAGCTCATCTGGGAAATTCCCGGCGTCGAGTACATCTACTCGACGACGAGACCAGGACTCAGCATGGCCATCGTGCGCTTCAAGGTGGGTGAGAAGGAAGAAGACTCCGTCGTCAAGCTCTACAACAAACTCTATTCGCACTTCGACTTGATTCCCCCCGGCGCCTCGAAACCGCTCATAAAACCCCGCTCGATCGACGACGTCCCCATCCTGGCGGTCACTTTCTGGAGTAACCGTTACGACAGCTACACGCTACGGCGGGTGGCCAGCGAAGTCGAGCGTGAAGTCAAGAGCATTGACGATGTTTCCCAAACGCAAGTGATCGGCGGCGAGCGCCGGCAAATTCGAGTGCTGCTCGACCCTGGCCGCATGGCGGGCTACGCGGTGGCGCCAGCCATGGTCATGGGCACTCTCGACCGGGCCAACCAGCGCCTGCAACTCGGAGAGTTTGCAGCGGCTAATCGAGACTACAACGTCGAGGCCGGCGACTTCCTTGGCAACGCTGACGACGTGGGACGCGTGGTGGTCGGCGTTTCCTCCGGCCGCCCGGTCTATCTGCGCGACGTGGCCGAAATTCGCGATGGCCCTGAGGAACCCACGAACTACGTGCTCTTCGGCTCCGGAGCCGGCGCCAAGTTGAAATCAGCCAGCCCCCTGGGAGAGTCTCCCGCCGTCACCCTCACCGTTTCAAAGCGGAAGGGCAAGAACGCGGTGGTGGTGGCCGAACGCGCCATGGAAAAAGTGGAAAGTCTGAAGGGAACTCTGATTCCGTCCGGGGTCGAGACGACGGTCACACGGAACTACGGCGAGACGGCGCAGGAAAAATCGAACGAATTGTTGAAGCACCTTTTGCTCGCGACCCTATCTGTAACGGCGCTCATCGCCCTGGCGCTCGGGTGGCGGTCGTCGATAGTGGTGTTGGCCGCCGTGCCGGTGACCTTGGCACTGACTTTGTTCATCTACTTTATTTATGGCTATACGCTCAACCGCGTCACACTTTTCGCCCTGATCTTCTCCATCGGCATCCTTGTGGATGACGCTATCGTGGTCGTGGAAAACATCACTCGGCACTTCCACCTCCCGGAGAATAAAGGTCGCCCGCTCGCGGACGTCGCGGTGGAAGCTGTGGATGAAGTTGGGAATCCCACCACCCTGGCCACCTGGACCGTAATCGCCGCCATACTGCCCATGGCGTTTGTGGGCGGTCTAATGGGGCCGTACATGCGGCCCATCCCGGTGGGCGCATCGCTGGCTATGTTGTTCTCGCTTTTCATCGCCTTCGTAATTTCTCCCTGGGCGGCGCTACGAATGCTCTCGCACTCAAACGCGGGCCAAGCGGAGGGCGAAGAAGGACAGGAGAGCTGGACGACTCGTTTCTACCGGCGGCTGATGATGCCCTTGCTCGTCAACGCTCGCAAGCGCCACATGTTCCTGGTGGGGGTGGTGCTGCTTCTGCTGCTAGTGTTCACGCTGCCCCTTCTCAAGATTGTGCGCGTCAAGATGCTTCCCTTCGACAATAAGAGCGAGCTCCAGGTGATCGTCGACATGCCGCAGGGAACGACGCTCGAACAGACGGCGCGCGTCACGCGCGAGGTCGCGCGCCGCGTGGCCCAGGAGCCGGAGGTGATCAATTACCAGGTGTATGCCGGCACGGCCGGACCGTACAACTTCAATGGGTTGGTCCGTCACTATTTTTTGCGTCAAGGGGCGAACGTCGCGGACATTCAGGTGAACCTGCTCCCCAAAGATCAGCGCTCCGCGCAAAGCCACGACATAGCCAAGCGGGTGCGTGGCGCTATTGTGCCCATCGGGGAGAAATACGGGGCTAAACTGAAAGTAGCGGAAATTCCGCCCGGTCCGCCGGTATATCAAACGCTGGTAGCAGAAGTCTACGGCCCTGAATACAGCCAGCAAATCGAGATTGCGCGGCGGATTCGCAGCGAATTCAAAACGACTCCTGGCGTGGTGGATGTGGATTGGACGGTTGAGGACCCACAGCCGCAATACCGCTTTGTGGTGGATAAAGAGAAAGCGGCGCTGGCGGGAGTTTCCGCCGACCAAATCGCGCAAACGCTGCGCCTGGCAGTGAGCGGCGCCGTTGTCGGCCTGGCGCACCAACCCAAAGAAAAAGAAGACGTCGATATCGTGTTGGAAGTCCCTCGGGCCGAGCGCAGCAGCCCGACCGACCTAGGCAGCATTCGTGTGGCGTCGGCCTCCGGCGCCCTCGTACCGCTAGGCGAGTTGACCGATGTTGAAACCGGCGCCATCGAAACGTCCATCTACCACAAAAACCTGAAGCGCGTCGTGTACGTCACGGGCGATGTGGCGGGAAAAGAGGAGAGCCCGGTGTATGCGATTCTCAGCCTCTCCAAATCACTCGATAAGATTCACGGGCCGGGCGGCTATGCCATCGAGCGCTACGCCACGCACCTGCCCTTCCTCACGGACAAGGTGAGCATGAAGTGGGACGGTGAGTGGCACATCACCTACGAAGTCTTCCGCGACCTGGGATTTGCCTTCGCTGTGGTGCTGGTGCTGATCTACGTGATCGTGGTCGCGTGGTTCCAGTCCTTTCGAGTGCCGCTGGTCATCATGGCGCCGATTCCGCTGACGCTGGTGGGAATTATCCCCGCGCACGCCCTGATGGGAGCGTTCCTGACGGCGACAACCATCATCGGTTTCATCGCCGGGGCGGGAATTATCGTGCGCAATTCCATTATCCTGGTGGACTTCATCGAACTGCGCCGCCAGCAAGGGATGCCGCTTGCGGAAGCAGTGGTGGACGCAGGCGCAGTCCGCTTCCGGCCTATGCTGTTGACGGCAGCAGCGGTGGTGGTGGGGGCTTTCGTCATTCTCTTTGATCCGATCTTTCAAGGGCTCGCCATCGCTTTGATGGCCGGTGAGGTAGCTTCCACGCTGCTTTCGCGCATGGCGGTGCCGGTGCTCTACTACCTGCATGCGCGACATGAGGGAAAAGTGGTGAGTGGCTAGCGGTTTAGCCGCAAGCCACTATTCACTAATGACTGCCTTAAGGAGGGAACATCATGGATGTCAATCGATGGTTACGGATGATTGCAGGAGCCTTCGTCTTGGCGTCTCTCATTCTTGGTTACTGGGTAAGCCCTAAGTGGTATCTCTTCACGGCTTTCGTGGGACTCAATCTGTTCCAGTCGGCGTTTACGAACTGGTGCCCCATGATGACCTTCCTGCGTAAGCTGGGCGTGAAGCCCTAATGACATTCAATTCTGCCTTGAAATTAGCCACGGACGTTGTAGGGCCGACCCTTGGGTCGGCCAGGCCGGGGCAAGCCCCGGCCCTACGGTGTACATTTCATGGTTTCCGGGTGCCCGCCAGCCGACGGGCATGAGCGACTGCGATGAAAATGGCTCCCCTCCTCGGCCGAGGAGGGGTCAGGGGGGGTGGGTCAGGGACCCGGCGCGCAGGCCAACCACTCCCGTGCCCTCCTTAACCACGAGAGGAACTACCTGGAGCATTTTCACGCGCAACGGGGCGCCAATGTGCGCAGCTATTCGTAGCGTAGCGTCACCATGGGATCGACCTTTGCAGCCCGGCGGGCGGGAATCAAGCTGGCCAGCAGCGATATCCCGATGAGAAAAGCCGATACCCCGGCGAATGTCAGGGGATCAGTGGGCCGAACGCTGTAGAGCATGCCGGCAAGGAAGCGGGTAAGCGCGAGGGCGCCGGCAAGTCCGGTGGCAATCCCAGCGAGCGAAAGCAACAGGGCCTGTCCCACCACCAGCCTTATGACATCCAGCCGGGCTGCCCCCAGCGCCATACGGATCCCCACCTCGCGGGTCCGCTGCGTCGTAGAATACGAGATCACCCCATAGATCCCTACCGTCGCCAGCGATAACGCCAGGAAGGCAAAAGCGCCGATCAGGAGCGCTCTGAATCGCGGCTCGGCCAGTGATTCGTGCATGCGTTGTTCCCCGGTCTTCGTCTCCGTCACGGGCAACTCATTGTCCAGAGACCACACCGCGTTGCGCACGCTCGGCGCGAGCGCTAGCGGGTACCGCGTGGCGCGCACTACCAGATATGCTCCGGGCCAGCCGTGCTGAAGGTAGGGGACATAGAGTGCCGGAAATGCCGGGGAGCCAGGTCCGCCGTAGGTCACGTCGCCCACCACGCCCACGACCTCCATCCACGGGTTCTCGCGATTCTGCCTCACGCGCCTCCCTACCGGATTCTCGTTAGGAAAAAATCGTCGAGCCAGGGTCTGGTTGATGATGACCGCCAGCGGTGCGCCTTGCCGGTCGGCGTCGGAAAAAGGCCGGCCCTGGAGCATGGGCACGCCTAGGGTGCGGAAAAAGTCTCCGCTGACGAAGAGGAAATCCGCCAGAGGATCCGCCTGGCCCGGCGGTGTCGGGCGCCCTTCGATGGTGAAGGTATCTTGCAGTTGCATCAAGTCGGGTGGCAGACCGGACGCCACAGCCGCCGACTGAACTCCGGGCAACACCTCCACCCGCTGCAGGAGTTGACGGTAAAAACCGCTGACGCGCTGGGGATCGGAATAGCGGAAGTCGGGCATCGAAACCTCCGCCGTTAGCAGGTTTTGCGGATCGAATCCCGTCTTAACCTGCTGGAGGCGAATAAAACTGGTCCCCATAAGGGTAGCGCCGATCAGCAGTATGAGCGTGAGTCCCACCTCGGCAATCACCAGCGCGCTACGGAAGCGGCCATGACCGAGTGCGGCTCCGCGCCCGCCACCTTCTTTGAGGGCGTCGTTCAGGTTGAGCTTGAAAACGCGGAGAGCCGGCGCCAAAGCAAAGAAGAGGCCGCTGAGAAGAGAGACCAACAAAGTAAAGCCAAGAACCCGTCCATCGATGCCGACCTCATCCAGCCGGGGAACATCGGCGGGACTCATGGCCACCAGCAAGTTCATGCTCCCGTACGCCAACAGGAGACCGAGCCCGGCGCCCAGCCCTGTGAGCACAAGTCCTTCCGTTAGCAACTGACGGATCAGCCGTAGACGGCCTGCGCCGAGGGCTGCCCGGACTGCAATCTCTCTCTGCCGCCCGATCGCTTTGACCAGCATGAGATTGGCGAGATTGGCGATCGCAATCAGCAGAACGAAGCCTACCGTCGCCATCAGCACGAGCAGCACGGGCTGGACGTTTCCTACCAGGTAATGTCTCATAGGCATTACGTTGAACCCGCCACCGGTGTCCTTGGCATGAGTCTCTTCACGAATTCTCTGATGGACGGCGGCCATGTCTGCGCGAGCCTCCTGGAGCGATACACCTGGCCGCAGCCGAGCAAGGCCTCGAAGGAAGTACGGGCCTCGGCGAGTGGGTGTCTCCAGGCGCGAAGGTTCCCATAGCTTGACGCTTTCCGCTGGAAACCGGAAGCTGCCGCGCATGACGCCCACCACGGTGTAACTCTGGTCATTCAGAGTGATGTTTCGTCCAATGGCGTCGGCATTCCCGCCGAGGTTGTGGATCCAGAAATCGTGACTGACGATCACCGTGGGCTGGCCACCCGGCTTTTCCTCTTCAGGCAGAAAGTTGCGGCCGAGTGCGGGCTCGACGCCGAGGACGGAGAAAAAGCCGGGACTGACCCGCGCGCCAATGACCTGCTGAGGTTCCTGACCGCCTGTGTAGTCATACTGGTCAGTGCTGAAGACCGCAGGCTGCTCAAAAGCGTGGTTCGAGGCCTTCCAATCATCGAAATCCGCCACACACAGCGGTATGCGGTCCTGGCCCCAGGCAGCGTTGCTCCAGAACACCATGACGAGGCGGCCAGGATCTCGATAAGGAAACGCGCGGAGGAGCACCGCGTTCACCACACTGAAGATCGCCGTGTTGGCGCCGATGCCGAGGGCAAGCGTGAGGGCCGCCACCACAGTAAAGGCGGGGTTCTTGGCCAGCATCCGCAGACCGTAGCGAATGTCCTGCACGAGGTGTTCGAGCCAATTCCATCCCCACGCGTCACGGCTCTCCTCTCTCAGAACCAAGTCGTTTCCGAATCGCCTTTGCGCTGCGTAACGCGCTTCCTTCGGTGGAAGACCGCGCTCTATCTGTTCCTGCTCAGCCAGCTCGCGGTGCAGGCGCATCTCCTCGTCCAGGTCAGCATCGAATTGCCTGCGATGAAGCAGCATCAGGAGTCGTCTGCCGAATTCGGTGAACATAGGTCCTGTGCCTCGGCGTCGAAATTCACGTCACTCCCGCGAAGGTGGGAACCTGTTTTCAGGTCGACCCCCGCTTTCGCGGGGCTGACGAACGTTCGGCCCCTCAGGGCCGGACGTCGGTCCGTGGCTTGGAAACCGTGGGTTTCACCCACGGCTACTCAAGGTGTTCCCCTTCGGGGAACGCGGAGCCCCGGTGTCGTGGTCCGCTGCTTTTTCCTAACCCGGGGACGAACCGCGGACCCCAAAACCGGGGGTCCGCGCTACCCCACTTCCTACGCGATTCTCTTGCTCGTCACTCGTCACTTGTCACTCGTCACTGCTTTATTCGTACCGCAGCGCCACCATGGGATCCACCTTGGTCGCGCGGCGCGCGGGGATATAGGTCGCCCCCAAAGCGACACCCGCCAAGATCAGCAACACGAATGCGAACGTAAGTGGGTCGTCCGGTCGCACGCCGTAGAGGAGGCTGGACAACAATCGAGTCAAGCCCAAGGCGCCGGCAACCCCCAGGCCCATCCCGATCAGGGCAGGGACCATTCCTTGGCGCACCACCATGCGCAGCACGTCGCCCTGCTGCGCACCCAGCGCCATGCGAATTGCGATTTCATGGGTGCGCTGGGCGACGATGTAGGAAAGAACGCCGAACAACCCCACCGCGGCCAGCGCCAACGACAACGCGGCGAAGGCAACCAGCAAAGTCATATTAAAACTGGCGTCGAGGGTGATCTCGCCCAGAAGCTGGTCCATCGTCAGGATGTTCGAAACCGCCAGGTCGGGGTCGAGCTGCGCGAAGACTCGCTGGATGGGCAAGGCTAATTTAAAGACGTCCTGGCTCGAGCGCACAGCAAGCGTGGCGTAGTTTGGAACACCTCCGTCGTAAAGTGGCGCGTAAATGGGAAAGTACATGACGGGCAGGGGAGGCTGGGCGAGCTCGGAACGCGTATCACCGACAACACCGATAATCGCGAAGAGCTGATGGCCGCTCGAAATCAGGTGTTTACCAATCGGATCCTCTCCAGGAAAGTACTGCCGGACGAAGGACTGGTTGATAATGACCTCATGCGGTTTGCCGGCCCGTTGTTTCTCATCGAACTTCTGGCCTCGCAGCAGGGGAATTCCCAGCGCCCCGAAATAACCCGGGTCAGCCCACTGAACAATGCAGTACTGCACCTGTCCCGCCGGGAGCGGGGGGTGCTCCGCGATCGCGAAGCCGCTGTCGCCGGGGTATCCCCCGCCCGGCACGGACCTGACCAGTCCCGCTCCCCGGACGCCTGGAAGCGCACGCACGCGCTCCAGTAGCCCGTCATAGAAACTCGTGCGTTGCACGGCTTCGTGGTACTTCGCCCCGGGAAGGCTGAATCGCATGGTGATCACGCCGTCCGTTGCACAGCCGAGATTCACAAAACGGAGGCGCGCGTAACTCTTGAGCAGCAGACCGGCCCCTACCAGCAGCACGACGGTGAGGCCCACTTCCAGCGCCAGCAGCCACTTCCGCAGCCGGACTGGCCCTTCTCCCGCGCTTTGCGAACGCGATGATTCCTGGAGAGAACTAAGAATCTGCTCGCCCCTCACCGAAATCGCGGAGGCCACACCGGCAAACAGCGCGCAGGCAAAAATCAAGACCATCACGAAGGCCGCGACCACGCCATCCATGTGGATGGCTTCAACGCGAGTTACGTCCGGCCGCGCCGCGACGAACCACCGAATCATGGCATACGCCAGCAGGAGACCTGCCGCGGCGCCCGCGGCGGAGAGAAGCAGAGTCTCAGTGAGGTGCGCGGCCAGCAAGCGCCGGCGGCTGCCCCCCAGCGCGGCGCGAACGGCGGACTCTCTTCGCCGGGCGACCCCGCGGGCCACGAGGAGTCCCGCGACGTTCAGACACGCAATCAAAAGCAGGCACGCGGTGGCGCCCAGCAGGACGTAGAGAGGCGTCTTGATGTCACCGACCATATCCTCGAGCAGCGGGCGGCTGTGCGCGGCTTTACTGATGAAGGCATCGTCGGGGCGCGCATCGTGCAGGCGGCGTGTGATCACCGTTAGCTCCGCCGTGGCCTGCGCGGCGCTAACCCCCGGCTTCAGGCGCCCAATGGCAGCGAAGTCATGAGAATCCTGCGCCTCCATCTCTTTAGGAGGTTCCTCGTGATAAACCGGCGTCCACAATTGCGTGGTATGGACCGGGAAGGCGAACCATGCCGGCATGACCCCCAGCACCACGTAGGTTTTCGCATCAAGATGGATGCTCTGGCCGAGGATGGAGGGATCGCCGCCGAAACGGCGCTTCCACAATCCCCAGCTCAGCACCACCGTCGCCGGGGCGGATGGCTGGTCGTCCGCGGCGGTGAAACTGCGGCCCAGTGCGGGCTCGGCGCCCAGTGTGGGAAATGGATTCCACGAGCATTCGGCGGCGCTCACCTTTTCCGGAAGCTGCCCTCCTGCGGACGAGAGGTTGTACTGCCCGCCTCCCATAAGCGCCAAATCGGAAAACCCGCTGCTCTGCTTTTTCCATTCGGCAAATACGCCGGCAGCGTTGTTGTTGTAAGGAAACTTATCATCCGAACTGTGCTCGTAGAGCCGCAGCAGTCGGGCCGGGTCATTGAACGGCAATGGTTCGAGCAACACGGAATGCACCACGGTGAAGAGCGCGGTGGTGGTGCCAATGCCCATCGCCAGAGTGAATACGGCTGCCGCAGTGAAGCCGGGATTGCGCCGAAGTTGGCGCAGACCGTAGCGGACATCTTGAAGCAGCATCTCGAGCCAATTCCATCCCCACATGTCGCGACTCTCCTCTCTCAGAAGCAAGTCGTTGCCGAAGCGCCTTTGCACGGCGTAGTGAGCTTCCGTTGGTGAAAGACCACGCTCCATCTGCTCCTGCTCGCGCAACTCGCGGTGCAGTCGCATCTCTTCGTCTAGGTCAGCCTCGAAATGCCTACGATGAAGCAACGTCCAAAGCCGTCTGCCGAGTTCAGCCAACATGTTTCCTGACCTCACCGTTTCCGGACATGACAGACAAGTGGCGAGTGCCTAGTGGTTAGTGGCTAGATGGGGCGTAAGGACATCCCCATAGCTGCTGATCTCACCATTTCGGCAACATCATTCCTCGACGAACGCCAAGTTCGCACTCGCCACTTCCCTCTAGCCACTAGCCACTGACCACTAACCACTGCCGTTGTTCAGGCAGTCTGAATTGCGCGAGTGATGGCTGCTACTACCCGCTCAAATTGGGAGACCTCGACCTCCAACTGCTTCCGGCCCAATGGGGTGAGGCGGTAATAGCGCGCCCGGCGCTTCCCCGCCGTTACACCCCATTTCGCCGTGACCCAGCCTCTAATCAACATGCGCTGTAGCGCGGGGTAGAGTGAGCCTTCCTCCACCTGCAAGACCTCGGCGGAAACCTGCTCGATCCAGTTGGCAATCTCATATCCGTGTAGTTCGCCGCGCCGAGCCAGGGCCTTGAGGATCAACATGTAGAGCGTTCCGGGAGGAATTTCGTCCTGGTGCATCGTCGCCTCCTTGACATAGTTAGACTATGCTAGTTTGGAAAGGTTAGCAACCCTCTGGCAATTATCTTCCTTGGGCGGGCGCAACTACGTACACATACTCCAATAGGTTCTCGCCCGTGTTGGCAACGTTGTGTCGTGTCGCAGGCGGGATATAGACGAGCGCTGGCGCAGCGAAGGCGCGTGGAGGCTGGCCTTCGATGCGCGCCTCGCCGCGGCCGTGCAACACGACCAGCGATTCTTCGTTCTTGCCAGTTGTGTGCCAGCCCACGGTTTCGCCGGGCTTCAGCCGCACGAACCCACTGCGCATACCCGCCGTCTGCGGCGTCCCTCGCAGCAAGGGACAATCTCCACCTGGACAATCCAGGGGCACAGTCAGCGGCTGGGGCTTCGGCCCCTGGGAGGGAAGTGGCAGCAAGGCAAGCGTGAGCATCACTAGAATAGCTCCGAAAATAGTTGGCATGATTCGCTTCATGACATCTCCTGGGTGATTTGGTTTTGCGGTCAGATCGTCCTGCCTCAACTCCAGCCAACAGATCCGAGGTCTTTCAGCATGCTATCGACGGCGCGCCCCAGCACGGATGGGGATTAATGTCTGCTAGCTGGGGATTGGGGGCCGTGGCCGGCGGGATCAGCGCAGTGGCTCACCCCGCGTGACGAACGTGACCTTCGCCGGCGGGCAGGGCTCGCCCCGAAGCGCGATCCTGTTTACACCGCTACTGAGTGGCGGAACCGCCCCTTTGGGAGCCGCCTCGGCTTTCGTGAACCCGTTGGCATCGAACACCCGCGCTTTACCCGCGCCGCGGTACTCCAGATACCAGTCTGTTTCTAGACTCCACTGGAAACGTGAATGACTTGCCGTTGACGTTCAGGCTGGGATTGCGGAGAGCCAGTGGTGTTTCCCTGAGTGCCTCCAGCCGACCGAAACGCGCTTTGACTGCCGCGTCCGGGGGAACGTTCGAAAGCAGAATGTACACCCGCAAGATCTGTTGGAACTTGATTTCGCGAATGGCCCAGTAGTTACTGAACGGGAAGGCGAAGTCATAAATCTCGCCGTGCGCCGATTCCGGCATCTGCACGTACCGCCGACCCTTGAAATCCAGGCGCACATAATAGTCGCGCGTGGACCAACGGCTGGGATCCTCCACGACGAAGTGCAGGTACGAGCCCGAGCCGTCCCCCTCCACCCAGGTACCCAGAGCCCGGTTCTGTCGCAGGTCTTTGGCGCCGCCGAGAATTACTTCAGCGCTTCCCCAACCCGCCGGGGTGGAGCCCTTGTTCACGGCGGACACGTCAAAGCCTTCGGAGTCGCCCTTTAGGGCGAAGGCAAGTCCTTGGGTCTGGCGTTCCGCAACGCCCGCCGGTCCCAGCCCCGAGGTGTGGAGGTTGAGGGGCTTCCCCGGGTCCAGCAACACGATGTTAGCCGGGTCTCCGTATTCAGCCAATGAGGGCCTGGCCTCGATCGAGACCCGCAATGGCTGAGAGCTGTAAGGGTTGTCGACTGTCCACAATTTTTCCCCCTGAACATACTTGTCCGGCGAATAACTTACCGGCAGTACTTGCCATTGCCCGTTGGGAGTGCGCTGGAGGGTGAACTCCCGGCCGGGCGCTTTCAACTGTTCGCGGATTTTCTCCGAGAAGTAATCTTTGAGTTTGAGTTCTTCCCAATTCCTGTTGATGGCCAATATCTCACTGGTGCGGCCATTACCATCCATCTGCTTTTTCGTGGTCTCCAGCGACATCGCCACCCCGTAACCCAAGGCCTTTGACCACGCATACTCCATCTCTCGAGGTCGTGTCGCGTCCGCTTCCTCCGAGTGCGTCAGATAGCCGAACCAGCCAAACTCGAAGGGTTGTAGGTCCTCGATACACCACTTCCTCCCCTCCACACTTTCGCGATCAAAATGCTCCAGGATGCCGGAGTACACCATATCGACCGTGTTGCCGCGGCTGAAGACGTGCCAGGAGTAGTCGTTACCCGGTGTGTGTGCGAACATAACCTCGCGTTGCGTGTATCCGAAGAGCTTCGAGACCTCCAAATTGTAGATGTACCAGGAAGGGGGCTCAGGCCAAAAGGTGAGGTTCTCGAAGACGCCATCGGGATAGTTGAAGTCAAATCCGAATTTGTTCAGGGCGCCGGCTTCCCCCTTCGCGACGCGATCGTACAGATCGCTCTTGATGTCCGGCAAGTAGTAATCGATGAATTCTGCAAAGTTGTCGATCGCGGCCCCGTCCGGATGCGCCGCCGCTACGGTATCATGCGCTCCCCGCCTGCAGCCGGCGAAACCGTAAGGCGGAGTTGTCTGGAGGTCGTCGTAGGTTACAATCTCATCTCCGATGCGGAGATCTCGACCGTGGAATCGTGACTTATCCGCCTTCGCCAGCAAGCCGGCAGGCGAAGTCGTGGTGGGAATGAAAGTGTCCGCCGGGCCAATGGCGGATGCCAGAGTACGCCGCCGGTCGGGATACATCAAGAATCCGGAAGCGGGAACAGGATGCACGAGCGCATCGGTCTTATCCACAACCAAATCCAGGTTATGCATGCCGAATTTCAAACCGGCGCGATGGATCTTGTCACTGACCGCCTTCAGTCCCGCGTCGCCGTGGGGAAAATTCTCGCGGTTTACCGGATAGCTGCCGTGAGTGGCATTCCAGACGCCGTCGTACACGACGATGTAGCCGAAACCGCCGGCCCTTGCGTAGTCGATCATGGCGTCGGCGGTATCCTCGGTGAGATCGACAAATAGATATGACTTCATCATCTCGGGGGAGTTGCGAGCCCATACTCCTCCCAGCGTGGGATGGGGGAGGCCGTTGTCGAGTTCGATCCTCTCAATGCGCCGAAGCAAGTCGCGCGTGGGGCAGCCCACGATGGCGAACTTGGTTCCTTCCAACCGCACGCGCCGATCGGCTTCCACGATGAGGACCGAACCCTCGCCTCTCGAGTGGGTTTCGATGTTCAGCGGAAGAACTGCCGCGGCATACTTGTCATTCCTGCACGAAGCCAGTGTGTGGCTGACGTATTCCGTCAGCATGAGCGGCAGATTGGCCAGTTCTACGGATGAAACGGTGGGATCGTTTATGGAGGTCAACTCCAGCGTGAGGTAGTTGGCAAGGGTCTTGACGCGGACCTGCACCTCGACGCCGGATTCACCGAATTTCACACGTAGGTTTTCACCTTCGCGCTCAACTGCCGTCGAGCCGATACGGCGCCCGTCTTTTTCAACTGACATGAAATTTGAAGACTTCGCCAGAAGGTTCTCCCCGGTCTGGCGATCGCGGAAGGCATGGTTCAACCCGTCCGCTCCAATCTCGTAGACTAAGCTGCCAGTCTCCAGGTGAATGGGCTGGCTTGGGATCTGCCCAGCCAGCAAAATCAACAGGAATGCATAGTTCATTCTGTTCGATCCCCCCAGTATTCGTCCTTCAGCGGTATTGAACCGGAATTT
The DNA here is from genome assembly GCA_963765485.1 of uncultured Acidobacteriota bacterium. Classification (GTDB taxonomy): domain Bacteria; phylum Acidobacteriota; class Terriglobia; order UBA7540; family UBA7540; genus CAVROP01. The sequence continues at coordinate 163,355 of CAVXWN010000003.1, read as the reverse complement.
CCAACTTCAACTCTAATTCTGCGCAACACCATACGCCCGCTGCCCTCTCGCGCCAGGTTCATTAGACCGACATACGTATGTCAAGCTGCTTTTGTAAACAGGCGGAGGGTTCGATTGCGCCGCTGTTCGTTGAAACCGTTCGAACATGAACTCGAGTAGCTCGGGTGGAATGAGACAACACCGTGAATAGACTATCTCTGCCCCCCAGTCTTAGGCTCCCGGTTCCCGCTTTCACGCCGCTTGGTTTTTGGCCCAGGGTTCCAAGTGTCGGGCTTTGCCGTGTCCGGCGGCCAATAGCCATCCGGACGCTCCTTCCACCGCTTGCCGCACAGGTCCGAGATTATGCTCCACTCTGGCGCACCCAGATCCGGGTCGGGATGGTAAACGAAGCGCTTGAGTCCGGCACGCCGCGAAGCGACCAGAATGCGATACAGATCACCGCCAGCCATTGGGTCGCCAGCGTGGGGATGTCTTCCCGTCGAGATCCACGCTATCACCTTGTTGGCATCTCCAATCGCATCCAGAGCACGCCTGGTTTCGGAATACACGACCTCGGAAAAGAAAGCGTCGGGAAACCCTACTAAGTCCATATCCGCCACCGAGTGAATGCCGGGAAGCTCGATTCCGAACCACGACTTGATGACCGTGAAACACTCTTCTTCGGTCAGCCCGGGATTCCATTCCCCGATCTGTCGGGCCCAGCGGGCAATGGTTCCATACATCCCGTCGAAGCCGCGATTCCAAAAGTAGTGTTTAGGGAAGACATAATCGAAGTACGGGTTCATCTTGAGATAGTCCTGCGTCGTGAGAAGGGAAAAAGCGGCTGTGCGAGGAATGCCACCCAGTTTCACTTTGCGGTCTAGTCCTCCGATCTGCCGGCGAAGCGCCGCCATGTACCGTACCGTCACCTCCTGACGCGTCCGCAACCAATAGAGGGCGTCTTCATTGAGGTCGAAAAGCGCCAGGCCACCCAGTGTTCCGCCCGGTGAGTAGTATCGAACCATGGCCGAGGTAAGGTGTTGGAAACGGTTGCGAAAGCATGCCGCCCCGCGCTCCATGCGGGCGATATCTATGTCCAGGTGCGCCAGGCGCGCCTTCCGATCCTCTGGAATTTCAAATACCTCTCCGCCGTGGTGGAACGTCAATTCATAGGACTGCTCTCCCGGCCCATCGGTGACAATCCCTTGGGCCTGTGGGAATGCGTTCATGGTATCCTGCACACTCGCCGCAAAGCCCACAACACCAAAAGGATCCTCTTCCAGCGGCCGTGCCCCTGCGATCTGGCCGGATCCGAAAAGCAGTATCTCCCAGCCCCGCGAGGCGGCGTCATCCAACATGGCTTGTAGCTGCTTCTCCTTGCTTGGATCACGCGGCTCCTCCGGGGGTGGAGCGACGCCGTAGGCCTTGTAGACCTTAGGATCAGGCGGAAAAGTAGGGAATCGCGCCCCCGCGTACTGATACTGGTAGGACATTTCATACTGCGGGACTTCCTGGAAGAATCTCAGTGGACCGACGACAATTCCGCGTACGCCACCGTCTGCCCAGGCTTCGAAGGTACGCTGATAATCCGCCATCCATTGCTCCAAGGGACTGTGGATGTACACCCACGGAGCCAATCGCTCCCCGGGGGGTTCGGGGGCATGTGCGGCCTCTCCTTGCTGGGACGGACCGGAAACGTTCGACTGATCTTGGGTGACGGCTCTGCCTAGAGATCCACCTATCGCGCCTGACATGATCCCGAAGACGAAGTCCCTTCGCGGAATTCTTTCACATCCCCTGGTTCGTTCATCCATCGTTTCCCCCTCGTCACGTCCGGAGCGGACGACACGTTACGCACCGGCGAGTTTAGACACCTACTGAGGATTGCAAAATAGAGTGACGCTTTATCAGGTAGCGCCGCCGTCCCGGCGGCGGGCGCTGCGGCGTTACGCCCCAGTAAATACGCGGGCAAGATGGCCGCGCCACAGCCGGCAAGATGCCAGCGCTACGAGGCCCCCTGTCACCCTATTGTGCAATCCTCAGTAAGGTCGCGCTTTTGAGGTAACTCTCGAGGTTTACAGAAGGCTAGTCAATACAATTCTCCTTACACCACCTCCACCAGAACGTGGCCTTGGCTGGGGATTGAGACGTCGAGGGTGTAACGGTCATCGCTGCGCCGGTAGGGCGCTCCTATGACCCGATACTTTTTCGCTGGATCAAGGCCGAATCGCCCAAGTTCGAGCTCGATTGTCCGCACGGCAGCCTGGCCCTCGAGATTAAAACAGTTTATGACTGCAGCCGACGCGGTGGGATGGCGGTGGACGTGAACCATCTCGTCGATGCCATAGAAGGTCCCTGAGGCAAAGAAAGGTTTCAGCCGCCGGTAAGTGGCCATCGCCTCCTTATGCGCTCGCTGAACTTGCGGGTCCACGTGAGTCCCGCCGATTCCAAGGTGTCTGCACGTCGAGGCATTCCACCAGAAGACGAGGGCGTTCTGCGTTATCCGTGCGCAAGTCGATGTGGATGTAGAGCGGCAGCGAATAAGCCAAGCTGTAGTAATAGAGGGCTAATGACCGGCGGCTCAGGAGGTCGTCCATCGGCATCCACATCAGTTCAAACGCCCACACCGAGTCAAAGCCCGACGCAGTGGATAAATCCCCGTCTCCGGTGGCGAGTCCGTGTCCGTAGTAAATCGGATTCGGTCCGTGCATTTCAATCAGCACACGGGGATACTCCGCGTGGACCATCCGCGCCAACCGGCAACAGGCGTGCACATGCTCCTCTCGGCGCGCAGGCACGACGTGCCCATGCTCGCGATCCCAGCACTCCCCGTGGTAGTCGTCACCGTCAAACATGAAGAAGGTAGCACCGTCGCGAGCGAGCAGTTTGAGGCGCTTCGCGGTCTCCTCAATGTACTGTCGGGAAGCCCCGCACAGAGGCGATGCACCAAAACCCGCCCCTTTGTTCCAGGTGAGCCGCTGACCGAACCGGTCCACCCGGCACGCTTCCAATGGGTAAGAGCTCGGATCGCACCAGCCCGACAAGGGAGTATGCAAGGACGACTTCAACCCGTACTCCCGCTGCAACATCTCGGTAAAGGTCTTGTATGGACCCAGTCGCGTTTCGTCCCATATCTTCGAGGCAAAACTGGTGTCCCAACCGGGATCCATATACAACGCTTCACACCCAATCGCCTTGGCTTTGGCGGCTTCGGCCTTCATGTCGTCGAGCCTGTAATACTTCTTGCGCATTTCCGGGATCGCCTTGCTGCTCGCCAGGAAGCCACCAGAGTTTGTTGTCGTAAAGCTCGTTCCAATGAACAGGCGCGTCAAATTCTTGCGGGCAGCCGTGACCTCGGGCAGCCATTTCATCACGGAAAGCGTAATATCCTTCGGTGAGGCTCCCCGCATAGGCGGTCAACCTCGTGACCCCGAACTGGTGAGACTCTCCTGGAAGCAACCAGGCTCCGTGTGCAGGCTCGCCGCGATAAATCCCATATCCGCCCCAGCGCAGGGCAATCCCCTGGTTCGGGAGGTTTACGCGATCCAGCAGGGACCATTCCATCCCCTGCTGGCCGTATTTCGTAATGAGGAATCCCTCTTTACCGTCCGTCCAGGCCCATCCCTCCGCCGCGTAAGCGGGTGTAACGATGGTTTCCGCACCCAGAGGCTCGAAAGAGTAAGGTTCAGTGAGCACTTGTGCGAGAGTGAAGTCGGCATATTGGGTCCGGTGGCCGCCAGGGTCGCGCCGGAACGGGATCGCCGTCAGCTTGAACTCTGACCAGCGTCCCGCCAGTTGACCACCTGACAGGGGCAAGGAAAGCAGGAATCCACAGCGGCCATCGCTCAGGTCCACGGGCTGCGATCCTCGGTTCGTCAGGGTAATCTGCTCCTCCAACCAAGGCTGGTCGTGAGGCAGATAAAAACGGTGAAGAATTTCGAGCGACGTATCAGGTATGGCGCCACGCAAAGAGAGCGACGGCGATCCATCTCCGGATTTGTTCAGCTCGATTTCCTTGAACTCCGGCCGCCCAAAGGAATAGCAGTAGTTGCCGTCGGCAACCGCAACTCCGCTGGGCAGGTAAACGATCTGCGTTTTTCGGAGCCCATCCCGGGGCGCGAGAACCAAACGAAAGGCCGCATTCTCCAGGCCTCCTCCCTGCCACTGGGTCTCGCTTGCGACTGACGCGGATACGGGCTCGGGCATCGAGCACCAAGCCGATATAGCCCCCGCCCCAGCCAGGAAATTGCGCCTCGTTATGCGGTTCATGTCCGTCCTCCCAATTTGGTAGCTTGAGGGTTACTCATGCTCTCTTGCTTTCAGCTTCGAGAGTAGCGCCGCGTCTCCGGTGTAATACAGCGCGGTTGAGGCAGGGCGCAGCGTCACCCGAAACTCGCGGCAGTCCCGCGTCACCGTTCCTCGTTCAAATAGGTCGTAGACTTCCTCCACTTGCCGCGGAAGGCGGAAGGTTCGATCACCACCGGCGACAGTGTGGGCCGCCAGGAGATCGCGAGTAGCATACAAAACGTCGCCGTCATGGCTGTATAGATGAACCCCGGCGAAGCCCGCGACCCCGCGTAAAACTGGAGCAGGCAGATTGGGAGCGGCAACGTAGATGGAAGTCCATTGGGGGAAGCTCTTAATGCCCATGCCGGGCTTGCAGTTCCCCTGGGCAAACACTACCTGCCCGAGCACTCGGGCCTCCGGGTCATCGAGCCAGAAGACCGGACTCAATTTGCTATTGGTTCCCCAGAAGATGTCCTGCGGAAGACCTGCGGTGATAGGGTGGGTGAAATCGACAATGTGGACGAGTGGTCCCCAGGGTTGCCTCCCCATGCCAAACTTGAACCCGGTCAGATCCCGCATATGTTCCAGCGAAGGCCCATCTTCGAGGTATCCGGGCGCATAGATCCACAACGCCATTCGGCCATCCTTGCGCAGTTCTGAGTTCAAGGCTTCCCGCCGGCTACGGGCCAGGTGCACAGGATTGAGGAAAACATAGAGTTTGTAGGGCTTCAAACGCCCATCAATGAAATCCTGCAACAAGTAAACGTCAAATGGCGCGCCGAGCCGCGGCAGGCCCCAGAGACGCTGTTGGAAGATCAGAGGGAGATCCAGAGTCATCCGGTCGGATTCGTAGATGAAGCCTTCGTCATCCAACAATACGGCAATTTCAGCGCTAGGCGCGCGGTCCGTTTGAAGGAGAAAGTCCCCAAGTTCCTGAAAGTTCCGGAGCCAGGGCGCAAACGCAGGTTCTCGGACCGGATCGACCGATTGAAACAACCACCACATACCTTGGCCATGGGTGACCACCCGAGAAAAGTTGCGCTGCAATACCGCGACACTTTCGGAAAGAGTATTGACGTGTCCGAAATTAGGGTCTGGGCTGATGTAAGTCCGTGTGTCGTCTTCAATGATGCAGAGCTTCCCGTGCAGCCGGGCCGACGCAAGGGGTTGCATAGGGGGCGCGTCACCGCCGATTCCGCGAAACCCATAGCTGTAAGGACACACTAAGAAGTCCACGTAGGGCGATTCGAGAACACGTCTCAGCCCCAAATGACCGCTTCGCTGGTATGTGGAGTAATCGCTTTCCGGCCATCCCTCCAAGTCCTTCCTCGGATCGTCGTCGAAGAACCCCATATTCCATGCCAGTTCCATCAAGTAGCCATAGAAGGCGCCTGCCAATTTCGTCCCATCCGTCGCCACCTTCACGGTACGGCAGAAATCGATGACGAGGTCAGCGCTCAAGTCCGCAACGCACTGGTAGTAGTCGATGACATTGCGTTCTCGCGCAGGATCGCGGAATGTGTAGAGCCGCGTCTGGAGTTGTTGCTCCGCAGAGGGAATCTCGGCTGCCTCGAAATTTATCCCTGGATCATGCCAGGCGGCGCGGAGCTCGGCGGGATCATCGTGATAGGTATGACGCAGCCAGGAGCGGAAGTATCGCCTCATCGGCCCACTGTAGTCACCACACAGCGTGTACATGGACGTCGTGCCCCTCACCCATTCTCCGGTTCCTCCGGCACCGGGCTGAAAGGCAGTGATCCGATCCATGAGGCCAGTGCGGTTGAGGTGAGCGACCAACGCTTTGAGGAATTCGTTTACTTGCTTCCGCCAAACTTCAGAAGCGAAGGATTGGCCGACAGGTCTCCCGTTCGAGGCGATTTCACACTCGCTCGGGTAGGCCTTCAGCCACCAGTCGGCAGGCTGGAAATCGAAGTGTAAGCGGAGATGAAAACGGGCACGCGGGTCGGCGTCGATAATCCTCCCGTAGCGGGCCTCTACCGTGGAGAAATCGAAAGGGTCGGTCCTTCCCGCTTTGGGCTCGACCCATTCAAAATCTTTCCCTACGTCAAAGGCATAAATGTGAATCCCCGACTTGGCCGCAGCCCGGGCGTGTTCGCCTTCCCGCCAACCTTCTGTCGATGGAGAGCCGACCCAGAACATTCCTGCGAAGACGGGCTCGCCGTTGAGGAAGAGCGTCGGGGCTCCGCTATGGGACCTAACCTGGGCCACAAGGCGACCGTTCTGTGTATTCGCTGTGTCACCCAATCCCTTTGGGCCGATTCTAGCAAGTTCTGTCATTCCGGCAATCGATAGAGGAAGCACTTTCAGAACATCACGCCTTTGCATCGAGAACCCTCCTGGTCAGAAGCGGAGGCATCGATCCATGCGGAATTCGCTTCTTGGCCCACCGGCGGTTGAGAGTATACACCCGGTTGTCTCCAACCAAGCCCTTTCGACGCATTCTCCCTCCAGTGCCAACAAGTACAAGCGCCTAGTTGCATTAGTAATCGTAATTGTTCACGGCTTGCGGAAGGACGGGGCTTTAGAGTCTGTGTGAAAACCTCGACTTGTAGCAGCGGCCTATGATCGGGCGTGTCCAAATTACGTTCAACCCGGGCGGCGATGACCTGCGGTTCCGCCCTTCCACCCCCGATAAATAGTGTCGCGAACCTCTGCAACTCAGTACTAGGCGGGGAGCACTGCCCGCAGCACCCGGAGGTAGTTACCGCCCATCACCTTCGCCGTGTCCTCTTCGGAAAAGCTCGCATTCAGGAGGGCATCCGTTACCCACGGCATGACGGTGGTGTTAAAATGCGTGCCGATTCCGACGTGATCGATGCCCATCACGTCGACGGCATAGCGAATCATTTTCACGGTAGCTTCGAGTTGTGATGCAGGCACGCTGACCAGCGGCCGTTCGCCTTCCGGCCGTACAATAGGCGGCACCAGTCCAAGCACACCGCCATTCTTTGCGAGCGCCCTCATGACGTCATCAGGAATACTGCGGGGTCCCGGAATCAGCTTGCGCGGGTTCGAGTGGGAAGCCACGACCGGTCTTTCGGTTACTTCGAGCGCATCGAGGGAACAGGGGTCGTTGAGATGGGAAATGTCGATAAGAATGCCGGCTCGGTTCAGCTCACGCAGCACTTGCACGCCGAGTTCCGTCAACCGCCCGCCCGAACGCGTCTCACTGGCCGGGTCATAGCCAAGTTCGCGCGTGGCCTGCCCTAAGGTGATCATCCGCAAACCGATGCGGGCTACCATGCGGAGCACGCCGGGCGTATCGCCAAACCAGTCGCTCCGGTTGGCTCCCATCAAGAGCGCGGTCTTTCCCTGCGCTCGCGCGGCGTCGAGATCTGACGATTGGCGCACCAGCAGAACTTGATCGCGATTCGCCTCCACCTGCAGCAAAAAACGGTCCAGCACGGCCAAGACGAGCTGGGTGGGGTTCTTAAACGCCAAGGTAAGCGACAGCGGTTGCCCTTCCCGTCCAGGCCTGTGCTCCGGTTGCTCTTTCCAGAGGGCTGTGAACTCGGCGTCATACTCCTTGGGGCCGCCCTTGCACATGACGACGCTGATGCCCCAATCTTTGAATTTCGGGAAGTCGCCGCGGCAGGTATCCTCATTCCGCCGGCCGAGATCGATGTTGTCAATGAGAAAACGCGGGTGCGTGAGGTTCAGACCCAACATCTCACAAACCGGGTGCGCGAGGTGGAAACGGCGAGCGCGGTCAGTGACCGTATCTATGGTCCGCGTGCGACTTGATTGGTTGGCCGCTGCACCAGCCAACGGGAACGCAGCGAGTCCTTCCAAAAAGTCTCGCCTTCTCAACACGAATCCCCCCTCTACGCAATCCCTTTAAGGGGAACTAACGAATCGTTATCTGGGAAAAGGCTCCGGCATTTCGGCCAAGAAATAAGTCAGTACTGCCAGCACTGCTGCGTTCTCGCGTAACTGCTGCGGGATAACTTTGTCGAGAGTGTCCGCAGCGGAGTGATGGTAGTCGAAGTAAGTCCGAGTGTCCTGGATCGGCGCAAAGGACGGTACTCCCGCCTCGGCAAGAGGGGTAATGTCCGCCCCCGGGCTTCCTTCGCTCAATTTAAGGAGGTTCGCGCCGAAGGATTGAAGTACATCCTGAACTGGCTTTAATAACGTCAGTTGGGCTGGTTTGACCTCAGCGTACACTCCAAACGGGTGGCCGGCGCCAAGATCGCATTCGATAGCGGCCACATGGTCTGCGAATTCCGCCTTGTGATCCCTCGCATATGCCTTACTGCCACTTCCGAAGCTTTCCTCATCCATCCAGGCAATTACACGCACGGTTCGCCTGGGATGCAACCCCAGTTTTTGTAGAACCTGCGCGCTCTCCATCGCCGCTGCAACTCCCGCCCCATCATCTATGGTGCCGGTTCCCAGATCCCACGAATCCAAGTGCCCGGACACAACTACCACCTGTTCGGGATGTTCGGATCCCTTTAGATCTGCCACGACGTTGTGGGTTAGAACATCTTCGGCGAAACGAGAGGTCATCGTGAGGTGCATGCGCACTTTTCCCTGTTTCGCAAGATGGTAAATCATGTCAGCATCTTCAGTGGTCACGGCGCCGGCAGGAATTCCTGCTGGCGCGCTACCTCCGGTATGCGGCAGCCGGTAATCTGCGCTGCCGGCGGTTCGGACCAGCGACGCGGCAGCCCCTAGCTCGGCAGCCTTCTTCGCTCCCAGGCCACGGTATAGTACAACCTCGCCATAAGCGTCCAAGCTGAAGTTGGTGAGTGCCTTCTGCTTATCGTAGACGGCATAGTACAACACGATCTTCCCGGCAACGTCCTTGCGTCCAAGTCGGCTTAGTTCCTCAAAGTTCCTCACTACGACCACCTCCGCAGTGATTCCTTCGGGTGGTGTGGGAGCATTCCCGCCCAACGCGGTGAGCACGACTTTTTGTTGGCTTCCCGGCGCTTGTCCGGGATACTCTACGAGTTCCGCTGTCTCAATTCCTCGAATCCATTTAGGTACATGTACTTCCTCTAATCGGACTTCCAGGCCGAGCTTGCGCATTTCGGCAGCGACATACTCCGTGGCCGCCTGTGCCTGCGGCGATCCAAGTGGTCGCGGACCGATGTTCTCGGTCAAGTGTGCCAATTGACGATAGGCATAGTCATCGGCAAGGGCGGCGTCGCAAACAGCGGCCAACTGGCTGTTTAGCTTCTCCGATTCAGACTGAGGCTGCTCTTGATCATGAGCGTCTCTTCCAAACATGGCTTGTGAGTGGCAACTCATGGCTATGGAAAGAAGAACAAAAACGGCGATTTCCCGGCGCATGTGTTCGACTCCTGCAGTGGTTTCCCATGGTTCTTACGATCTTCCCCAAACCTAGGGTTGAATTGTAAGCTTATACTTGATCTTGCTGCATTAAGCAATCTCCTTCCAAGGGCGTGTCCCGCTGGAAAGTTCAGACTGCTCTACTGGTACAACCACCATGGCTCCTGTGCGGGCCAATGCGCTCACTGTAGAATATGGCTTGGCCGTACACCTCAAGAACTGACGAAAATTTTGTATATCCTTGGCCAGGAGAACTGAATGACTACCGAAGCCGAACTGCGCGAGAAGCTCCGCAAGATCTACGCTCTCTTCGAAGGCGCCACCACTCATGGAGAGCGCGACGACGACGCGGCCGCCATCAGCCGGGTGAAGAAGGCTCTCGCAGCCGAGCAACAACGCGAGCAGCCGATCGAGGTGAAGTTCTCGCTGCCGGATCGATGGCAGAGGCGGTTGTTCGCGGCCCTTTGCCGCCGATACGGCCTCGAACCTTATCGTTACAAAGGACAGCGCTGTACAACGGTCATGCTGCGAATCCCAAATTCGTTTGTGTACGGGGTGCTCTGGCCGGAGTACCTGGAGATCAAAGAAGCACTCGATGAGTACTTGAATGAAGCCACGGAGCGAATCATTCGAGAAGAGGTTAATCGAAACGCCAAGGAGCCCCAGGAGAGAAACGGATAGGGGCCGCATTTCGCAAAAGGAGCCGGCGCACGAGCCGACGGACGTTGCTTCGGCGCAGCGAGTTTATTGGAAGGGGGCAAACGCGCCTTGCCTCGACTGAAAGGAAGCATCCTCCTTCGGAAGGGGCTTGGGGAGCGGTATCACATCAAACATGCCGTTAGCTATCGACAGCCTGTCTCGCCAGAGTTCTGATTATGTTCTCTAATATCCGATCGGCGGCAGGATCGACGTCCAAATATTCCGCAAGGTGAAGAGTGTTCAGCACTAGAGTGCCTTGGCCCCAGGAAAGGGAAAAGAGGTCGGAGGTGTAAGGTGCATCGACGCCTAGGCTGAATTCGACCACGGCGCGTTCGGCGTGGACCAGCGCAGGCTGACCAGTCATCACCCACGTATACCTGGGAGCCACCCGCTGGTAGGCCGGCTGGGCCTCGAGCGCCACGGCCTGAGGAAGGCCCTCGAGAAAAGAATGTTGCAGGGCCAAAGCAGCACGGGAGTACCCCCAGGCCCCGGGACTACCCCACCAATCGATCAACCGCAACTCGGGCTTCCATTCTCCGGAGATCGGCTCCAACAGAGAGCTATACGACAGGCTAGGAACTTCGTCCTCCGACCTCGCGGTAAACACCGACTCCGGGCGAAGAATGACGGCGCGTACGCCTTGCCTCACCGCTGCCTGAAGACGCTTCACCGTGTCACCTCGATCCGGCACGCCCAGAACGAGAGCCAGATCCCCGCGCCTGATCTGGCCAAAATCGCCTTTGCGCGCCGAGGCGCCTCTTTTCTGTAGCCATTTCTGCAACTGTTCGCGATCGTCCCAAACCCAGACTGTGCGTGTCATCCCCAAACTTTGCGACTCTCTCTCGAAGACTTGCACGGGCTGCCCACCTTTCAAGTTATTGCCGCCCGCCAGTAGCTCGAGCTCCAACCTGTACAGGCCGGCACTGACCGCGAGTGGCACGGACTCGGTCATCAAGAACTCGATCGGGTCTCCTACGATCTTCTGGTGGTAATCCTTTTGATGAACCACTCGATCCTGACCGTCCACGACTTTGAGGAGCAAGCGATAATCGCCCGGCGCGATCTTCCGTCCTTCGTTCACCAGAGTGGCGTCGAAGGTGACGGCGTCGTTGGCATACACGCAGCTCGGCCGCAACCACAAATTCACCTGTAATGGCCGGTTGAGCTCTGAGAGCACATCGAAAACCATGGGCTTGGGATTCCGCCAATTGTCCACAATGCCGGACAACTCGTAGCTGCTGTCGTCCAGCGACGTCAGTCCGTGCCCCACGCAGTGCACGTTGCCCCAATAAAGCGCAAAATGCTCTCGATATCGCTGAGCGACAGAAGCACGGTGTGCTTCTCCCAGGCTCTCAAAAGTCGGGAACCCTTGCTTGGCGACGTCCGACCTCTCATACCAGCTACGGCTCATATCGAGCAGCTTGCGGTAAACCTCATAATCCTCAGCGTCTTCTCGCACGCCTGCTGACTTGTACGACTGGATGAGCCGGTCCCAATCCGGCGAGGAGTTCTGTCCCCACTCGGTAACGCCCAGAAAACGTGCGCCAGGGTTCGGCTTGTCTCCCCAGGAGCGACCGCGAATTCTGAGCCAGGAGTCCTCATGATTCTCTAAACTGGTAAACTGGTAATAGTGCTCCTGAACGAAAGGCAGGCTAGGCTGAGAGTGCCCGGGTTCCCAGATGTTGGGGACGTCCTGCCACACCGGATCGTTGGCGTTGCAAGGCCGGGTGGGATCAAGGGCGTGTACGGACGGCAGGATGGCACTCAGGGCATAGGGCCCAAGGAGCATCACGTCTGTGTTGAAAGATCGTTCAGTCGGCGCATTCTCATTGAGCATAGTCCACCACACGATGCTGGGGTGGTTTCGATAAAGCAACACTGCGCGTTCAGTAATGTTCTTCAAGCGTGCCTGTTCCTTTTCCCCGCGCTCCAGGTACCACGAAGCTAGGCTTTCCGCTTGCAGCAAGATACCAACCTGGTCCGCCGCCTCCACAGTCGCCGGCACTGGCGTCTTGCTGAAACACCGCAGCATGTTAGCGTTTGCCCGTCGGGCCAGCTCGATGTCGCGGCGAGCAAGGTCGCGGTAAGGTACACCCAAAGTCACCGGCCATATCTGGTTATAGAGAAACGAACGCTGAAGAATCGGTTCGCCGTTGACCGCGATCCTTCCGTTCAGGATAGAGATTTCACGCATGCCGAACCGTTGCCGCCAGGTTGTGCCCGCCTCCGGGCCCTGCTTGGGAGAAAGCATGACTTCATAGAGGAAACTGTCCCAAATCTTCCACAGGCGCGCTGTAGGAAGAGGCAGAGTGATGTGCGCCTTGCCACTCGCGTCGGGCGCAATTAAAACGGTTCTCTGGACGACCACCTTTCCGCTCTGGGGGTGCGCAGGACGTATCTCAGCCACCCACTCCGCCTGAGCGCCGCCGACCACCGTCAGGTCGATATCGATCTTGCCTTCCTTGATGGCCGGGCGGATGAAACCATCGCCAATCCAGGGACGCCGAAAGGCCTGAACCGAAACCGGCAGGAGAAGTCCGCCGTAATTGTAGTGCCGCCAACCGCGCTGCAAGGGGTCGTCGGCTTGCCTCCCTCCAGGCACGTGCCCTAGTTGAAACCCATCGATTTCCTTGGAGTAGCAGGCGTCAATTACGCGGACCACCAGTCGATTCGCTCCTGGATGCAGGGCCTGCTTGATAGGGAAGGCGAAAGGCAGCAAGGCGCTTTCGTTGCCGCCAAGGTACTGGCCGTTCAGCCAGGCCTCGGCAAAGTAGTCCGCGCCCTGAAAATGGATCCGGACGTCCTCATACTTCACAAGATCGTCCGCGTCGAAACTGCGCCAGTACCAAACAACCCCGTCGTAGCCCGGATAGGTGAGTTCAAGGGGGTTCGGAATCTCCGCGGGTAGGGCTCCCTCAACCGGACCTCCCTCAAACCAGTGAGCGCCTTTGCCGGAGTTTTCGGGGTCCCTGGCGATTTGCCACTGACCGTCTAGACTTACCGATGCCGCAGGGGTGGCATTCAATGTGAAATCGACTGGAAGACCGCCTGCGGTTTCGTGCACGGCGTCCGCAGCTAAGGCAAAAGACGTGCGTGGATTCATCCCGAACCGCATGGCTTCAACAGCGCCTGTACAACCACCCACTGCTTTGAGGAATTGACGTCGGCGCATAGCGTACCTCCATGATCTGACGTTGACGGAAGATAGAAACCGTCAAGTCAGAGGTTTATATCGCTTCCAGGCAAGGTCCATTTTTTTAGAACCAGACTACATACGGCGGCGCCCCTTTGCTTACAACGCCTGCCCTCCTCTGGATTCCAACTTGTGAAGTATCTTGTACCAGCGTGGGAAAACGGTCAAATGGTTTCGGATGGCGCTCTGGGCTAGCGATCTTCTGCGACTCAAACGCAGTAGGAGCCGTCGGCACAGAGCGAAATGTAACAGTAATGCACGGCGGTCGAACCAAAACGTGCCCCTCGGCAAGCTCGGGACAAAGTTCTCGCAGGACGAAAAACTTTGGACGCGGGGGCCCGGTGTGTCTGGATCACCAAACGATACTTTCTTCGGGTACGAAGCGGTTGACTTTCCGCCAGCGTACTTGGTTTTCTCTGTAATGGGCTCGTTGATAGAGCGGGCCGTTCCGGCCGGGCGGATCGATGGAGACAACGGTGTTGCCCTTGATGATCAAAGTGTAGGGAAGGCCTCCAATGGTTTCCTTGACGGTCCTCTCTTCTATCGGGAAATTGACTACCATCTTGTCACCTGGCACGCCTCTTCCAATACTTACATAGCGGCCCTGCCATCGGCCATTTCGCGGCACGCCATTGACCTTGCAAACCACTAGTTGGCTGCCGGCCTTGACCCACTCGGGAGCGCGAACCAGCACGCTCTCAAAGGACTTCTTCATGGTCAGGTCGACTCGTCCCTCGAAAGGAATATAACTATAAACATCCGCCCAAGACAAGCCGAGGTTCAACAGAAGATTCAATCGTAGCTCTTCACCTTTCGCCTCGAGCATGTGTTCCCACACATAGTAAAGAGCGCGCACACAATTGCCGGTACAGCAATGCTCAATGATGTCTCCCCATTCGTTGCCAGTCGTCGATCCGCCGAATCCGCCGATGTTGCTTTCGGTGACCCTTTTATCTGACTCGTTGAAGGCGACAGGCTTCTTGAGCATTGAGGCGGCCATTCGGTCGAGCCAGTCCCCCTGGGTGAGCTGTTGTTCGGCAAACATGTTGCGGACCCAGCGGTCCACATCGTCCCAATAGTCATCGACCCCCGCCACACTCATTTTCACGCCCAGAGCGACCATGTCGCCGACCGAACAGCCCTCGCAAACGGGGAAGGGGAAGCCCGGAATGATGTGCTCCGGAAAGAAGCCCACCAGAGATGAACCCTGGGTCTTGACCCACTCATATCCCGATTTGACGAATCCCATCGCGTCTTGGTCTTTCACCGCCGTAGCGTGTTCCAGGATGCAGAGCAGGCCGAGTGTCCGCGAATGGGTATGGCCTCCGAACTTTTCATTCTCGATTCCCGGGAATCTCTTGCTCATACCTTCCTTATCCGAAGGGTCGAAAAGGAACCGTCCCTGGGAGTCATAGGATTCTGCGGGTCCCATCGCGTAGCGCACCAGTTTGGCCGCCAAGCTGCGGGCCGGTTCGTACCCGGTGACTTTGTAATATTGCTCCAGCCCCTGAATCAACCGTATGTTCCCGTATTCGACCGCCTCTGTGCCCGTCGGCATCTTCGCCTGCGGACCAAATCTCGCGTTGGGTTCGAAGCTTCCCAATGGAATATAGGCAAAATAGCCTCGGTCGACCGTCAGATCCGATAGACGTCTGATCATTCGTTCAATCGTTTGTGTCCAGATAGGGTTCTTGTCCCTGAGGTAATAGACGGTCATGGCGCCGATAATTCGCGAACACTTCGCAGGTGTGCTGGCCTGAGTGACCGATTCATCGCTGATCGTCGTCGTGGTCCCATCTGTTCTCCAGACGGGTTCGAAATTGCCCGGCCGGATTCGGCTCCAGGGAATCCCCTTCAGAGGTTCGTAGACGAGGCCGTCCGGCCCGATGCTCTTTAGATTCACTTGCATCCACACCGGGTCCACCTGCCGGTTGAGGTTAATTCCTGTCGCCGCCCGCAGCAGCGGCAGTGCCTCCATCAAACCTTCGACGCTTTGTACCCAGTCGTTGTGATCATGATTCATGACTGGGGGGTTGCGGAACCACCATGCCCACCCGTAGATCTCGCAGTCTGCATTCGGATCCGCAATGCTTGTCATGACGTGAACTGCCAATTTCGCCCGTTCCGCTACGTCCAACGTGTCAGGCACACGGTCTTCATAGCGTTGCCCGCGGCAGGGTGGAATCTCAAATGGGGGAATATCTTTCCGCGCGTATTCAATGTTGAGTTTCGTGCTTGCCGTCGGGCTCGTGATCGCGGAGGGCGCGGAAGCCTCCACCCCTGCCGGCAAGACCGAGTTGCCTAGAATTAGCAGGGAATTCTTCACGAAGTCTCGTCTTTTCATTTTATAGTCCTGGGTTGTTGTATCGTCTGACCGGCCGTATAAAGAAGACCACTTCGAACCGTTGGGTGAAGCGCCCTGCAATGGGGTCAAGGGCGTTGCTTGCATCAAGCCGGTCTGCCCCCCTCACCCAAGAAAAGTCGTAACCGCGCAAAAAAACAAAAAAGGGAATTATCTAATCCCCAGCGCACCGAACGCCGACGTCGTAGTTGGGGTAGAGGGGCTGGGCCATGTATCGGAGCGAGACGCGGGCGTCAGATGCAACGGCATACCACGCGGCGCCGCGCACCACTCGAAATTGTCCAGTCGTCGGTCCTCTTGGGTCCACCGCGCCCGCGGCGCTGTACGGTTCGTACCTATCCGCCACCCACTCATACACATTCCCCAGCGTGTCGTGCAGCCCATAGCCATTCGCCTGTTTCCGCCCGACCTCATGCGTCATCCCGGAGCTGTTTCCCCCGTACCAGGCGATCCGAACGAGTGGCGCATACCGTGCGGCTAAGCTTCCTCCGCGCGCAGCATATTCCCATTCGGCTTCAGTCGGCAGTCTCATCCCCGCGCCCTCACAGTACGCCTTGGCATCGTCCCAGGAGACCTGCTCAACCGGCAATTGATCGCCCTTGAAAGTGCTCGGATTGCTGCCCACCACCTTCTTATATGCTGCCTGCGTTACCGGCGTCTGACCGATCCAAAAACCTTTCGTCAGTGTTACCGCGCGCGCTGGTCTCTCGTTATCCTTGCAATCGGAATCGTCCGGTGAACAGCCCATCTGGAACGTGCCTGGGAGAATCCAAACGTAAGTGAGGCCGTCTTTCAGGTTGACTTTGGTTTTCGCCTGGGCCGGGACCGGAGAAGCTGTCCCCACTCGCCAAACGACGATCGCTGCAAGAGCGAACCGCAGTAGCACCCAGAATCCGCGATGTTCTTCACGGCTGAAAATGGCAGAGTAATCGGAAATTCTCACGCCGCGTTCTCCGATTCTCACAAGGTGGGGCGAACCGGCATTTTACTCCTTGACAAACAGTACCGCAATCGCAGATGCGCCTCGTCGCGGCGCCAGATATGCCCTTCAAAGTGGCGGCGGAGTTTGAGCACCGGCGTGTTAGTTAGCCTCCACGCTGTTTGCCAAAACCCACTAAGGACGACCAAAACGCTCAAGCAGCGCAAAACGCGCCCAACTGGAACGTAACTGGAACATCGCTTTTTATTCGCCCCGTGGTGCCCTCCCTCGGTTTCGCACTCCTATGATGCTTTTGGACTGAAGCCCAGACTGACAAAACCAGGTCTTCGGAGCGCGGTCCTCTACTGGTTGATGTGAACGACGGTTGCAGGCGGAAATCCGTTGAACCAGGTCGAAGAAGCATTGCTGTAAGCGCCGATGTTTTCCGAATAGACCAGATCATCGATTTGGAGGTCAGGCAACTGCTCGGATTGCGAGATGGTGTCCATACCATCACAGGTCTGCCCGTAGACCGCGCAGACTTCGGTTGCGCCTTTTTTAAACGCCTTGAGATGATATTGGCAATGGTCAAAAATGATGCCGGAGAACGTGTGATAGACGCTGTCGTCAATGAAGTAGCAGAGCTTTCCATCGCGCACAGCTTTGCCGATGATCCGTGCGACGAGGGTGGCGGCCGTGGCAACGAAAAATCTGCCCGGCTCCGCGAGGATCTGCATGTCTCGCGGGAACAGTCTGTCGATCTCGGCGTTGATCATTCTGGCGAGCAGGCTGAAAGGCTTCACATGCCGGTCATAGGCGACAGGAAAGCCGCCGCCTATGTCGAGGATTTTGATCTCATGGCCACGTGTGTTCGCCTCTCGCAATACCGCTGCCGCAATATTAAGAGCCTGAACGAAGTTCTCGAAGTTGGCGCATTGGCTGCCCACGTGAAAGCTCAGTCCCTCGACCTCCAATCCGATATCGAACGCAGCGCAGATCAGATCCACTGCTTCTCCCGGGTCACAGCCGAATTTGGACGACAACTCCACCATTGACCCGGTGTTGGGAACTCGCAAGCGAAGGACAACGCCGGCATGTGGGGCGTGTTGTTTGATTTTCAGCAGCTCGTTGCGGTTGTCATAGGTAACGAGGGGCTTGTAGCGGTCAAGTGCCTGGAGTGTCTCCTTTGGCTTAGTCGGATTGGCGAAAATGATTTTGTCCCAGATAAAGTCTTGCTGATCCTTGGGCGGAAGGTGTTTTATGTTTTCATAAACCAGCATGAACTCCGGAAGTGAGGCTACATCGAAGCTGGCACCCGCGCTGTACAAAGTGCGCACAATCTCCGGCGCCGGATTCGCTTTTACAGCGTAATACGCCTGAACTCGAGGAAGGTGCCTCTTATATTTGGCGTAGTTGCGGCGGATGATCTCGTGATCGATCACAACAACGGGTGTCCCGTGCTGCGCGGCGATTGCTTGAAGCTGCCGGGTTGTAGCCATAAGCCGCCTTTCTTCCAGCCCTAATCCGTTCGGAGATCCCCCGGCTCTGCCGGGGACTGGAGTTTCTACATTTCCTGTTCAGCGACCCACCCGCGCGGCGGCTAAGAGTATCGCCTATCCTGATCCGCAGAGGAGAGGACTCCGCCCTGAAAGGGCGGGATTTACTAGCCGGGGGCAACGCCCCCGGGTTGCTGCCGGTGGGCATAACCGACCCTGAAAGGGTCGATATGCCAGATCATTACGACCACAAATATCGCTCGTCGTAGGGAACGTGATATTTCTTCAATAGCGCGAGCAGTTCCTGCTCGAACGTCAGCTTCTTACGTCGCTGCTCCTGGCCAGCAATGTATCGCTTCAAGGCATCCACCTGGGATTCGCCGATCGTGAAGGCACCGTATCCATCCTGCCAGCCGAAGCTCCTAAATCCGCTTCCTCTGGTTTTAATCCATTTCGACGAGCTCTTCTTCGAGCTCCTCCATCAGGTGGCTTAACGCGATCTTCTTCGATTGCGAAATCAGCAGATGAACATGATTTTGAGTTCCACCCGCTGCGAGGCAAGACGATTCCAGATTCCTAACCGTTCCACCCAAGTAAGCGTACAACTCAGGCTGGGTGTTCGGCGCGATCATGGGCTCGCGGTTTTTGGTTGAAAAGACCACGTGGACCATCAGGCTAACCAGCGTCTGTGCCATTTGGGCTCACACGCCGAATTGACCCTTTCAGGGTCAGCTCGGGTCGCTTCCTTTTCCCGGGGGCGCTGCCCCCGGCTATTGAATTCATCCCCTGCGGGGATGGTCTTCTCCCGCGACCAACTCTGCTGCGTTCAGGGAAGTGACGTAGCAGGAGGAACCCAGCGCCACAGTCAGCGTACACGGTACTTGCAGACGCCAGCAAGGAATCAGGCGAAACTACAAATACTTACTCAAGGACAGGATCCGTGCCGTCGATCATTTTCACTTTGTTGTGCATGAAGTATTCTCTTGTCAGCGCCTTCATCATTTGACCCCGCTGGTCGTAAAGCCTGCGCAATTTCCGCCGTGGGTGCCTGGCGAGCGCATAGTGCGTGAGGATAGGCATGGCGATGGTCGTATCCGTGTAGCAAACCACCGCATCGGGCAGGCGGTCGGGATCCACTTTCCCCCAGCTTACGGCTTCGCTGGGAGTCGCTCCGCTCAGCCCGCCAGTGTCCGGACGTGCGTCGGTTACCTGCAAGAAGTAATCCATCCCAAATTCCTTGATGCGCAGCACCTCTTGGATCTGAGGTTCCGTCTGGAGCATGAAGTTCTTGGGGCTGCCTCCGCCCCATAGAACTACGGCACTCTTGCCTCCTGCCCGTTTCGCAGCGAGAACGCAAGCGGTTGTCTCATTCACGTCGATCGACGGATTCACACGCAGCTTGTTGCCGCGCAATTCTATGCCGGCCACGTTCATCCCAATCGTTGAGTCGCCGGGCGACGATGTGTAGCAGGGCACGCCTGCGCGATAGGCAGCGGCCAGTACAGAGACGTCCTTGAGGCCCGCTTTGCGCTCCCACTCGGCGGCATACTTGCCCAGCAGATGGTGCAGTTCAGCGGAGCCCATTTCCTTCTGGAATTCGGGTTGAATAAGAATGCTGCGCAGGATTTCATCCGTGGCCATCAGGCAATCGCTGTAACCGAGCAGAACGTCGTACACGCGCACGATATCGTTGTCGCGCAATTCCGTGTCGTCCATGGTGAAGCTTCCTACACGCACAGGATAGTTCAAGGCAAAATGCAGGTCGTGATACAAATTGGCGCCGGTCGAGACAATCCAGTCCACGAATCCGGCTTTGATAAGGGGAACGATGCAGGAGCACCCCAACCCGGCCGGTGTGAGCGCTCCCGATATACTCATGCCGATCGTTACGTCCGGCTCCAGCATCTTTTCCACGAAAAGCTTGCAACCCTCTTTAAGACGGGCCGAGTTGTAGGCAAGAAACACCTCGTCCACGATGTCAGAAAGCTTCTCTCTGCCGGTCAGATTCTTGGGGAGAATCCTCTTTCCGGACAGGTAGCGGTCGCGGTTCGGGCACTTTTTCTTTTTCAGCCAATCGGGCATTTCCGACATGTCTTCGCGATAACGATGGTGTGACTTTTGGGCTTTAGCCATGATCGAATCGAATTCCTCCATTGAGCACAATGAGTGCCGCTCGCATTGAAATTGGGTATCGAGATGATTAGACTAACACAGCGAGCCGAACTGGGAAAGCGTGCAGCCTCACATGTCGCGGCAAAGTGATAATGTCCGGTTTCAGCAAAGTAGAAATGTCCTGTTGAACTCCGTCAAGCTTGACGGATGGAAAAACAGGAGATGCTGATGTTGAGTGGGAAAGAGCGGGACCGGTTGAAGGTATTGCATGAAGTGCAGGGGGGACATTTAACGCAAGGTGAGGCGGCGGGGCAGTTACAGATCAGCGACCGCGAGGTGCGGAGGTTGCTGGCGCGGATCGCGGCGGAGGGCGATCGCGGAGTGGTGCATCGGCTGCGCGGGAGGGCGTCGAATCGGCGCTTAGCGGAGAGTCTGCGCGCCAAGGTGCTGAAGCTGGTGAAAGCGAAGTACGGAGACTTTGGCCCCACGCTGGCCTGCGAGTACTTGGCGAAAGAGCACGCGGTGGAGGTGAGCAAGGAGACGCTGCGGCAGTGGATGATGGCCGCGGGGTTGCGGCGGGGGAAGCGGCGCCAAGTCGAGGAGGTGCACGTATGGCGGCAGCGCCGGAGTTGCCGGGGAGAGTTGGTGCAATGGGACACCTCGGTGCACGACTGGCTGGAAGGGCGGGGGCCGCGGCTGTACCTGGTGGCCATGATCGATGACGCCAGCAGCCAGGCCTATGCACGTTTTGTGGAGCAGGACAGCACGGAGGAGAACCTGCACGTGCTGTGGGGATACGTGGAGGGTTGGGGTCGGCCGGTGGAGTTTTATACGGACAAGGGCAGCCTCTTTACGGTGAATCGGCGAGGGTGGAAGCGGCGGATGAGGCCGTTAAACCAGCGTGGACGCAGATCGGGCGGGCCTTGCGGGAGTTGGGGATTGGTTGGATCCCGGCGCACTCGCCCCAGGCCAAAGGTCGCATCGAACGCTTCTTCGGCACGGCCCAGGACCGGTTGGTGAAAGGGCTGCGCTTGGCGGGGGCGGACCGTCTGGAAGCGGCGCAGACCTACCTGGAGGAAGAATACTTGCCGCACTGGAACCAGACCTTCACGGTGTTGCCGGCGGGCAGCACGGATGCGCACCGTCCCCTGCGCGCGGAGCATGAACTGGCGGCGATCTTAAGTCTTGTGGAAGAACGCATCGTGACCTCCGACTACACGATTCGCTATCAGGGGAAGATCTTCCAGATCGCGCGCGGTGATATCCGACCCGGGCTGCGGGGCGGACGGGTGCGGGTGGAGCAACGGCTCGACGGGAGCATGGTGGTGAAGTTCCGTCAGTACGGCCTGAGCGTGGCGGAGCGCCAGGCTCAACCGAAAATGTCCCCACCCCGGCTACCGGCAAGCGCGCCGAGGCTTCGCCCCAAAGTGCACAACTGGATGAAAGATTTCCATCTCCGGAAGAGTCCACCTTGGGGAGTGATTCTGCCGGGCGCGACACGGGGTGGGTCGCCGACGTTCTTTGGCGGCTAACCTCCGTCGCCCTACGGGCTCCTCCGGTTAGCCGCCAAAGAACCAAAAGCGGAACTTCCTACTTTGCTAAGAACAGGACATTTCTACTTTGCTGGGATTAGGACATTTCTACTTTGCCTTGACAGCGTGCAGCCTCACAATTCGGTCACGGAGAGACCCGGAATTTTGCGGAAGTCGCGGACGTTCAAGGTGGCAACTGCATAACCCAGATGGAGTGCGGTGGCGCCGATGAGAAGATCTTCGAACGCGAATTGGATGCCCTTCGCTTCCTGCTGACCCTCGATCCGCCCTGCAAGCCGCGCAATCTCGGTCGTCACGGGGTACACCGCTAAGTCATTCAGCAGATGCCCAATAAACTTTAGACGTCTCTCCTGTTGAACCGGGGTTTTGGCGCGATGTGCGCCATGTTCGAGTTCAGCGATGGTCACCACGGAAAGGCAAACCTCAGTATCGCCATACGTGGCTTTCATTTGGTTGAGGATTTCCCGAACGGAGTGCCCGCGGCGTTCGGCAGCAATAATGACGCTTGAGTCGAGGACTACTCCCACGATGGCGGGTTCCACGTCTTCCGGTGGCTCCTAATAATCTCTTCCACGTCTTCCGCAAAGTCTGGGTCGAGGACCGGTACCTCGCCCGTTTCCTCTTCGTGCGCCTTGGCCAATGCAATGGATTCGGAGATGGTACGGCGTGCCGGCTCGGCAGCATGGAGGACAGCCACAGGCCGCTTACCGCTTTCGATAATGACCTCCGTGCCCGTGCGAACGCGTTTCATCAGCCGCGGGAAATCACTCGCCGCGTCCGCCTCCGAGATGTGGATCACATTCTTTGGCATGAGTCATTATACATCGTAATTGCCTTCTGACGGTGGGTGTCGCATACGTGGCGACAATGCGCCCTTCTGTGTCGTCGGCCGCAGACATGCCAAAGAACGGCACGTCTGCGCCGCCCGGCGTTGGTGGCATCAGGAGCCCGGATTGCTGATTCGCCAGCGCAGCCAAACCTCGTTCTCCCATTCGGAGGGTGTGAGCCGTTTCCTGATCTCGTTTATCCAGCACATGTACTCCTCCTCGCTGTCACACGCTGTCCACGAGGCGTCGATGCCCACGGCGCTGAGAACGACGGAGTCGATTGGGCAGTGGGGCGGCGTCCCCGCTTTGCCCAACTTCCAGAGATATTTCAGGAAGAGATTGAATGCTTTTTGCGATATTCCGAATCGCAGACGTCCTTTGTCCGGTGGTCCCTCCAGAAGTTTGGGGAATTCGCTCGACAGTTCGTCGGCGATCCTTGAGATAGCTCCGCAGTGCTGTTCATCGGTGATGGCTTGGGCCGGTTTACGATAGGCCTCTGCCTCTCTTAGGAGAAGTTTCTTCCATCTGTCACGGAATTTTTCTCTTTTCTCGTAGTCCTCATCATTCCTGTAGACTTTGTTCCGACGCACTCCTACTGCGGCGTTGATAGCCCACTTGAGTGCATCTTCTTCGTTGCTGATTTCGTCAACACACAGGAATAAATCTTTCATAACAATTGTCTCCTGTCGCCATTCAGGTGGGGTTAATGCTCAAAAGCTGCCTTTGTTTCCGGTGGGGCATCAACGCAACTTTAGCACACTACCCGTTATTGCCTTCGCACGATCGGTAGCGTGGGCCGCAGGCCCGCGCGCATTGAAATTGGGCATCGAGTTCATTAGACTAGCACGGCGAGCCGACCAGGGAAAGCGTACACCACGGTTCGCCAGTACCGGGGTAGCGCAGACCTGCCTTTTAGGTCTGCGGCTTTTCCGGTCCGACAAAGAGCCGCAGACCTAAAAGGCAGGTCTGCGCTACTCGGCTCTGGAATTCAAGAGTGAACGCCATGAAAGATTCGAAAAACACGCCGTCTTCAATGGGCTTCTCGATGCCCGCGGAGTGGAACCTGCACGAAGCGACGTGGCTCGCTTGGCCTCATAATCCCACCGACTGGCCGGACAAACTCGATGCTATTTGCTGGGTCTACGGCGAAATCGTGCGCAAAATTTCGCCCGGTGAGCGCATCAGGATGCTGGTCAATTCCAGCGGCCGGGGAGAAGACCGCGCAGCGCTACCTGAAGCGTGCAGGAGCTGACCCGACGCGCGTCGAGTTCATCAGGCACCCAACCAATCGCGGCTGGCTGCGGGACAGTGGGCCCATATTTGTTCGGCGCCACTGGAAGAGAAGAACGGAGACGGCGATCGTCCATTTCCATTTCAATGCCTGGGCCAAGTATCCTGACTGGAAAAAAGATCGCAAGGTGCCTGAAGTTGTGGCTCGGCTCCTCTCCAAACGCATCTTCAACGCGCACGATCGGCAACCGGGAATTCGTCCTCGAAGGGGGTGGAATTGAAGTCAACGGGCGCGGAACATTGTTGACCACGGAAGAGTGCTATTTGCACCTGGAAATCCAGGTCAGGAATGCGGGTCTCGACCGAAAAGGCTTTGAAAAAGCACTCAACGATTACCTCGGTGCGACCAACATCTTCTGGCTTGCAGGTGGCGTGGCCGGGGATGACACGCACGGCCACGTCGATGACATCTGCCGTTTCGTCGATAGAAAGACCCTGGTTCTCATTAAAGAGGAGAATACCCAGGACGCGAACTATCGCCCGCTGAACGAAAACTGGGACCGCATTCAGGATCTGCGGCTGGAGGACGGTTCCAGGCCAGAGGTCATCGCCTTACCCATGCCCGGCTCGATCTTTTTCGACCGTGACAGACTCCCGGCGAGTTATGCAAATTTCTATATCGCCAATCATGCTGTGCTGGTGCCCACTTTCAACGATCCCAAAGACCGCTTGGCGCTTGGACTGCTTGGCGAATTATTCAAGGATCGTATGGTAGTGGGCGTCCATGCCGTTGATTTGGTGCTGGGTTTCGGCACGCTCCACTGCCTGACGCAGCAACAGCCCGCATGAGGGGGGCGCAGAGGCACGCGTAGTTTGCGTTCCTCTGTGGCTTTTGCTTCGTCCAGCCACGGGCATATTCGAGGGCGGATACTGCAGCCCTTCCCCTAGACTGAGGCTCGAAGAAGACCATCCCCAATTACGGCTGCCAGAGAACAGGCAGAATAATTAACGCCGAAAACAATCAACACATTACTGAACGAGGAGGTGACTTCTCATCGTCTGGCCTCGACAAGCCTGGGGCTAAAGGAATTTGGGCGTGGAAGCTCGTTCAGGCCGAATCCGCCTTTCCAGGTGATTTTGCCTCCCGCCTGACTCGGTGGTCGGGTGCACCTCCCCGTTGACTGCCGGGGAGGCCGACTGGCAAGGTGAGCACAGGTTCTCATTGGGCGAGTTGCTCTGGTACAATATTCGCCGTGTCAGACTCCACGAATAAACCGGGCCAAACGCTGGCGAAGGTTCCCATCTTCTCCGGGCTCACGGAAAGCGAGTTGGGCTTTCTAACTCAGCGTACGGTTTCCCGCCACTACTCCGCGGGCGAGACGGTATTCAGCGAAGGCGAACCTTGCTCGGGACTTTATGTAGTTGAGGCCGGAAACGTCCGAATCTACAAGAGCTCTCCCGCCGGGCGCGAACAAGTACTCAGCATCGATGGCCCGGGCAGTTCCATCGCCGAGCTTCCCGTCTTCGATGGAGGCGCCTACCCGGCGTCGGCAGCCGCGGCGGACGACGTCACCCTGCTTTTTGTGAGCAAGCAGGATTTTCAGGCGCTTTGCCTTGCTCATCCCCAGGTTCCACTCAAGGTCCTGCGGGTTGTTGGTGCGCGCCTCCGGCGCTTGGTGGGAATCATTGAAGAACTGTCATTCACCACGGTCCGCCATAGGCTTGCTTCCTATCTCTTCCGCCTCGCCCAGAAGTCCGCCAAACGGACCGCTGAGGGAGTTGAAATTACTCTCCCCATCACCAACCAGGAGTTGGCAGCACAAATTGGCACCGTCCGCGAGTTGGTATCGCGTAATCTTTCTCGCTTGCAGGCCGAAGGAATGCTGAAGATCGATGGGCGCAATCTCCTCATCTACGACTTGAAGGCTCTCGAAGACGAAAACCTCTCAACAGAGTAGCTCCTGCCCCACTAACCTACTTATTTGAGCGAACCGTGACAAAAGTCATCGGCAAGCCGTCATCGCTTCCCTAACATCAACACATCAAGCAGGGCCATAAGGAAATGGACCTTGGCCCGCGAGGAGGAAGCGATGAGCGTGACGACGGAAAAAACGGTGCGGGAATTGGCCCTGGAAAAGCCGGGCGCCGCGAGAGTTTTTGAAAAATTAGGTATCGACTATTGCTGCGGCGGCAAGCAGACCCTAGATCAAGCTTGCCGCGCGGCCAGTTTATCGGTCGACGAGGTGCTGGACGCGCTTGAGGTGGCACAGCCTTCGGGGCAAGCCTCCCCAAAAGAGAGCAATTGGCAGACCGGGCCGTTAGCCGACCTGATCTTCCACATTAAAAACACACACCACAAGTACACCCGCGAAGAGATTGCGCGTCTCGGCCCCCTCTTCGATAAGGTTTGCTCGGTTCATGGCGAGCGCCATCGCGAACTTTTCGAACTTCGCGCAACCTTCCAGGGCCTGGCTCAGGAACTGACAACGCACATGATGAAGGAGGAGATGGTCCTGTTCCCGTATATGGAAAGGATGGAGGAGTCTGTCATCCAGAAGGAGCCCATTCTGCCAGCGCCCTTTGGCACCGTACGAAACCCGGTGTCGATGATGGAGCACGAGCACGATTCCGCAGGCGCCGCCCTGCGTACCCTTCGTGCATCCAGCAACGGATATGCCGCTCCATCTGATGCCTGCGTGAGCTATCAAACTCTCTACAAGACCCTGGCAGAATTCGAGGCGGATCTGCACCAGCACATCCACCTTGAAAACAACATTTTGTTTCCTCGCGCCATTGCGCTTGAGGATGCCCACTGACAGGAGCATGAACCCATGCCATAACTGCTGGCGCAAACCGAAGAGGCGGCCCGAAGCCCGTTGACGTCAGTTGAGACCGTCAAGATAACCGCGGCCCGCGAGACCACGCTCTCCCGCCTGTTGATGCTGTATATCAGCACTGGACTGTTTTTCATGTTGCTTCCAGGAACATTTCTGGGAGTATGGAACCTGTTGACAATCAGCAGCACCCGGGCGGCGAACATCGTGATGCCCGCATGGGTTCAGGCGCACGGCCATGCCCAAATCTTCGGTTGGATCGGAACCTTCATCCTAGGGATCGGCTTCTATTCCCTCCCCAAGTTGCGCCGCGCCCACCCTTTTGAAATGTCGGTGGCTTGGGCTACCTGGGGACTATGGAGCGCAGGGGTTACCCTGCGTTGGCTGACCAACATTTATCAATGGCACTGGCGCGTGATTCTTCCGCTTTCTGCGGCGCTGGAACTCGGCGCCTTCCTGATTTTCTTTCGCACCATTTCCGGCCATCGCCCCCAGGACTCCGGCAAACAGAAACTTGAGGAATGGATATTCGTAGTTATTGCCGGGTCAGTCGGTCTGCTGCTTACGCTTCTGGTCAACCTCGGGGCGACTTTGTTTCTCGCCCTATCGGGAACATCTCCCGAAATTCCGGCGAGTTTCAACCAAAGCTTTCTGGTGCTCCAAACCTGGGGGTATCTGGTGCCCTTCGTATGGGGTTTCAGTGCCAAGTGGCTTCCCACTTTTCTTGGACTGGGGCACGTGAGGGGGCGCGTGCTTTTGCTGGCAGTTGCTCTGAATTCCCTGGGAGTGCTGGCAGCGTTCATGATCAGACCAGGAGTGGCCGCGCTGCTTCTACTCGCCGGGATCACATTCGCCGTCTATGCCCTAAGTTTATTCGAATTGCCAGAGCGTCCAGCCAAAGTCAGAGGTGCACACAGCAGTTTCCCGAGCTTTGTGCGGATTGCTTATGTATGGGCTTTGGTCGCCGCCGGGTTGGGTATCTGGGCTGCCTCGGTAGTAGAACCGCAAGGGGTTCGGGGAGCCTCGCGTCATGCGTTGACCGCCGGTTTTCTGGCTACGATGGTGTTTGCAATCGGCCAGCGAGTCCTTCCCGCCTTTGCCGGAAGGTTGCTATTCAGCTCAAAGCTCATGTTTATGTCCCTGGCGCTTTTGACCGCAGGGTGTTTGCTGCGCGTGAGTGCTGAGATTCTCGCGTATCAGGGCTTCCTTCATTCCGCGTGGTCATGGCTTCCCATTTCGGCCGTTGCGGAGATGACGGCAGTGACCGTGTTTGCAGTAAATATATTCCTCAGTTTCGCCATGCCGCTGCCTCCGATAAGTGTATGATACTTCGCGTTGCGAGATCCCTGGGCAGTGACCTGAGCGACAATCCGCTTTGAAAGGGCATGAAATGGCCGACACATCCGATAAGGCTCTCTCTCCGTGGTGGCGACACTCAGCGATTCTCGTCATGATTGCTGGTTTCTCGGTTCTATCTTTCGTAACTGTCTTAACGTACACAAACGCTCCTCCCATTCCCGCGAGGGCCGTGGATGCGGCGGGGAATGTAGTGTTCACGGGAGCCGATATCCAGAATGGCCAGGAGGTCTTCTTTAAATACGGTCTCATGGAACACGGGACCCTTTGGGGTCACGGGGCCTATCTGGGTCCTGACTACAGCGCCGAGTATCTGCACCGGCTCAGCGAGGTGACTCAGGATACGATCGCCGTGGAAAAGTACGGCAGACCCTTCGCACAGCTCTCGCCGGATGAGCAAATCGTCGCGTCCGCGGAGGTGCGGAGAGTTCTCAAGGAGAATCGGTACGAAACGGCCTCGCGGACGCTGCTCTTTACACCCGGGGAGGTGGCGGCCTTCCGCAGCCAAACGGCCGAATGGAGCGAGTACTTCACCACAAAGGGCGCCGCCCCTGGACTGCCCGCCAGCTATATTAAGAATCCCACGGAGCTCCATACGCTGAGCGCTTTTTTCGCGTGGGCAGCCTGGGCGGCGTCGGCGAACCGGCCCGGCAAGGACTATTCCTACACGAACAACTGGCCTTATGAACCCCTGGTGGGCAACCGGCCCTCCGTCGAGGCCTATGTCTGGAGCGCCTTGAGTCTCATCACTCTCCTGGGGGGTCTGGGCCTGATCCTCTTCATGGTCGGCAAGTTTGACTACCTTGGCTGGAAGGGTGAGGGCGACACCGCCCACACCACGCACTCCGCTCCCACGCCTCTGACGCTGACGCCCAGCCAATGGGCCACGGGGTGGTACTTTGCCGTGGTAGCGCTCCTCTTCCTGGCGCAATCGTTCCTGGGGGGAGCGCTTGCCCACTACCGCGTGGAGCCAGGAGGTTTTTACGGTTTCGACATCGCTCGGTGTCTGCCGTACACGCTCGCACGCACCTGGCACCTCCAACTCGCCATCTTCTGGATCGCAACCGCTTGGGTAGGCGGCGGTCTTTTCCTGGCGCCTTGGGTGGGTGGCAGGGAGCCCCGCGGCCAAAGAGCTGGTGTCTACGCTCTCCTTGGCGCACTAGCCGTAGTGGTCTTTGGCAGCCTTTTCGGAGAGTACCTGGGCATCAACGACAAGCTCGGACTTCTCTGGTTCTGGTTCGGGCATCAGGGTTCCGAGTACCTGGATCTCGGGCGGTTCTGGCAGCTCCTTCTGGCAGTGGGTCTTGTTTTCTGGCTTTTCCTGATGTTCCGGGCCTTGAAACCTGCCATGAAAAGCCCTGGCAAGCGTGAACTCTCCGCACTGTTTCTCTATGCGGCAGTGGCTATTCCCGTCTTCTATCTGCCCGCGCTCTTCTACGGCCCCCAGACCAACTTCGCGGTGATTGATAACTGGCGCTTCTGGATCATCCATCTTTGGGTGGAAGGATTCTTCGAGCTCTTCGCTACGGTGCTGGTGGCCATCATGTTCCACCAGATGGGCGTAGTCACCACCAAGACGGCCACGCGCTTGATCTACCTCGATGCCATCCTTTACCTGAGCGGCGGGATCATTGGCACCGGCCATCATTGGTATTTCACCGGCCAAGGGACGCTCAATATGGGCTTGGCAGCGTGCTTCTCCGCTATGGAGGTTGTGCCCTTGACGCTCTTAACCCTGGACGCCTGGGACTTCATCAAACTGAAGAATCAGCAGTGCTCCGTGTGCGGCCGCGAGTTTGCCGCCACGCAAAAGTGGGCCATCTATTTCCTGATGGCGGTCGGAGTGTGGAACTTTGTCGGCGCAGGGATTTTCGGCTTCCTCATCAATTTGCCCATCGTCTCCTACTTCGAGATCGGCACCACGCTCACCCCCAACCACGGACACGCCGCCCTGTTTGGCGTCTTCGGGATGCTGGCCCTGGCGGTTCTCGTCTTTTGCCTGCGGGCCATGCAGTCCGACGCCGTCTGGAAGGGAACCGAGAAGTTCATCCGGGTAGGGTTTTGGGGGGCCAACGTGGGTCTCGCGCTCATGATCCTCCTGGACCTGTTTCC
Organism: uncultured Acidobacteriota bacterium; assembly: GCA_963765485.1. Classification (GTDB taxonomy): domain Bacteria; phylum Acidobacteriota; class Terriglobia; order UBA7540; family UBA7540; genus CAVROP01. Next base: position 133,077 of record CAVXWN010000003.1, on the reverse strand, counting down.
CGGAGGCGTTCTCCAGATCTGGGATTCCATCGCCCATGGGTATTGGCACGCGCGCCGCCTAGATTTCCTTATGGGTGGCCTCTTCCACAAGCTGGAATGGGCGCGCATGGTGGGCGATATGACCTTCATCCTCGTTGGTGCTGTACCTATCGCGCTGGGGGTACTGCGCAGCATGCGGAAGCGGGACATGGCTCCGCCTGTGTAGAGGGGAGGGCCGGTCAGCGAGCGAACCTGCAGCGCGGGCTGGTGGTGCCGCAGCGGATTGGGAGTGGATCGCCGGCGAGCCTTCAGAAACGGCTGCCGAAGAGAGAGTTCAAAGTCGAAAATCCACTCCACAACGCTATCGTGCCGCCACAGGCAGAGACCCACCCAGCAGTTTCGAGCGGTGCGTGTGAGCGAGACTCATGGTATGCCACAATTCCACGCTCCACCAGCCCAGGGCGATGACTTCGATGAATCCGGTCAGGCCCACCAGGGCGAACGCCGTGGCGGGGATGAAATCGGTGAGCACCTGCAACAAGACACGCGCGGCGCAGCCCACATTCAGCAGAATGAATGGGCCCCACAGGTGGCTAACGCGTTCTGAGTCTACTCCCGCCAGGATCGGCACTACACGTGAGGCCACTCCCACGATCATCATGCTGATGAATCCCACCGTGTAGGCGTGCCGGTGCGAGCCCATAAACGTATGCGAAAAGCCCTGGTGCATGAGCACGCCATAGAGAATCAGGAATGGTAGCATGGCCATCGCGAAGACGAGCCACACATCGGCGGCGCGAATGAACTTCAAGCTGCGGTCAGGTTGGGAAGTCGGTGCAAACACGCCAAGCTGCCGGATCAGCAGAACCGCCCAGACGACCATGAGAATGTACGAGAGTTCCAGGCCGGCCGTGAAGTAAGCATCGCCGGTGGAGAAGAACAGAACATAGCTCGCGACGTCCAGAAGAAGAGCGCCATTAATGAGGTAGAAAATCTGTGTCTGCCGGTCGCGCCGGGGCGTCCCCAAGCCGTAGACCGCCGGCACGAAGCGCTGGCTGACTCCGGCGATAATGAGCGCCGCAAAGCCGAACAACTGGATATCACGCAGGGGGCCATCGAGCAGCACAATTCGCGTTACCAGTTGCTGCTCACCGGCGGCGGTCACCTTGGCGAAGAAGAACACGTCGCTGAAGATGGCTTGTACGAAGAACCAGAACAACGCGCCAAAGATGAACTTTTCGTAGCGATTGCGCGGCTCCACGGATTGCCGCGCGGTTCTCATGATGATGGTGATGAATATGCTGATGGCGGCAAACTCCGTCCCCGCCGCCAGGATCCCCAGGCCCACTCCCACCGGCATCGGCTGAAGCATTTCCGCCCCGGCGACGGCAATTCCCGACATGCTTCGGACCACAGGATGGCCTATGGGTTTGGAACCGCTGCGTCAATCACGGCCGCGTTCAACTCTGCCAGGAAGGTCTCCAGATCGAATCCATGCTTGCCGGCGGCAAAGGCGACGGAATGCGTCCCGCCGCACTGCAATTGCAGGCCGTGGCTCCTGAAGACTCTCATGGTCTCCGGCCAGTTCCTGACGATATCTCCCACCTTCATATCGGACGTGATTGCTGCCATGGCTGCGTCTCCTCTCTCGATCGTACGGCCTCAGGATAATGTGCCGGAGAGATGGGGGCGATGACTTCTGTCACAGAGCAGTCGAAAGTTGAAAGTCGAAGGCACAAGCCAGGACACATCTCCATCGGCAACGTCCAACTCTTAACCTTTGACTTTCGATTTTCGACTCTCCGCTCCCTTCTGTGACAGAAGTCATCGCCGGTGCGCGGATATCGTTGTGAAATGGGTGGCGAGACAGAGCCATGAGAGACACAGCCGGAAGCAGGCACGAGTTGGATTTCAACGAGCGGCCCTTTATAGCCATCTGGGAGGCGACCCAAGCGTGCGACCTGGCGTGCGTGCATTGCCGGGCAAGCGCGCAGCCGCTGCGGTCATCATTCGAACTATCGACGGCCGAAGCGCAGCGGCTGATCGAGCAGATTGCCGCAATGCGGGTTCCGGTATTCGTCATCACGGGCGGCGACCCGCTGAAGCGGCCTGACATCTTTGACTTGGTGGAATATGCAACGGCATGGGGGGTTAGAACGTCGCTTACCCCAAGCGCCACTCCCCTTCTAACGCGTGAGGCGTTAGTAGAGCTTCAGCGGCGCGGACTGGCGCGTTTGGCCGTAAGCCTGGATGGATCAACGGCGGCAATTCATGATGCTTTGCGGCGTGTTCCGGGCTCGTATGAGTGGACGCTGCGCGCCCTTCGCTCGGCGTGCGAGCTTGGCTTGCCCGTGCAGATCAACACCACGATTACACGCCGCAATCTGAGAGATTTTGATGACATGGTGCGGCTGCTGGAAACGCTCGATATCGCCATGTGGAGTGTTTTCTTTCTGGTGCCCACCGGACGCGGCCAACTCGATGACCTGATTTCTGCGGAAGAGTGTGAGGCAACCTTCGCAAAACTTTACCAGGTCGCCCGGCGTGCGTCATTCGATATCAAGACCACCGAGGCGCAGCATTATCGCCGCTACATTTTACAGATGCGCGCCGCCGAAAGCAGACACCACAGGCCGGGCTGCGTCGCCGACGCCCCAGCTTCATTTACGCCAACAACGGAGAAGGAAGTCGCGGGAGAAGATTCTTCGGATGGCATTGGCCGCGCACCTCGCGGGTTGAACGACGGCAAGGGTTTCATCTTCATCTCCCATTTGGGCGAGGTCTTTCCCAGCGGCTTCCTGCCCATGTCCGCGGGCAACGTGCGCAGGCAACCACTAGCGGAAATCTACCAGCACTCGCCGCTGTTTGTTTCCTTGCGCGACACGTCCCGCCTGCAAGGGAAGTGCGGCGTCTGCGAATTCCGCAACGTGTGCGGAGGTTCGCGGGCTCGCGCCTTCGCCCTCACCGGCGATCCCTTTGCTGAAGAGCCTTGCTGTGTGTATGAGCCGAAGGTCGCGGCGGCTTACTTCCACTAGTCCCGGGTCGGCTGTACTGAAGTGACCTGCCCATATCCTGCAGGTGACGGAAAAGCTGGCCTTATTTCAGACGAGCAGGCGGGGGAGAGCCGCCCCTAGCTCATAAGCGGGAAGCGGAGTCCGTAACTGGTACACCGGCGTACACAGATATGATGTGAGCAACTGATTCTATGTAGCTTATCATCGTGGAGGCGGGGGGAGTCGAACCCCCGTCCGAAGAGCCGAACGGTCAGGAGACTACATGCTTGTCTCGTTCGCTTACCGCTTTCACCAGCGGTCCTCAGGAACGGGCAACAACGAACCGCCAGCTAGCTTCCATTCCGCCGAAGCGGATCTCGCCCAAAATTCCGAAGCGGTGAACCTTGAGCCATCCCGCCAATCGACGCCTCTCTCCATCATGCGGGCCTGAAGAAGGAGACGGCCACCTAATTAATTAGGCAGCGTAGGCATACTGCGTGTTGGCAGTTGTCTTTGTCCCACGCCGATCACGGGTGGTGTGGACCCCCGGCATGCCTCCTAAGCGCAAGGACTCCCGTCGAAACCGTGACGCCCCCGCTCTTCTACTTCAGATTACGCTGCGGGGGAAGGCCGTGTCAAATAAAGCCGTCGCTCATGCCCATCGGCTGACGGGCGCCCGGAGACCATGAAAATGCTCCGATTCCCCTCCTTAGCTAAGGAGGGGTCTGGAGTATCTACATTTAGGTCTGGCGGAGCGGTGGTTGGCGCTGGGACCCACCACCCCCTGACCCCCTCCTCAGCCGAGGAGAGGAGCTATTTTCAAGGCACAAAACAGAAGAGGGAAGGCAACAGTCAAAAGGTAAAGGGCAAAAGGCTGGAATCTGAGAGCTGAAAGCCTGGACTGAGACCCGGACCGCGGCACAAGGACGTGTGATACAAAGGCGTTGCACCCTTGAGGAGCCTTGTCCCATAATGAGATCTGTATCGAGTGATTCGGTCTGAGGTCGCTATCCTGCCAGACAACGATGCATCCACCGTGCAAGGCCTTCAACGAGAGCGGATCAAGGAGATGCTTCGCGCCCAAGCGAAGCATTTGCAGAAGCTCGAAGAAGCCTTGAAGGAAACGCGTGACGGGCACGAGCAATTGGAGTTAGAAACCGGCCCTCAATTTGAAACCGTAAAGCAGTTTGAGCTCCCCATCCCCGCCGGGGGCGCTCGATGCCATGCTTTCAGCCGTGCGTAACCTCTCCACCGCCACTCTACCCTGTCAGGTGTTCAACGCGCTGACAAAGGAAGCTTCCCTGATGGGAGTTCGGGCTGTGGCGTTCGAGGTGCGAGGCAAGGCTGCCTGGGGAGCGGCGGCTGGCGGCTTCGGACCTGAGCTCACTGAGGAAACCTTGCGCTCTATGGTAGTGCCTCTGAGCGTGGATACGCCGTTCCGCCAAGTCTTCGAAACCGGCGCGGACTTTCATGGAAACTCCGAAACCTTGAGCAAAAATCGTAACCTTGTTGTCCGGCTCTCGCCAGAGTCGGATGATTCTATTTTGCTTTTGCCGATCCGTTCGGGGGGCGTAGTTTCCGCCATCTTTTATGCTGACTCCGGAGGAAAAAGGGCGCTGCTGCCTGAGAGTGCTCTCAGGCTTCTCGCCGAATTCGCCGGGGCGCAACTCGACCGTTTGATGCTCTTGAGGGGCAAGGTGCCGGCAACGGTCAGGGAGGACATAGGCAGGAGGGCGGAACTGGAAGCGGCGCCCAATCCAGAACCCGCAGCGGAAGTCGCAGAGCTTGAGGAGGGGACTTCGCTCGAGGCGTCCTTGAAGAGTGCGCCACCCGCCTCTCCAGGCGAGACGAGCGCCCCGATCGTTGAAGGCCCACTGTCTCGTCCGCTTGAGCCGCCGGCGGCTAATGCGGTCGCGGCGGGCGAACTCCCACCCGAGCCGACAGATGCATCGCCTGCCGCATCCGCGCCGATTGAACGCCTGCCTCTTCCTGCCCCCGTGATAGAGGCTCAAGAGACGGTTGGTGCCTCACCCGCTCCAGCCGCTGTGGCGGCGTTCGACGTCTCTCAACTCTCAGAAGCTGAGCAGAAAATACACAAGGATGCGAGGCGATTCGCGAAGCTTCTGGTTTCCGAGATCGAACTCTATAACAAGGCGAAGGTGGCGGAGGGCCGCAAGAACAAGGACCTTTACAAACGAATGAAACTTGATATCGACCGCAGCCGCCAGACCTTTGAACAACGGTTCAGCAAAACCGTCGGGAAGCAGTTCGACTATTTTCACGAAGAGCTGGTGAGAACGCTCGCAGGCAATGATCCATCACTCCTCGGATCGGATTATCCAGGTCGTTCCCTGTGAGCACCCTTTTCAAAATCCTGGCTCAAATCTGTTGGACGCTGATTGTGGTCGCAAGTTTTGTTGAGGCGCGCCCGGCGGTTCAGTCTGTGCCCACACCCCTGCGCGATCTTGCAGCTCGGGCGGCGAAACAATCTACCTGGCCACAGTTGCGCCATTACGCGGAATCCCGGCAAGCGCCTGAAGAACGCGCCCTGGCTTACTTCGCTCTAGGTTACCGGGAGTACGAGGCGGGTGCGTACCCCGAGGCTGCGCAGGACCTGCACGAATCGGCAACGCCCCAATTCTTTCTGGCTGATTACGCGACCTATTATTCCGCCGCCGCCGCTTTCAAGGCTAACAATCCAGACCAAGCGGTTGGTGGTGTTCGGGACTTTTCATCCAATTTCCCTGCAAGTCCTTTGCGCTTACAGGCAGTGGAATTGCTTGGCCAGGCCCTGACGCAATCCCAGAAACCACAAGAGGCAATTCAGGCCCTGACGGGGGAACCTAGCGTCCGGGAACATCCAAATCTCTCTCTCCTGTTGGCGAAGACCTATGAGGCGGCTGGCGATTTCCCCCAAGCGGCGCGGGAATTCCAGGAGGTGTATTATGCGTTTCCCGCTTTCGCCCAGTCGGCGGAGGCGGGTGAAGCTCTGGGGCGCCTCCGTTCCCGCCTGGGTGCCGATTTCCCCCAACCCACGGAGGAAATCGAAACCGCCCGGTTGGAGTTGCTTTTCAAAACATCCTTGTTCAAGGAGGCCCTTAAGGGCTTCGAGGACTTGCTCTCGTCCCGGCCGGCCAGCGCCCACGCGGGCGAATGGCAGTTGGGCCGGGCGCGCTGCCTGGTCCGTTTGCGGCGTGACGCTGACGCAGCAAAAGCACTCTCAGTCAGCCTTGCCAGTCCTGCTTTGAACGCGGAGCGGTTGGCACTGTTGGTAGAGGTTTACGCCCGGCAAGACAATTCAACGGCTGCCCTCCAGGCTGTTTCTCAGATTCAAGCCATCGACGCGTCTTCTTCGTCTTACCAGTCGGCGCTCTATTCAGCAGGCAATCTCCTCTTCAGGCTGGGCGACTGGCAAAACGCCGGCCGCCAATACCAGGCTCTGGCAGAGGCTTTCCCTCAAGGGAGCCAGACTGCAGAGGCGCGTTGGCGGTTGATCTTGTGCTCGTACTTGTCGGGGGCACACGACCAGGCTCGACAAGCCTTTCGGGACTACTTAACGCGTCCCTCGCGGTCGACTCACACCCCGGCGGCGCTATACTGGCTCGCGAAGCTGCAGGAAGAGCAAGAAGACGTCAGGGACGCCCAAGCGCTTTATTCGCTCCTCCAGAATCGGTTTCCGCACACTTATTACGCGGAGCAGGCAAGGTTGCGTGAAAAGAAACTACGGACTGAACGCCTCGCCGAAGTGCCGTCGCCAACTTCAATCACGTTGGAGGTGGCTCAAGAAATTCCTCCGCGCGACCCGTCACCCATTCCTTCTTGCCCTTCGAAGAGCGACGAGGTATTGCAGCCGGTGCTGACGCTCAAGGCACTCGGGCTGGACGGATTGGCCTCGCAGTATCTTAGGGCGTCGCTTGCCGCGCGACCGGCGCAGCCGGAATTGCGTTTCTATCTCAGCAAGCTTGAAGCGGGCCAGGGCAACGTGAACGCTGCGCTCTTCGATGCTACGAAGGCCGTGCCTGATTACGCTTCTTACGAATTCAGGGAACTGCCGAGAGAATTGTGGAATCTCCTCTATCCGCAATCATACTGGAAGCTCGTGCAGCGTCAAGCACGCGCCAACAGGCTTGACCCCTATCTGGTGATGGGCTTGATCCGCCAGGAGTCGGGTTTCAATCCCCGCGCGACGTCTTACGCTGACGCCCACGGCTTGATGCAGGTCTTGCCGAGAACTGCCAGCCGTAGCACGCGACCGTCCAGGATTCGTTCCGCCGGCGTGAGGCTTTATAACCCCACTTATAATGTCCGGTTTGGTTGTTCCTATTTTCGAAGTCTACTTAAGGATTTCAACGACAAACCGGAGATGGCGCTGGCTGCATACAATGCGGGCGACCTTCGCGTCAGGGACTGGTTGAAAAGTAACTCGTTCCGGGACTCCACCGAATTCCTCGAGGCTATTCCGATCCGCGCCACGCGTGCCTATGTGGAGGCTGTCCTGCGCGATGCTGCTATTTACCGGCAGTTGTTGACGGGATCGGCGAAGCTTGCGAAGTGTAGCGAGTGATCAAAAGTGGAGGGTCTGGAACCGGACGTAACGAGGCAGAAAGCAGAGACCAGTCACTATCTCGACGGTGTCCGGCGGAGTGCGCCAAGAACGCGAGCGCGGCAGGCGGATTCTGCGGCTCAGTTTTGTGCTTTACTGCTTGGCTTGCGCGTTGAACTCTCGACCCGTCGCTTTTAACTCTTGACTTTAGACTCTTGACTGTCGTTCCCACATGCGCCAATCTCCAATCTCGTTAAAAGCCCAGCAATTCACGGAATCCGTGATCCGCGAGATGACTCGGCTGGCGATCGAGCACGGAGCCATAAATCTGGCGCAAGGTTTCCCCGACTTTCCTGCGCCGGTTGAAGTGAAAGAAGCCGCAGTCCGCGCCATACGTTCGGACATCAATCAATATCCGATTACCTGGGGGGCCCGGGAGTTCCGGCGCGCCATCGCGGAACGGTTCGCGCAGGACACGGGCTTGGCCATTGATCCTGAACGAGAAGTCACGGTTTGTTGCGGCGCCACCGAGGCTATGATTGCCTCCCTTCTGGCCGTGGTGAACCCGGGCGATGAGATGATAGTTTTCGAGCCGTTCTATGAGAATTACGGGCCGGATGCGATTATTTGCGGCGCTCGAACGCGGTATGTTTCCCTGAGGCCGCCGGACTGGACGTTTGACCCGCAGGAGCTTGCCTCAGCCTTCAACGAACGAACCCGGGCGCTCATTCTGAACACGCCGAATAATCCCACGGGGAAAGTCTTTACACTGGGCGAACTCGAGTGCATTGCCGAACAATGCCAAAAATGGGATACCTATGCGTTGACCGACGAAATCTATCAGTCCATGGTGTATGACGGGTTCAGGCACGTTTCGCTGGCTACCCTGCCTGGAATGCGCGAGCGAACTATTACCATCAACGGAATGTCAAAGACCTACGCCGTAACAGGTTGGCGGGTCGGTTACGCCATCGCGGCGCCGCGCATCTCTGACGGCATTCGCAAGGTGCACGATTTTCTGACTGTTGCCGCCGCTGCGCCTTTGCAAGAAGCCGGCATCACCGCATTACGCCTGCCGGAAGAATATTATCGGAGGCTCCGCGCCGATTACTTGGCCCGGCGCGACCGCCTGATGGCAGGGCTGGAGCGGGCAGGTTTCCGTTGCTTCAAACCCCACGGCGCTTACTACGTGATGACGGATATTTCCGGATTTGGCTTTCCGAATGACGTTGAGTTTGCACGCTATCTCCTGGAGGAGATTGGCGTAGCCGGGGTTCCCGGAAGCAGTTTCTATAGCCACCCTGCTTTGGGCGCGCAACAAGTGCGCTTTGCCTTCTGCAAAACCGATGCAACGCTCGATGAGGCCGCCCGCCGCCTCCAGAAGCTGAAGCTTTGAGCAGGCCGTCTAGCAAAGGGCGTGGATTCTTCGGCCCCCAAAGATGGGGGGCTTCAGAATGACAAGGGAATCTCGAAGCGGGGCGTTAATCCTGAGACCAAATAATCCACCAGCGCATCGAGCAAATCGGTAGCATAGGGATCGCTCCCGTAAGTTGTGGTAAGAGAGAAGGTGCAGACCAGGAGCGTGCCCTTCCCGCACTTCGCCTGAACAAGCACCCCGGTGTTCGAATGGATCCAGCCGTAGAACATTCCCGCCAGCACATCGGAGAAATTTGCAGGAGGAATCCCTTGCACGACTGCCGTCGGCGTGACCGCCTGGGCCTCGAATTCCGCCAGGGGATCAAATCCAATCGAGATGAAAGGCGGCTGTGTTTTGCGGACCCAGAGGAAATCACAAATCCAGTTTCCCTCGTAGTCGCTGCCGGCTCGGGGAACAATCTCGATCCCCGGGGCCAGGGTCTGGCGGTCGCCGGCGAGCAGGATAACTCGGCCACCGGCCCGCAGCTCCTTCTTGACCTCCTCGTCGAACGTTGACGCAATCAGAATGGGCAGCGCCTCCGACCCGGTCGGCGCAAGGTAGTTCCGAGCCCGCATTTCTTCAACCAGGCGCCGCAGCTTGCCCGCCGGATCATGGAACAGAACCGGGGGCGGCAGTTCGGGTTGCCGGGCCGGATAGACGTAGAAGTCCAACGAATTCTCCGCCAGGGTTTTCCCTTCCGAAACGATCTCCGCATTCAGTACTTTTTTCGCCGGAGCAGGGGTGGATGGGACCGCAAATTTGATCTCGCCCAGTGTGACGACTGAGGCGGGAGGAACGCTAGGCAGCGGCAGCGTTCCTGCGAGCGACGTGCCGCTGACTTTCCATGCGATATTGCCGCCGGGAAGAGCCTCCGGACCGTAGTGAGAGAGAAGAGCTTCGACCGTTGCCATCTCCCCCGCTGAGTAGTTCCGCTTCTCTGTACGAAGCACTACCACGTCATCACGCTGTAACTTGCTCAGTGAGCCGGCGAAAGCCTTCGGATTTCGCCACATGTCCAGCAAGCCATTCGATTCCCAGTTGAGATCAGTGAACTCCGTAATGATGTAACCCTGGATTTCCGGATGTGAGCGGATGGATTCGATCTCGTACTTTAGGGAAGCGTACTCGTGCCACTGGGTGGCGTCCGCCAGAGCGTCGAGAGTCGGGAAAAGAGAAGAGTAGCGATAGTCCGCGTACCTCTGCTCAATCCCCTCGGGCTTCGTCATCTCGCTGCCCTCACTATGACGGGAGAACCACCAGGGTTTGTCCTGCGGAATGCGAGGTAATCCCCAGTTGCCAAACTCGGAGAGCACCAGCGGCTCGTTTCCCGTTGGGGAAGCGTCACCGTAGGGACTGAAGAGCCAACCCGGGCGTCGAGCCTGATCCTCTACAAAGCGGTCAAAATCTGCGGCGTGGTCAGGGATGGCCGAATAGGTGTGGTCGTCGGCGATGTCCGTGATCATATGAAAATTGTCACAACATGCGCTGTTATCATCTACAAGCCAACTGGGTACAATCTTCTTCGCCTCCTGGTCCGCCTGCTTCAGCCACTGGCGGTCCGCGGCTTCCTTCAGGTTTATTCCCCAACCCTCATTAATGATGCTGACGATTACGACGCAGGGATGATTCCAGTCGCGCTCCACCATACCGCGCAGCGTCTCCATGCTGCGGCGCTTGGAATTGTCCGTGAGCTTGTCCCAACTAGGGATTTCATACCAGACGAGAATGCCCGCTTCATCCGCTGCCTGGAGGTAACGCGGGTCGGGTGCCTTGATATGGCAACGCAGCAAGTTCAGCCCCAAGCCTTTTGCCTTCCGCATTTCGTCTTTGATGTAGGTCAAGGAGGGAGGCGTGTAAATCGTATCAGGATAAAAGTCCTGGTCCAGCGCTCCGCGAAGATAAATCGCCTTGCCGTTCAGATAGAACTTTCCATCCCGCGTCTCAAAGGTGCGGAAACCGAATTGATAGACCCGGGAGTCGCCTGAGCTAAGGCCGGCTTGAAGCATATAAAGCGCCGGATCAGCGGGACTCCAGAGCCGCGGGGCGGCGAGATTCCCCGCGAACTCCGCATCCCCCTCTGCGTCGGGGAGTTTCCGAGAGGCCTGCCAGACGATCTTCCCCGCAGGGTCGCGGACTTCCACGCTTACCGTGGTTGGGCCGCCGGTTTGCCCTCCCGAGGCCGCCTTCACGACGGGGACGTTGATTTTGAAGTCGCCATTCGCGGCCGCCAGGATGTGGACAACGCCGAGGTGAACGCGCGGTAGCATCTGCATTTCAACGCTCTGCCATAGCCCGCTGGTTTGCACATACCAACTCTGTTTCCCGTGAGGAATCTCGGCGTAGTTTATGCCCTCCACGGTATTGGGTTTCGTTCCCGGGTCCACAACCCGCACCGCAATCTGATTATCGCCCGGCCGCAGGAAGGAAGTTACATCAAACTCGAAGGGTGTATAGCCGCCTTCGTGCCTGCCAACCTTCTCCCCGTTCACATAGACTTCCGTCAGGTAATCGACAGTTCCAAAGCGCAACACAGCGACTTGCTCCGGCGAAAGAGGTCGGATATTCACGGAGCGCCAGTACCAGCCCACCCCCGCATAGTCCCGCAGGTCCGCGAACTGGGACTGCCACGAGGACGGAATGCGGGTCGGCCGGACGTACTGCGCCGCAGAGAGTTTCTGCACATCCAGGCTGCCGCTGGGGTCCGCAAGGAAGTTCCAATCCCCATCTAGCGAAATCGAGGTGCCTTGGGCCGGAGCGGACAAGAAATACGAACCAAAAAGGGACAAGACTAGTATGTATCCACGCATTGTGCTTACCACCTCGCGGAATGCTGTAAGTCTAAGCGGTCACCAAGTGGGAATGCAACATCGATGCGGGGTTCCGTCGAAGTCGCCGATCAGGACGAAATGACGGCCTGGGAATTGCCTCGAAGGGGCAAACTATGAGTAGTCGTTGGTGCAACGCACGGAAACGAGACGAAAAACCGAATCGGCCCCGGCGGGGTCCTGCGCCTGCGGGATTGACCGCGGTGGAGTTGGCGTAATTCGCATTGCAATGTTCTCCGCAGCCCCGCACCGCCGGGACTGCGGCTAGTCACGGCGGGCCCCTCCGGGGCCTGCGCTTACCGGGTCACCTCACCCAGCCCGACCTTGGCACGACCCCGGGAGGAGCCACGAGCGAATTGGAATGCCGAGGACTTTTGCTACCTTCTGGAGCGCTGGCTGTGTTAGGATTGCATTTTTCGAGGATTTGGAATTTGGCCCTGTTGGAAGGCAGACGATGAGCTCGAGCACTTCGACCCAGCCGACGGTTTACCATCTGTTAGCTCCGGAGACTTACGTGGAGACAGACGGCGCCGGTCCTGCTTACGAACTGGGCGCGCTGGCGGGAAAACCCGTCATGATCGTGCTTCGTGTTGAGAAGATCATCGAACAGGAATCCATCCACGTCTCGATATGGGGCTCTTCCGACGGAAAAGATTGGGGCAAGCAGGCGTTGTTCTGGTACCCCCAGAAATTCTACCGGGAGGTTGCGCCTGCCGCTCTCGATTTGCGGCAAATGCCCGGCATCAAGTTTCTCCGAGCCCGTTGGGAGGTCAACCGTTGGGGACGTGGGGATCCCCGGCCATTGTTCAAGCTCGGCGTCGAGATCCAAGAACTCGCAACAGAATCCGGCGCAGCCTCCCATTAGCACGGTCATTCCGAGCGCTTTCCTGTCATTCCGAGCCCTTGGATGTCGTTCCGAGCGCAGGCTTTGAAAGGACCGTCCAGGGCAGAGCGTGGAATCTCGCTCTGGAAACAAACGACTCGCGAAATTCCTCGTCCTCCGGCAATAAGAATGGCGGACTCCTCGGAATGACAGGCGAAACGGGTTCAGGACACTGGAAGTTTGTTGACGTATCAACCTAATCCTTGCCATCATTCCCCTGAGAAGCGGCTTCTAAAACCATATGAGATCAAAAACACAATTCCTATGCTGTGCTCTTCTGTTTGGAATCAGCGTTTCATCGGGGCTGGCGCAGCAGCCGGCAAAAGATCAAGCCCCGCCCGCGCAAGCCGCCGGCGCTCGGACATCTGCCGAGCCCCAGACGGAAGATATTCCTCCTGCCCAACCCGCCCAGGCTCCCAAGCCCGTGAATGAGCCGGGCTTCATGGAACCAGCCCAGGTAAAAGCTCTTACGCATAAGATCTGGATCGCGGAATATCACATCAACGACCTGCTTACGCAAATACAGCCGGCAAGGTGGAAGACCTCCGAGGTGACGCGCAATTCCTTCAACCAGACGCTGGAAAACCTTCACAAAGGGCTCGATGGGTTGGAGCAATGGCGGGTACGCTTTGAACAGCGTCCCGATAGCATCTACTTCGCATTTCAGACCTACGCGGCCGTGAATGCGGCGCTGCCCGGTCTGGATGGTGTGTCCCGCGCCGTCAGCCAGTTTGAGAATCCCAGCTTCGGCGCCCAGTACAGCCAAGCCGGCAACCAACTTTTCGACCTGCAACAGGCGCTTCAACCTTATGTCGCTTATCTACTGCGCAACCCTGACCAAGCTCTTTATGTGGCCCAAACCAATTTGGCCGGATGCCAGAACGAATTGGGCGATGCCTTGCGTGGGCAAGGAGAACCGGCTAAGCCCCTCAAGAATACCTTCGTGGAGTTCCATGCACGGCAGCATAGGAAAGGCCAACCTGACGCAATTGACAGCCGCAAGTCCCTTCCGAGCGGGGACGCGAAGGCGGCAACCAAGAACGAAAAGAAAGCGGAGCCCAAATCCAAATAGAACATTCTGTAGGCGGTTCGCGAACCGCCCCTACACCACTTAAGAACCCGTCTGGCCTGTCTCGCAGGTCCCTTGTTTCCAAAGCCAGATTGCAGTCTAGCCCGAACGCGCAAGGCGCGATTCCTCGCTTCGCGCTGGGCCCTCCGGTTCAGGGCTCTGCTCGGAATGACAGTGAGCAACACCAGGGCGGGGCTTGCCCCGGCCAGGCCGCCACAAGAGGCGGCCCGGCATTCGAATTTGGACACTGTCCAATTTTGAACAGATTTAAAGGCCGCGACGTGGTAGGATAAGCTGGGTTTTCTGTTGATAGCTTTTAGTCCTAAGTCAGATAAACTCCACGGTCACTCCCGTTGTCCGCGGAAAGGCTTGGTGCTTCGGTGAAGGATCTGCGCATCACACTCGTGGAGTTGCCCGCCACAGTCGATGGGCGGCTGGACGGGCGCATGGCGAAAGATGTCTACTCTCTGTTCCGGTATCCCGCTCGCGGTGTGCCCTTGCTCGAAGCAATCTGCCGCGGCGCGGGCTACGGTGATATCGTCACGCTCGATCCACAGTACAATCGCGCGCCCGGGCGCCTGGACGCGGACGATTGGAAGCGCCTTGCCAGTACAGACGTCTTGGGCCTCTCGGTCATCACGCGGACCGCGAATCAGTCGTTTGAATTGGCGCGGCGGGTGCGCGCGATAAATCCTCGCGTCAAGATACTCTTTGGGGGTCCACATCCCACGGCGTTACCTGAGGAGTCTCTGCAATCCGGTGATGTGGTCGTCACCCACGAAGGGGATTACACCCTGCCGCTGCTACTCGAGTCGGCTGCAGGACAACCTGGGAGAACCGCACCTCGCTGATTTGCCGGGAGTGAATTATCTTGGCCGGGATGGCGAAATCATCCGCAATCCGGACCGTCCGTACCTGACCGGCGAAGAACTCTCTACCCTTCCCTTTCCCGTCTACTCCGGCCACGTCAACCGGGGGATTACCCACAACGTTGTAAACACCTCACGCGGTTGCCCCTATGAGTGTGAGTTCTGTTCGGTGATCGAAAATTTCGGCCGTGGATTTCGTTTCCTGAGTGATGATGCGGCGGTGGCGCTGGTCCGCCACACCATCAGCTTGAACGGCAAGCCGATTTTCTTCGGCGACGACATCTTCGCGGCCAATCGCGCCCGCACTACGCGGCTGCTCGAGCGGCTGCTTTCCGAGGGAGTCAAGATGCCGCGCTGGTTTGCACAGGTGCGGGTCGAAACCGCGCAAGACCGTGATCTCCTGCGGTTGATGAGGCGCGCCAACTGCGCCATGGTCTTCATCGGCCTCGAGTCCGTAAACGATGAAACCCTTCGGCTCTTCAACAAGCACTCGACCCGCGAGAAAAACCGCAGAGCGATCGCAGCCTTCAACGAAGCGGGGATCCGCGTGCATGGCATGTTCGTGCTGGGTTCCGACGCCGACACGCCTGAAACCCTGCGCGACACCTTGGAGTTTGCCCGAGAGTCACGGCTCACCACGACTCAGTTTTTTGCACTTACCGCCGTGCCCGGACCTCCCTTGACCCGACGGCTCGCCGAGGAAAAACGGATTATCGCTTGGGGTGACTGGCAACTGTTCGATGCCCAACACGCTGTGGTTTGTTCCTCGCGCATCAGTCCTTCTGAGCTTCAAGCCGGGATCTTCCGCATATCCCGCCAGTTCTATTCGGTCAGTGAAGCGCTCAAGCAATTGATCCACGGGCGCTGGTTCGATTTCGCCATCCGGCTCGAGGGCGGTTATCTCACGCGGCGGATTGAGCGCGACAGCGCACCCTATGGGCGAGCGCTCGACAAGTTCGACAAAGTTCGCGCCGATCTCGCCGCTGAGCTCGATAAGCTTGCCGAGAAGGCCCGGGCAAAACTGCGTGAATACAGCGTGGGGCTCGAAGACGGTCAGGCTCGTGCCAAGGCCTATATCACCGATCTGTTTCAGCAGTTTGACTCCGCCTGTGACCGTCTGAACCTCGAACTCGTCCCTTATGGGCACGCCTTACGGGAGATGGCGAGTAAAAAGTTCGAGAAACATTTACAGGCTCTTGCCACAGATCCGCTCAAGCAGGCGCCCGCGCAATAGAAACTCCTCCGTTGGTTGCAAACCAAGAGAATATGGAACAGAGGTGCGGCCTGGGGCCCATGGGGACTTCTCACCACGCTCCGTCCTTTGGGTCAGGCGACCGGAAGGGTGGGGTTCTACCTGCAATGCCTCTTGTCCATCACTTCGTGGTGCCCCGCCTCCCGCTTGCAGTAGAAGGGCAAGGGGTGCGGCCAGCGTGGGCAACGGCGGGGTCTACGCTGTCGTGAGGGGTGAAGAACTGCTCAGCCCACTATCGTGGATGGGCATATCCTCATCCTCTGATGGCGGGCGTGTGCGAGGATCACCGTAAATCTTGAGCGATTCCAGGAAGGCTTCCACGAGCATTGGGTCGAACTGGGTGCCGGAACAGCGGCGCAGTTCGGCAAGGGCTTCGTCAAAAGTGCGAGCAGGTTTGTAATCCCGACCGGAAATCATCGTATCGAAACTGTCAGCCACTGCCAGAATTCTTGCCCCCAGCAGGATTTCTTCGCCGCGCAGTTTGTCAGGGTAGCCCTGGCCATCAAACATCTCGTGGTGATGCCGTACCATTTGGGAGATTCGTCGCAGCGGCTCAAGGATCTTCTGCCCCTTCACGCTGTGGGTTTTCATGATCTCGAACTCGCCCTCTGTCAGGCGCCCCGCCTTGCGAAGGATGTCAACGGGGATACCGAGCTTTCCGATGTCATGGAGGATGCCCGCCTGGCGGATCTCGTTAACCTCGTCGCGTGGCATACCCAACTGGCAGGCGATCTGCCCGGCCAGTCGCGATACAGCTTCGCCGTGGTCCCGCGTATTGGGATCAGAGTAATCGAGCGCGCGTGCCAGCGACGTCACGGTATCGACCAGAGAGATATTTCCGTCCGCGTTTTGGGTTGCGTGTTGGATGCGCTTCAGAATCTGGTCGAAGGCTTCCGGCCCGGTGGAGAACTTTCGTTTGAACTCCACCCCCAAGCACGCTTCGACTTGTCCGAACTCGGAGGTCAGTGAGGCCACTCGCACACGGTTGCCGTTCTCGTGCTTAGCCAGGTACATGCCGGCGTCCGCGACGTGCAGGATCGCTTCGTGCGTAGGCCCGTGTCCAGGAAAAGATCCAACCCCCAAACTCGCGGTCACGCGATACTCCGACAGGAAGGGATCGTCCTTGATACTCGACCGTAGGCGCTCACCGAGAGCCTCAGTTTCCTCCGTTGTGGCCTCAGGCACCAGAATCGAAAACTCATCCCCGCCATAGCGCGCCACGACGCTTGAGTGCCGCACCCTGTCGCTCAGCAACTTGGCCACCGTGCGTAGGACCCGATCACCCAGTAAGTGCCCGTACTGATCATTGACCTGTTTGAACCCGTCCAGGTCGATCATAATCACAGAGAAAGATCTGCCGGAACGGGCCGAGCGCCGCCATTCCCTCTCGAGCTCCTCCATGAAGTAGCGGTGGGTTTTCAAGCCCGTGAGACCATCCGTGATGGCCTCCTCAAGAGCATTCTGGTAAGCGCGCGCATTGTACAGCGCGATGGCCAGTTGGTCTGCCAGGGCCTGAAGCGTCAATACGTCCTGGGGCGCGAAGGCGTGCTCACGGTAGCTCTCAAAGCTCAGCACTCCCAACAGTTCATCATGGTATTGTAACGGCAGGCTTAGGCCGGAGCGCACTCGGGGATCCAGGGCAATGTACATCGGCTCGCGCGCCACGGAATTTGCCAGCACCGGTTCGCCGGTTTCCGCTGTGATCCCGGACAGGCCCGCGCCGATCCGGGTGCGGTGGCCCAGCAACTCGCCACCATAGCCTGCCTCGGCCTTGACCGCCAACTCGTCGTGCTCGCGGTCGACGACTTCAATGCGAGCCAGGTCGTATCCGAAACCGTCGCGCACCTGCGAACAAATGGTGGGCAGAAGCTCCTTCGGGTCGAGCACGGAGTTCGCCTTACGGCCTATCTCGTTGAGCATTGCCAAATGGCTCGCCCGTCGCTGCTCTCTCTGGAGCATGCGGGCGTTCTCAAACGCCCCCGCGGCCTCATTAGCGAGCACCCGAATCATCTCGAATTGCCCTTTACTGACGGCGCGCTCGCGCTGGAAATTGGCGACCGCAAAGACGCCTATGGCCCCGTCAGAGAAGTGAATGGGTACTCCACACCAAGTGCGCATCCGCTCGCCCGCGGGACCCTGCACAACAGGGTATTTCGCCCACTCCCAGTCCTGGTTGATCAGAAGCGGAGAACGGCTCTGAACCACGCGCCCCTCGAGCGCGGTCGCATGCACTCCGGTGGCTGACGGCGTGCCATCTTCGTGCTGAAAGGGTACGACGATTTCGATTGGCCCGTCGGGGAACTCCTGTATGGCCAGTGAAAAGTCGCTGCCCACCAGCAAGTCCTTCATGGTCCGGCGCAGGATGTCGACCTGTGCTTTCAGGTCAAAAGTGTCGCGTAGCGCGCGCCCAACGCTGTCGAGAATTTGCAATTCTTCCTCGTGCTGTTCCGCCGCCCGGTTCAATGACCAATTCTCAAGCGCCACATTCACTTGGTTGCCAATGGCGACGGACAACCTGAGTTCCTCGGACCTAAACCGCCCTGCGTCGTAACGACGACCCACCAGCAGCGCGCCGTACACCGTCCCCGAAGTAACCACACCAATCACCAGCATCGTCCTCAAACCTTCGGCCCTCATCACCTGAATGAGGTTCTGGAAGAGAGGATCGCGTTGCCCGGCAGTCTCCGCTTCGGACCCTGATAGATCCGAGATCACGAACAATTCGCCCCACCGCTCGACCGATGAGGCGAGATAAGCCCGCATAGGGCCGGACTCCAGCACTTCCACCGAATGGGACGAGAATCCCTGGATGATCGTGTGGGTCGAATCTTCTTCTGTTTCTCCCTCCAGGAATACACAACCATGCTTCGCACCGAAGATGTTCAGTGTGGCGGCAAGCGCGGACGCCACAATCTTCTGGGGGTCACCGCCTTTGTCAAATTCTCTGCTGAGGGTGTGCAGGCTTGCCAACCAACCCAAGAGCGAGTTTCTTTGCGCCACCGCGCTTCGTTGGTTGATTCGTATAAGGATGAGGGAGGCAACACCAACTAGGACAGCCCAGGTCAGTAATAAAATGGAACTGTGACACGCCACGAACTGCGATAACGTCCCCGCCATGACCACGCTAGCCCATCAAATAGGGTAATTCTCGCGACCAGCCTATCAGGGTTAGCGAGCCTGGTCCAACGCCTTAAGGTAATGGTACGCAAGTACCAAGTACCCATTCCAGCTCGACCGCGCGATGGTTTCTAAAGCCGGCCGGGCGCGGCGCAGGTTCCTTGGCCTGTCGGAAAGCCGCAGCACGCCCCGGCCGGCCACACTCTTCTGTTCGCTCATCGTGGGTGTTCACGCCCGCAGGCACTGCTCGACGGGAAACCCTGCGGCTCGCGCCATCTTTGGCAAGGGCACCGCACCAGCGTGAATAGGAAGGATTTCCCGCACGACTGGCGCGCTTTTCTTGCGCGCCATAACCGCAATTAGAATCTTCGAGAAACGGTGCTCGCCGAGGCCGCCATCGCGGCCCCGGCGAACCGCCACAAGCTTACTTCGTTTCAGGAGCCTTTTCTTTGGCCGCCTTCTTGACGCCGCGCGTTCCTCCTGCCAGCAGCTTCTTGGCATCGTCGGAGTTGTATGGGAAGTAGCGGCGCGACTCGGCGCCTGTAGTGCCGAGCTTCATGTCCACGCGACGGTTGTTGGCCAGCCCGTAGGTCATTATCCTGCGCCTAATGCGTGTGCGGTCTTTCGGAGTGAGGTTCGGGTTTTGCTCGTTCAGTTCCAAAACCTCTTTCGTGGTGAGGTTCTGTGTCTTACCGAAAGCATGCGCCTCAATGTTCGCGTCAGGAACACTCTTTTCGACCAGATAGCGCTTAACGCGCTCATCACGGCGTTCGGTCAGCCCTTGATTGTATTTGATGCCGCCGCGGCGGTCGGCGTGCCCTTCAAGGATCAAGTGAGTTTCAGGCCGGGCCTCGAGATACTGCTTGAAAATCGCAAACAAGGCATCGAGCTGACCCTGCTCCCCGGGCAACAAACCGCCTTCAGGATGCGTCCTGGTGGGCTGGGCAGTGGGGAAGTAGACGCTGTCGATGTTATTGAACTTGGACTCGAGCTCGGACAGATTCACACTCGGCTCGATCGAGCCCACAATATGCAAGGACGCAGTGCGAGTTTCCGTTCCTCCACAAGCGTTGGTGGCCCGAAGCGTGTAGGTGACGGTCTCATCGACGGGCCCCGGAGTGGTCTTGCTGGGAGTGGCTTGGACGGTGCGATTGCCACTCGTCCCGACGGAGCCGAAGGGATCGACCGAAACCGAGTCAGCCCCGGCGGCGGACCAGTTCACCGTGGCGCTGGCTTGTTGATCCACTTTGTCGCCGACCGCGTGGTAACGCACTTCCGCCGGCGAGACGCCCAGCGAAGCTTGAATAGCCGAGTTGACAGTCACGGTTGCGTCGGAGGTGCGGATACCGCCCGGGCCGGCGGCTGTGAACTTATACGTTGTTGTCTGCTTGGGCTGGACCTCGCGGTCACCCGAGGCAGGGACATCGCCCAACTCGCTGATTTGGCCAGTGACGGCGCCGGTCGACGTCCAATTTAGTCGTGAAGAAGCCCCACAGGCTACCTGTGCCGGATTTGCGGAAAATTGCTCCGTCACTGGAGCAACGACCACAGTAGTCGTAGTGAGGCTCGCCTTGAATGGCCAGAGGTTGCTGAGTTTTTCGCCGCGCGACCAACTTGAGGTGGTCACCTCACCCCCCTGCTTGGCGTGGATGTTCACAGTCTGGTTCGCAGCGACTGTGACCGCTCCCGACCAAACAGTGGTGCCCCCATCCATCGCAGTGACTTGGTAATTTCCGGGCGGGACAATCAGTTGTCCCCTCCAGCCTAGATCCGAGTCAAACTCGTCGACGTGGCCAACCAGGAAATCTGGCGTCTTGCCATTCAGAAAAACAGCCGCGTGTGCCGGACCCTCCATTATGATGCGACCCCAAGGTCCGGACGTCGTGCCGCCTTGCCGAGTCATCTCTACTCCGAGGTGGGTCGTTTTCCCCTCTGCGATCGTGACCTTCTGTACCTCAGGTTTGTACCCGTAATTGTATAGGCCCACCGTGTGCTCGCCAGGCGTTATATTATCGACAATGAGATTGTTGTCGCCGCTGGCGGTTCCGTCAGCCAAAGGTGTACCATCCAAGTAGACGTAAGCCTCGGGCGGGACTGCACGCACATCTAATCTTCCTCCCCGATAGCAAGCAGCAGTCATCGCTGCAAGCACAACAAGGGTGAAGAGCGTGAAGAATCGCGCACAAACACTACTTCGCATTGCGTTGACCTCCGTATTGGAATTGGTTGACACAACGCCTCTCGCGCTGCTACTCCTACAGACGCGTTTCGCTTTTGTCCTTAACAAGGGATGATACACTACTCTGTGCACCGTTTTCAAGGCCCCAAATAGAGTTATGTTAAATATTGCTAACGTCCCTGGGCTTGAAGTTCGTTGGTGAAGTTGGCCGCCGGGGCGGGCGGAAGAGCGTAGCCTTCGGCTGTCTGCTTGCGGTGGACAGTTTGACTCAGTTTGATCAGAGCGTTTGGAACGCCTTCGAGTCCGAGTTTTTGCGCCCCAGTAAGCTGTGAAATCTCACTACAGCGGTGGTCTATGACTGCGCATTTTAGGATCAGTCGCTCCGGCGCTCATAGAGCGCCGCTCAAATCTGCCCTTCTTCATCATCTCCGAGCCAATCAGCCAATCGAATTGCGTGATTTCACATCAAGGCCAGCAAGAGCCCTGTGGAGTCTGAAAAATTCGGACTTCAAGTCATCTTTCAAGGTCTCTCTGCTGAATTTCTCGGCATCTCGCGTGCTTAGAAATGCAGCGAGGCGTGGTGCCTGGGCAGACCTCTTGTCCCTGCTCGCATGGGACCACGAATGTCGAAAAGAATGAGCAGGGCCGTCCTTATTGATACGACTCGGTGCGTTGGCTGCCAGCGTTGTGTTGTCGCGTGCAAGCTTGTAAATGGTTTGCTAAGAGCCAGTCCTGGCGACTTTTTGCCGACAGACACATTGAGGTCTCTTGGTTCTGAAACTGACCTTCCGATGGAGGAGGCTGGTGATGAAGAGCTATCTGCCAGCGCACTGAACGTCGTCCAGACTCGCGGAAGCGTGTACGTCCGCCGCTTCTGCATGCACTGTCAGGATCCGACTTGCGTTTCCGTTTGCCCTGTTGGCGCATTCAGGAAAACCCCGGCAGGTCCCGTGGTGTATGCGGAAGAGCGCTGCATGGGTTGCCGGTACTGCATGATTGCTTGCCCATTTGGAGTTCCACGTTACGAGTGGAACAAGGTCTGGGCGCCCAGAGTCAAGAAGTGCCACATGTGTGCTCCACGCCAGGCAAAAGGGCTCAGGCCTGCTTGCACGGAAGTATGTCCGGTGCAGGCTGCCGTTTTTGGGGAACGGGAAGACTTGTTGCGGGAGGCCGAAACCCGTCTGAGACAGGAGCCTTCAAAATACATTCAACAAATCTATGGCAAGCAGGAAGTAGGCGGGACTTCCGTCTTGTACCTCTCTGCTGTTCCCTTTGAAGCGCTTGGACTGCCCATTAACCTGCCCCACGATGCGCTACCCATGTACACCTATCGCGCGCTTTCGAAAATACCCAACGTGGTCACGATAGGCGGAGCCTTGTTATGTGGAATCTGGTGGATCAGCAAGCGGCGGGAGGAAGTGGCGGACTCGGGAAAGGAAGAGGGAAAGCGCAAATAGGAAGAGGTTCGTCGTCCGTTGCACGTCACCGGGAGTGATTTTGGACCGAGAAGGGACAGTGGGCTACAAAGGCGGAGATCATCAATGAGGTTCGAAAAGCTGCCCCAATTCACTTTCTGGCGCGTGGTGCTCTTAGTGATTTGGTCCGCAGGCTTTTATTCCACTCTGCTTCGTTTCACGAGAGGCCTGGGGGCTGCTACTCATCTGACAGACCGCTTCCCGTGGGGCCTGTGGATTGGTTTTGACGTCATCTGTGGAGTGGGGTTGGCGGCGGGCGGGTTCACCCTGGCGGCAATCGTCTACGTGTTCCATCTCCGGCGCTTCCACCCACTCCTGCGTCCCTCGATTCTGACGGCTTTCCTTGGCTACGCGCTGGTCGCGGTGGCGCTGCTTTATGACCTCGGCAAGCCCTATAACATCTGGCACCCATTGGTGATGTGGAACCGCCACTCCGTAATGTTCGAGGTGGCATGGTGCGTGATGCTCTATCTGACGGTGTTGGTGCTGGAGTTCTCCCCTGCCGTCTTTGAGCGTTTCCGAATGGAAAAACCCTTAAAACTGCTCAAAGCCATCACCATCCCGCTGGTCATTGTGGGAGTGCTGCTCTCCACGCTGCACCAATCGTCCTTGGGAAGCCTGTTCCTGATCGTGCCTTTGAAGCTGCACACCTTTTGGTACTCGCCTCTGCTTCCGCTGTTGTTCTTCATTTCGGCGGTGGCGGTAGGCATGGCGATGGTGATTCTCGAATCGAACTTGAGCGCGCGGGCGTTCGGCCGGGAAATTGAGATGCCCCTGCTGGCAGCCCTAGGGAAAGCGATGGCAGTGGTTTTGTTTGTGTATGGGACGTTGCGCCTGCAAGATTTGTGGAGGAGAGGCGCGCTCGTGCACCTGCGCGAACCGTCCACGGAGACCGTCCTGTTCGTCCTCGAAATTGTGCTGGGACTCATGATCCCCTTTGTCCTCCTGCTCCTCCGCCGGGTGCGCGAAGACCGCGAGGGGCTCTTTGCGGCTGCCGTTCTGGTGATTGCGGGTTTTCTGCTCAATCGCCTGAACGTGTCGATTACCGGCTTCGCGCACTCCGCCCGCGCCCATTACTTTCCGAAATGGACGGAGGTATCTGTGACGCTCTCCATGGTGGGCGTGGGGTTTGTGTGTTTCGCTCTGGCGGCGCGCTACCTCAACGTGTTTGAAGCCGATTGAGATGTACAGGCTTGACGTTTTTTCGGCCCTTTGCTGAGCGCGTAACGACTGACCAGGGACGGCTCATGGTTCGGTTCACGTACAACCTGGCGACGAAGCTGACGGCTTGCGTCGTCGGCAGCATGGCCCTATTGTTAGGGCTGTCCGGGTACTGGAGCGCGCGCCTTTGGCGCCAATCCCAGCGCGAGATGGTTTTTCAGAACGCGGACCAAAACAGCGATATTATCTGGCGCAGCATTCGTTATTCGATGCTGCACGACGAACGCGAAGAAGCCTTCCACATTATCAACACCCTCGGGCAGGAAGCGGGTATTAGCCGCATTCGTATCTTCAATAAGGAAGGCCAAATCACTTTTTCCACTGACCCACAGGAGGTTGGGCGTTTCGTCGATAAGAAGGCGGAGGCCTGCTACGCCTGCCATGCTCAGGCCCAAACCCTCAAGCGTCTGAATCGCCCCGACCGCATGCGCATTTACAATGCCGCTGACGGCACACGCGTTCTGGGCCTGATCCGGCCGATCGAAAACGAGCCCGACTGCTCGAACGCTGCCTGCCACGCCCACGCCGTGGGCAGCCAGGTACTCGGCGTATTGGACACCAACCTGTCATTGGCCGCCGCGGATCAACTCGTGGCGCGGAGCCAACGTGAGATTGTGCTCTTTACCGTCGCTTCCATCATCATCCTCAGCTTGATTTCAGCGGGACTAATCCGCGTGACCGTGCACAAGCCCGTGCGCCAACTGACGGAGGGCACCCGGCATGTGGCCGAGGGCAAGCTGGACTATTCCTTGCCGGTAGCCAGTAGCGATGAGCTGGGCAGTCTGGCGGCTTCTTTCAATCGCATGACGGAGCAACTGAAGAAAGCGCAAGAGGAAAACCGGGAGTGGACCCGCACGCTGGAAACGCGAGTCCGTGAGAAGACAGGCGAACTGGAGTGCGCCTATCACCGCCTCGTGCAATCTGAGAAGATGGCTTCACTCGGCAAGCTCGCGGCAATTGTCGCCCACGAGATCAATAATCCACTGGCAGGAATCCTCACTTACAGTAAGCTGATTTCCCGTCTGGTAGATAAAGGTCTGGAGAACGAGGAGCGCTTCAGGGAAGTGAAGAATGACCTCCGGGAGATTGAAGGGGAAAGCCGCCGTTGTGGAACCATCGTCAAGAACCTGCTGACGTTCGCCCGGCAGGCGCCGCTCAACCCACAAAAGAACCTTTTGGGCGGTGTCGTGGAACGCTGCCTGCTTCTCTTGGGGCACCAATGCGATCTACAGCAGGTGAATGTGGAAAGTCATTTGGACCCTGAGATGCCCTCCATTTACTGCGACGCGGGCCAGATTCAGCAAGTTCTTCTTGCCTTGCTGATGAACGCCGTCGAGGCCATGCCGCACGGCGGGCGGTTGAGGGTGGAAACCGCCTACGATGCAGAGCATCGCGTGGCGCGGATCATAATCAGCGATGATGGCATTGGAATTCCTCCGGAGGCCCTGCCGCATGTCTTCGAACCTTTTTTCACGACGAAGGCTGAGGGCAAAGGCGTCGGGTTAGGCTTGGCCGTCGCTTTCGGGATTGTCCAGCAACACGGAGGCAACATCGAGGTGTCTTCCGCACAGCAAAAGGGAACAAGCTTCATGGTTACACTGCCGGAGGAGCCGAAACTGCGGCTGACGGCTGTCAGGGAGAAAGAACAGTGACGAGTGACGAGTGACGAGTGCGAAGTCAGGAGCCAGGAGTCAGAAGACGTGCGTACCAAATCACAGCAGCGATCTGGCGACGGACAACGGACCACTGACAACGGCACGGGAGTTGCGCATGGATTACAAAGCCAGTCTCTTGATCGTGGACGACGAGAACGTTGTCCGCGAGGCGCTCGGCAAATGGTTCGAGGAAGAGGGCTACCTCGTGGAAACGGCCACCAGCGCGCGCGAGGCGCTGCTGAAATTGCCGAACCAGCGCTGGGATCTGGCCCTATTAGATATCAAAATGCCCGGCATGGACGGACTTGAGTTACACCGCAATATTCGCGAGGTCGATCCGGAGATTATTGTCATTATCATGACCGGTTACGCTTCGGTTGAAACTGCGGTTCAGGCGCTGAAAGACGGCGCGTACGATTACATCGCCAAGCCTTTCGATCCTGATGACCTAGCTCATTTGGTGCGGAAAGCCCTCGAACACCGCAGAATCAAAGAGGAGAATGTACGGCTCCGGGAACACCTCGGGGAAGTTCAGGCGGTCGAATTGGTGGGACAGAGCACGCCGATGCAAAGCGTAATAGAACTTATCCGTACCGTGGCTCCCACAGATACCAGCGTCCTGATCCACGGGGAGAGCGGCACCGGCAAAGAGTTGGCGGCCCGCGCCATTCATAAGCTAAGCCCCCGCCGATTCATGCCCATGGTCACTATCCATTGTGGCGGCCTGACGGAGACCCTGCTCGAAAGCGAACTCTTCGGGCACGAGCGGGGCGCATTCACTGGCGCCCAATATCGGAAGAAAGGCAAATTCGAAGTCGCCGAGGGTGGCACGGTCTTCCTGGATGAAATCGCGGATATCAGTTTGAAGACCCAGACAGACCTGCTGCGTGTTCTGCAAGAGAAAGAGATAACGCGCGTGGGTGGCAACCAGACGCTTAAGGTCGACTTTCGCGCCATCGCGGCAACGAACAGGGACTTGTCACTCCTCGTGAAGCAGGGGACCTTCCGTCCCGACCTGTATTACCGCCTGAGTGTTTTTGGGATTGAACTGCCTCCGTTGCGAGAACGCCATGAGGATATCCCTCTTCTGGCGGACTATTTCATGAAGAAATATGCGCGGGCCATGAACAAGCAGTTCGCTTCCATCAGCCGTGGGGGTTTGGACGTCTTGATGAAGTACAGTTGGCCCGGAAATGTGCGGGAGCTCGAGAACGCCATCGAGCGGGCCATGGTAATCGGTCGCGAGCCGGAAATTCAGGCTCACGATTTCCCTTTGCAAATTGGCTTGACCCGGCAACTCGAGGCAGGCCTTTCGCTCGACGACGTGGAGCGCGCGCACATTCTCCGGGTTCTGGAATCATGCGATTGGAACCAGACTCGCACAGCAAGAATCCTCGAGATTGACCGCGTGACCCTCTACAACAGAATCAAGAAATACGGCTTTCGGAAAGGCATGCCTGCCGCGTCATGAAAATCATCTCCCTGGTTCCGGTCGGGCGGGTCGAACGGCGGCACCTCGAATCGCTTGCGGAAGCGCTGGCATCGCGCTTACGCGTAGCATGTTGGATTCGGCCCGATGGGCTGAACGGCGAATTTGCTCACAGTCCCGTGCGGGGGCAATACCACTCTACGGAAATTCTCAAGAAGCTTTTACAGGATCCGCCTGCGGAAAGCTGGCGAATCCTGGGAGTGACCGACGCGGATCTTTACATCCCCATCCTGACGTTCATTTTTGGTGAGGCCCAATTGGGCAATACCGGCGCCTTGGTTTCCACCCATCGTCTGCGCCCGGAGTCCTACGGCATGCCCAAAGACGAAGGTCTGCTCCAAGAGCGCCTCTTGAAGGAGGCCCTACACGAATTGGGTCACACGTTTGGACTCCGCCATTGCCCGGATTACCTTTGCGTGATGAGCGCCTCGCATTCCGTGGAGAAGATCGATTTGAAGCAAGCCGGCTTCTGCATGGCCTGCACGGCCGCGGCAGGACTCAAGTAAAGGCGGCTTTTTCTTTGTGCCCTCCCTGTCAGAATCGTGGGCAAGCGGTCCCTTCAAACGGAACCGAGTGTAGGGGTAGGGCTTGCCTCGTCAATAACCGCGCAACCGTCACGGGGACGGCGAGCCGTCCCCCCACAAAACTTCCAGGGAGGAGTAGAATCATTTTTTGAGGTGTAACGGGAGGATTAAAGAAATTGGCAAGGTTCAGTCAGTATTTTGCAAGCGAGCAAAGCCGCATCGAACGCTTGGCGGCAATCTCCGAGCCCATTCGGCAGCCGGTGGAGATCTTTCGGACTGCTGACAAGGGAAAGGGTCTCAATGCAGAAGATGCGGCGTCTCTGCTTGCCGCAGCAAGAGACGAAAGCCGCCGAAATGAAATTCGCGATGCAGCGATTCGAGTTCGAGATCTTTTCGCGCCGAAAGCGGTTGAATTCGTCATCCCAGTCTACTTAACAAGCTTCTGCCAGAACGAATGCTTGTATTGTGGCTATCGGCAGAGCAATTCCATCGCGGAGCGGATCCGGCTCGGACTTGACGATTTCGAAAGGCAGTTGGACTTGATTCTTTCCTGGGGTCACCGGCAGATTGAACTGGTACTTTCCGATGACCCTGAATTTGGCCCGGAAACGGTCGCCCGCTACGTTGCCGTCACACGCCGGAAACTCGAAGTCCTAGGCGGAGGAGTGGTGGCTCTGTGTTCCCCAGTTTACCAGCAGGACGATTACGCCCGGTTGCGCGACGCCGGGCTGGATTGGGTGGTCGAGTGGCAGGAGACTTACCATCGCCCGCATTTCGAGCGCTGGCACTCTCCAGGCTCACTCAAGCGGAACTACGAGTTTCGCTTGGATCTCTGGGATCGAGTTATCGCGGCAGGCATTACCAAGATCGGGTTGGGCGCGCTGTTGGGGCTTTATGATTTCCGCTACGATGCCCTGGCGGTCATCGAGCAAGGAAACTATTTGCGCCGGACTTATGGAATTGCGCCGTACGCGCTGGGCATCCCGCGATTGAAGCCCGCGCGCGGTGTTCTGGCGTCGCAGAAGCCAAATCGCTTCAGCGTCTCCGACGCCGACTTCCGCCTGGTTGTCAGTGCCTATCACTTGGCTTTTCCCACCTCCCGTCTGTTCTTCAATACGCGGGAGAGTTACGAACTTAATATTTCGCTGGTCGCTGCCGGTGATCTCTTCACCGTGGATTGCGAGACGCTGCCGGGCGCCTACCTGCACCGGCACCTACCCGGCCAGTTTTCTACGCACGACTTCCCGCCGCGCCGGGAAGTCGTTGCCGTGCTCGAGCGGCGCGGGCTTGCCTGCAAATACCTCGCCCAGGAGACGCCATGCGAGATCGCGCCTGCCGCCCCGGCCGCAGGAGCGGCAATTGGTGAGAAGCGCTGGATGGAACAGCACGCTCAGGTGCGCGCCCGGCTGGTAGATTGGGAAAAAGCGCTGCACCAGCTTTCTATGAATGGCAGCCAGCCCGTCGAGCGGCAAGCGGCGCATGACTCCTTACGCGAGATATTGGAGTACTTCAAGACCGTCCTGACCTCATTTTGCCGGCAAGAGGAATCCGAATTGTTCCCGGCCTTCCAACGCAGCGCTGGGGTAATTTCAAGAACGGTCGCAGGGCCGAACAGCGGGGCCTGCGCTACTCCGCTCCCCCGGCGGGACGATGAGATCATTTCAAAACTGGCGGCTTTTCGAGAGGACCACGAGCGTTTTAGCGTGGACCTGGATAAGTTCGAGAGGCAGATGGTCTCTTACGGTCTTTCGAGGGACCCCACCGTGCTTTTGACCCTCGGAAGCCGTATGATCCGTGAACTGCGTGGCCACCTCGAAGCGGAAGAGGAGTTGTGGAGCGGCCTGTTCCGCGGCGTCCCTCTGTCTTCAGCGACGGCTGTCGGGCGGACCGCGAGTTGAGTTTCATCTGCGCCACCGGCCGGTTCCTGAGAGAACCGCAAGCCCTGCGGTTCGGTCCTGCGGTTTTTCAGTGCCTCGTGGAACGCTTTCCTTCGGGTTGGGCGCGTGGCCATGCACCCCTAAATCCAGTGCTGCGCCCGCGAGTAAGGCGGTACTGTGGAATCGAGAGTGGCACAAACAAGAGGAGGATTGCCGTGCGGAAATGTCTCTTAGGGCTTGGAGTCGTTTTGTTCTTTGGTGTGAATGCACATGCAAAGGACCTTCGGCCGCCCGCAGTGCCGCTTGTCGCGTGCGATCCTTATTTCAGTATCTGGTCGATGGCGGACCGGCTGACCGATGACACCACGCGCCACTGGACAGGCGCACCTCATCCACTCGACGGTCTGGTTCGAATCGATGGAAAAGCCTTCCGAATTATTGGCGACGAGCCACGACGGGTCCCCGCGATGGAGCAGCAAAGCCTGCAGGTGCTGCCCACGCGGACGATTTACGACTTTGAGGCGGCGGGCGTCAAGATCACGCTGACTTTCATGACGCCAACGTTGGCCGATAACTTGGACTTGCTCGGGCGCCCGGTGGCCTACGTCACGTGGACTGCGCAGGCCAAAGATGGACAGCCTCACTCGGTATCGCTTTACTTCGACGCCTCAGCCCAAATCGCTGTGAATACACCTGACCAGCAGGTGGTCGTTTCACGATACCGGCTCGGCAACCTCGAAGTGTTGAGGGTTGGCAGCAAAGACCAGCCGATTCTGGAAAAGTCGGGGGATGACCTGAGGATAGATTGGGGGTTCTTATACGTGCTCACCCCTCCCACTCCGGGCGTGCAGGAGGTCATCGGGAACGGATATCGGAGCATGGAAGCCTTCGCCGAGGGTCGGCCGATGGCCGACTCCGATGATCTTGCAACCCCGAGGATTGCGGCGCATTACGCGGGGCCTGTGCTTGCCTACCAGATTGACATGGGGACGGTCTCGTCTACGCCCGTCTCGCGTTACGTCGTCCTTGCGTACGACGATGTTTTTTCAATCGAATACCTGTTCCGCAGGCTGCGGCCATACTGGCGGCGGAACGGGGCCACGATTCGAGAGCTGCTTGAGAACTCGCTGCGTGACTACGATTCGCTGAATGTACAATGCGCGAGATTTGACGAAGAGCTAATGGCTGATATGAAGCGCGTGGGCGGGGAAGAATACGCGGCTCTGGGCGCACTCGCTTACCGTCAAGCTCTCGCCGCTCAAAAGCTAGCGGCTGATTACGATGGCACACCTCTCTATTTTGAGAAGGAAAACTTCAGCGGCGCAAATGTCGGAACGGTCGATGTAATCTATCCCGCCGCACCTATTCTGCTGATGTTCAATCCGCGCCTCCTTCGAGCGTCCTTGGCGCCGGTGTTGGAATTCGCAAATTCCGGAATGTGGCCGTTCCGCTACGCGCCTCACGATATCGGTACTTACCCTCTGGCTAATGGACAACGCTACTGGGGTGGAGAAATAAACAGCCAAATTCCGGCCGCAGAACTGGACAGAATCACAGCTAATCAGATGCCAGTAGAGGAGTCGGCCAACATGCTCATCATGTTAGCGGCCCTTTCCAAAGCGGAAGGCAAAACCGACTTTGCCACAAAGTACTGGCCACTCCTTGCCAAGTGGGCTGCGTATCTCAACGCGAAGGGGCTAGATCCTGAAAATCAACTGTGTACAGATGACTTCACAGGCCACTTGGCTCACAATGCTAACCTTTCGGTCAAGGCAATCGAGGGGTTGGGCGCCTATGCGATGCTGTGCGACTTGACGGGAAGGACGGAAGAAGCGGCCCGTTACCGCAAGAGGGCCGAGGACGACGCTCGCCAGTGGGCGAACATGGCCGATGATGGTGACCATTACCGCCTTGCCTTCGACAAGCCCGGCACGTGGAGCCTGAAATACAATCTGGTCTGGGACCATCTGCTCCGACTTCACCTGTTTCCGCCGGAAGTCACCAATAAGGAAATAGCCTACTACAGGGGGCGCCAACAGCGATTCGGCGTGCCGCTCGACAATCGCAAGGATTACACCAAGCTGGACTGGTTGCTCTGGACGGCGACGATGGCAGAGTCACCCGCTGAATTCCATAATTGGATGTCCCCTGTCTACGACTGGCTCAGCCAGACCCCCAACCGTGTTCCCCTGACCGACTGGTATTGGACCACGGATGGCAAACAGGCGGGGTTCCAGGCGCGGGCCGTCGTGGGCGGCGTTTTTATCAAAATGATGGCCGATGAACAGACTTGGAAGAAATGGGCCGGCAGAGGGGGTAACTGACAATGAACTCACGCGAGCGCGTAAACCTGGCGCTTCAACACAAGGAAGCGGACCGCGTCCCGCTGGACCTCGGCGCAACAACTGTAAGTGGCATGCACGTCAGTGAAGTTTACTCGCTCCGCCAGGCGCTTGGACTCGATCCGCCCGGCACTCCGGTGAAGGTCGTTGAGCTGCTGCAAATGTTGGGCGAGATCAAGTTCGACCTTGTCGAGGCCTTGGGAATTGACGTGGTCAGGTTGGCGGGCACCGGCAGCACC
The DNA here is from genome assembly GCA_963765485.1 of uncultured Acidobacteriota bacterium. Classification (GTDB taxonomy): domain Bacteria; phylum Acidobacteriota; class Terriglobia; order UBA7540; family UBA7540; genus CAVROP01. Next base: position 101,129 of record CAVXWN010000003.1, on the reverse strand, counting down.
TACGGGATCAAGCTCGAAAAATGGAAGGAGTGGAGGAGTGTCGATGGAACTCCAGTTCTGGTGCCCGGTGGCTTCAACACTGATCCGGAGCCTAACGGAGATCTCCTCATTTATCCGCAAGGGGACTTGTCCGCCCCGCCGAGTGGAAGGATGCCGAAGAACGGGCTCTACTTCGATCCGATTCTTCGCCAGCACCCAATCGATGACAGCAATCTCAACGTCGAGGACAATCTGGAAGAATTCGGTCCCTTGCCCAACGAAGAGATCGAGCACTTCAAACGTGAAGCCATCAGGCTGCACACGGAGACGGACAAAGCTCTCGTTCTGAACGCTACGGTCAGCTTGGGTGACATTGCCAAGGTCCCAGGACCCATGCTAAAGGACCCCAAGGGAATTCGCAGTGTTGAAGAGTGGTACATCAGCTTAAGCGCCCGGCGCGATTACCTCTACAAGGTCTTCGAGCGTCAGACCGAGATCAACCTGGCCAACCTGGAAAGAATTCACCAGGCCGTTGGTGACCGCGTGGTCGCAGCTTACCTGACCGGCACCGATTTCGGTGCTCAGAACGGCCCTATCGTCTCACCAAAGATCTACCGGGAATTGTTCCTCCCGTTCCACAAGCAAATCAACGATTGGGTTCACCGCAATACGGCGTGGAAGACGTTCATCCACTCCTGCGGGTCGGTCTTCCACTTGATCGAGGACTTCATTGCGGCGGGGTTCGACATCCTGAACCCCGTTCAATGTTCGGCTGCCGATATGGATCCTGGTGAACTCAAACGAAGATTCAGCGAGCGAATCACTTTTTGGGGCGGCGGCGTCGATACCCAACATACCTTGCCTTTCGGATCACCCGACGATGTTCGCAAGGAGGTTCGCGAGCGCCTCAAGCTGTTCAGGCCCGGAGGCGGCTACGTCTTTAATGGCGTCCATAATATTCAAGCTCTAGTGCCCGTGGCAAACGTGCTGGCGATGTATGAGACGGCCCTCGAATTCGGTCGCTACCCAGTGAGCGTGCACAGCCGAAATCGAATTCAGTAGTACAACTTAAGAGACAACTGGATCTGGCGTGAGGTCCCAGAAGTCTGGCTGATGACGCCAAAACCTGAACCCATCAGGACGTTCGAAGGCAGGCTGAACGTGACTAGGTTGAACACGTTGAAGAACTCTGCTCGGAACTGGAGGCTGAGTGGTTCTCCACTCTTTCGGTGGGCGAACTCAGTGTCCTTGGTCAACGCCACGTCCAAGTTGCGGTAACCCGGGCCTCGAAACGTATCCCGGCCGAGCGTGCCCAACCTTCCACTGTTGGGACCCGTTCCATTCGGCAGGCCGATGGGAATTGAGAAAAACGAGGCGTTCGCGGCACCCAGCCCGAAATAGTCCTCCCGAGTCTTGCGGCTAGTGGAGAAAATCGGGCGTCCCACTTGATCAGGCCGGTCGACGTTCTGCTCACCCGCGCCGGTCTGCTGTATGCCGGAAAACACAGTGAAGGGCAAGCCCCCGGTGACCGAACCAATAGTAGTGAATTGCCAACCTGCCGTCACTTTCGGGCCCAGCGGGCGGAAAAAGTTGAGACGATTGAAGGGGAGGGTCTGGATCAGGCTGAGGGAAAAGGCCTGGGGAATATCGAAGATGGATACACCCTTCTCGGCGCCCGGGTTGTTAGGGTCTTGGGCAGGCGCCTGGACCTCTGTGGTAGCGGCGCTCGATCCAGAAAAACCCCCTTGGGAAGTGGGACTGCTGCCGTCGTCGATTGACTTCGACAGCGTATAGTTTGCTTGGAAACCTAGACCGGCGCGGGACGACGTCTTCGACAGGCCAACCTGCAGAGAATGGAATGTGGAATGCGACCGCGAGACCATGAGGGCGATAGGCCCCGCCCCGCCCACTGCAACTCCTGTCGCATCGAACTCGGTGAAGGGCGCGAACCCGGGACTGGCGTTGTAGTACCCGTTAAAATTCCTCGCCTGGGCGAGGTGTACTCCCGCCGTTCCTACATAGGAGGCGCGGAACTTCAAGTCGCCGAATTCACGTTCAATTGCCGCTGTAAAACTCTCCACGTACCCGTTGCTAAAATTCCGGCCCTGGCCGGCCATGCGGTAGGGCCGAACCGGCTGTCCGGTCTCCGCTGCCAACTCTTGCGTAAAGCGCGCAATGTCAAAAACGGTGTTCGGAGCGAGTCTATCCGCGGGCTGGCCGGGTGGAAACATCGGCTGCCCCGCGGTCGTGTACATCGTCGGAAGGTCAACGGGAATCACATAGTCCGTGAAAGCGACTGGCGTTCCCGGCGTGCTGATCATCAACGGATTGAAGTCGAGCGGTGTGCCGCCGATCGCCATGTTCTGGCTGTACGGGCTCACCAGCAGGGTGGTAATGGCGCCGCCGGCGCGCAGAACCGTCCTATCCGAAACCCTCCAGGCAAGCGACAGTCGTGGTCCCCAGCCGTTGTAGTCAGTTTGGTAGAGTGGTTGCAAGTTTACCAGGTAGTTAACCTGCACTCCAGGTTCCCAGGGTGTCGCAGGCTTGCCGTCGGGCCCCACGAACTCGGGGCCCGAGGTCAGCTTGTGCTCGGTGTAAAAAGCAGTCGTCAATTCATAACGCAACCCATAAGTGAACGACAGCCGGGGAGACAGCTTCCAGGCGTCTTGAAAGTAGAAGTTGTAAGCCTCGCGCCGAACTGCCACGTCTCCTACCTTAGGACCCTGAGGGAACATCGGCGGCGCAACGGTCTTGGTATATGAGTAGGCTGAGCCGGTCAGGAAGCTACTCAGCGTATCCGGCAGCCGGTCTCCAACGTGGATATCGTGTCCGCCGCTGAGCGAGGGGATGTAGACTGGCGCATACGAGGGTCCGCCGCCAAATGAGTAATAGCCATTGGGATTGTCCCCATAGGTCTGCGTGTCCCGATTGAAACGCGCTTCCGCGCCCCACTTAAAGGAATGCGTCCCCCGAGCATAAGAGAAATTCTGCGCGAACTGGAGTAGGTTACCAAAAGTCTGATTGAGCCATCCAGCTGCGGAGTTGTAAGAAAGGTACAAACCATCAGCAAAGCCCAGCCCAGGCTGGGTCAAGTTGGAGCTGATGTAGCTTGGCGTCGTACGAATAAAGCCCACAGATGATTCCGAGGACATTCCGTTTGAGATGGTGCGGGTGTATTTGAGGCCGAGGTTACGCTGGTGGTCGGAATACGGTATGCCAAAGCTGGGGTCCAGAACGATCTGCGCGGGATGCAAGATCGGCCCGAAAAAGTTGTCGTAGGTGAAGCGCCCGTAGAGCTGGGTCTTGTCCGAAATGCGGTGGTCAATCCGCGTCGAGAATTGATCCGCGTTCGTCACTACCTTGGAAGAAATCGCATAAGTTCGCGCCCCATAGGCCCCCTCCGGATCGTTCGGATAAGGATATCCCGCCAGCACCGGCGCAATCTGCGGATTGATTGGCACGACCAGCGTGTCCCCCGGGTAAGCGGTGGTGTCGAAACCCTGCCGTTCGGCTGCCGTGGGCACCGGAAACACTTGCGTTGTCCCCAGCACCTGCCGGAACCCCTGGTACTCGCCAAAATAATAAGTCCGCCCCCGCCCATCATAAACCCCCGGCAACACCACCGGCCCCCCATTCGTGAACCCAAACTCATTCCTCACAAAAGGCGGTATCCGCCCCGGCTGCGCAAACGAACGCCGGTCAAAATAGTTGCGCGCATCGAAAGCCGCATTGCGCACAAAGGAAAAAGCCGCACCATGAACCTGCGAAGTGCCCGACCTGGTAACAATGTTCGTGAAGGATGCCGCGCCCTCCCCAATCTCCGCCGGCAATACCCCTGAACTGGCCTGAATCCCTTGCACTGCTTCCACATTGAAATTCCGAAACGCGGCCCCGCCCATTTCCGGATCGCTGGTGAAAATGCCGTCCATCGCAAAGACTGCCGTAGTTCCCCGCTGGCCGTTCACCGCAAACTGCTGGGTGAAATTTGTGGAACCATTGGTGTCCGTCTTGGTACCGGCCGCCAGCAGCAGCAGTTGGCTGAAGTCGCGCTGGTTGAGCGGCAGGCTCGAAACCTCCTTGCTTGACAACGTTTGCCCTCCGCTTGCCTGCGGTCCGGCTGCCCCGCCCCCGCTGACGCCCCCTAGGCCTCCCTCCGAGCTTGAGGTTGCACTCCCGCCTGCGCTTAAGGCCAATCCTCGGCCATCCGCCGAGAGCTCCAGCAAGAAGGTAACTTTCTCCCCCGCACGCACCTGCAAGGGCTTCTCATTTCTTATCGCTCTCCGCTGCCAGCGCACGGACACGTAATACGCGCCCTCGGGAATGGTGGCGAAAGTAAACCCGCCATTGGCGTCAGTAGCGGTACGAAGAACAGGGCCTCCCCCTTCTCCTCTCAACTCCACCTGCGCGCCCGAAAGCCGATGCCCTTGAGCATCTTGAACTGTCCCGCTCCAGGAGCCGGATGGAGATCCGGCATAGGTGTTGGCTAGAAGGCCCCCCAACAGAAGTATTATTGCCAGCCTGGAGAGGTCCTTAAAACCGCCCGCCAGTATCTCTTGATATGATGCTAGCATCCAGCTCTGACTCCGCCGGAATCCTACCGCGACAACCCCCTCGCGTCAATCTCAATTGGTGAGACCCTAATGCGTCGATAAAGACAGCGCAACATCGTAGGGACGCATGGCCATGCGCCCCTAGCCGGTGCTGGGTGCACCCAGCGCGTGTGGGGGAGGGCTTCCCCTGCCCTCGTCGGCCCAGCACAGGGTCAGGGGATGGCAGCCCGTCCCCCTACATTGTGTGCCGTTACCGACGGATTAGCGTGAGACGGAGGATGTGGAGGAGCTAGTAGCTCCTTACAAGACGAGGTCGCTCAGGCTAAATTCCGCCAGGAATCTTGCCCTGAGCATTTCACGGCGAGATTCCTCGCCGGCGGTCGCGGCATCCTCCTCCAATGACGGGTCGGGCCGCTGAGGTATCCCGCCTAACCATTCACTAGCGCGAGCTCAGTAGTACAACTTAAGGGACAACTGGATCTGGCGTGAGGTCCCAGAAGTCTGGCTGATGACGCCAAAGCCCGAGCCGACCAGGACATTGGAGGGCAGGCCGAAGTTGACGAGGTTGAAGACGTTGAAGAATTCAGCGCGGAACTGCAAGGTGAGAGGTTCACCGCTCTTGCGATGAGCAAACTCAGTGTCCTTGGTCAACGCCACGTCGAAATTATGGTAGCCGGGACCCCGAAACGTATTGCGACCGAGCGTCCCAAACGTTCCGCTGTTAGGTCCTGTCCCATTCGGCAGGCCGATAGGAATCGAGAAATATGACGCGTTCGCGGTGCCAAGACCGAAATAGTCTTCACGGATCTTGCGGGTGGTGGAGAAGATCGGGCGTCCAACCTGGTTAGGCCGGTCGGCGTTTTGTACACCGATGCCGGTCTGTTGTTTGCCCGAAAAGACGGTGAAGGGCGAGCCGCTGGTAAGTGTCGCAACCGTGATGAACTGCCAGCCCGACGTCGCTTTCGCGCCAACGGGCCGAAAGAAACCAATGCGATTGAACGGGAGGGCCTGCGTCAGGCTGACGGAAAAGGCCTGGGGGATGTCGAAAATGGAAACGGCCTTTTCGGCGCCTGGGTTGCGAGGATTCTGGGGCGGCGACTGAAGGATCGTGGTGGTACCGCCCGAACTTGGCCCGGAAACTCCGAACATAGTTGCGCTGCTGCCGTTGTCTATGGATTTCGACAGCGTGTAGTTTGCCTGGAAGCCTAGGCCTGCACGGGAAGAAGTCTTCGCCACGCCAAGCTGCAAGGAATGGAAGGTAGAATGCGCCCCCGAACCCATGAGCATGACGGGGCCAGCGCCGCCCACAGCGGCCCCTGTCGAATCAAAAACCGTGTAGGGTGCAAACCCGGGGCCGGCGCCGTTGTACCCGTTGAAATAAAAATTCTCAGCAAGTCCTACCCCAGCCGTTCCTACGTAAGAGCCGCGGAAATTGAAGAAACCGAAGTCACGTTGCAGCCCTGCTGTGAAAGTCTCAATATACCCGTTCTTGAAATTGGGAGCTTGGCCGCCCATGCGGTAAGGACGAAACGGCTGGCCTGTTTCCGCCGCCAGTTCCTTCGTGAACCGCACAATGTCAAATATTACATTCGGCGCCAGCTTGTCGGTCGACTGGCCGGGTGGGAAGATCGGCTGCCCCGCCGTGGTGTACATCGTCGGAAGGCTCAAGGAGGTCACCTGGTCTGTGAAAGCAAGAGGCGCGGCCGGCGTGGCAATCACAAAAGGCGAGATGACCACGGGCGTGCCGCCGATGACCATGTTTTGGCTCGAGGGATTCAACAGCAGGGTGGTGATGCCGCCACCGGCGTTCAGGACGGTCTTGTCCGAGGCCATCCAGGCAATTGACAGTCGCGGTCCCCAGCCGTTGTAATCAGGCCGATAAGGCGGCTGAAGATTAATGAGATAGTTGACCTGTGCACCAGACTGCCAGGGAAGCGCATAGCTGCCGTTCGGCTGGACAAACTCGGGGCCGGAGGTGAGCTTGTGCTCGGTATGAAAAACAGTGGTCACCTCATAGCGAATACCATATGTGAGCAACAGGCGGGGAGTGAGCTTCCAGATGTCTTGGAAGAAGGCACTATAAGCCTCGCGGCGAACCGCCAACTCTCCCATGCGGGTGCCCTGAGGGAACATTGGGGGGGCGACCGATTTCGTGTAAGAGTATGGCGAGCCGGTCAAAAAGCTAGTCAGCGTATCGGGTAGTTGGTCCCCGGCGTGGATATCGTGCGTGCCGCTCTGCGATGGGATGTCGGTCCGCGCGTAAGCAGGCCCACCCCCGAATGTGTAGTAACCATTTGGATAATTAGAAGAGAGTCTAGTGTCCCGATTGACGCGCGCTTCTGCGCCCCATTTGAGCGTGTGCACCCCGTGCAGATAAGTGAAATCCTGGCGCAACTGAAAAAGGTTGCCGAAGGTCCCGCTGACCCCCCCCGCTGGGGAGTTGTAGGCTTCATACAGATTATCCGCAAAGTTAACGCCTGGCTGCGTCAGGTTGGACGTGGGATAGCTGGGCGTGGTACGAATAATGCCAAGCCGCGTCTGCGACGTCATCCGCGGAGATATTGTGCGAGTGTAACTGAGTCCAAGGTTGCGCTGGTGGTCGAAGTACGTCACGCCAAAGCTGGGGTTGATTGCCGTCTGCGCGGGATTCGTTGTGGGCCCGAAAAAGTTGTCATACGTGAAGCGCCCAAAGAACTGAGCCTTATCCGAAATGCGATGGTCAATACGCACGGAGAACTGATCCGTGTTCGTCGGCACCTTGGAGGAAACAGCATACGTGCGGGCCCCGTAAGCGCCCTGCGGGTCATTCGGGTAGGGATAGCCTGCGAGCACTGGCGCAGTCTGCGCGCTGACTGGCACCACCAGCGTATCGCCGGGATAAGTAGTGGTGTCGTAGCCCTGGCGTTCGGCAGAAGTGGGCACCGGAAACACCTCCGTGTTCCCCTGCACTTGCCGAAACCCTTGATACTCGCCGAAATAGTATGTCCGCCCTCGGCCATCATACAGGCCTGGCAAGATGACCGGCCCGCCGTTCGTAAAACCGAACTCATTGCGGGCGAAGGGTGGAATGCGCCCGGGCTGAGCCAGCGACCGTCGGTCAAAATAGTTGCGCGCATCGAAAGCGGCATTGCGCACAAAGGAGAAGGCTGCGCCATGGATCTGCGAGGTGCCCGACTTGGTGACAATGTTAGTGTAAGACGCCGCGCCCGCGCCAATCTCTGCGGGCAATACCCCCGAATTGGCGCGAATCCCCTCTACTGCTTCCACATTGAAATTCCGGAAGGTGGCGCCACCCATTTCGGGGTCACTGGTGAAGATGCCGTCCATCGCGAAGACCGCCGTGGTGCCGCGCTGACCGTTCACCGCAAACTGCTGGGTGAAATTAGAGGACCCATTCGTGTCCGTCTTTGTGCCGCTGGCCAGCAGAAGCAGTTGGCTAAAGTCGCGCTGGTTGAGCGGCAGGCTCGAAACCTCCTTGCTTGAGAACGTCTGGCTGCCACTTGCCTGAGGCCCGGCTGCGGCAGACCCACTGACGCCCGCTGGTTGCGCCTCTGGGATTGAGGATGAATTCCCGCCTGCGCGTAAGGCCAGCCCGTGGCCGTCCGCGGTGATCTCGAGCGAGAACGCAACTCTCTCGCCCGACCGCACCCGCAACGGCTTCTCGCACTTTACGACCCTTCCCTGCCAGTGCACAAAAACGTAATAAACGCCGTCCGGGACCGTAGCGAAAGCAAAACCGCCATTCGTATCAGCGGCGGCGCGAAGAACAGGGCCGCTGCCTACTTCTCCTCGCAGCTCGACCTGCGCACCCGCGAGACTACGCCCTTGAGCGTCTCGGACCATTCCGCTCCAGGAGCCGGATGGCGATGCGGCGAAAGCGTTGACCAGAACTCCCTCTAACAGAAGTATGATTGCCAACTTCCCGAGGTTCTCAAAACTAGCCACTAACTTTTGTTGACATGAATGTCCCATCTAACTTTGACTCCCGGTTTGAATCGTACCCCAACGGTCCTCTCGCGTCAATCTCCGTGGCCCAGGCGCAGTGGCGGCATGTTCTCGACAGGAGCACTCCAAACTGACGACTTCAACTGTCGTCGCCCCCGCGCAAGCGGGGCCCCGGACAGCACCCTCGCGCGCCGACCGGAGTTTGTGCTATAAAGGCTTGAACGAACCCGGAAAACGAGATGAATCCTGTTTTGCGACATTTGTATGCGGCGGCCGTTTTGCTTCTTCTCCCCGGCGTAATCTGGTCGCAAGGCGCTGCGAGAGAATACTGGGAGGGCAGCCGCAATAGCGCGGAAAGATCCCAAGTCCTCATGCTCCGGGTGGAACGCGCCGGCGGTTCAGGGAAAGCGACCGTGGATTTGCCGGATTTTGGGGCCCTTGACATTCCGGCCGCGGCATTCGCGCTGGCCGCTGGGCGAATGCATTTTGAATTAGTCGGGGACTCTTCAACCGCGGTGTTTGATGGCAAGGTCGCAGCCAACTCCATTCGCGGGACTTGGCACGAGGACGGGCGAAGCGGCGAATTCCAGTTGCGTCGCGGAAAGGACACCCGCGCTTCCCTGAGAGAAGAGGAAGTCTTCTTTACCAAACGGGAATGTTCGCTTGTCGGGGACGCTGCTGCTCCCTGCTGGGCGCGCCTCGGCGCCCGCAATCATCTTCGTCCACGGTGCGGGTCCGGAGACCCGGAACGCCTCCCGTTTCCTAGCCCAGTTTTTCGTTGCGCGCGGGATGGCGGCTCTCATCTACGACAAGCGCGGCGCCGGGGCGTCGACGGGCGATTGGATGCATTCCTCTTTTGAAGACCTGGCGAAAGACACGGTTGCGGCTGTGAACTACTTGAAGACCCGGCACGAAATCGATCCGCTTCGCATCGGTCTCATGGGTTCGAGCCAAGGCGGCTGGATCGCGCCGCTCGCGGCTCTCGGCTCTCCGGATGTCCACTTCGTAATTCTCAAGTCCGCTGCGGGTGTGACACCGGAAGAACAAGAGCTTGCGCGGGTTGAGATGCAAATGCGCTCTGATGGCAATTCTTCGCAGGACATCGAACAATCGCTGGGTTTGTATCGCCAGGTAATCGCATACGCCCGCACGCGGCAGGGCTGGAACGAGTTGTCGATTGCGCTGAACGCTGCGTCGCAAAAAAGCTGGTACTACTTCGGCTCGGTTTCAAAGGACTGGTGGTTTTTTGACTTCATCCGGCTCAATTTTGGGTACGATCCCGTCCCCGTCTTGCAGCAGGTAAAATCGCCGTTGCTGATCATCTATGGAGGTAAAGACCGCTATGTACCAGTGGAGGCTTCGCTTCGGCGGCTGGGTCCCGCATTGAGCAGCTCAGAGAGTAGAAGTGTCATCGAGATCTTCCCAAATGCCGGACACGATCTGCGCGTTGAACCCGGCAAAGACGAACCATGGGATTTCCCTCGATTCGCACCCGGCTACCTGGACTTGCTCGCCTCCTGGGTGAAGCTGCAGACAGGGACAATCCCTGGCAAGAAGCCGCCCGCCGAATAGCGAGAATTTCTTCTGACCCTTCAGGGAAGCGCATACATCAGAGCACGACGTATGCGCCATCCACGTGAATTTCTTCCGGCAGTCTGTTTTTCCCCCGCAGAGGCACTGGCGAGCTTATTGGTCCACGACCGATCCATCGTCCTCATCGAAAGCTTCGCCGGGGTGCCAGTCAGGGCCGCCAAGCTTGTCGGCCAAGGCTTCTTCGTCGAGCTCAATACCCAGCCCCGGCGCGGTGGGCAAATCGACGTAGCCCTGGCTGACAACGAAGGGCTTCTTCAAATAGCCCTCGCCCAGCGTTACGTGTTCGGTCATCAGGAAATTCGGAATTGCGGCTGCCAGTTGGACCGCCGCCGCAAAAGCAATTGGCCCCAAAGGGACATGCGGAGCTATCGGAGTATAATAAGTTTCTGCCAAGCCCGCGTACCGCAGGAGCTCAGTGATCCCGCCCGCGTGGCTCATGTCAGGGTTCAGAAGGCCCGCCGCTCGCTTTTCCAGAACCTCACGAATGGACCATTTCGCGGTCAACCGCTCGCCGACGCATATCGGGATGTACGTCGAGTGCGCGACTTCTGCCAACACATCAACGTTCTCGCAATTCACCGGATCCTCTATCCAAGCAGGTTGGTACGGCTCGAGAGCTTTGATCAGCACCTTGGAAACCATCGGTTGGATGGCCCCGTGGAAATCCACGGCAATGTCAATGTCGTCACCCAATGCTTTCCTGTACTCAGCGAGAGTCTCCGCGGCGCGCCGGATATTACCGGGGGTTTCCAGGTATTTTCCCCGGCGTGGAAGCCCCGGGCCAAGTTTGACTGCCGTATATCCCGCCGCGACCTGCTGTTGCGCCTCCTCGATGGAATGAGCGTTCATGTAAGTCCGAACGCGATTTCGCGTAGGGCCACCCAGAAGTTCATAGACCGGCACTCCCAGCGCTTTGCCCTTGATGTCCCAAAGCGCCTGGTCGATCCCGCTAATCACGCTCGTCATAATCAGCCCGCCATGGTAAACAGGGTTGCGATAAAGGTTCTGCCAATGGTGCACGACAAGGCGCGGGTCTTTGCCGATCAAGTAAGGCTCAACCTCCTTGACCGCCGCCGCACTGGCCAGGGCACGTGATTCCAGATATGGTTCACCCAGACCGACGATGCCGGCGTTGGTGTGAATCTTCAGGAAAAGCCATCTTGGCTTGACGAGAAATGTCTCCAGCTTCGTGATCTTCAGGTTATCCTTTGGAGACACCGGCGCCGAATCACCGCTCAACTGCTGGGCCTCCGTCCGCGCTAACGCCCCCGCACCGAGGCCGGCGACCGAACTTGCCAATAAAGACCGACGAGAAATCATCTATTCCTCCTTTCCTACATCGAGGTACCGCCAAGAATTTTAGGGAAACTATGGGGAAAATCGGAGCCGGCGGACGCAGTCGACGCATCCAACTGACCCTCCGCGCTCCTAGCTTTTCTGTCGCGCACACCGGAATTCCCGAGCCGCATTCCCGAGCCGCAACGTTCCAAAATCAGGCTGTAGGGTGTACACTGACCGTCCTGGATTGCAAGAAGAAAATTCCTGCTGGTTCGCCGCCCCTTCGTGTGGACGGGCGGCTTGAAAAAGACAACGTCAGTCGCGAGCTTCCCTGAGTGGTGGAAGCGGAGGGTGTCACGATGAATGCACGCAGCAATGTTTCACGCAGACGGCTGCTCGCCGGGATGGGAGCGCTGGCAGCGTCCGGCGTCCTTGGGAAGGAAGACTCGATGAGCGGTCTTGAGTCAATGCCGTCACTTGCCGATCGCTCGAACTTGGATGACCCGCCCCGCGTTCTGGCACTGGTTGGTGACCGCTTCCATAATTCGGATTACATTCGCACTGCGTTAAACCGGCTTTTTCTGGAGTTGAACTTATCCGTAGTTTTCACGATCATCTTTTCGGAAATCGACGCCACCCACCTCGAGGGTTATCGACTCCTGGTGGTCTTCCGCGACGGCCTCAATTGGCCGAAGGGTTATCTGGAACCCAACGATTATTGTTATTCTTCCAGCTTGGAGAACTCGGAGGAGTGGTCGAAGGAGGAATACCAGGGTTGGATCACCGAGGAACAAGGCAAGGCGATCCAGGAGTTCGTTCAGGCAGGCGGCGGCCTTTACGCCTATCACAACAGCAGCAATGTCTCGGTCTTTTCCAAGAACTTCCGGGAAGTGATGGGCGGAGCGTACCTCGGCCATCCGCCGCTGCGTCCCTTCAGAGTCAAGGTAGTTAACCATGAGCATCCCATTACTCAAGGCATCAACGACTTCATTGTGAACGACGAGCAGCACTACATGACGTACGACAAAGACCCCAAGGACGTCCTCCTGCGCAGCGAGAATATCGACGGTTTGAAGTTCGAAACCTACGGCACGACGGCCTGCGGTGGCTGGGCGTATGATTATGGAAAAGGCCGCGTAGTGTTCACGGCGGTGGGGCACACGCTCCATGCCTTGTGGCAACCCGAGTATTACAAGATCCAAAAGAACGCGGTGCGCTGGCTGCTGAGAATGTCGTAGCGGCGAGTTCAACTCGCCGGATGGAGCGGCGATCCCGCGTCCAGCCGCTTGGTGCGAAAGGCTCTTAAAATAGCCGGGGAGTTTGTGTTACACTCTTTGCGACACACATAGACGGGCCGTTAGCTCAATTGGTAGAGCAACTGACTCTTAATCAGTAGGTTGGGGGTTCGATTCCCTCACGGCTCACCAAATCCTTGAGCAGTCGCCGCCGCTGCCTATTGGCGGCTCGCCCTTGCGGATCGTGAATACCTGTTCCGGGCGCATTCCTGTCTCGAGGATGACAGTTGCGATGTCCGAAGTGGCCTGCTGGCGATGCCGAGACGCGTCGGACTAGCCGTGAGGACGGAGTGCCGCTCTGGGGAGCAGAGTCTCGACCCGTACTGCGTCGATAAACGCGTTCGTTGATCTTCCGACCTTACTTCCTGCATTTAATCTGCCCGCCTGCTCTCGTCTCCAGGCACTTCTTGTCTCACGGGCACGGCGAGATGGGGACCACCCCTGCGCGCTGGCGGCACAGCGGGATGACGCTGGTGTGGAACCACACGGATTGCAACCAACCTGCCCACTCGAGCATCTACATTATCAATTCTTAGTGGACTTTGTTGTAAGACACATGGTAGTGTCGTCCGTGTAGTTTAGTTGCTGGTTTTCGATGCGATATTTAACGCGCAAGACGAATCTACAGACTGCCGCGATAACATTCGTCCTTTGCGCGCAGCTCCAGCTCGCGTGGGTTGCAGCCGTGCACTGCCACGAGCTGCCGCTCGTGCCGCTTTCCACAACGCTTCGGCCCACCAGCCCAACCCAGCAGCCGGCTTCTTCCGGCGCAGAACTTCTGTGCCCTGCCTGTCATGCTGGGCAAAATGCTGCTCGGATTTCGGCAGGGCATTCGGCGCAGCGGCCCATGCTCGCGGGAAAATGCCCCCTGCCAGCTTCGCCTGCGGATTCGCAGAGCTGTGACTTGCCGATTTTACGCGGTCGCGCCCCTCCCCTCTCCTAGCTGAACAAACCCGTATTTTCCTCTCAACAGTACAACTTCATAGCTCAGGAGGGCCTTATGACTTCCCGTATCCACCTTTCTTCCGTATTGACGAACCCTACTCGCCTAACGCGCCTTTTACCGTCGAGAGTCGGACGAGCAGGGATTGCAAGTCTGCTAGTGTTTGGGGGTTTGCTCGCAGCCGCGAGCCTTGCGAAGGCCGAGGGCGCTAACGCGACCTCAATCTCGGGCAAGGTTCTGGACCCTTCCGGCGCTGTGATTCCCGGCGCCACGGTTACAATTTACAATCCCGTTACGGGCTTTGCACGCACGACTTCCACCGATGCCAACGGCGGGTTCAACATCCCCAATGTCCCATTTAGTCCCTACCATATGACGGTGAGCGCCACAGGGTTTGCAACCCACGTACAGGACTTGGACGTGAACTCGGCTGTGCCCCTCAGCTTGAATATTGCTATGGAATTGACCGGCGGAAAGACCACGGTGACCGTGACCACCGAAGCCTCGGACCTGATCGAGGTTGATCCAACGACTCACACAGATGTGGATCGGGCCCTTTTCGACAGGTTGCCCCTCGAAAGCCGGTCTTCGGAATTGAGTTCGCTGGTCACCCTGTCCTCACCAGGGATTGCCGCCGACTCGAACGGCCTCTTTCACGGCCTTGGCGATCACGCGGAAAACTCGTTCTCGGTCGATGGCCAGCCCATCACCGATCAGCAAAGCAAGGTTTTCTCGAATCAACTCCCCGCCGACGCCGTCCAATCGATGGAAGTGATCGAAGGCGCCCCTCCGGCTGAATACGGAGACAAGACCAGCGTGGTGATCGTGGCGACCACGCGTTCAGGCCTGGGGGAGACTACGCCGCATGGCGATGTGACGGCTTCCTACGGAACCTTTGGGACCTCGAACGGGGGATTCGATCTCGGGTACGGCGGAAAAAGCTGGGGTAATTTCATTTCCGCCAACGGGCTGAACACCAGCCGGTTTCTGGATGGGCCGGAATTCAACGTCATGCACGACCGTGGAAATGAGGAGAATCTCTTTGACCGTTTCGACCTCAAGCCCTCGGAAAAGGACTCGATCAACTTCAACTTCCAGTTTACACGTTCCTGGTTCCAGACACCCAACTCCTATGACGCCCAAGACGCCACAGCGTGGTCCGGCCTGGTGGTTGACAGCGGAGGCTTGGGTCCAAACGCCCTGCTGGTGGGACCCACCGATCAACGTTCACAGATCAAGACGCTGGATGTTGCCCCCACCTGGACGCGCCTCATCAATAATGAAACAGTGTTCACCTTGGGCGGCTGGGTGCGCCAGGATCGATACAACTACTACCCGAGCAGCGACCCTTTCGCCGACCTCATTCCCGATCTTCAGCTCCAGACCGTTGGCCAGGCTCGCAAGCTGACCAACGCCGGCGCCCGCGCTGAGGTCGCTTACTCGAAAGGCATCCACAACCTCAAAGCGGGAGTCTTTTTCGAGCACACCTTTCTGACTGAAGACGACCGCTTCGGGGTCGTGGATCCCACCGCCAACGCGGTTTGTTTGAGTGCGGACGGGAGTGCGTATGCCAACCCGGGGCTGACCGATCCGGCGAATTGCGTTGCGCCACTCCAGCCTAACCCGAGTTTCATTCCCATCCTGGGCTGCTACGACTTGACTCGAACCGCCCCCCTGCCAGCTTTCGACGGTTGCCCGAATACAACCAGCGGCTTGTACCCCTATGATGTCCACTCCGACATCAAAGAACTGGCCCTGTTCGTTCAAGACTCAATTACCTATAAGAACTGGAACCTCAACCTCGGCGTGCGCGGCGACTTATATAACGGTATCTCGATTGCCCGCCAAGCGGAGCCGCGCGTGGGCGTGGCTTACAAGGTCAAGCGAACCAATACGGTGCTGCGGGCTTCGTATGCTCGCCTCATGGAAACGCCCTTCAACGAGAATCTGATCCTGGCGAGCAACGGGTGTACAGATCCCGTGATCAACGCGCTCATGTCGTCGACCATCAGCCCTTGCGTCAGCACCACTCCGTTGAGCCCCGGCACCCGCAATGAGTTCCATGCCGGCCTCGAGCAAGCCTTCGGCAAATACTTGGTTGTGGACGGCGAATACATCTGGAAGTACACGCAAAGAGGCTTCGACTTCAGCATACTGGGCGACTCACCGATCACTTTTCCCGTCGAGTGGGCCAAATCGAAAATCCCCGGATATGCCGTTCGCGCCACCGTCCCGAACATCCACGGCCTGACGGCCTTTGTGGTTTTCTCCAGCGTGGCGGCCCGTTTCTTCGAGCCCCAGGTCGCCGGCATCGGAGCGACGCCGACGGGGAGCGAAGTGTTCCGCATCGACCACGACGAGCACTTTAACGAGACAACGCATGTGCAGTACCAGCCGTTTAAGCGCGGACCCTGGGTTGGCTTCAACTGGCGGTACGATAGCGGTCTGGTGGCAGGCCCTGTACCCTGTGCGGGCGGCAATTGCGCCAATGGGCCGAACGGGACGGACTCCGTCGTGGATGCGTCGATTATCACGCCGGATCAACAGTTCCAAGCGGGACTTGCTTGCAACGGAGTGTATGCGACCCCGACGATTGGGATCAGCTCACCACTCGGATACGGCGTCTGCCCGGGGAACGAGTACACTTCCAAATATGTGCGCATCCCGGCCCCGGGCACCGAAAGCGACGATCACAACCCACCCCGCATCGCGTCCCGCAACCTCTTCGACCTCTCGGTGGGTCAAGACAACCTCTTTAATGGTGACAAGCACAAATGGAGCCTCCGCTTGTCAGCGATCAATCTGACGAATAAAGAGGCGCTCTACAATTTCATTTCCACCTTCAGTGGAACCCACTACGTCACGCCGCGGACCTTAAGCATTGAGCTGGGCTTCCACTTCTAGTCCGGACTTCTCACCCGAACTCGAAAGGGCGGGGCTAAATAGGCCGTGATTATTCGGATATTTTGGAAACCCAGACCTTGGTTGCGGCGGCTTCGCCCAAGCTGATCGTCATCTTCTTCAAACGGAGGGTGAGAGTGCCGTCGTAATTGCGGCTGAGAACCTTCAAGTCGACTCCAGGCCGAATTCCTAGTCCGTCAAAGTATTCAAGGAGCCCGCGATCCCGTTCGTACATGCTATGTATCCTGACGGAGGAACCAGGGGTTGCTTCCCAAAGCTGCTGGAGGCCGAGCTTCCGCCGCTCGACTGCGCTCTTGTTCATCAGGTTACCGTGGGGACAGGCCCCGTTCGGCCCCAACTTCTCGATCAACCGCCGCTCAACATCGTCGGAAATCGAGTGCTCCAGGCGTTCCGCCTCATCGTGAACCTTGTACCACTCCATTCCGAACATTTCGAGGAGCATACGTTCAACCAAGTGATGGCGGAACCGCAGCTTATCCGAGATCTCGCGCCCTGCCTTCGTTAGGGAGATTTGGCCCTTTCGATCAACCTCCACCAGCTTATCTCGCCGAAGCCGGCGCAGAGCGAGGGCCACGGCTGGAGGAGTAACCCCTAGCCACCGAGCGATGGTGGCAGCGATAACGCCGCCCCCCTCGGATTCCGCCTCCGCGATGGCCTTCAAATAATCTTCTTTTGATATGGTGAGTTTCACAATATGCAACCACCAGGATCTTGAGAGTCCCTCAACCGGCCCATTATGCCAGCGTTGTGAAAACCAGGCAACACCCATATTAACCAGCTTCCCTGAACAACAGGCAAATATTTCTCTTGACAGGCCTAGCTGAAATATTGTTAACTGTAGTTTACTACTAAAGTAAAAGCTGTAGTACATGACGCTTCTCAGGGCAGTCACAGCAAGTCGAGTCAAGCCACTCATGGAGGTGCAAGGAAGATGGCCCGCACATTGATTCTCACCCTGCTACTCACCGGCGTAGAGTTTCTTTCCGCACCGTACGGGATGGCACAAGGGGAAACGACCAGCGCCATTCTGGGACAGGTGACGGACACGAGCGGAGCGGCAATTCCCGGCGCGACGGTAACTGTCACAAATCATGGGACCGGGCTGCGACGATCGGTCAATACTGATGCAGAGGGCCGCTTTAACTTCCCTCAACTTCAGCCTGGCCCATACTCGGTTCGAGTGGAATCAGCGGGTTTCGATCCGCAGCAGAACGATAGCGTATTCTCAGGTCTGGGGCAGAAGCAGACGGTAGCTTTCACCCTGAAAGTGGCCCAATCTAGACAGGCGATTGAGGTGAGCTCCGCACCCTCAATCCTCAACCCCGACAACGCGAACACCTCTACGAATCTCAATGCCCCCGCGTTAGAGAACCTTCCCAACCCGGGCGGCGATCTCACTTACCCCTTGCAATTCGCACCCGGCGCCCTCATCAACACCGCGGGAAGCAGCAATGATTTCGTAGGCGGAACGAACGGCTATGGCAATGTCGAGTTCAACGGTCTCCCAGCGCTCTCCAACGGTTACATCGTCGACGGCCTCGAAACCAATGATCCGCTCACCAACCTCAATAGCGGCCTCTCCACCAACCTCGTGCTGGGCCTGAATTCGATCTCGGAAGTTACCGTGAACACGCTCTCTTATTCCGTCGATCAAGGTCGCTACGGGGCGTCCCAGGTCAACTACGTAACAAAAGCCGGAACCAATCAGTTTCACGGGAATCTCTACGAGGCCTGGAATGGCTCAGTCCTGAACGCGGCAGATTACTTTACCAATGCGACACCGGGGAATCACGAGCCGCGGTCCACCGTAAACCATTTTGGGGGAAGTTTGGGAGGGCCCATTCTGCGCGATAAGCTATTTTTCTTTGTGGATAGTGAATGGATGCGGATTGCGCTTCCTATCGTCACGCCCACAACTGTGCCCACGCAGGCGTTCCAGAGCTATGTGCTTCGCCAACTCCCCTTGGGCGGCAAGGACACTGTGACCGGCGTCGCTTACCGCGCCGCACCGCAGATGGCGCCGTTCTATCAAAGAATGTTCGCGCTTTATGGAAACACGAACGGCACGCCTCTCGCTGTTCTTGGATGTCCCTTGAATGCCGATGGCGGCTGGGCAACCGGCAGTCCGGCGAACGGAAACGGTTGCGCGAACCGGCAGATTGTTTCGCATTCCAGCGACGACCACGAACAGGTCCAGACGGTGCGCCTCGATTACAACGTGAACGAGACCAACACCGCCTGGGTCCGCCTTCAGTCCGACACCGGTTTGCAAGCCGCCTATACCGATCCGATCAACTCCTTGTTCAACTCGATTTCTTCACAGCCGCTCTACTCTTTCGCGGCAGGCTATACGCACGTTTTCTCGCAAAACCTCGTGAACTACTTCAATCCGGGATTCTCCTGGTATGAGAGCCTCTTCGCTCCCAGCGATTTCCAGAAAACACTCTCGGCTTTCCCGATTGTCTTGCAAGGAAGCGGCGCAAACGCGCCCTTCACCACAATCGGGGGACTCGACAATACCTGGGTGCAGGGGAGAAGAGCATCTCGTTTCTTTATCAACGACAACCTTGCATGGAGCCACGGCTCCCACGAACTCAGGTTCGGAACCAACACCCGAATCTTCCGCCTGAATGACTACGACTTCGCCGAGGGCACGGTTCCTACCGTCACCTACACGAGTTTGCCTCAGTTCATTTATGGAGTCGCCTCTACCACCACGGAATCCTTTCCCCTTTCAGCGAATCAGCCCTTCAACTTTCTGAATCTCGACCTGTACGCGCAGGATACGTGGAAGCTCACTTCGAAGCTAACGTGGACCGTGGGCATTCGCGACACGCTCAACTCCAATCCTCTAAACCCGCACCACGAAATCGCGCGACTGCCGGGCTCCTTTGATGCGATCTCTCACGACGTGAATGAACCGCTCAACGTGGCGATTCAAACTCATCTGGGGAATGCGTTTGCATCCACGCCGCTCGCGATTCTGCAACCCCGAACTGCGCTCGCGTGGCAGCTTACGTCCAATTCCGTGCTTCGAGCCGGCTTCGGCCTATTCAGCGAGATCCTGCCCGGCAGCGTTGCGGACCTGGTGGGCGTCAATCCACCCTACGTTAAGACCTTCCAAGGCGGACTCTTGGGCACGGCAGGCGGTACAGCCCTCGCGCCCGGCGTGCCCGGTAGCGCCATAAATGCAACGGTAGCCGCGAACCAGACGTTCGACGCAGGTTTTGCACAAGGTTGGCTTTCGTGCGCGTCTCCGCAAGCCAATCCCACCGCATGTCTGCCGCCGGTAGCCATAACAACTGTGCCGGACGGCAAACTGCCCGCGCCGTATGACATGCAATGGAGTCTCGGCATCGAACACCAGTTCGGGAGCACGGCGAGTGTTCACGCGCAATACGTTGGCACGCGTGCCCTGAACCAGCCGTATTTGACGCAAGTAAACGGTTATCAAACCGTGTGCCCGGGATGCTTTGCCCCGTTCCCGTATCTGCAATCCCGCGATCCCAGATTCGGCGCGGTGACGCAGTTTTCAACCGGCGCGAACAGCCACTACAACGGCCTTCAGATGACCGCCATGAAGCGCACGAGCCATGGCCTCCAGGGCCAAGTGAATTACACTTCAGCCGATGTATGGACGAGGTCTCGAACGGCGGGTTTCTCCAGTTCTCAGCCGGAGGAATCCTCTCGCCGTTGCCGGGAGAACTGGCGCGTAACTACGGTCCGTGCGATTACGACATACGGCACAACCTCAATGCCGAGTATGTCTATCAATTGCCCATCAAAGTGCAGAGCCACCGGCTCGGATATGCACTCAATGGCTGGCAGGTTTCGGGAACGGCCTTCTGGCACAGCGGGGTTCCTTTCTCGGTGCTCAGCACGCCCTATTCAGCCAATGGCAACGGCATCGTGCAAGGCGCAGGACCGCAATTTGCCAGCGTTGTTCGGGGCGTCCCGCTTTATCAACACAAGCCCATCTCCGGGGTCACCCAACCAGGTACGATCCAGTGGCTGAATCCCGATGCCTTCATTTCAACCGTGGACCCAACAACCGGAGCCTGTTACGGCGGGGATAATCCCCAGACCTGCCAGTTCGGGAACCTGGGCCGCAACGCGTTGCGCGGGCCGGATTTCACCTGGAGTGATTTCTACCTGACCAAGTGGTTTGCTTTGACGGAACATGCCAAGCTGCGGCTGGAAGGTCAATTCTTCAATGTGTTCAATCATCCGAATTTCGGTCTGCCGAGCATGATGCTCGCGGGCATTCCCGGAAAATCTTCCACACAGACAGGATTCGGCGCGCTGGCTTACACCACCTCCCCGCCGACGGGCCTGTTGGGCGTCGGCTTGGGCGGCGACAGTTCCCCCCGCATGATCGCGTTTCAGGCGCGTATTGAGTTCTGAGCAAGTGGACTCTGCTCTGGAGTGCGGCCCGCCGCGGCGGGCCGCTTATCTCCTGCGAGCTTGCTCGCGCCTCACGTGTCAAAGCACCGCTCTTGCCATAGCTCTCCCTTCTCGCGCCGCCCGTGGTTAATGGTGACCATGGAACCGACTTGGTTGCTGCTGGCAGGCTGTTGAGTTCGCTCTTCTTATGATTTTATCCTGCTGGTACAATCGCTGGGTGTCCGTTCGTGCATGCGCGAGGGAACGAGTGCCGGCGGGCGAAGCCCAGTCATGACGAGGAGCGTGCCGTGAGTGATCAGTCGGAAGACTTTGCCGCGATGTTCGAGGCTTCGGTCCAGGCCAAGCGCCTCGATCAAGGCGAACTGGTTGAGGGCAAGATCGTCGCCATCGGCCCGGAGGTGGCGTTAGTCGACGTTGGTCGAAAGGGTGAGGCGGTAATTGATATTGCCGAACTGAAGAACGCCGACGGCGAGATCGAGGTCGCGCTGGGCGATCGCGTTCAGGCGATGGTGGTATCGACGTCAGGTGGGCTGACGCTCTCCCGAAGGCTGGCGGGAGCGGCGGCGAGCGATCAGCAGTTCGAAGCCGCCTTTGAAAGCGGCCTGCCGGTGGAAGGGAAGGTCGAACGGGAGGTAAAGGGTGGCTACGAGGTGCGCATCGGTCGGCACCGCGCGTTCTGCCCGATTTCCCAGATCGACCTCCGCGGTGCAGGCGCGTCGGCGCACCAAGGGCACGTCTACCAATTCCGCATCATCGAGTACAAGGAAGGCGGCGCGAACATCATCGTCTCCCGTCGCGCGCTCCTCGAGGACGAGCAGCGGGCGAACGCCGCCAAGGTCCGCGACAAGATCGTCCCCGGCGCCGTCATGACCGGCCGCGTCACCTCCGTCCGCGAGTTCGGCGCCTTCGTCGATCTCGGCGCAGGTGTCCAGGGGCTGGTCCATGTGTCCGAGATGGCGTGGTCACGCGTGTCGACCCCTTCGGAGATCGTCAAAGCGGGCGACGAGATCACGGTCAAGGTCCTGCGCGTGGACGAGGAAAAGCAGAAGATATCGCTCGGGATGAAGCAGCTCTCCGCCGACCCTTGGTCGAGAGTGCCCGAGGTGTACAAAGTAGGCCAAGTGCGGCCAGGCCGCGTCACGCGCGTCGCGCCGTTCGGGGCGTTCGTGGAGCTCGAGCCGGGCATCGAGGCGCTGGCCCATGCTTCCACGTTCGAGCCGACCGGACGATCGGAAGGCTGGTTGGGTCAGGTCGCTCCCGGGATGATGGGCACATTCGAGATTCTAGCTATCGACCTCGAGGAGAAACGGATCGGCGTGGCGCTCGTTCCGGAAGGCTGGGCGCGGACCGAGGGAGCTGCGGGAGCCCGGCCTGGCATCGTTCCGGGCGCGCGCCTGACGGGAAAGGTCGAGCGACACGAGAACTTCGGCGTATTCGTCTTCCTGGCCCCCGGGCGTACCGGTGTCATCCCATTGAGCGAAACCGGTATCGCGAAGGAAGGCGATGTCCGGCGAGCCTTTCCGGTCGGGGCCGACGTCGAGGTCATCGTGCTGGAAATCGATCCCTCAGGCCGGCGCATCCGCCTGAGCGCGAAGGCAGTCGCGGAAGCGCGCGAGGCCGAGGAAGTGCGTGAGTGGACGGAGCGCAGTGCTCCTCCCGCCGAGGGCCTCGGGACACTCGCCGACAAGCTGCGCTCGGCGTTCAAGTCGCTAGAGAAGTGACACTCTCACCGTGGACTGGCGCCGAGCGAGCTGAGCTCTGTGTTTGTGTGCTTGAGTGCGTCTTGGTGGACCGCGGAGTTGCACTCTGCGCCGGCCCGCCGGATTTCCTGGATTTTCCGGATTTTCGAGCCCCAAAGGGGCGAACTAACGAAGCCCAGGCCAACAGCCTGGGTTTACATCGCCCCTCAATTCTTCCCCCCAGCCCCAAAGGGGCGAAATAGGTCTTCCCCCATACCGGAATCGTCTACGATGAGCGGTACGTGTGGGATTGAAAAGGATTGTTCCGCCCCTTCAGGGCTCAGGTATCGGTTTGGGTCCCGTTGACCCAGGCCGTTGGCCTGGGCTTCGTTAGTTCGCCCCTTTGGGGCTCAAAGGCCACGGCGGACTTTGCCCGGTTGGGTTTCGTCCGCGCGACGCTTCGTTTCCTATTGAAACGCGGCACGAAACCGATTGCAGCCAGGAGCCAGGCAATTCACCTTGCCGGTAATGGGCGGCGACTTCAGTGGTAGCGGGAACTCGGGCGCTTGGCCCGACTGGTACACGTACGGGGAATTAACACCGCAGAGAGCGGGAGGAAAGCACGCGGTTGGCGTAGGGGTTGCTCGAGGTTGTGGCGGCCTTTCCGCCTGATCGATCCAGATCACACGGCCCTACGCGTTAACCCTTGCGCGTTTGGACGCGAACGCCGCGTCTAGGCTTGCGAGGGGAGCGAAACCTCGTCCAAATCCAGTGCGACGACGCCGGGGACAGCTTGGACCAGCCGCTTGATTTCTCCAAGTTCGTCGACCGATGTAACCCTGCCCAGAATCGAGACTCGCCCCTGGCGCGAGGTTACCTCGAACTCCAGGTGAGATGTCGCCGGATTGATCGCCAGATTGGCCCGCACCCTGCTACCGATCGCCAGATCTTCCAATTGAGTTCGCCAATCACCGACAAACTCGAAACACTTCTGGCGGGCCGCGGCAACGACGATTTCACAGGCCTCGGGAACATTCATCGAGCCAAGATTGACAACGACATCATAGAGAGCAGCTTCCTCCCAATTCACTCCGTAAAGAAACTGCGTCCACTTCTTTCGGTCCGCGTCCACTTTATGGATGTAAGCTACGGCTTCGTTCGGGCTCACCTTGAGTCTTTCCTGAACCATCGCCACCCGTCTCTCGAGGGGCGCGATGACCCGCACCTTTAGCAGCGGGGAAACTCCTTGCAGCATTAGATGCCCGGCGTTGCAGTGGTAAACAACGTTTCCTGTCTTGACGTCTTCGGCCAAGGCGGCTTGAAAAAGAGCGATGAACTGATAACGTGCGTGTCTAAACCGTTCCAGAAAGCCGGGTGGTTTCGATAAGGCGTCCAGCAGTTGCTGTTGCGAGACGCCAGGCGCGACGGCCTTTTCTGCGACCGCCTCACGGCTTAAACAGCGGTAGCCAAGGGAGGTAGCCAGACATTCGGCCAGCATCACTCCGCCACCGAATGAACCTCTCGAGATCGTGATGATGCTCATTGTTCCACCAACCAACGTTGTGCGTTGCCGGGATTCTACCACTAATTAGCAGGCTGTGTGGAATAGATCCATGGATTCTGACTTCGAGACTCGGCTACAATGCAGCCCGGAGGGCATATGTCGAAATCGCGCCGGCAGTTCTTGACCCAAACCTCGCTCGCACTGATTGGTGCAACCGCGTCTTGCAGCACCAAGCCACAGCAGTCGAACCAGCTTCCGCCCGGGGCGCCCCCGGCGTTCGGCACGAGACCGGCTGTGGGACCGGAAGTGTCACCTGCCACCTTCGCCGAGGCAGAAAAACTCGTGCAGGCGGAGTTGACCACCACGGAGCGCGGCGTGGCGGCGGATAGCTGGCCCGTGAACATAGCAGGGCTTTACGAACGGCGCACCGGTCCGCGCAAGGTGCCGTTGGAGGCTGGTGTCGCACCCTGGTCGCGGTACGATTGCTTACTCCCCGGCCAGAAGCCGCGCCCGCAGCGGGATCGATTTATCCGCAGCCACACCGATCCCGGGCCATTGCCGGCACGCGATGAGGACCTTGCCTTCGCCTCACTTACGCAACTCTCACGCTGGATCGAGCAGAGAGAACTTACCTCGGAACGCCTCACCCGCCTCTACCTCCAGCGACTCGAGCAATTCGATCCCAAACTGCGCTGCGTCATCACCCTCACCCGCCAGCTAGCGCTCACCCAAGCCAAGAAGGCCGATGAGGAAATCGCTGCCGGCAAGTACCGGGGGCCGCTTCACGGCATCCCATGGGGCGCCAAGGACCTCCTCGACACCGCCGGAATCCCAACCACCTACGGCGCCGAACCCTTCAGGGACCGCATACCCGGAGAGGATGCGGTGCTCGTCAAGCGCCTCCACGCTGCGGGCGCCGTCCTCGTCGCCAAGCTTAGCCTCGGGGCTCTTGCCCTCAACGATATTTGGTTCGGGGGACAGACCATGAATCCCTGGCTGCTAGAGGAAGGGTCATCCGGCTCCAGCGCTGGCCCCGCTGCCGCCACCGCCGCTGGATTGGTCGGCTTTAGTATTGGTAGCGAGACGGGCGGCAGCATCGTCAGCCCCAGCATGCGCTGCGGGATTGTGGGACTCCGACCTACCTATGGCCGTGTCCCGCGCACCGGCGCCATGACCCTCTGCTGGTCCCTGGACAAGCTCGGCCCCCTGACCCGCAGTGTCGAAGATGCTTTGCTCGTGCTCGAAGCCATCTCCGGACCTGACCCAGGCGACGTTTCCAGCGTGCCCAGCCACCTCGACTTCGACTCGAATGCGCCCGTCAAGGGCCTGCGCGTCGGCTACTTCCCCGCTTGGATGCAGGAGAGTCCCGCCACGGATGTGGACCGCGCCGCCCTCCGGACACTTCCAGAACTCGGCATGGTGCCGGTGGAAGTTGCTCTTCCGAACTGGCCTTATGGCACGCTCGACCTCATCCTTTTCGCCGAAGGCGCGGCGGCCTTCGAGGAGTTCACGCTCAGTCATGCCGAGCGTCAGCTTAAAGTTCAAACGCCCGACGCCTGGCCCAACCTTTTCCGTCAAGCCCGCTTCCTTTCCGCCGTCGATTTCGTCCAGACCGACCGCTTCCGCCGCAAAGTCGCTGAGGAAATGGCCCGTGTCTTCTCGGAAGTGGACCTGCTCTTGGTCCCTTCTCTGCGCGACGAGATGCTCACCGTCTCCAATTGCACTGGCCATCCGTCGCTCACTCTCCGCGCCGGCTTCGTCGAAGTCTCACAAGCGCGCAGTGATTGGGCGCCCGACCCGCACCATCCGCTGCCAAAGTTTTCCCCGCCACGCCGCATCCCTCACGGTGTTACTCTGATCGGGCGGCTGTTTGATGAGGGCACGCTAGGTCAGGCCGGTCTCGCGCTCGAGCGCACCTTCGCCGTCGCTGACCAGCGGCCGCCGGGCTTCTGAGGCGAGCCGAGGTTGGCAAGGAGAAAGATCACATGCTCACGCCGGCCCTCCTAAACTGCCGTGGCCGGGTCCACCGTTAGCGCCGGGTCAAAAGGGAGCCGGTTTCACCGGTTTGGATGGAATTTTGGCGTACCAGCGGGGGACAAGGGAAACCTCTGGGCAGATTTCAATCGAACTGGGCGCCCCTCAAGCCTGTCGCGCTGGCGGATCTGAGAGTAAGGCGTTTAAGCAACCAGCGCGCCCGTTTCGGAAGTGTCGTAGCCGGCGAGCACCTCCAGCTTGCGGCGTAGCGTGGCCCGCTGCAAGACATCCAAGATCAGCCTGACAGCCGGCAGATCGGCGGTTCGCTTGCGCATCACAAAATCGTAGCGCTCGCTGTGCAGAGGAATGAAATCCAAGCCAAAAGCCAGAGCTGCGGAGCGGGTCGCCAGGCAGACATCCACCTCTTGAGACAGCACACGATAGGCTGCGGGGAGATGACCGAAAGCAACTCGATCGTAACCCTGGATTTTTTTGCAGTCTACTCCGGCTTTCCCCAGGAGCCTGTCCAATAGCGCGCGGCTTCCTGATCCAAGCTCGCGATTCACAAACCTGATGTTCTTCCGCGCCAGGTCTTCCACCTTGCGCACACCCTTCGGGTTCCCGGACGCGATGACCAGTCCTTCCTCCCACCACGCGAACGTCACGACGCTAAGGTCTTCGTCCGGAAATTCCTTGCGAATGAACGGCAGATTGAATTCTCCCGTTTTGGGATCTTCAAGATGTGTGCCGGCGATGTGGACTTTGCCTTCCTTCAGCCATCTAAGGGCCAGCTTGCTCGAGGCGGCTGGCCGCAACGACCTCTATTCCGCTCACTCGCTCTACCATGTGCGAGAGAAGACTAGCGGCAGGATCGCACCCAGCCAACACCAGCCGTTTCTGAGCCGCATCATCCTCCGCAAATACGACCAAGTCCGCGCGGCATTTGGCGCGTCCGGTTCGCTCGATGACGCCATCGGCTTCAGGCATGTAATACGGCGAAGCGCTGACGGGTACACCGACCCAGCGCAGTCCTGTCTTGCAGATTCTAACGGGCTGACCCTTCTCCGGCGCTGCGGCGCTTAACACGTCGGCTGTCAGGGGCGACTTTGGCTGGCGAATCCCATCCTTGAGCGAAAACAGTTCATGGACGGTCACTTCGAGCTCGCGAGCGAGTTTCAGCGCCAGTTCGGTGTTGGGAACATATGTTCCGGCTTCGATCGCATAGATCGTCTGGCGGCTGACGTGCGCCCGGTGAGCCAGCTCGGATGCACCGATACCCCTGCTCTTGCGGATTGAACCCAAGCGATTCTCAACCCCTGGCTTCACGACGCACCTTCCTTACCTAATGAATTCGAGCATCCTCAAGATCGATTCTTGTCGAGTATACATGACTTTTTATGCTCGCGGCATCGCGCAAGGCTCGCCGTGTCTGCCGGCGCCACAGGGTCGCGCCAAAGTGGGGGAAGAAACGGCTCTGCCGCTTTGGGATGTTACCCTCCGGGGACTTTGACGCGACCCTGGCCTGCGCAATTTGCTGCTTGTGGGAGTATGACGTGTATGCTATATGTTGTCACGTATAAATGACAGCCACGATAGCCGATTGTACGGCTTTGAGCGGCCAGCAACGAATCGGACTCGCGTCGGGACGACAGATTCAAAATGGCATGGAGGGCCTTATGAGGACTGCAGCGAAGCCAATCGCCCAAAGTGTAGCGTTTATCCTCTGGCTTTTCTGCGCCCCAGGACTCGTAGCGCAACAACATCCCACTGTGGATTGGAAGGTCTCTATTGCCGAGCTGGAACAGCGCTTGGCCCGGCTGGGTGGCGAGGCGGGCTCCAATGTCGATGCCTGGGCCGCCGATGCCGAGGTGCTGCGCACTTCCATCCGCGACTTTGCCGCCACTAACCCTGAAATCCACATCAGGCTGCCCGATCCCCTGCCTGCGCATCCCTCCGTTTCAGACGCCGCACGGCAATTCGCGGCGCTGAAAGATGACGTGGACACGGTAATCAAGCAAAGTCCCGGCAATCCATTCAACCTGGGACTTGTTACGGTGAATGTCTCAGCGTCGATCTCGGCGCCTTCGCCCGTGGCCGGCAGCATGGACCAGGAAGAAATCGAGAATAGGAATACCCTCAACGTAGCCAAAGCACTGGATCTGCTGACCGGCGTATCGATTCAGCACATCGCAGTTAACCGAAATGAAGCCGGCATCATGGTCCGTGGATTCAGTACGCGCGGGCAGATTCCTTTTTATCTCGATGGCATTCCCATCTCGGTGCCTTATGATGGTTATGTCGATTTCAACCGATTCCTGACAAGCGACATCGCTGAAGTCGAGGTCGCAAGAGGATATGCCTCACCCTTGCTGGGGCCGAACGCACTGGGCGGCTCCATCAACCTTGTCACCGAAGAGCCCGTGAAGAAAGTGCAGGTGGATGCGCTCATAGGGACAGGGTCGGGAAGAGAATTGCTCTCTGCGCTCCATCTCGGTTCCCGCTGGCGGCAGTTTTTCATCCTGGGTTCGCTCGACTGGCTGCAAAGCGACTTTATCCCGCTTTCCGGAAAATTCCCCGTGAACCAGTACAAGAGCCTGCCCGATATAACCATGACCGATCGACTCAACCAATCGGACTCACGCGACGAGAGACTCGGCGGCCGAATCGGCTGGACACCGAAAGGGAGCGACCAGTACGTCTTCAGCTATAACAATCAGAAGGGGAAAAAGGGCGTGCCGCTATATCAGGGACCCAACACGGCGGCGACATTCAGAAACTTCTGGCGGTGGCCCTACTGGGACATGTACAACTACTATTTCCACTCCAGCACGGGTTTGAGTGAGAACAACTCGATCAAGTTCCGCGCCTTTTATAACCAGTTCAAAAATGCTATCGACATGTACTCGAACGACACTTACAGCGTCATGAACACCAGCAATTCCGAGCGCAGCATGTACGACGACCACACCGACGGCGCGTCGGCAGAATTCGAAACCCGTACCCTTTCACGAAACGCTATCGCTGCTTCCTTTTTCTATAAGGACGATACCCACAGGGAACGTGGCATTTATCCGGGCAGGTCACCGCATCCGTTAATCACACCCGATCTCGTCGATCGAGCGCAACTGGCGTCGATCGGAATGCAAGACAGGATAAAGATCTCGTCCCGTTTGCTCGCTACTGCCGGATTCAGCGCCGACCATTTGGATGGACTCCAGGGTCAATCGTACAATAGCGCATTAACCGGACTAGTCCCGTTCACCTGCCTCGCCTCGCCGAGCAATACCTCTTTTGCCGGTTGCACCGCTCACGTCTGGAACCTCAATCCCCAGGCGTCGGCCTCATATGCCCTCGGCAAATCCGGCAACCTGTTTGCCACCGTTGCGGATCGCGGGCGCTTCCCGATGCTTAAAGAAATATACTCCGCAAGCCTGGGTCAAGGCCTGCCCAATCCCGATCTTAAGCCAGAACATGCACTGAGCTGGAACATAGGATACTCCCAGGCTCTCGGCGCCCTCACTCTCGTTCAGGGCGAGCTGTTCAGGACGGATCTCCGCAATGCCATTGAATCTGTTTATGTGACCGACCCCGGTGGCACGAGTGCGGCGACAGAGTACTGTCCTAACAGCAAGATCGTCGGGTATTGCAGCGAGATGGCCAATATCGGGAAGCAAGTTCACGAGGGCGTGGAAGTCATGATAGGCACGATGCCTCTCCGCCAGCTGAATCTGGACGTAAGCTATAGCTATCTGAACCGGACCATTGCCTATGATTTTGCATTGGTTCCGAACGTCAGCCAGTTGAATACCAGCATCATGGTTCTGCCTACTTTGCCGAGAAACAAACTGCTCGGCTCTGCCACGCTGCGATTGCCTCGCCATGCGCTGGGTATCGTCAGCGCACGATATGAGGGAGGCCTGACTCTCCAAGACACGACTTACGCGACCACATCCCCGCTTTTCAGGCCATTCCCGCAATCCTTCGGTACGATGGACCTTGGAATTGTGATGCCGATTTGGAAAGGCATGGCCTTACAGACGGGAGTTGCGAACGTTTTCGACCGAAACTACTATTACACAGCCGGATACCCGGAAGAAGGGCGTAATTGGTACTTCAACACCCGCTATCGGTTCTAGCGAGACACTGGAGTTACTTTCAAGGGGGAGACGCAATGCAGCGCATTTCACGCTCGATAATGATCTTGCTAGCCATAACCTTCATCGGCCACTACACATTCGCGCAGGAACCGGGCTCGCTTGTGGTGCGGGGCGCCGTTCTCAAACCTGGCCAATGGTCCCCACAGGATGTCAAACAACGATTTGCCGATCAGATTCAGTCTATCAAGTTCAGCACAGGAAGAGACAAGGAGCAGCACGTCGGAACGGGTATTCCCTTTATTTCGTTGCTCCAGGAGGCTTCACCTAAAACCGAAAAGGTCCCTAAGCACTATGATCTGACCTTCCTGGTCATCATTGAAGCTCACGACTTGTATCGGGTCTTTTTTTCGCTGGCGGAGCTGCTTCCGGCCTGCGGGAATGCGCAAGCATATCTGATTTGGGACATGGACAGTAAACCCCTGCCTGCCGACGAAGTTCCATTCCGCTTGATCGTATCAAGCGATCGAGGACACGATAGGAACATTTATGGGATCGCGAGCATTACTCTGGTGGACGGCACAAAGCTCGCAAGCCAACTGGCTGCCGGGAAGCAACCCTTGTGAGCAATAGGATCGCGCTGTCCGATCACAACTCCAAGTAAGGAAATCCCATGCGCGCAAATACTCGGATTTTGATCTGTTTGTGTTTGGCTATGCTTTGTGTCTCGGCCACGATGCGTGCCGACGCCGGCAAAGGGAAGTTTTATATCGTCGGCATGGGTACGGCGCCGGACCTTATCACGGTTCGTGGCGTTGAGGTTATCAAGAGCGCGGACGTCATCCTGGTCGGAGACGAACAAGACCGAGACTTGTGGAAGGACTTCATCAAGGATAAGGAAGTCTGGTATTGCCCCAACTCGCTCCGCATCATGTACGGTATCGACCCGAAGGCGATCAAGGACCCGCAACGGCGTGCCCGTGCGGAGCATGCCATCAAAGCCAGGCAGGAACTGGTAGACAAAATCCGCGCCGCCGTCGAGAGCGGCAGGACTGTGGCATCTTTGCAGTCCGGCGACCCGATGATGTTCGGGCTCACTTTCATGCTGGAAATGTTGCCCAAGGGAATGCCCACCGAAATCGTGCCGGGGATTGGGTCGTTTCAAGCGGCCAGCGCGGCCGTGAAAATGAGTCCTCCCTACGGATACGACACCAGCGGGGTAATCCTGACCCTGATGGATTGGGAAGGACGGGCCGACGTCAACGAAAAGCTTATGGCAAGCGGCAGCACGATGGTCTTCTACACTATGAACTTTGACTATCCGAAGGTCTTTTCCCAGCTCGGACGCTTCTACCCAGCCGATACTCCGGTCGCCGTTGTCTGCGATGCGGGAGACCGCACTAGCCAGAAGGTGATTCGCAGCACGGTTGGAGGGTTTCTACAGGAAGTGGACTACAAAAACCTACCCGTGGAAAAGCACATCTTGCTGGTGGGCAAATTCTTGATGGTTGGTCAGGCGCGTAAGGATTTTCTGCCACATATCGAACCAGAGCGCAATCGGTAGCAGCGCAGCA
This sequence comes from uncultured Acidobacteriota bacterium, assembly GCA_963765485.1. Classification (GTDB taxonomy): domain Bacteria; phylum Acidobacteriota; class Terriglobia; order UBA7540; family UBA7540; genus CAVROP01. Next base: position 69,395 of record CAVXWN010000003.1, on the reverse strand, counting down.
TCGAAACACTAAACATCCCGCCTCTCCGCATCTTAACTACGTCCAATAAACTTACAAAAGCAGTCTATATTTAGCTTGACACGATAAGTTAATTCACTTAATATGGTTAACGAGGCGAGCCTTTCGACTCCCACATTCCGGGTCGACTGAACTAAGTCAGGTAATCCACAATCGCACCTCTTAGACGAGACCTGAGGAGGTCCCCAACGTTCCACAAAATCCCTCCGCGCGTGGCTGCCTGAAGGCAGCAGGTGTCCCATTGGACATGGGGATCCAGGGCCGACCGCCCTTTTTCTTTTGCGGCAATCGTAAAGTACCAAGTCCCCTGATGATCCATGCACGTCCGGCGGTCATTCAAGAACTGAATTGGCCGATCTGGCTCTCCAGCGGTTCCTATCGCCGAGGATGCAAGGGGCTGTCAACGCCCTCAAGAATGAATGAAGGCAAGAGGGCGCAGCTCTGGTACAATATAGTGCTCGTCTTGAAGGAGGCTTTTATGCAGGCACTGCCGGAAGGCCAGTTCGTAAGGCACTTTCAGTATGGTCTGGGTGTGGTGACCCAATCGGACGCCGAACGGACGTCCATCGACTTCCACCTCCACGGCCCCAAGAAATTTGCCACCCGACTTATGACTATCGAACTCACCGACGAAGCCCCCCCGCCCAAACCGCGGCCCCTCCGTCGCAAGAGAGCATCGACCCAAGTTTCCCCCTTCACGATATCGGTGATTGGCAAGTAAGCGATGTAGAACGACACCGTAGAGGCTGCGCCAGAACCGCGGATCAGTTTTGAGGCGGCGAATCGGAGGGACCGGCCTCGCTAGTGATCGAGGCTTCGTCGCCGGCAGGAGTTGGGTTTTCGGCTTGGAATTCTTTCTGCCGGCGGTTGGCGAGTTTTCTCTGCGCGCGGCGTTCAGCCTTCTCGCGCTGCTTTTCCAGTCTCTTCATTTCCTTCTGACGCTTCAGGAAGGTAGTGGCCATCAGGTCTCCTTAGAATCCGTATGCACGCTGAGAATATCCCAGATGCTTCGTTTGGGACTACCAGCGAGGTTCGCGCGGCTGGCGTGCGGCTTCACGGTAGTCTTCGTTCGAGGGTCTGCCCGGTCTCCGCCCTCCACCACTACTCCCACCTGATGCAGTCCGCTCCGCCCTGGGACGCGCTTCGTTCACCTTTAGATTGCGGCCACCGAACTCTTTTCCATTAAGGCCGGCAATCGCCTTGGCCGCTTCTTCATCATCCGGCATTTCGACGAAAGCAAACCCGCGAGCTCGGCCAGTCTCCCGGTCCGTTGAAACATGGACGCGTGCAACGTCTCCGAACCCTTTGAACAGCGCGGCCAAATCGCTTTCCGTCGTTTGAAAGCTCAAATTACCAACAAAGAGGTTTTTCATTTTTCTCCCTTGACTGAAATACACTGCCGGAGGTGCTCACGTCTGAGCGCCGGTGCGGCTGGCCTCCGGGCTGTCTTACCAAGAGTTTTGCATAAAGATCCGGAACTGGCCCGACCTCAACGGATGGCGCAGTTTTCGCAACACCTTAGCTTCGATCTGGCGGATCCGCTCGCGAGTAACGGCGAAAGTCTGGCCGACTTCCTCGAGAGTGCGCTCGGTGCCATCGTCCAGGCCAAACCGCATCCGGATAATGGCTTCCTCGCGGGCCGTGAGCGTCTTCAGCATGGCAGCCATCCGCTCCTTCAAGTTGAGGTCGATGGCCGCGTCTGACGGCGAAGCAACAGCCTTGTCCTCGATCAAGTCGCCCAACTCCGAGTCTCCGTCCTTCCCGATGGGGGTCTCCAAAGACATGGTCTGCTGAGAAGTCCTCTTGGTGCTGCGCACTTTTTCGACAGTCACTTCCAAGCGCCGGGCGATCTCTTCGCAGGTGGGCTCGCGGCCTAGTTCCTGTACGAGTTGTTGACTGGTGCGATTCTGCTTGATGATCGCCGCAGACATGTGTACGGGCACTCGAATCGTGCGCGCCTTGTCGGCGATCGCCCGCGAGACCGCCTGACGAATCCACCATGTGGCGTAGGTGGAGAACTTGTAGCCGCGGCGCCAGTCGAATTTGTCGGCCCCCCTCATCAGGCCAATATTCCCCTCCTGGATCAAGTCGAGAAACTCCAGGCCCCGGTGCGCGTACTTTTTGGCAATGGACACGACAAGGCGGAGGTTTGCCTCGGTCAACTCCTTCTTCGCTCGTTCGGCTTCGGCTTCGCCGCGCTGGATCAGAGCGAGCGAACGATTCAGTGCGGTGAGCCCGACCTCGCCCGATCCCTCCATTTTCTTCAGCCGCAAGCGGCATGAACGCCGGCCCTTGCGCCGCATGGCGGCCTTCCTGGAGGTGGTGCGGGCGGGCGGCTCAGGCCAGGCGGACTCGAGCCCCAAGGAATGAATCCGTTCGACCTCCTCCCGCAGCTTTTCGATCAGGCGCTTCTTTTCGAGCGGGTGCAACCCCATCGAGCGAGCCAGCCTCGACATCTCGACCCGCGTCCGTGACAACCGCCGCCGTGCCCTCACGTGAGCACGCCGGCTCGATCTCGGAATGCTGACCAGCCGAGCTGCCTGCTCAAGTCCCGCATCGTAGAGTCGCTTTATCTTATCGACAATCGAAAGCGTGTGGCGGGTCCTCTTTGCGATTTCTTCTGGAGTCAACCCTTCTGCTTCGAAATAGATAACCTCTCTAAGCGAACGCGTACCGTTGCGCAGATCCCTGCCGATTCCAATGAGCTCTTTGAGCGCGACCGGGGAACGAGAAACGGTCTTGAGCACCAGCGCGTGGCCGCGCTCCATGCGTTTAGCGATGGCCACCTCGTCTTCTCGCTTTAGCAGTGGCACACTGCCCATCTCGCGAAGATAGAGGTGGACCGGATCCCTGGTGTTGTCCAGAAAGTACGCCGTCTCATTATGTTCGGCCTCCTCGCCGCGGACGGAATCTTCCCTCATCTCGCTTTCCACACCTTCAGCAGGCCCATACACTTCGCGCGCGGGGTTCGCCACCGGAGCGTCTTCGCAGATGTGGATATTGTTGCGCTCAAATGCGGAAAACAGCCCGTCGATCTCAGCCGCTGTGTGCGATTCGCCCGGCAGGATTTCGTTCACCTCGTCAAACAGGACGTAACCCCGTTCCTTGCCCATGTTGATGAGCCCGCGGACCTGGTCATCCTGTTCCTGAAGGTCAACCGACAAATGTTTCTCCTCTAAACGGACAGCCGGAATCACCCGTCCGTTTCTTAACTCCTACGATTAGCGATAAGAGATTGTGGATGCCCCCATCAAGTAATCCACGAGGCAATTCATGGGAACCCGACCGTCATTGGCGCGGGACGCGACGGCCCTCTTGGTGGTCTTGACACTAAGGGATCAAATCCTCGCCGCTCACACCGACCGCTTAGGAACTACGCTTCTTGATTATTATATACCAGCAACCCGCATCCCGGTCTTACATTCTCTACAATGCGAGCGGAGTCTTGGCACGGACAGGATGTTGCGGAAAAACTGCGGACACCACGGTGCCCGCTCTTTCCAGCGCCGGACTGCGGAAATGCAAGGGATCTCTAAGGTTCTGCAATTCACGGTAATAAAAAAGCGCAGTAGGGTGTTTCCCTTTGAATCTCAGCCTCTTTAAATACTCAAATTCCTCTTCGGTAACGCTGCCACATAGGGAAGCAAGTTGAAGGAATTCCTTCAGCCCCGGCTCCTCTTCGAAATGGGCTTCGGGTTGCTTTTCGACAAACGCAAACTTCTTGGGTTCACCAGGAGCAACTCTCCGGTTCAGAACGATCTCCAGGCTGAAGGTGGCCAGGTCAATATCCCAGGATTCAATCAGCGGATCCAGGAAAGAGGCGCAATTCTCAATCGACACACTGAAGAGGTCTGTATCCAGAAATTCGAGAATTGCGACCCGCATCTCTTCATAGCTTCGGTTGTTGAGCCTGCCGACCAAGCGGAGCCAGTTCTCGCTCTCCAGCTCTTGTTTGGCGACTCCTTTGACCACATCCAAAAGTTTCTGGGTAACCAGGAGTTCAAGTTCACCGAAAGGTTGCTTCTCGAAAATCGTCCTCACTTTTGCCTGATTGCCCGGATTGCATTTGCGAAGGACCAGTTCGCGAACTTCTTTGAATAAAGGTGCGGGTGGGTCTGCCAGCTTCCGCTTCAGATCTTCCTGGCGTTGCAACTCAGCCAGCTTTACGAGCTCTCCGCTTCGGAACTTCAAGAACTCCTCGATCTTGCCGTAGATATCTGTCCGCTCAGGCGCAGGAGGGGCTTTTTTCCTGGTTAGCAACTGCGAAATATAAGATTCCGTGACTTGGGCAGCGACCGCCAAATCCCTCTGCTCGTACCCTAGCTGTTCGAGTCGCTGCCTAATGATTGAAGGCAGATCCATCGAGGCCTTTCCCTCCTGATTAACTTGTCGTAGTTCAATATGATCTTCGCGGCTAAAGTTTCTCATAATGTCCTTGACAAGTAAAGTGAATTCACCTAGGTTAGTAAATGAGAAGAGCCTCTCTTAGGTATCCCCTTTACCTTAAAAACTAAGTCTGGTTATCTCACGTTGGATCTCGGAGCGGCGAGTACCACGAGGGTGCTCTCTAGTTTGCTGAAGACGAACATATCGGCAGTGCGCCCTTGACGCTGAAGCGGAACGCCGGGTCGGCATTGTCTCGATAATCCGTGCCGCCAGCCAAGAAAGGAGTCTGGCATGTACATTCAGTATGTTGGTTTCGATGTTGCTGCCAGTTCTCGCATTTATACGTTTCACGTAATCGACGTGCCCGATGCGACGCGCGATTTCACCGTGGAAGTTCAGTCCGAAGTGTTTCGCCCGAACCGTCTGAAGGTTCAGGATGGTCCCGGGATCTGCTTTGCGCGCGTGGAGCGGGAGCTACAAGGACAAACGCAAGAAACTCGCGCTGAGGCCCACCTCTGTATCAGAGAGCAAGACATCACGGAATACATGGAGCGGCACCATCCCCAAAAGCCGCACGCAAAGAAGGAAGAAAGATAACCTGAAGTACAACCTAACGGAGCAGCTCCCAAGGGCCGCCCCAACTTGTGGAGGATTAGAGAAAGATATGGCTACTAAACTTTTTGTAGGTAATTTGCCCCATAGCGCCACCGATGCGGCGCTCGGCGAATTTGTCACCAACGCGGGCTTTCAAGTGGCCTCGGCTGTGGTGATTCGCGACAAGATGACAGGGACCCCGCGCGGGTTCGGTTTTGTCGAGCTTGGCGATGGCGAAGACGTTCAACGGGCAATCGCCGGCCTGAATGGACAGTCCCTCGAGGGCCGTCCCTTGACCGTCAATGAAGCTCGTCCCCAGCGCACCGACTTTTCGCGGCCCCGCGGAGGTGGCGGCCGGGATAGCTTCAGGCGCCGGCGAGATTATTAAGATCGGAGAGTTTTCCGCGGGCGTGCGGAGCAGGCGTCTGAGAAAACCAATCATGGCGCTTTGAGGCGGTTGCCCCCTGATCGGAAAACGACCGCGGCACATTGCGGGCACCCGGTGATGAAGGATGATTTCCCGCCCGGGAGGGAGCTTATCCCGCCGGGGGAGGATCGTTCGACTTGGACGCCCGATTGGGGCTCGGCACCGTAGACAAGTCCGTGAGGATATCAGGGGGCGCAAGCATGGAACTTCCGCAAAACATCGACTTTGGCCTCAGATGAACGCCTTCAGAACGGGTATAATTGCAGCCAAGCCAAGCGAGAGAACCGTGGTGACTTTCCGCATGGGAGCAATGGTAAACCATTAGGTAATCGCGAGACTGCCGGTGGCGAGGACCATCCTCACGGCAGTGCCTGGACGTTGCTGGAAACCAGTTACTTTTGATATGCCGTGTCTGCTTTGACAGGCGGAAGGAGGGCTGTCATGGCGCAGAGGAAAAGCCAGCCGGCTGACTGGGAATCTCTGCTCGCTAAGCTATCCTACGGGAAGACTGTCACAGAAACCGACAGAAAGCGCCACATATACAGGCAGGGAGATCCTGCCGATGCCGTGTTCTTCCTTCGGAGTGGAAAGGTGAAGCTCGCGGTTACATCCAAACAGGGGAAGGAAGCGATTGTGGCTATTCTGGACGCCGGTGAGTTCTTCGGCGAAGGGTGTCTCGCAGGTCAGCCCTTGCGCATGGGGACGGCTACCACGATGACGGATTCCGTGATGGTCAGAGTAGAAAAGTACGCGATGGCGCGCATACTTCATGAACAGCACGCGGTCTCGGAATTATTCGTCACACGTTTACTCTCTCGCAACATCCGCTATGAAGAAGATCTTGTCGATCAGCTTTTCAACTCGAGCGAAAAGCGGCTGGCTCGGATCCTCTTGCTGCTTTCCCATTTTGGCAAGGATAGTCGCGCGGAGACCGTGCTTCCCAGAATCAATCAAGAGAGCCTGGCGCAGATGGTCGGTACCACCCGATCACGCGTCAGTCACTTCATGAACAAGTTCAAGAAGCTCGGCTTCATCGACTACAACGGCGGGCTCACCGTCCACAGTGGCCTGCTTAGCATCATCCTGCACGACTAGTGAGTTCCCGTTGTAAGTACGCGGGCGGCACGTTGTAACCCACGGCGTGAGCCGCGAGTCTCCACACTGCAACTCCTCCCTCATCAAGTTTGATGAGCAATATTGGACAGACATGGGAGCCCTCGCGAGCTAAGAATTGAATCCTCCTCATTTGTGAAGTTTCTGTGGTTCAGGAGGGCGATTACGCCCCCACCGTGGAGGTAGCGATGAAGAGGAGCAGTTCCACTTTTAACTTCCAGAAATTCCTCGGAGAGATCGGCCCTCAAAGAACAATTCGGGTGTACGAAGGCCGACAGGCCATCTATTCGCAGGGGGACGTGGCCGATGCAGCGTTCTACATCCAGCGTGGCAACGTAAAGCTCACGGTGACGTCGCAGGCCGGAAAGAAAGCGGTGATCGCCATCTTGGGGCGAGGTGACCTCTTTGGAACGGGGTGCCTGGCAAAGCAATCCGTGCGGATGTCTGGAGCAACGGTGATTCTTCAAGCCACGACGACCCGCGTGGAAAGAGGAGCCCTTGTTCGCATGATCCATCGGGAGCCCCCCTTCGCAAAGCTGTTCATCTCATATCTGCTTTCCCGTACGGGTAGGATCGCAGAGGACTTGCTGAACCAGCTCTTCAGCTCCAGCGAGCAGCGCCTCGCGCGCGTGCTGTTGATGCTGGCTCACTCCGGTGAAGGCCGCAAACCTGAGCCCGCAATTTCCGTGATCAGCCAAGAGACCTTGGCGCAAATGGTTGGAACAACTAGGGCACGGATCAGTCACTCCATGAATAAATTCCGAAAGCTCGGCTACATTTCCTACAACGGCGGACTAAGCGTTCATGGTTCCTTGCGCAGTATTGTCCAGCACGATTGGCAGCGGCCGCACGACGGAACCCCTGGCTTTCCGCGAGAGGTCCGCTTTTAATCAAATTCTAAATATGAGCACAATTGAACAGTTTTACTGCACACCCGTTGTTAACGTGTTTATCGAACGCGTGGATGGTTGATCGGTAGGTCTCAGGGGCGGGCGCCTACTTCTCGTTCCATTCGATTTCTTGATTAGGTTGGGTGTGCCAGGGCTATTTCCGTCCCAGGATCGCCACGACAACTTGATCCGCCGGAGTAGGCTGAATGAACATACTGCTTTACAACCCCGATAACGAAATCACCAACAATTTCATGCCGCACCTCTGGATGTTTCTATTGAAATCGCTCACCCCTCCCGATCACCGAGTCTTTCTCGTGGACGGCAACGCGCAACGCTTGAGCGCGAGCGACCTGGCGCATTACGTAAAAGAGAATCGTATCGGGCTGGTTGGGATCGGCGCGATGACTCGCATGATTCGCAAAGCCTACCTGATGGCTGATGCGGTGCGTGCCGTGGGAGTGCCTGTCGTGATGGGAGGACCGCATGTCAGCGAGGTTCCCGACGAAGCGCTGGGGCGCGACGGGGGACCGCGCCATGCCGACGCGGTAGCTCTCGGTGAAGCAGATCACACCTGGCCGCGAATTGTGGCCGATGCGGAACGTGGGGCGTTGAAGGAGATTTACGCGCCTGTAGACGAAGCGGGTAAAGAGGTGAAGCCTTCTCTCGCGGACTATCCCGAGATTCCCTGGGATCGCATGGATTTAGACCAGTTTAATCTGGTGGGGCACTTTCCCAAATGGGCGCGCCGGTTGCTTTCTGTAGCAGGTATGACATGGCAGAGTTTCCACATGCTGCCGATTGAATCCGGCCGTGGCTGCCCTTACGGTTGTGAGTTCTGCACCGTCACGGGTTTTTTCGGAGATTCCATTCGCTTTCGTTCGAACGCCAGCGTGGTAGACGAACTTCTGAAACTAAAGCAACTGGAAAAGCGGCAGAAGGGAAAGATCGCCGTCTTCTTCATCGACGATAACTTCGCGATCAATCCCCGTCGCACCAAGTCGCTGCTGCGTGAAATCATCGCACGGGATGCCCAGGTGCCCTGGGTGGCGCAAATCAGCATGAATCTGTTACGGGATGAGGAACTCGTTTCGCTCATCGCGGAGAGCGGCGGCAAATGGATTTTCATGGGACTCGAGTCCATTGATCCGGAGAACCTGAAGAGCGTGCGCAAGGAATTCAACAAGCCGGACGAGTACCGGGCAGTTCTGCAATGCTTGGAGCGCTACGGCCTCTACGCAATGACTTCCTTCATCTTCGGAATGGACGGTGACTCCCCCGGAGTGGCCCAGCGGACTCTCGACGTCATCAGGACGTGGCCGCCGGGGCTTCCCGTTTTTGGACTCCTGACGCCTTACCCCGCAACGCCCCTTTATGACAAACTTCTCGCTGCGGGCCGGCTGACCCGGCCGAAGCACTGGCTGGAATTCAAACCCTTTACGATGGATTTCACGCCGTTGGGGCTCTCCCCGGAGCAGGCGGAGGAAGAGATCAGGCAGGCATGGGAGTCGTCGTACCGGCCGGAAACCAACGCCGCCGCGATCGCCAAGCTGGGATCAGGATCTCTTGCGGACCGGATCATCCATTTGCTGGGCCGTCTGGCCTTCCGCGGGATTTACTTCCCGCAACTGACGCGAAGGGAATGGGCTCGGGTGCTTTTTCAGAATCGACGTTCCATCCTGCGGATTGTATTCGAGGCGTTAAGATTCAGATATGAGCCTCGACCGACAGAGCCACTCTCGATCGAAGTGCCGGAAACGCCGTCCACCTGATACGCAGTATTGCTGAATCATGTTGCGGCAGCGAGGAACCGGACAACGCCCCGACAGTGGTGACAGCTCACACTTCGGTCAGGATAAACTCCGTGAAGCGCTACGTAATTCGTTCATATCGGTGAGTTGGTTGCGGCCGGGAAGGGCTGAAGCTTTCAAGACTCAAGATTCTCATAATGTTGTCTCTGGACCGCCTTGCAAGGCCAAACGGTTTCACGAACTACATCAGGACGTATGGTCTCACCTCGCCAAGTGGCGGCGTAAAGAGTCTGTGTGAAAACTCCATCCACCCTGTCATTCCGATCCCGCCCTGCGGGAGAGGAATCTCGCTCTGAGTATTTTCAACGCAATGCGAGATTCCTCGTCGTCCGCCAATAAGAATGGCGGACTCCTCGGAATGACACACTAACCGAGTTTTCACACAGGCTCTAAAGACGCCACTAACCTATGTTTCTTCTTCTTTGACATCGATGATCACCCGAAGATATGATTCCTCCGGTTTCGGGCAAAAGTGTAATTAACTTTTGTCCGTAAGCGGCAGTCGAGCACAGCAATGACAGATAGCCGCGATGTAATTGCGGACGCTCCGGCAGCCGAAGGGACAAGGGCTGATGAGTTTGATCTTGTTGTTCATGCCTTCGAGCGCGCCGTCCAAAGCCCGCAGCCGAGTGCGCGCCAGGACCCCATCGAGGATCAGCGGCGACCCGCGCAGCGTCAGATCCCGCTAGCTGCAAGCCTCCTCCACATCGTGGACTTCCGGAAGGGTTTCTGCCACACATGGCAAGGACGAAGGTGGCGTCCCAAGCAGTCAATCTCCGCTACGACTATATCTGGCAGCATGCTTTTGACGCCTAAAAGCCAGCAAGAGCGTGCTGCCGCCAAAACTGAATACCTTTCTTTAAGGAGGCAATATTATGAAAAGCAGACGTGATTTCCTTCGGGGCTGTGCAGTCGGCGCCGGCGCGTTAGCCGCCGCGGGTGACGGCGGACTCAAGCGGGTATTTGCCGCGGGACGCGCCACAGCCTGCCGGACTCCCGAACAGCTTGCGGCCAATGAAGACTTCTGGTTCGAAGTTCAGGAGGCATTCACGGAAGACCGCAATATCATCAACTTGAATAACGGCACCGTCCAAAACGGCCTCCGCATTGTCCAGGAGGCAGTCCGCAGGTATAACGACTTTACGGGCAGTGCTGCGTGGTATTCGATGGCGCTGATCAATAAGGAAATCGAGAGTTGCCGGCGGCGCTTGGGATACCATCTCGGCTGCGATGGCGACGAGATTGTCATAACCCGTGGCGGAACAGAGGCAGGCCACATCCTGGTCATGGGATACGACTTGAAGCCCGGCGAGGAGGTGATCCTCGACAACTGTACTTACCCGCGACTGTATGGTGCGTGGAAGCAGCGCCAGAAGCGCGACGGCGTTGTGCTCAAGGTCATCAAACTCCCGCCCTTGCCGGTCCCGCAAGACGTGTACTGCCGGTTGGTGGAAGAGCAGGTGACGCCTCGTACCAAACTGATCCATCTCACTCACATGACGCATTATACGGGCCAGTTGGCGCCGGTACGCGCGGTCAGCGACATGGCGCATCAGAAAGGCATCGAAGTGTACGTCGACGGCGCTCACGGTTTCATGCACATCCCCTTCAAGCTCGCGGACCTCGGGTGCGATTACTATTCTGCGAGCTTGCACAAATGGCTGATGGCGCCGCCGGGGAATGGCTGCCTGCGAATCCCGAAGGACAAGATAAGCAAGATTTGGCCGCTGACGCCGCCGTCGGACGACACCCCCAACGACATTCACCGCTTCGAAGAGGTGGGAACGCGTACACCGGCGAACCGCATCCCCATTGGCGACGCGATCACGTTCAACGAGGGCATCGGAATCGAGCGGAAATCGGCGCGCATCCGTTACCTGAAAGAGCGCTTGACCAACCGGCTTCGCACGCACGAGGAAGTGCATTTCTACACGAGCCTCGACCCCGCCGAGTCCTGCGGCGTGGTCACTTTCGGCATCAAGGGCATCGACACGCAAAAGCTCACCGACCATCTGAGCGACAAGTGGGGGATCATCGTATCGGGGATAACACAGTCTGACGGGCTAGTCGACGGAATTCGAGTCGTCGTGAACGTGTCCTTGGGGGCAAAGGAAATGGACTTCGCTGCCGACGTCCTGGAGAACATCATTAAGAAGGGTTCACTGGCTTAAATCGAGCAGCATCATCATCGCACGAGGCAGAGTGGCGCATCTCGTGCGTGTCGAGGTTTAACCTCACGGGTTCACGGGTGGCAGCGCACGCCGCTGGGCGGGGCGGAGATTGCTTCTTGGTCTCTACAGATCTTGAGGTGTGCAGAAGCGGTCCCGCAGGACGGGGTTGCCGGCAAGTGCGCTGTAGCGGCGGTCTATGACCGCCGTATTGGGGGATCAATAACTCCGGGGCTCATAGAGCGCCGCAACAAACCTCAATTGCTCCAGTCGCACAAGGCCTCGACGAATGCCGCGGACCCGTCGCGCAGCCAACCGTCGAGTTGCGCCGGTTCTTTGAGCTGTTGCCCACGCCGGCGGGGCACGGCCACATACCGGCAGGGGAAGTCCGGAAGACTGGTCATGTCGCCCCACAGCTTTTCAAATTGCGCCACCGGCAAGACGTCTTCCTGGCCTTTCCCCCAGCGTTTCTTGACGTCCTTCAGCGTGATGTAGGTAGGCATGCGGGCGGCCAGTGTTCGCACCGCGTCGTTCACCCGATCCGTATTCGTAATGTTATCGCGGGTCAGTCCGAACATGGCGAGGAGCTGGTCGATATCGATCCAATAGGTCGCACTGTTGTACCAGGAAAGGAGTGATTCGACCTCTTCGCTGGGAAGCGCGAGACCTTCGACCAGACGCAGGCGGCCATCGACGCGGGCCAAGCCACCGCCGCGGTCTTCCACTTGCCGCGCGATGACCTCGGCAGTAAGCGCCGCCCCCTCCGCGATGTGGTAACCAAGCAACCCCGGGTCTACGTCGGCCCCCGTCGTATCGATGTTGTGAATCATCAGGTATTTCAATCGGGGCTTCTCCTGAAACAACTGCAATAGCGTGCCGTTTCGAATCATGTTGGGCACTTCGTACCAGTGGCCGACCGGGTGCAGGCATTGCAGCGGTACGTTGTCGGTATAGCTGGCGCCTTCGCCCATGTGCCGCGCCCAAGCGATGAGCGTGGCGCGCAGGCTGTCGCGAACCTTTTGCGCCTGCTCGTCGAGCATTTGCTGCGGCAATTCTTCCCAGGCAAATCGCAAGTCCCTTTCCATAGGCACAAACCGCAGTCCGATGGAGCGTCCGGGTGAAATCAGCAAGGGGCCGGGATAGCCGTAGTTGCCCTGAGTGCGAAGGTGCGACTGGATGGCGTCGTGCGTCAGATAGCTGGTAGTGATGACGTGGGGCAGGGCCGTGCCACAGAGGCGGCCCGTGCGGCGGCTGCGGGCCAGATGTACTTCGATGAAGCTGCGGTGCTTGCCACCCAACCGGCAAAAGGGATTAATCCCTTTGACGACGCCCGCGCCTTTCGTCCAACGGCTGCCCGCGCCGCCGGCAAACGACACCACCGCCACCATTCCCTCCGCCAGGGCATCCTTGCCGATTTCATGGTATTTCGGTGCAACACCTTCGGTGGCGTCAAAGAGATCTTCGGAGCCCACGTCGGTCACCTGGCTGCTGACGGGAAGGCGATTCTGCGCCACCCCCACGCGGCCGCCGCGCAGGTCCGCCTGGATCTGCTCATGCTCCACGCGATCGAATCCGTGCGCTTCGAGCAACGCGTCGAGGCTTTGCGAGCGGACGGCTTCTTGCGGGCTCTGTGGGATGAGGTGCTCGAAGACGTGCTGCACCATTCCTTGGAATTCCGGCACGCTGTGGCAGGCGGCGGTGAAGCGTTCGAGCTCAATGCGGCGCAGGGGCGAAAGCAGACGCGATTCCATGCGAAGAAGCGAGGGCACTGCCATTTGGTAATAGCCCGCCGACATCAGCGCAGAGTCGCCTTCGAGGAGCGCGGCCTGAGTGCCATGTTCGTTGACCGCGAAATCGTAAACCACGGGTTCCATGGCGAAGGGCACGGCATGTTCCATCTCCCGTTTGGTGGTGTTCATGATGGCCTGCAAGCGCTCCTGTGCCGGCGCTTTCGAATGCGGAGCAAAAAGAAAGCCCATGCCCCCGCCCGACATTCCCCCGAGCATCCAGAAGCCCCAGAAGTCGTCGCCCATCTCCCTGCGCACTCGGCAAATCAGCCGTTCCGTGTAGAGATTTCCGGCCCAGGGAATTATGGTCTGAATCGGGCCGCTAAAATTTCGCTCGGTCAAGGCGCCAAGGGCGCGAACATCCCCGCTCCTCAAACGCGCCATGAGGTCATCCAGGATCAGCGCAGCTTCGCCCCGGCTGCGCCACTCACTTTCTGAACGAAGCAGGTATTTCTCCGTCACCATCTCCAAAATCGGGCCAACATCCTGCGCCATGCCGCCGTGAACGAGCACCAGGCTTTGCTGAAGTTGGTTGCGCGTTTCCGGTGACACGTCCTGGGGGCCAAGAATCTGGTGGTTCGGCAACAACCGGCCGCGGCTAATGCCGAATTCCGGGTCATTCTCCTGGGCCGACACCCCGTGAATCAGCTTAATTCCCGGCCACACGCCGCCGGAATCCTGCCAGCCGCCTCCCGAGCCCCCCAGCCATTCGCCCAGAATGGCGCGCGCGGCCACCAACCGGCGGTCATCCTCGGAGAGGCCGCCGGTGAGCGTGCGTATCTGGTTTGTCGCGCGCATGCACAAGGAAATGAGGCAGGCCAAAAGGGTGGTGGAGACCGCCAACCGCGAGCCGCGCGGAATATCGTTCACCTTACTGACGATTTCGATACCGTGGCCGGGCCGCCCTGTCAAATGGGTCAGTACGTCGCCGAGGGGCTGAGTGGCGCCCTCCAACCCCGGCGGTACGATGCCGGAGGCAATAACCGCGGCTTTGAGCAAGCCCAAGTAGTCGCGCGCGAAGTCGAAAACTTCAGCAATTGAGCTGAGTTCAGCGCTGCACTGAAGGTCAACGCTGACCAGGCGTAGCACCGGCTGATCGATGACGCGCAGCCATGCTTCGACAGGAGGCTTCGGGGCGCCGGCGCTGCGCACGCTCAGGTCAATGGAGATGTTGAGCACACGGGCGCCTTCGGGGAAATCCATCCCCAGGAAAAAAATATCGCTCCACCCGCTATGGCTCAGGTCCATGCGTACCGGCGTGGCCTCGCGCTGGATGGGGAAAAGATGATGCGGGGTCTCGCGCTTCAGCAGCTCGGGGCGAATCCGCAGGGGCGCGTCTTCGGGGTGAGCGGCGCGGAACATCCACTGGTTGCCACGGACGGAGCGCACGCTGCGCCGCACCTGGTCCGCGAGAGTCTGGAAACCCAGCGAACGGTAGCCCGCGGCCAACGCACTGGAAAGAGCAGCGTTCGGTCCGGCGACGGCCTGCGCGGCCAGGAAGACATCAAGAGCTTCTTCGAACCTTCGCTTGAGAAGGTTGGTGTACCCTGTGAAAGGGATCAGCGCGTGCGAAGCGGCTAATTTGCGTGTGGAGATGTGAAAGCGATGTATGCCATACAGGAAAAACAGGGCTCGAACTCGCTCGTAGAGATTGTCGCTGCTGCGCCGGAAGCGGTCGAGCGCCTCGCATTCGAGCAGCAGGTCTTCCAGCTTCGCAGCTCGACACAGCGCGTCCAGCGGGCGATTGCGAGTGTTCGCATCGCGGGCGGTTATGACATCGGTAAGCAGGCTCACTTCTTGCCCCCGGCGGACGGAGGGGTCATTTCGCGCTCCGCCAGTAGTTCCAGCAGGTGTGTAAGCACCTCATCGCGGTCACGACCGTTCAGCGCCAGGGCCAATTGCGCGGTGAGCAACCCGTAACGAGCGCCGAGGTCGTAGCGCCGACCGGTGTCTTCCAGCGCCAGGTACTGCTCCCGCCGGGCGAGTTCGGCGAGAGCAGCGGATAGCGTGAGGCCGCCGCTCGGCGCACTCTCCAGCATCCGCCCCAGGATCTCCATCACGGTAGGAGTGAAAACGTGAGTGCCAAAGAAACAGAGGTAGTAGCCCGCGCGGATTCCCGGCACCATGAGGCGCTGTTCGGCTTCCGTGGGCGTAGGTTTTTCGATGACCGTCTCCACGCGATAGACGCCGGGCCGGCCGGACATTCGGCGTCCCGCCACAGCGCCAAACCGCGAGAGCAAGCTTTCGCGGGTGGGCTGGACCCCGGAGGCGGAGCACGACTCGCTCTCAGCCAATTCCACCAGTCGCTGCACGCCGGGCTTCGTCGCACTCACATACAAGTGATCTCCCACCATGTGCAGGAAGGGCTCATCGGCCACGAATTCGCGCGCGCAGTAAATGGCGTGTCCGTATCCCCGCGGTGGCTGCTGCTGGGGCACGAATCGCACCGCTCCGGCCAGATTGCCGGCGGCTTGTGCGTAGCGGGTCTCGTCGCCAGGCCAGACCACGACGCAGATCTCGCCAATATTCGCGGTGAGGGCCTGCTCGATCAGGATGCTCAGAACGGATTTTTCCGTTCCGTCCTGGATTAGGGTCTGTAGCGGAAGCGCCCGCTGATTACCTCCGGCTGCTGTGATGACCGCCTTTTCTGATCCGCACGTTTGACGCTCCTCTTCAGGGCTTGTGCCGAACCCCGTGGTGATTTGCAGCCCAAAGCCAATTTGCCGTTTGCGTTACGAGAAGTGCTCCTCCATTTCCGCGAGCGCTTTTAGCGGTTTCGGCCTGACGGCCGACGACTGATCCAATGGTGAGCATTATAACCGACGCCTGCGTGCCCTCAAAATCGAGCTGACTCTCAAAGTCGACCGCTTGCATACAGGCGCCTTGAACGCTACCGCCACTACCAAATCGTGAACCGTCCGGCCGTCACGCCAAATTCGCAAGGCTCACACCCATCAGCCCGATCACCACATCTTGCGACAACACCTCCAGTGCGACTTCCCCGAGAGCAACGCCCCCGCGTAGCTTCCATGAGTAGACCATGGCCCGGCAGTTCCTCCCCAATTTTACGTGCGGCGGAGGCGTCAGGGGCAGGCAGAACGCATCGCGCGCATAGTCGTAGTCCGTACCTCCGAACGGGCACAGCGTCCAGAAGTTGAACGGCGGGATCAATTCCAACTCCTCCTCCGGTCCGTCGGCATAACGAAATCGCAGCACCGCGTTGGCGATTCGGCCCTGCATCGGATTCGTCGACCCGCAGACCAACAGCCAGATGGACTCCGCCGCCGCGTTTACCGGCACGGAGACAATGCGCGGCCAGTTTTCCCAGAGCGACGCGAAGGCGATGTTGCGATCCTGCGGAAACTTCGCGAAGCGCGCATTCTGGGGAGTAACCAACCACTCGCCCTTGGGCCAGTTTACCCTCCGCAAGTTCCTCCAGGTCGATGACGGGCGGCTTTAATCCCCAGTACGGGAACGTCCAGGCGCTGTATCCGTCCGTGCCCAGGCGCAAGGAACAGGTCGCCGGCCGCGGTGACAGATACTTCTGAGTCGAAGATCGTTCGGATGTCACCGTTGTAAATTCCGCGAAGGTCCACGGACTTCCACTTCGCGTTCGCAGGCGGCACGAGCGGCGTCTTTGCAGCCCGGCGCGCTTCGCCGTCTGGATCGGTCACTTGAAGTTTATGGACGACCCAATGAGCGCCCAGGCCGGAGCCGGTTTTTGCCAGCACGGCGTAATGCCCGGCGCGGGACGTGACACGCGCCGCGGCCTTACCGTTTACAATCCGGAGACCCTCCAGGCAGCCCTGCGCGTCCTTGACCTCAAGAATCGGTCCATCAGCGCTCGTCAATTCCAGCCGTTCGCCCGCTCTCTTTCTCGCTCGCCTTTCCGCCGCCGGCGAGCGCCGCCCGTCCACCTCCATCTCGATGCTGAACCGCGAACCCTTCGCTACCTCCACGTGCACCATGCCGCAGCCGAACCAAGGCTCCCATCGGTGCTCCGCCGTCGTTCCATTGACGGTCACGCTCTTCACCCCGCCGGCGTGCACAGGCAGCCGCACCATCAACCGTGCCGGACGCGCCAACTCCACTTCATACACGTCCCTGGCGCCATTACGCCGGAACGCCACCGAGACATCGGGAGTTCGCAGCGCCGCCTTGTCCCAGGAAGTCGGCAGGGCGGGTTCCACGCGCACTATCCCCGCTGGATAATCCGGCCGGTAGCCGAACAGTCCTTCGACGGTCGCACGGCAAAACATAGTTGTGATGTCGTTGAAATCAATGGAGCAACGGGGGTGGCTGAGGCCACCGGGCGATAGGAAATTCCTCTTGTTGTCGTACGCTGCCTTGGGCCGCTCATCACCGTAGCCGCTTTCCAGAAACGCGCCTCGTAGCAGTTCCCAGCCCGCGTCGCCCAAGCCGGTTTGGAAGTACGCCAGCGCGAGGTGGTAAATGTCCCCGGAGTAGAATTCCCGCACTGACCACTTCGACGGCACCCAGTTGGACGTGTGGCACAGCTCCCCGCCGTACGGCAGCTTGATGCGCTCCAACCCCCACTCCGTGTAGTGGAGCGCTTGCAAGGCCTGCTCGGCGCTGGCGATGCCCAAGTCGATGGGCAGAAACTGGCTGTACAGCCACGCGTCATCATGCACGCGTTGGTGGCCGCCCTGTTCAATGTACGAAGCGTAGTGCCCCTTCTCCTTCAGCCACAGCACATCGTTCAGCGCTTTGCGAATCTTCTCCGCTTGCGCCGTGTGGCGCGCCGCCGCGTCCTTGTCGCCCCGGCGCGACCGCATCTCCGCCACGGCGCGGTGCATGTAATAACAGTAACTGGACTCCTCGACAGTCCCGCCGCCGTTGTACCACATCGAATCCGTGGGCCAACAATTCAGGTAGCTCTCATACAGGCCGTCATCATCCGGATCGAAACACTCCCGCGCCCGCTCCAGATGAAGTTCGAGCGCCGGCATCAGGATCTCCTCAAGCTCCGGGTCCGCCGTCCAGCGCCAGGAACGCACCAACTCCTCGAAGAACTGCACCTGGAAGTTGTAGACGGACTGGTCCATGGCAATCCAGCCCTTTCCATAGAACCGCGACTCGGGAGCCTCCAGCGTCCCCAGTTCGATAGGATGTGCCGCCGTTTTGGGCGATTCCCGCAACTGGAATCCGAGATAGTATTTGGCCTCCATCTTCACTAGTTCATGCCAGCCATACATCGTAGCCCCGTCCATCATCCGCCAGCCCGGTTGCTGCTGGCGCCACTGGGACCCGCCGTGCACGAAGCTGGGCGCCACAAACAGCCCCTCCATCGCTGCACAGGAAGCTGCCACCTGGGCATTGAAATACGGATCCGGCGTCTCCACAACCACCTGCTGTCCTAGCGTCTCGGCGCGCCGCATTCCCGCCGCGAACGCCGCTGTCGCATCCGCCGGAATGGTCCGCTCGAACCGGCGCACCTCTGGATCCAGATCCCGCTCGGGCACCGCTGTGGAGTCAGTGTTCTGCATTTCCACGGTGCTAGCGCCGTACATCGAGTAGGGGCGCTCCGTGATCGTGTCGACAAACACGGCCACGCACTGTTCTGCTCGCGTCCCCAATGACAGCGTTGCGCACACCGCCGGCCTCTTCGGGTTTTCTCCGCTCCTGACGAAAGCTGCCAGGTCGTGCTCGGCGGCGCCGTCGGCCAGGCGTAACGCGGTCTCTGCCGGGAAGCGCCCGATCACCCGCAGCGGTGGCACGTCCTTCAGAATACGCGTTGGCTTCTCCAGCCGGATGTCGAACGCGTCCGCGGATACCGTGTAGCGGTAGGCCAACGCCGCGTCCGACAGCGCCTCCCAGGACGCTTGTGGGCCCAGTGGCCCGCCGGCCGCGCGCGCGTCCCCGTAAGCCCACACCACCGTATCCTGTTCGGTCGCTCCGTCGGCGCGCAACCTCACCGCATACCCGGCGCCTCTTTCCAGAGTCACCGCCTCCATCGTCACCGCGAGCCCCGCCAGTCGCTCGTCCCGCAACAGCCACTCCATCCGGCCAGGCCGGTAGCGAGCCGTGATGTCCTGGAAGTCATGCAGCCAGAAACCCTTGCCTTGCCGGATGAGTCCGACGCTCAACCGGCCGAACCCGCCCGCCCAGTCCAGCCCCAACAACTGCGGCTTATCACCGGCGTAGACCACCGGCCAAATGAGGTGGCAGTAGAGTGGGCGATTGTAGGTCTGCCCGCCATTCCGGACCACAATCGCATCACCCTCGGGATGGTACCTGAGCCCCGGCAGTTCTGATGGCGGAACCTGAGCCTCATCGGCCGCGGTTAGTCGCGGCGCCAGAAAGGCAGCTCCTGTCGCAATAAACTCACGTCGATTCACCCTGCCTCCTTGCGGACGAGCTCCCTCCGAACCGTATCCGGGATTTCCTTCCCGGCATCCCTGGTACGCTGCAAATCCTCATTGCTGACGCAACACCACGTAATGGCTGATGGTGTAACCCAGCACCGCGCCAGCGAAAACATCGGAAGGAAAGTGGGCCTGAAGAGGAATGCGCGAGAATCCAACCAAACCCGCCAGGCCGTAAGCCACCCAAGGGACCCAGCGATGCTGGCGATAGCGATTCGCGAAAACCGTGGCGACGGAAAAAGCGCCGATGGCGTGACCGGAAGGAAAGCTGCTCACTCCCTTGAGAAGAGTGACGTGAGCCTTGAACCACGTATGGGAAAAATCGCCATAGGGAGGAACGTCTCTGGGAAGCAGGCGACGGCCAATATCCTTCATAACTGACGTGAGGATTTCCGAGTCGGCTACGGCTTCCCCCGCCAACAGCGAGGTTTGCTGGGCGTATCGGTCGCCCCGGGCCAGCCCAACCACATAAAACGAAAGCGGGACTGCTGCTGAAGCCAGCTCAGTATTCTTGCCGCTGAAAATATTGTTGAAGCCGTTCCAACTCGTAGTGCGACGGAAATACGGCTGCATCGTGCGGATCGAGGGCCACCAACCCCACCGTGGCCAGGGTCAGGCCCACGGCTGGCTTCAGATGTTCTCCCTTAACCACCTTTGCGGGAAACAGCCAGATGGGTTTCTGATCGTGAACGATGTTTGGGATGAGGAGTTTCCACGAAACGGGGCGGTCCGCATTTTGGACGGAGGAAGACTTGGCCGGGGGGAGAGAAGTATCATTCCCGGGCGTCGCCGGCGTGGTTTGCCCCCAGGTTCGCGGCAGCGTTCCCACAAGAACCAAAAAGAGGTATATTCCGCAAATCTTGGAACAGCCTGTACTCAATGGATAATGGCCCGATTTACTAGTTTCGGCCAATCAGCAAGCCCTCTCGCAATTCGACCAACCGTTAACATACATCCCCCTCGGCCTCCGAATGCAATTGTCCGATTCATGGGTAGTGACTCATTTTGAATTTCAACCAAGCTTCCATCCCATCTCGTCTTTCAAATCGTTGAAGCAGTTCGGGCATATCCATCGGTATTCGTCCTCTGTGCATATCCCTCTTGCAGGGTATCTGGTCCTCCGGACTCCATGAACGTAGCCACGCATCCCTCACAATGATCGTGATCCCACACATCGCTATAGCGGGCGTACTTCCTGAAAAAAAGGACTGCTCCCCTCGTGAATTTTGTGTTCTCGATGCGCCAATCACTCATGCTTCGCCGGCCCTCTACCACGACCATTGGTGGCCTATCGTCAGGTTCAGACCGTTCACACCAGGATTCATCGTCGCCATATAGGCATTCGACAGGTGAAAGAACTTGACCCCAACGGTTATCGCGTGGCTGCGGTGCAGCAGGATGCGGAATCCGGGACCGGCCTGGGTCGTAAAATTGACATTCGAGGTCCCCGGCGGGACGTCGGCCCTGGTAAACAAGCAGCCGCCGGCTATTTCAAAGTACGGGGCAATCCGTTTGCGTGGTGTAAGGTTCCACTTGAACACAAAAGCATCGAATCCGCCGCCATAACTCTGACGGCTCTTTCCCGCCAACGCTGCCGGAATAATGTCGAATGCGTATTCAAGATTGCCGCGGAACAGACCCTTGCCGTGCTCACGCGTTAAGATCTTGCCCACACGCACACCTGTGAACCAGAAGTGCGTGCCTGACGTAGCGAGGTACAGGCCATCAGCACCCCCCGCCCACACTTCAAGTGTCCACGAGCGGTGGGATAGCGGTTGGCCGCACTCTTCATTCTCTTGACCGCCTGGCTCAGATTGCGAGCTGGTGCTCTCAACCTGCGATTCGTTCCTTCCTAGAGCCAGGGTGTTGATGGACGGCGGGGAATTCCCTGCCCTGCTCCCGGACGGATAATTGCCCGCGCCCGACTGGTCGAATTTGTACGGACCCTGAGCGTCGGCAAAATCGGAAAGCGCACTTGCCCCCAGAGTGCCAGACAACCCATTGGCATCGGCGGCGGTGAATGTACGCTGAATCGAGCTTTTGGCTAGACTCCGCCCACTTTCGGCGGATTCTTGAGCGAGTAAACGCGCTCCCGGAATGACGGATAGAGCAAGGAGCATGGCTGGAAGAGATCTGTCAACGAATCCCGAGCGACTCCCGAAAGCAAAAGGCGAGCACGAGCAGCGGGCTCCTGAACTGTTGCGAAAAGACATCTGCTCAATCATCATTACCCCGGAGATTCCGTTGTGGCCTTTCGGCCCGTGAGAGTATACACCCTTTATCTCCAATCGGGCCTTCCCTGCCTTAACATGTCCCTGCCTTAACATCCCTGCCGTGACATTCCCTGGCGCGACGTTTCTCCCTGAGGGTCCGAGCGGTCGTCCTCTGCTCTCCGTGAATCCTGAACATCCATAGCCGAAGACCGCTTCCCGTGATGTCAGAAACGGCCACCACGGGGAAGGCCCAACGGTGAGTTTCTTGTGCCCGGCAGAAGCACGAGAGAGTAGTCGAGGACGCCCCCGGAAAGCGCTGCACGGAAGCCGGTCCTTGGAACCGGGTCGCGCAGCTTTTCTCATGGGCACTACGACCCTGCCCATGTACAATGGTCCGTCTATGGTCCCTCTCCCCCTCACCGACCACATCCGGCGGCGGACCTTCTGGTTTGTTACTCTCGCACTCATTATCGCGAATGTCTGGGTCTTCTTTTTTGAACTTTCGCTTGGCCCAAGAATTAACCACCTGGTTTTCCTCTTCGGGATCGTCCCTGCTCGGTATGTGGCGCGCTACGGGACCCCAAACCTGACACTCGCAGGCTTTTTCGTTCCTATCTTCGTTTCAATGTTCCTGCACGGGGGATGGCTGCACCTCCTCGGGAACATGCTTTTCCTTTTCGTCTTCGCGCGGAGTGTGGAAGATCGTTTCGGGCATTTCAAGTTTCTGTGCATCTACTTTCTCTCAGGTTTTGCGGGCGCGATTCTTCACATCTTTCTCAACGCGGGGTCTCGCATGCCCACCATCGGAGCAAGCGGGGCCATCGCAGGCGTGCTTGGGGCCTACTTCGTCAGCTTTCCACGCGCCCGCATCACAACTCTCATCCCTTTGATTTTTTTCTTCTGGACAATCGAACTGCCGGCCATCCTGCTGCTCGGCTACTGGTTCCTGATCCAGTTCTTCACGGGCTACCAAATGCTTACCATTCAGTCGGCAACAGGTGGCGGGGTGGCTTGGTGGGCCCACGTGGGAGGATTCATGATGGGCCTGTTCCTTGCGGTGGCATTCCGGCCTGTCAGAAGAGGCCCGGTGGTAGAAGTCCTGCGATGAGTAGTGCGCTGTCAGCCGGGCGCACTCACCCCTTCCTCCCCCCGTTCGCGCTCGGCCAGGTACACACCGGCGAGAATCGTCGCTCCGCCGCCCACCAGCCCTAGGGTGATTCTTTCTCCGAGCACCCATACACCCAAAAGCGCCGCCACAACCGGCTGGAGGTACGCGAATGCTGCCACGCGCGACGCGGAAAGTTCGGTGAGAGCAAACGCGTAAACGAGGTAACTCACCACCGTCCCTAGAATGACCATGAATGCCAACCCGCCCCAGGCGGCGAGGGGCACGCCGGCCCAGCGGATATTGAGAACTGAGCGTGCGGCAAACGGGATCATCAGCAAGGAACCGATCGCGAACGTCAAAGTGTTGAGGGTAAGGGCGTCGTACCGATTCGCGATTGCCTTAGCCTGAATCGTGTAGTAAGCGAATGAAGCGCTGCCCGCCAACACAATGAGATCCCCTTGCCAATGCGCCGTGCTCCCCCTTTCGGCTCCGCCGAGCGTCAGGATCGCTACTCCCCCGAAGGAAATCAGCATGCCGAGGAACTTGGGTGGAGTTAATGGTTCCAATCGCATAAGGCAAGAAAGCGCCAACACCATCACGGGACCCAGCGCCACTATGAGCGCGGTGTGCGCCACGGACGTCCTCGCCAATCCGTTGATGAAACCTATTTGGTTCAGCGTCATCCCATTGAATCCCACGACTGCGAGGACAAGCCACTGACGGCTGCTCAAACGCAACTCAGGCCTTCCCGGCCGTGCGAGGAACAGTGCCAGAAAAAGGGTGGCTGCGCCGGCAAGACGCAACTGCGCGAGGCCCATCCCCCCAAAGCCGTTCACAGCCTCTTTAGCTGCCACGATATTGGAGGCCCAAAACACTGTCCCCCAGAAAAGCAGGATGTGCATCATCCCGTGCTTGCGGCCACGAGCCTTTGCATTTGCGGGTCGAGCTTCCCTGGCCGGCGGGCTACCCAAACAGTTCCTTTCTTACTGTCACTTTTTCGATTCGGTCGAGGTTGGGCTCAAACCCCAGCCCGGGCGTCCGTGGAACGCGGATGGTTCCTGGCCGCGCTGACGGTCACCTCCGGGTCGATGATGTCCTCCGCCCAGTATCGCTTGCCGGCGGAAACATCTCCCGGAAGCGTAAAGCCGGGCAGCGATGACATGGCAATGTTGTGGGCACGCCCGATTCCTGACTCCAGCATCCCGCCACACCAAACCGGAACGTTTCTTGCTCGGCACACGTCGTGAACTTGTTTCGCCGAAGTAAAGCCTCCCACGCGGCCGAGCTTCACATTAATGATCTTGCAAGCGCCGATTTCGACGGCCTTCCGCGCATCTTCGGCACTGTGAATCGACTCATCCAGGCAAATCGGCGTGGAGATTTCCCTTTGCAGCTTGGCATGATCAATGATGTCGTCCCAGCCGAGCGGCTGCTCAATCATCATCAGATAGAACCGATCGAATTGCTTCAGGTGAGCAAGGTCGGCCGGCGTGTAAGCAGAATTGGCATCGGCCATCAGGGCGATACGAGGGAATTTCGTGCGAATGCGGTCCAGAACCTCAATATCCCCCCAATCCGTTGATAACGACGCAGAGTGATTCACTTGATGGCAGTTGGCGTTGTTTAGCGGGGCCGTGGGTTAAGGTGACGCATCTCCACGGCGCTTCGGTGGGTTGGTCACGGTGCTCGGCTCACTGGAATACTCCTTATGGTGCCTGATTCCGCGCCAAAGCAAGACACGCGGAGAAGGTTTTGAGAAAGTGCCTTGCAAATCCTTTGATAACTCGGCCATTTTGGCATACGTCTCAGCTCACTGCTGCCAACAACCGCAACCCTTCCCGGTAGGCGGCAATCCCTTCGGCTACCGCCGCCAACCGCAGCAGCAAGCGCCGGGCGTGACGCACCAGTCGTCCCGGCGTGTTGAAGATCAAAAAGCGCAAGCGCTTGGGGCGCGCCGTGAGCAACTCCGCCGGCAGCGCGATCCACTTCAGAGCGGTGAGTACGTTATGCGTTATCACCACCAAGCGCAGCCAAGCCGCATTCGCTCCGAAATATTTCGAGGGCAGCACCCCCGCCCCCAAGTCATTCTTGAGAACGTCATGCACCATTTCCACCGTGCCCGCTTTCTCCCGATGCCACTCGATCAGCCGTGCCGCCTTCCACTCCCACAGGTTCGACAGCACCGCAAAGTGGCGCACCCGACTGCCGTCCTCGAACAGTTCTCCCTGCTTCTTGCGAATCCGAATGGCCACATAGCGCAGAGGTTCTATATCCTTCTTCTCGGTCTTCTCACTGGGCACGAACGCGACCTCCGCGCACTCCCGGATCTCTTCCGGATGAGGCTTGCCGTAGGGTTCCCACGCGCCTTCCGGCACCGCCTCAATCGCCGCATGCAAAGCCTCCGTCAGGCGTGCACTGATGGCAAAACCGATCCGCCCTGGCGGCCCGCCCGGTCGTTGCTCGTTGCGCAGCCAATTCACCAAGCCACTTTCGTGACAGGCCGAATCACCCCGGAAGTAGTACTCGCTCACCGTCCCGGGCAGGGCGGTAAAAGCCCCTTGCGCCACTGCCAGAGGCTGCATCTGCGCCGGCACGTTGCCGTCTCGAAACTGGTCCGCCAGCACCAGACCGGTCTCCGCCCACACCGCCAGCATGGGCTGATAGCCGCGCTCCCCTTCGTAGGTCGCCTTCGCTTCCTGCTTGCGGCTCTCGATAATCGTGGCGTCCTGGTCCACCGTGGCGATGCGCTGTTCGGGACGACGCTCCCCGAAGCGCTGCACCAGATCGCAGTTGACTTGCCCCAATCCCGCCAACGGCACCGTTTCTTCCGGAATGTAGGCGATCTCCCCCGGCAGGCGTCGTTGCTCGGCTTCGCTGATCTTCTCCTCCTGGTGAAAGGCGTACAAAAACTGCAGCGCGGCGCTGGGCGACGGCAACTCGTGTCCGATCATGTCCGCCAACCCGGGGTCTTGCCGCAGCCGCTCAAAATCATCCACGCATTCGCCCCCCGCCGCGTTCAGAATCACGAAGCTCTCCACCAAAGTCGCTTCGTCGTAACCGCGCTGCCGCTCTTTCACTCGCACCCGCTCCCGCACGCTCTCCGGCAACCCCAGGGAGCGGAAGGCTTGCACCACCAGCGGTATCCCTCCCAACGCGGTGAGCATCTCCGGCAAGGGTTCAGGGTCAACCTCGAACCGCAACGGCGATTCGGTCGGGGAACGTCTGGGCGGTTTGCGCATGCCGGGATAATAACGGAATTCGGCACCCAGAGGGTGAGAAATGCACGCCGAAACCCGTGCCCTCCAAACCTGCGCACCGCCTTTGTCCGCAACATCCTACGATGCAGTTGCAGAGTCCGGTCGAAAACTAATCGACGGATCGGGGTATCCCAACCCGGCTTGACCTTCACCTTGATTCGCTGATACCCTGCTGAAACTTCACGGGCGATTTTTTCCAGCAGTTCCTCAATGCTGTTCTGAATTCCGACGGACACGCCACACGGAATCTCTTCCAGCGTCCCACCCACCGCTTTCGCCAGAGACACGCCTTTCTGTTGCGCCTCGATCATCCAAAGGGCGTTCTCCAGGGCGGCTTTGGCCATGTTGTGCCCACGGATGGGGCGGAAGCGTTCAGCAACGTCCGAAAGAGATGCCCACTGCTTGCCTAAAACCCAAGGGATGAGGAAGTCCCGCAAGATATGCCAGGCGGTTTCGGGAGTTTCATGACTATAGAACGGCTCTTCGCCGGCGGTGACTTCTCCCCAACCGGTAAGGCCTTCCGCTTCGACCCGCACAAGAACGATCCTGCGCGTCGTAGTTCTGCCAAAACTCGTCTGGAAAAAATGGACGAGAGGAATTTGAATTTCTCTGAGTTCCACACGATCAATCTTCATAAGGGTCCAATAAGTAACGAGCTGATTTCCCGTCGTATTCGAATCCTGTGATGACCAGTTTCTGAGCAAAGAACTCTTGCAATTGCTTGCGAACCGTCCACTGGCGCTCGCGCGCCTCCTGCGGGTTTGAGGGTGTTATTTGATCGATGTCCGCCGGAATCTCAACAACTGCCGCTGGCTTCTGTTTGTTGCTGCGCGGCTGTTTTCCCGCTATCGCCCGCTTGACCCGCTTTGACCTCAGCCGCCATTCCGCAACCAGGCGGTCACTGGGCAGCCCCTTTTGGAGCCTGCTCTCTACGTGACCGTAGCAGTCGGGTTGGTAACAGCGGGCGATGGCGCCCAGCCGAACAATGTTGAGGTGAGCATTCTTCGCCCGGAGAGGATCAAAGGTCCACTCGATGAGGTCGATTCCGGCTCGAAGAGCGCCGCGCCTCTGCGCCAGCTTCAGTGCCTGGCCCAGTCCGCGGTTCTCGTGCGCGCGCAGTACCCCAAGGGAGAGCGAGTGGTAATAGCGGTTGACGCCGTGCCAGGCAGGCAAGGAAGCTACGAAGCCCACCAGGCAACCTTGCGGCGTGAATGCGCCCAGCACCTGCCCTCCTATTCGCTTGAGGTTAACGAAGAGCCTTAAAGGGTAGAGTTCATGTTCCGCGTACCCCCAAACCTCCTGCTGGACTGTGACCACGGCGGCAAGTTCCTGCAGATTTTGGCAAGGCCGAATCGTGTATGTCACTTGACTTCTCTTGACTTCAGCTCGTTCCAAAGAGACTCCATTTCCTCCAGAGAACATTCCCTCAGGTTTCTTCCACGCATCGCGACTTCCTTTTCGAGAGCCTGAAACCTACGCTTGAATTTCTGATTGGCCCTCCGCAGGCAAGTCTCCGGGTCGGAGCGAAGGAATCGCGCCAAGTTCGCGGCGGTAAATAGCAAGTCGCCAGCCTCTTCCTCCAGCCGAACCGATCTGTCACCTGCATCTCGATTCAGTTCGCGACGCAGCTCCCGAATCTCCTCTTCGACCTTTTCCAGCAGATCCTCAATTCTGTTCCAATCGAAACCGACTTCGGAGGCTCGCAAACCGAGTTCATAGGCTTCCAGGGTCGCTGGCAGCACCGGAGCAATCCCATCCAGGACTGAATTTCTATCCTGCTTGCCCTCAACCGGTGACCCCCGTTCCTGCTCTTTTACGCTCAGCCAACTCTTGAGAGCTTCATCGGCATTTTTGGCGTGCACGTCACCGAAAACGTGAGGGTGCCGCCGAACGAGTTTTGCGTGCGCGCGCTCGATAACGCTATCGATATCGAAGCGCCCTTCCTCCTCTGCCAAGCGGGAATAGAACACCACCTGGAAAAGCAGATCGCCTAATTCCTCTTCCATGCCTTTGAAATCGCGTGCGTTGACGGCGTCGACGACTTCGTATGCCTCTTCGAGCAACAATCCCTTGACGGTATCGTAGTCCTGCTCGCGATCCCAGGGGCAGCCCTCGGGGCCTCGGAGATGTGCCATCAGGTCAACAAGCTTGGGCAGTTTTTCGCCGGCCAGAATTGCTCCTCTCTTTCGCAGGTAGTCACGGGTCCTGCGAAAGCTGAGTTTTTAGTAATCTATCAAGGCAACGGTATCAACTGCAACATGAGTTCTGCGACGCACGTGATACGACAGTTTCGGGCGGGGCAATCGGTGTAGGGCCGGGGCTTGCCCCGGCCAGGCCGTCCCAAGGGTCGGCCCTACTGTGATTCCCCCGCTGGACCCTAGCGCACATCTGACTGCCTCCGCTTGCAAGGCTCCAACCGTTGTTTATCTGACCCGGACAAGAATTAGGGAAGCCCCTAAGGTTCCCCGTCTTGTTGGTTCCCGGAATTGTTGATAAACTCACAGACAGGTGCAAGAGTCGGCCAGAGTTTTTTGGGCCGCGAGTTGATGGAGGGGGCGTTCGATGGCCGGAGAGGAAAGCAGTTCAACTGGGTTTAGGGTGGTGGACCGTAGGCCATTTGCCGCCGACGGCTCACGAAAGGAAGAAATCCACCGTGGCGAAGAAAAGCTGGAAGCTGCACCTGACCGAGAGCGCAGCGCGATGAGCGAGCCGCAAAGCGAGCCCCCCGACCAATTCGGCGATGATTCTCCCGGCTTTGAAATGCTGGTTTCTTACCTAAGCACAACGGCGATGTTCCAGCTTGGATTAATCCCCGGGCCGTCAGGAGAGCACATCCCCGCGGACATGCCGAACGCGAAGCGCACCATTGACCTGCTGGAAGTCCTACAGGAAAAGACCCAAGGCAATCTCACCGCCGGCGAATCCCATTTGCTTGAAGATGCCCTCTACGAACTTCGCATGAGTTTCGTCCAGCTTGAAAAACGCCAGGCCCGAAAGAACAAATGAGACTGACTTTTTTGGGTACGGGGACTTCCACCGGGGTTCCCACACTCGCCTGCCACTGCAAGGTGTGCACATCTCCTGACCGGCGTGATGAGCGCACGCGGCCTTCGATCCTTGTCCAGTTTGAGGGACGGGCGGTGGTGATCGATACGACGCCGGATTTCCGCGCGCAAGCTTTGCGTGAGGGCTTGGAGCGGCTGGACGCCGTGCTGTTCACGCACGCCCACGCCGACCACGTTCTGGGGCTTGATGACGTGCGTGTCTTTTACTTTCGGCAGCAGAAGCCCATTCCGATTTACGCGAACGGCCGGTGCATGCAAGATATCAAGCGGATTTTTAAGTACATTTTTGACGGCGACTATCCTTTCGGGGGGCTCGCGCGGCTGGACCCGCACGTCATTGACGGGCCTTTCGAGCTGGAAGGACTAACGGTTATTCCCGTTCCGGTGCTGCACGGGAATCTGCCCGTCCTCGGCTTCCGTATAAACGATTGGGCCTACCTCACGGATGTGAGCGAGATTCCCGAGACGAGCTATCCTCTACTGCAAGACCTGGATGTTTTGATCCTTGATATGTTACGGCCCCATCCCCACCCCACTCACATGACGGTAGAACAAGCGCTCAGCGTGATGGAGCGGTTAGGGGTTCGAAAAGGCTACGGCACGCACATCGCTCACGAGTTGGGGCACGAGGAAACCAACGCCAAGCTTCCGCCGCACGTGCGACTGGCTTACGACGGGTTGCAATTGGAATTCTAGAGAAGTCGAGGAGTTGAGAGTCGAGGAGTCAAGAGTCCCTAACTTCTCGACCTTCGACTCCCGACTCGTCGACTCTCGACTTTCGACTGTGGAGCGCCATGTCATTCTGAGCGAAGCGAAGAATCTCTGTAGTTGCTTCGTTCCGGTACCGCGGAGATTCTTCGCTTCGCTCAGAATGACAGCGCCCGCTTGAAGTTCTTAACTCTTCGACTTCTCGACTTCTCGACTAACTATGCGAGTCATTCACAATGTTTACGAATCGCGTCATTTGCCCTCCACCTGCGTCGTAACGATCGGCAACTTCGATGGCGTCCATCTGGGGCACCGGAAGCTTCTCGACAGGGTTGTGCAAGTTGCTCGTCCCATCGGCGCGGTAGCCGCAGCCATCACCTTTGAACCTCATCCCATCAAGTTTCTATCCCCTGCTCGCGCTCCAAAACTGCTTACACCTTTTCCCAGGAAAGTCCGGCTCATCGAAGCCTGCGGCATTGACATGCTTGTCGTTCTTCCCTTCAACCGCGAACTGGCGCACCTTTCTCCCCTGGAGTTCGTGAGGAACATTCTAGTCCGGCCATTGCATGCTGTGGCCATCCATGTGGGACCAAACTTTCGCTTTGGACATCGTCACTCTGGGGACGTGGAAATGCTCGAAAAGCTCGGTCGGCAAGAAGGCTTCGAAGTGGAAGTGACGCCGCTGGTCGAAGTGCGCGGGCAGGAAGTTTCCAGCACTCGCATTCGACAACTGCTGGCGCAAGGAAGCGTTCATGTCGCCAACCGCCTGCTTGGACGGCCCTTCTCCGCTTATGGGCCGATTGCGGCTGGCATGGGCGTGGGGCACAAACACACGGTCCCCACGCTCAATCTTGCTCCCATCGAGGAGCAACTGCCGAAGATCGGTGTGTATGTCACGCGCACCAAAATCGGTGACAAGTCCCATGACTCCGTCACCAACGTCGGCCATAAACCCACGTTTGGTGATGATCACAAACTGACGGTCGAGACGTTTCTCCTCAACTTTCCGGGCGGCGGAATTCGCGAACGGCATTTGGAAATCGAGTTCCTCTACCGGCTGCGGGACGAAATGAAGTTTAAGAACCCTGCTATGCTCAAAGCACAGATCCAGGAAGATGCCCGCCGCTCCTCGAAGTTTTTCCGGCTCCTAAGGGCTTTTGCCCCAGGCCGAATCAGCGAAGCCATCCCGGAACGTTCAACCACTAAGGCGTGAGCGGGTTCTTCCAGTCTACTCCGTACGCAACGCCTGCACGGGGTCGAGTCGGGAGGCACGCGTGGCAGGCAGCCATGCGGCAAACAGTGCTACGGCAGTAAGGATGAGCGGCGCAGCGAGAAACGCCGCAGAATCCCAGGCCTTGACGCCGAACAAAAGACTGGCGATGACCCGCGTGAGCCCGAAGGCCGCACCCAGACCCAGTACTACGCCCACGATTGCCAGCCGCATTCCCTGCCACACGACGAGCATACGAATTGAAGTGCCATCCGCGCCCAGCGCCATGCGGATGCCGATCTCCTGGGTGCGTTGCGCGACAGAATAGGCCATCAGGCCACCGATGCCGATGGCGGCGAGAGCCAGCGCGACCACGCCGAAGGTGGTGAGCAGCAGCATGTTGAAGCTCTGGCGGGCCGTGGAGCGCCGCATCACTTCCTCCATGGTACGGATATGCGCGACCGGAAACCCTGCGCTGGCGAGGCGTAGTTGCCCGGTGACGGCGGCAATGGCCTGATGGGGGTCGCCGTGGGTGCGCGCTACCCAGATCATTGCGGAGGTATCGGAGTAAGCCGCGGCATACCAGTCCACGACCTGCGCCGTGGGAACCATCATCATGGGATCGGGAGGGTGACCGAGACCTTGGTTGTGTGTGTCGCCCACCACTCCAATGATGGTCCGCGGCGGTTCATCGGTCTCCTTCCCCAGACCCGTCCCGATCTGGATGTGCTGGCCGACCGGGTCCTCGTCGGGCCAGAATTTGTTTGCCAAAGCCTGATTGATGAGCACCACGCCGGGAGCTGCGAGCGTATCGGTCTCCCGGAGATCGCGCCCGCGCAAAACGGGAATCCTGAAGACACCCAGGTAGCCGGGTGAAAAACTCATCCATCGAGCGCCAAACCAGCGCTTATCGGGCCGCCCAACGATTTGGAAGGCCAAGCCGTCGTCGACCTGGCTGGGCAGCCAGACCGTCGAGGCCGAGACTTCCACTCCGGGAATGGCATTGAGCCGAGTGCGGGCATCCCGGGAGAGCTGGGCTATTCCCTCCGTCGTGTGAAGGCGCGCGCCGGTCATGGACATCTCGGCGGTGAGGACGTTGTGGGAGTCGAAGCCGGGAGAGACCGCGCGCAGGGAAATAAAGGTGCGGATCAGCAGCGCCGCGCCGATCAGCAGCACCAGCGCCAATGAGACCTCGCTGATGACCAGCAACGACCGGGTCTTACCCGAACGGAATCCGGTGCCGGAGCGATTGCTGCCCTCCTTCAACGAAGTGGTCAGGTCGGTGCGCGAGGCGGCAAAGGCGGGGAAGAGTCCGAACAGAACACCCGTAAGCAGCGAAACGGCGAGGGTGAAGGCGAGCACACGCCAATCCATCACCACGGCGGAGCCGTTTTCGCCGAGGCGGGGCAGACCCGCGGGGCTGACGGCAAGCAGTGCGCGCACGCCGGCAAACCCAAGAACCAGGCCGAGCACGGCGCCCGCAACGGAGAGCAGAACACTCTCTGTCAGCAACTGGCGGATGATGCGCCCGCGGCTGGCGCCCAGCGCGGAGCGGATGGCCAACTCCCGTTTGCGTCCCGTGGCACGCACGAGCAGCAGATTGGCGACGTTCGCGCAGGCGATCAACAGCACCAAGCCAACCGCTCCCAGCATGACCAGCAACGATCTACGCGCATCGCCGATGATCAAGTCGCGCAGCGGCTCAACGGCAAATATCTCACCTTCGTCGGGGCTGCTTTTGAGGAAGAGGCGGTAATACTCCTCGGTTGCGAGCTTCATTTGCGCGTTGGCGGCGGCGAGCGTGATGCCGGGCTTGAGACGTGCGGCGGCTTGAAAGTACTGGTTCATATTCGTGCTGGAGGGCTCAAACTGAAAGGGCAGCCAGATGTCCGCATCGGGATCGGAGACAAACTCCTTTCCGATCACGCCCACAATCGTATAAGGCTCATTGCCCAGCGAGAGCCATTTTCCGACGATGGCCGGATCGCCGCCGAACTGGCGCTGCCAAAGGCCATAGCTTAGGACCACTATCTTGCCGCCGTTGGGCGAGTCCTCCAGCGGCGTAAAGGTACGGCCCAGCATGGCCCTGGCGCCGAAGAGACGGAAGTAACCCTCGGTAACGTGAATGCCGTGGAGTTGTTCGGGCCGGTCGCCGGTGAGGTTGAAGCCGGGGCTGGTGAAGTCGTAGGCGGCAACGTCCTGGAATACGCTCGTCTCCCGCTGATAGAGATGAAACATCGGAATCGAGGCAAGGTTGGACGCAAGAACAATGCCGCCATAGGCCGGATTGTGAATGAACTCGACCATGCGGTCGGCTTCGGGGTAGGTGAGCGGCTTGAGCAGGACTGCGTTGACCACACTAAAGATGGCGGTGTTGGCTCCGATGCCCAGCGCCAAAGTGACAACGGCCGCGAGGGTAAAGCCGGGGTTCTTGCGGAACATCTGAAGCGAGTGTTTGAAATCGTTCCACAGATCGCTCATGCCTCGACTCCTTTGTCCACCCGCAATCGCAGATCCGGATTGTAGCACGCACGTTAGGTTCTACAGGCCCATCCGCACGGGACCAGCGGGGGCGCGCGCAGTGCCCTGCCGACGGAAACAGACCTCCGGTCTCTTGACAAGCAGAACCACGTAGGCTACAATACTAGAGCCTTTTTAATTTAAGTGTATACATTTATGTGCGATAATGCCTCTGCCGGTTTAGGGGAGGCAGAGGATGCAATCCTATTCACAAGATTTGCGGGATCGGGTGTTATGGGCATTGGATCGCGGCGAACGTCCGACGGCGATTGCGCGGCGACTGGAAGTCAGTCGCGTCTGGGTTTACCAGGTGCGGGGTCGGGAGCAGAAGACCGGACAACGCACCAGCTTTCAGATTGGAGGCCATCGCCGTTCGCGGATCGCGGAGCTGGAGCCCGTGCTGCGCGCCTGGATCGAACAAGCGCCGGGTCTGAGCTTGGCCGAGTTAGGTGAACGTCTCGCCGAGCAGGGCATCTCGATCAAGATCGGTGCCTTGTGGCATCAGTTGGACAAATGGAACCTTACCTTCAAAAAAAACCCTGCACGCCAGCGAGCAAGAACGCGAAGACGTGCAGCGGGCAAGAAAAGCCTGGCAGCGGGCACTGCCCACGATGGAAGTCGAAAAGCTCGTCTTCATCGATGAAACATGGATATCGACGAGCATGACGCGACGCTACGGACGCGCCCCCCGAGGTCAGCGTTGCCTCGACTCGGCACCGCACGGGCATTGGGAGACGACGACCTTTGTAGGCGCTCTGCGCCGCCGCCGGTTGACCGCACCGATGGTTACCGACGGGCCCATGGACGGCGAGACGTTTCTGGCTTATGTGCATCAATTCCTGTGCCCCACGCTCCAACCGGGAGAGACCGTGATCCTCGACAACCTCAGCAGTCACAAGGTGACCGGAGTCGCGAAAGCGATCACCGCGACCGGAGCTACCCTACTCTATCTGCCCCCTTACTCTCCGGACCTGAACCCCATCGAAAAGTTCTTTTCCAAACTCAAGGCGCTGCTTCGCAAAGCCGCCAGGCGCGATATCGATACCCTCTGGAAGGAAATCGGGGAGTTGCTCAATACGGTCTCCCCAAGCGAATGCACAAATTACTTCGCCTCCTGTGGATATGCAAATACTTAAATCGAAACAGCTCTAGGTTGATACTGAGCGGGAGGGAACGCCTCCTGGGTGCGCTCTATCGCTATGCTGGCGCCGGTTCCTGCTCACTCTCGGGAATGTGCCAAGCGGAACGAAGGAGCCTCACATTGGCCCACGGTAGGGCGGACGAAAAGTCTAACATCTGGTCGAATGCAAGAGAAAATTTGAACGAACGAAGCCGGAATGTCTATGAAAACAAAGGTGCGCTGTGGAAAACTCCCGGGCGAAGCCGGAATGTTGTAGAAAACAAAGGTACTTACTCGTATGTCAAGTGTATAGTATTGAAAGCACAGCCTTTACAAAACGCAATCGCAAGAAGGAGTTGTGAACTCGGATCAGAGGGAGACTGCCTCAAGCGCAGTCGCGCGGCTCGCTTGCCGGGCGAGCTTTCGGTCGAAGGTGGCGAACTGCTTGGCGTTCCCGACGCTGGCCATATGCAGCGCGTCGGCGAAGGCAAGACCAAATTCCCTGCCCTGCTCCCAACTCCGCGCACCAGGAGCGACTCGGGCACAACCACCTGGCTCTTTGCGGGCTGGCAAGTCCAACGTTCTTGTCGTGTGCTGGTCATCGCATTCTCGACTTCAGCTTGATCATCTCGCCATCCACAACGAACCTGCCGTATCCGTGATGGTGGATGGTCTTCGGATTCTTTTGCGCAGGATCGGTCCAGGCCTTGAGCACTTCCAGGACGAACATACAGTACTTGTCCACGAAGTGAGTGTCGGCTACCTTGCATTCGAGATTGGCGAAACACTCGGCCACTAGTGGCGCGGCCACAGACTCGGCTGGCACCGGCGTCAGACCGAATTTCTCGAACTTATCCACTTTCCGGCCTGAGCAGTTGCCG
The DNA here is from genome assembly GCA_963765485.1 of uncultured Acidobacteriota bacterium. Classification (GTDB taxonomy): domain Bacteria; phylum Acidobacteriota; class Terriglobia; order UBA7540; family UBA7540; genus CAVROP01. The sequence goes on along the minus strand of CAVXWN010000003.1, from coordinate 33,733 downwards.
ACCTCCACGACCTTGGGCGCCAGTTCCAGCGCCGGAATGGCGATCACGCACTCTTTCGTCGCCCGCAGTGCGGCAAAGCTGTGATTCCTGTTGCTCACGACACAGGCAATCAGCGGCGGTTCAAACTCGACCATCATATGCCAAGACATCGTCATGATGTTGGCGCGGCTCCCGCGGGCAGTCGTCAGCAGGACCACTGGGCCCGGTTCGAGCAACTGATAGACTTTCGACAGAGGAAGATTTCTCACTGTGCCTCCACAACTGCCTTTGGCCTCGCCTGGATCATTCTATCAACTCCGGCCGTCCCCTGGTACGATTGCAGCCAAGTCTGCATGTTCATGAGTATCGGGCAACGCAATCGCCGCATCGGCCACCGCATGAAGCGCCAACTGCCCTATGGGCAGAGGACACTCGACACGAAGGGGATGTCTAGGGTGAGTCACGAAGGAGCCGGTTACTTCAGGATCGGAAAGGGGGAAACAGTCGTGGGAGCGGGTTGAGCGGTGATCTCGTTGGGTGGCGCCGCAACCCCGGCGGCTTTGTCTGCCACAAATCGCTCGATCTCTTCCAGCAAGGCAGGGACGATCTCCTCCTCACTGACCCGCCGGATGGCCTTCCCTTCTCTGTAGATCATGCCGTTGCCACGTCCGGCCGCCACGCCAAGGTCCGCTTCACGCGCTTCGCCGGGACCGTTCACGGCACAGCCCATGACGGCGAGGCTGACAGGCATTTTGATGTGGGCGGTCGCCTTTTCAATCTCGCCTGCGATCTTGAAAAGGTCCACTTCCAAACGCCCGCACGTGGGACAGGCAATCACCACCGGTCCGTGGCTCCGCAGCTCTAGCGACTTGAGCATTTCGTACGCGACGCGAACTTCCTCAACCGGATCCGTAGCTAGTGAGACGCGGATCGTATCGCCTATGCCTTCAGCAAGAAGTATTCCCATGCCCACACAGGATTTCACGCTCCCGGAGAACTGAGTCCCAGCTTCCGTAATGCCGAGGTGGAAGGGATAATCAACCTGCTTTGCAAGTAAGCGATAGGCCGACACACACAGCTTCACATTGGAAGCCTTCAGGGAAACGATAGTATCCATGAACCCTAGTTCTTCGAGAATCCGGATATGATAGAGGGCGCTCTCCACCATCGCCTCGGGCGTGGGATAGCCGTACTTCTCCAGCAGTCGGCGCTCGAGCGACCCCGCATTGACTCCAATTCTGATGGGAACTTTCTGCTCTTGCGCGCGGCGCACCACCAAGCGGACCTTCTCGTCGTCGCCGATGTTGCCGGGGTTGATGCGGAGCTTGTCAATCCCGGCATCAAGCGCCATGAGAGCAAACTTGTACTGAAAGTGAATGTCCGCGACGAGGATCGAATCCGGGCAGCGTTTACGAATTTCGGCCAGCGCCTTGGCAGCTTCGATGTCGGGGACAGCCAGGCGCACAATTTCGCAGCCGGCTGCCTCCATCTGCTCGATTTGCGCTACTGTCTTCTCGGTGTCGCGAGTATCCGTCTTGGTCATCGACTGCACGACAATGGCGGCGTCGCCCCCAATCGTGAGCCGACCGACCTGCACTTTGCGCGTCTTGCGGCGCGCAGGAAAGTACTCGATATCGCTGAAATTCACGAGTTAGTCCCTTGTCAGTGGTCCGTTGCAAGCGATCAGCCTTCAGCGGTCAGCTTTCGGCCCCTGAAGAAGGTGAGTGCTCACAACCCGGATCGTAGAATCTATTCCACACCCGGGCACTGGGCACTTCACAATTCACTATTCATAATTCAGAATTTCCCCAGCCCCTAGGCCCCAGTCCCTAGGCCCCTCAGTATGGCCTGAGGGTCTTCACGATGTCGTTATACATAACGAACACGGCCAGCAGCAACAAGAAGACGATCCCGGCCTGCAAAAACCTCTCTTTTACTTCCACACTCAGGTCGCGGCGAATCAGACTCTCGATGAGCAGCAGAAGGATCACTCCGCCATCCAAGACGGGAATGGGGAGCAAGTTGAAAATACCCAACTGGAGACTGATGAAAGCAACCAGCATCACGAGCTCAGAAAGTCCCGCCCGGTACGCTTCACCTGAAAGTTGCGCGATCCCAATCGGTCCGGCGAGAGAGCGAGCGGACATGCGGCGGGTGAGGATCTTCCCGAGCACGTCAAACGTGGCCAGGCAGTTCCTCAAGTTATCCTCGAAAGCAGCGGCACTTGCAGTGCCCCAGGGCAACTTCCTCACGATCATGTCGCTATGAAAGGAGACGCCGATGCGCCAGCGTTTCTCTCCCATCACGTCTGTTAGAACCGGCGTTAAGGTGGTTCGGAATTCACGCCCGTTACGCAGGATGGAAAGTTGAACTGGCTCCCCCTTGCCCGACTGCAATAGGAAGGCGACGCGGGGCCAGTATAGAACCTTATGCCCATTGACGCCCACAATCTCGTCACCAGCTACGAGCCCCGCCCGACTCGCGGGAAGCCCCGGCTCGACCTTATCAACGACTCCGGGGGCATCCGGGTACCACCCGGCATACCCAATCCGGCTCGGACCTTCCGCGCGCGGCGTGAGCGTCAGGTCCAAAGTCTTGCCGTCACGTTCGACCTCCAACGGCATAGCCTCGCCGACCGTGGTCAGAATCTTGATCTCTACGTCTTCCCACTTGGGATCTTGAAGACCGTCAAGGCGGACAATAAGATCGCCAGGCATCAGGCCAATTCTGGCCGCCGGCGAGTCTGCCTCGACGGCGCCCAACCGGGCCGGATGCTCCTGATAAGCCGGCTTCTGGAAATGAAACTTGTAGAGACCCGTAAGGAGAAGTAGGGCCAGCAGAATGTTCATGGCCGGTCCCATCACAACCACCACGAACCTCTGCCAACGAGGCTTCGCCAGAAACTCACCGGGATCGCCCCGGAGGGTCTCAGAGGGGTCGTCCCCTGCCATCTTCACATACCCACCAAAGAGAAGGGCGCTGATCCGATAATCAGTTTCTCCCCTTTTGATGTGCAGCAATCGTTTGCCGAAACCCAATGAAAAAACTAAGACACGAACACCAAAGAACTTAGCAGCCGTAAAGTGGCCAAGTTCATGGATGAAGATCATGAGTCCCAGGACAAGGACTACCACGACTGCGTCCGTAATGAAGCTTCCGGCCATAATTCCGCTAATTCCACCTCGTAGGATGCTGAAAAAACTGCCTAGCCCAAGGGCTTTTCAGCATTCCGCTAGCGCGCACACGCTGTCACAAACTCCAGAGAACGACGTCTGGCTTCGCGGTCACATTCAAGAACGTCGTCTAGGGAGCTGAATAATTCTGCGCGAGCTGTTCGTTCCAAAACTCCTTCGATCACTCGAGGAATATCGGCGAAACCCAGCCGATGGGCCAAAAAGGCCTCGACGGCCACCTCGTCGGCAGCATTCAAAACGCAGGGCATGGAGCCGCCTTCGCACAGAGCCGCCCGCGCCAAATTCAAACAGGGAAACCGACGCGTGTCAGGCGCTGCGAAGCGCAATTTACCCACCGCAATCAGATCCAAACCCCGTGAACCGCCGTTCATGGCTCGTCGGTCCGGATAATTCAGCGCATACCGAATCGGCAGACGCATATCAGGGACCGACATCTGAGCTATCACCGATCCATCGTTAAATTCTATCATGGAATGAACGACTGATTCGGGATGAATTAGGACGTCGATCTGTTGAGACGGGAAACCAAACAGCCAGTGGGCCTCGATGATTTCCAAGCCCTTATTCATCATGGTCGCACAGTCGATAGTTATCCGGCCACCCATCTTCCAGACTGGATGCTGTAAGGCCTCTTCGGGGGTTATGCGGTCAAAATGCTTCCTGGGCGTTTTCAGAAAAGGACCGCCTGAAGCGGTCAGTATGAGACGGCGGACTTCACGGTGGGTCCCGGAACGAAGACATTGGTGGATCGCGCAGTGCTCGCTATCCACAGGCAGGATTTGGGCTCCCCGCTCCACCGCAGTTCGGGTAACCAGTTCCCCTGCCGCGACGAGAATTTCTTTGCTTGCCAGCCCGATTCGCTTTCCTGCCTCGATCGCCTTGTAGGTCGCAACAAGCCCCGTCGTCCCATGGGAAGCGGACACGACAATCTCAACCTCAGAATGTGTTGCAGCCTCGATTTGTCCGTTCACCCCGTAAGCGATTTGGACGCTCGGGGAAGCTCCGAGACTTCGAAGTCTCTCGCGCAGGGGCTCAACACACTCCGAATCTTTGACTACCACCAGTTTTGGAGCGAAATCACGGACTTGCTGGGCAAGCAGCTCCAGGTTCCGTCCGGCGCAGAGGGCAACAACGTGAAATCTGTCAAATGCATTCTTGACAACAGAGAGACAGTTCTGCCCCACCGAACCCGTCGAGCCCAAAATGCATAAACCCGCTGTCATCGCCAAAAGTCCATGATCGCCAGAGCAAGCCAAAGAACTGGCGCGCCAAACAATAGGCTGTCCACCCTGTCGAGAAACCCACCATGGCCGGGCAACAACGACCCCGAGTCTTTCAAGTTGGCGCTACGCTTCAAAGCAGACTCTGCCAAATCCCCCATCTGGCCAAAAAGTGCCACCAAGGCTGCTAACAGGATAACCTTTTTCAAGCTGGCTGTCTGCCAGAACAAGCGGGCAAATCCACCAGCGACTAGAACGCTCCCCACAATTCCTGCCACCGAACCTTCCAGGGTCTTCTTGGGAGAGATGGAGGGAAAGAGCCTCTTCCGTCCAATCATGCGACCTGCCAGATATGCAAAAGTATCATCGGCCCAAATCACCAGGAACAAAAGGAACATCAACTCCCGCCCCTCTGAAGTAGCTGAAGCGCTTGCGAGGCCCAGGCTACCGGCGCCCAGCCGCGAAAACCTCAGGGGAAGCAAGCAGGAGAGCGTCAATCCAATATAAACCACGCCGAAAATGGTTGTGGCTATACCGCCCAAGTACACCTTCAGGTCACGTGTCACCGCCAGAGCGATGGTGAGTGTCATAAGAACGAAAGCAACGAGCAGGACGAACGAATATATTTCTGGTTTGCTGCTATCCGCAGCTCTCACCAAGCAAAGCGCCGCACTGGCCAAATACCCCAGCAGCGGAAACGTCTTGAAACCTGCGTGTTGGCAAATCTTAAAGAATTCGTAGAGGCACAACTCCACACTTACAATCACGGCCGCAAGGAAGAGCCATTTCGGCGACCAGCCGATTAGATAAATTACCGGGGGAATTAATAATAGTGCGGTGAGAATTCGGCGTTTCATTAACAAAAGCGAGTGCCGCAGACCTCTTCAATGCTTTGCGGCTCTTCGCGGGATCTTTCTATCCCAGCCCTATACCTCCGTAACGGCGTTCCCTCTTCTGATAGTCGATGATAGCCTGGAACAAGTCCGCCTGGGTAAAGTCCGGCCAAAAGGTTTCCGTCACCCACAGCTCCGAATACGCGGCCTGCCAGAGGAGGAAGTTGCTCAAGCGCAATTCGCCACTCGTCCGAATAAGCAAGTCCGGATCGGGTAAGTCACGGGTATAAAGATGGCTAGTTAGCGTGGCCTCGTCAATCGTTATATCCGGATTCTGCTTTGCCGTTGACAGGAGTTCGCGGACTGCATCAACCAGTTCAGCGCGGGCGCCATAGTTGAGCGCCAGGATCAAGCGCAACCCGGTATTCTGCCTTGTTCTTTCGACCGTATTCTCCAGGTCGTGCTGAACGGACTTCGGCAGTTCGTGAATTCTGCCGATGACCGAGAGCCGAATGTTCTGCCTGTTCAGTTCCGAAAGCTCCTTCTTCAGATACTCGCGCAGCAAGTTCATAAGGAGCGTGATCTCAGTATGCGGACGCTTCCAGTTTTCAACTGAAAAGGCGTACAAGGTCAGATAAGGCACCCCGAGCCGCGCGCACGCCTCAACAGACTGTCGAACGGCCCGGATCCCCGCCCGGTGACCCGCAATCCGCGGCAGTCGCCGCTTCTTCGCCCACCGGCCGTTCCCATCCATGATGATGGCAATGTGGCTTGGCAGGCGGTCGAGATCGATTTGGGCCAAAAGACGGGATTCAGGAGATTCTGTCTTCACGGGGGCCTGGATGCGTGAGTCCACGCTGGAAACTCACAAAACGTAGCACAGCAGAGGTATTACTGCAAGTCTCGGGCAGGTGTCAGATGTCAGATGTCAGGTCTCGGGTGCCAGGTTTCAAGGTCTAGGGGTTCCTTGCCCTCTCCCTGGGGAGAGGGTGGCCCGCGACGGCGCTTTCACCGGCCGGCGCGCGACGGGCCTACGCCCTCCGAAGGGACAGCCGGTAGCCGCTGACGATCGGCGCTTCGGCCCGCAGGCGGGTGACGGGTCGGTTCCCGCCCGGGAGATATCGAGGGGCACGTGTCATTCCGGGCGTAGCGAGGAATCCCGCCCTGGTTGCTGGACACTCACCGTGCTTGGAAGTGCAACATGAAACTCGCTTCGGTCGGGTTCGGACGCCCGTTACACAAGCCCGGCGTGAATACCCACTGCTGAATGAGGCCCAGGGCTTCTGAGTTTACGTCGGGCCGCTCTGAACTTTGCACGACCGCGTCGTGCACCTTGCCGTCTTCGCCTATGATTCCTCGAACTACCACGTCGAAATCCTCGCCACCATTGCCCGGCTTTGGCTGTGGCATGGATTCCCCGAGCGGGCGCCGAAACGTCGTGCAGAAGTGGAGAATCTGTGCGTTGGGAGGTGCTGCAAGAACATTTGGGGTTGCGTCCATCAACTCGGTCATTGTCTGCGATATTTCAATTTTCGGAATACCCGAGTCCGAGGAGGTTATCTTCCCAGGTATCAGCGCTCCCGCAAACGGAAAGAAGTCACTGTTCTCGATGAGTTCTTCGCCCAACTTCTCCGAAACCAAGGTTCCGTTTCCCACGTCCATGCAGAGTTCATTGTCTTCGCTCTTCTGTCCGGCAATCGTGTCGAACTCGATGCAGCGAAGCGAACGACCACCCATCTGTCTCGCGGTGATGGCTTGGATCACATCTTCATGATCGAAGCGAATCAGAGAAATGGGCGTCAGCCGCATGACGGTGACCACGTCAGGCGGAGCCAGTTCTCTCGTGCGGGTGGTGGCAAGATGGCCGCCAGCCCAGACATTAATGATGTGGTAGTCCCCAAATGTAATCTCATCGCGGGCCCCGGTTCCTTGAACGACTACGCGCGTGAACGTCCCTTCCTCGTCGGCCGAGCCGGAATTAAACACTCGAAAGGTGACGGTGCGCTCTAGGTTGGGGGGGTTCGGAGCAACACTAACAGCATAGGCTCTCTCGAGTAGGCGGACCGCTTCTTGTCGTAACTGAACATCCTCGGCGAAAAAAAGATGGGATGCTGAAAGAATGGCGAGGAACGCCAGAACCGGTTTCATCTCTCACCTCCGGCAATCTGCATCCGGAATCTCCATTCTGGAACCGGATACGTTTACTATACGCGCGACGATTTCGCCTCGAAACGGTCCGTCTGTGCAGGTGGCTGGCGGAGACGTGTCGGGCGTCAGGAGCCAGGTCCCGGGTGCCAGGTGTCGGGTGTCAAGCTTCGGGTGCCTGGTGTTAAGAACTCTTTGCCCTCTCCCCGGGGAGAGGGTGGCCCGCGACGGCGCTTTCACCAGTCGGCGCGGGACGGTAAGGGGTCGGTCCCCGCGAAGGAGGTGCTTGGACGAAAGGCTCCTGGCACGCCAAATGGCGCGAGCGAATCAGCTCCAGCCAAGTTGAGGCATCGCCGCGAGGAGCAGGATGGTTGTGACGGGATGCATCATCAAGATAGACACCGTGGCTTATGCAGAAGTTCCCGGACGGGAGCAATTGCTGGCGTGCGGACCTCCAGCTCTTCGGCACGTCGGTCGCAGGGTGAGGTATGCGTCGCCTTCTCTGTATGCGCCCCCTCTTTGGCGTCACCAGTTCGCTACCCCACGAAGCGGCGACATGGGAGAGCAATGTCGCCGCCACCCCTGCGAACGGCTGGGATTCTTCGGCCCAAAGAACGGGCCTCAGAATGACAGCGCCGGGTGTGGCGTAGATTGCCTTCTATTCATGCGCCACGCCAACTCCTCCAATGAGTCAGTCGTTCAATGACTCAATGAATCAATGGTTCAATTCCCGTGCTTCAGCATGGCGCTGGCGTGTTTCAGCACGGCATCGGTGATCTGGCTGCCGGAGAGCATGCGCGCCAATTCCCTTACTCGTTCTTTCTCACTGGCAAGGTGTGCCACTGCGATGAGGGTGCGGCCAGCGCGCTCGAACTTCTCCACGTAGTAGTGCTGGTCGGCGAAGCATGCGATTTGCGCCAGGTGAGTGACGCACAGCACCTGCCCATCGCGGGCCAGACGCTTCAGCCGCTGCCCGACGGATTCCGCCACCCGCCCCCCGATTCCGGAATCAACTTCGTCAAAGATGAACGTGCGGGCCACCCGCCGGGCTGCTCCTGCTCTGGTCCGATTCGTCCCCACTACGGTCTTGAGCGCCAGCATGAGACGCGAGATTTCCCCGCCCGAGGCAATCTTCTCGAGTGGCCGCAAATCCTCCCCCGGGTTGGGAGATATTCGGAACTCGACCTCGTCAACGCCACGCGGCCCGCCGCGCCCTCCCAGCAAGGCCTCAAAGTGAATTTCGAGGCGGGTTTTTTCCATGCCCAGTTGCGCCAGTTCATCGCGCACCAGCCGGGTGAGTTTGCGCGCCGCCTCTCGCCGCTTGGCGGAGAGCGCCTCGGCGGCAACGCGGAAATCTCCCGCCAGCTTCTCGAGTTCCCGCTGGAGCACTTCGCGGCGCTCGTCGGCATGCTGCATCTTTGCCAATTCCTGCCGCGTTTTCTCGCCGTAGGCGAGAATATCTTCGAGCGTCTGCCCATACTTGCGCTTCAGCCGGTCGAGCAACGCCAGCCGATCCTCGATTTCCTCCAGGCGCTGCGGGTTGGCTTCCAGCTTTCCCAAGTAATGGCGCAGGAAACCGGCGGTCTCTTCAAGCGTGGCCCGCGCGCCCGCCAGCGGTTCAATGTAAGGCTCGATGGCCGCATCGTACCGCCGCAAGTCCTCGAGTTGCCGCATTGCAGCCGCAAGGCGCGAGCACGCAGCGCCGTCTTCTTCATAGAGTTCGCAGTAGACCCCGGCCGCGGCGGTGCGGATTCGCTCCAGGTTCGAAAGAATGCGCTTCTCTTCTTCCAGACGCGCGTCCTCGCCGAGCTCAACCCTGGCGCCGTCCAGTTCCTGCACCTGAAAGCTCAGCAGGTCAATCGTTCGCAGCCGGTCCTGCTCGTTTTGGCTCAGGCCCTCGAACTCCGACTCCAATTCCCTGCCCCGAGCGTGTAATTCCCGCACTCGTTCAAGCTCGTCTTCCACTCCTGCGAACTGGTCCAGCAGGTCGAGTTGGGCTTGGCGGGCAAACAGCGCCACGTGTTCGTTCTGGCCATGCATCTCCACCAGCAGCCCAGCGAGCGACTTCACCGCCGCCAACGTGACGGCTTGATCATTCACCAGCATGCGGCTCTTTCCGCCAGCCTGGATTTCCCGCCGCAGAATGAGTTCAGTCTCGTCGCCACCGGTGAGGCCGTATTCCTCCAGCCAGTCTGACCAGGGGGGTCGCCCCTCCTCATGGAATACTGCCGTGACCAGCGCGCGGTCCTGGCCGGTCCGGACTACATCCGGTGAAGCTCTTCCGCCCAACGCCAAGCCGAGAGCATCCACCAGGATCGATTTTCCCGATCCCGTCTCACCCGAGAGCAAGTTCAGTCCCGGAGAGAACTCGACTTTGAGAGCGTCGATCACGGCGTAATTCCGAATGTGTATTTCCTGAAGCATAGTCAGCAGTCCGTGGTCCGTGGTCCGTTGCGCTCAGTTCGCACTTCCGCGATTATACGCTACGTTAGGATGCGCAAGGACGCGCGCGGCTTGGCTTTCGAGATCAGAATTATCGTGTGCATGTAATCTATTGAGTTCGCGTGACTTAGCTCCCAGAGGCGAACTAGAATCAACGCGTTGACCTTAAATCTCAACGGGTGTAAACTGCGTACATGCAGGCAATTTCGCCAGAAGACATTATTCGACGTATCCGAACGGAAAATCCTTGGTGGGACGCTGATCACACTATCGCCGAGTTCCACCGAAAAATGAAGCCGCGTCCTTACTTCGAGCTCTTCCTTCCTTTGGTGAAGACACATTCGGTGCGTCGCGCCGTCGTTTTGATGGGTCCCCGGCGTGTCGGCAAAACCGTGATGATTCATCACGCTGTGCAAGCTCTTCTCGACGAAGGCGTGCCGCCCCAATCAGTTTGCTATCTTTCTGTCGACCATCCACTTTATAACGGCCTCAGCTTGGAAAACCTACTCAGTTTTTATGGCCAGTCGAGCGGTGTGGACTACAAATCACAACGGATCTTCATATTCTTTGACGAAATCCAATACTTGCGCAATTGGGAGGTGCATCTTAAGTCCCTCGTAGATACATATCCGAATATCAAGTCCATAGCCTCGGGTTCTGCCGCTGCCGCGTTGCGACTGAGAAGCACTGAATCCGGGGCCGGCCGCTTTACTGATTTCCTTCTCCCTCCTCTGACCTTTTACGAGTACCTGTATCTATTGAATAAGACAAACCTCTTGGAGGAGGCACTTAAGGAAAAGGTTCGGAAAGGTCAAGAAGGCTGTGTCGTGTCTAAGAACGCCGAACACTTAAACGAGCAATTTCTCTCCTACCTGAATTTTGGAGGCTATCCGGAAGTAATTTTCTCTTCTCAAATTCAAGCCGATCCGGCCCGTTTCATCAAGAGCGATATTATCGACAAGGTGCTCTTGAGAGACCTCCCGAGCCTCTATGGAATCGGCGATATTCAGGAACTGAACTACCTGTTCACCACTCTGGCTTTCAATACGGCGAATGAGATTTCGCTCCGGGAACTCTCCCAAAACTCTGGCGTGGCAAAGAATACCCTAAAACGGTACATCGAGTATCTTGAGGCGGCCTTCTTGATAAAGGTGGTGCACCGCGTAGACCGCAATGCGAAGAGGTTTCGCAGGGCCAACTTCTTCAAAGTTTATCTCACCAATCCATCCATGCGCGCCGCGTTGTTCTCGCCATTGAATGCAGACGACAGCGCGGTCGCATCGCTCGCCGAGACCTCGATTTTTTCCCAGTGGTTTCATAGCGATACTCCCCTTTACTACGCCAGATGGCATGACGGGGAAGTTGACATCGTGCATCTTGACCGTAAACAAAAAGTGGCATGGGCGGTTGAGGTGAAATGGTCAGATCGCTATTGTGACAACCCTGACGAATTGAAAAGCCTTCTTAGTTTTTGCCAGGCGAATGGCTTGAAGAGAGTTTTGGTTACGTCGAAGACGAAGGAATTAAGCTGCGAAGTAGGAGGCATTCAAATAGAATTCCTCCCCGCAAGCATCTACTGTCTCGTAGTCGGGTACAACCTCTTCCACTGGAAAAAGGGGCTGCCGACGGCAGACCAAACAGAAACACGCGCTCCAAGGCATCAATAGGCATTTCGTCGGCTCCCGTCTGATGGTCACTCAGGTATGCTGAGGCCAGAAACGTCGCCCTGTGTTTCGGGGATTATCGGTTCATTGACTGACCTGGGATGCTGTGTTAGGTTGGGTGGGTTAGGTGAGAGGGAGTTCATCGTTTGTAAAGGAGGCTAATTGCTCCCTGCAGTGTTGGTGTTGTTTCAGAACTTTTACCAAGGCGAAGTCTGGCAATTACTTGCGAACACGGGGCTGGTAGCCAGAATTGTTCTACTGTTGCTATTGGGGTTTTCAGTCCTATCCTGGGCAATTATTATTCACAAGTACAAAAACTTCAAGGCTGCCCGCCGGGAGTCTCAGGAGTTCTTGAAAGTGTTCCGGCAAAGCAAGAAGCTTTCGGAAATCCGCACGTTCAGCCGGAGTCTAAAATTCAGCCCGCTGTCCGAGGTCTTCCAGGCCGGATATCGTGAAATCGAAAGCCAGGCAGTAGTCAACGAGAACCCTGGCAAGCCTCGCATTCGAAGTCTGGAGGCTGTGCAGAGGGCCCTGCAGATTGCCTCATCCACTGAGCTCACGCGGATGGAGCAGTGGCTCACTTGGCTCGCCACCACAGGCGCCGTCACCCCATTTGTCGGGCTCTTCGGAACGGTCTGGGGAATCATCGACGCGTTTCACGGAATGGGCACGGCGGGCACAGCCTCTCTCCGCAGCGTCGCACCCGGAATTTCAGAAGCTCTGATCACTACTGCTGGCGGCCTCTTTGCGGCCATCCCGGCCGTCATCGCCTACAACCAGTACGTTCAGCGCATCAAAGAATTTGGCGCCATGATGGACGATTTCGGGCTCGAATTCCTCAATCTGACGGAGCGGTTTTTTACGTAGAAACGGCATCTCTCTGGCCGCGGCAAGGAAACGCCCTCAGTGGTCCGTTGTTTGTTGCGACTGACAACGGACCGTTGACCACGGAGAAACCGAGGTAATCCATGGCATTTACTACGGCCAAAGGCCGGACCCATACCTCGCTCGCCGAGATCAACATCACACCATTCGTGGACGTGGTCCTAGTACTCCTCATCATCTTCATGCTGACGGCGCCTATTCTTGAGTCAGGCATTGAAGTGGACCTGCCGAAGACCCACACGGTCAAGGCCATTTCTGATGAGAAAGTGGTCGTGACCATCGACAAGCGTCAGAACATCTATGTGGGCAACGATCCGGTGAATATTCACAGGCTCGGCTCCTATGTTCTCGACCATTTGAAAGGCGCGGGCGAGACTCCAATATTCGTCCGCTGCGATCAGAACGTGCCCTTCGGCGCTTTTGCGACTGTGGTGGACGCGTTGAAGCAGGCCAACCTGACGAACCTTAACGTGGTGACGGAGCCGTTGGAGACGAAACAAGGGCAATGACGAGTGGCCCGCCGAGGCGGGATTCGTAAACGGCGGTGAATCAAGAGCCGGAAGTGCGATGACAGAAGGTCGGTAGTAGGCAAAGGGGAAGATGCACGCTCAGGCCATCTCCGTTATAGATTACGACCGGCGCCAAACGCTGGGCGGCACGTTAGCTGTATCTGCCGCCATGCACGTTGTGCTCCTCGTGCTTGTGGTGGGATATACGACCTTCGGGTCGAGCTTTGGGGGCGGCTGGGGAAAGAACTGGGGCAGCGGCAGCTCCACGCGAATCGGGGCGGTTGCATCTCTCCCCGGCGTGCCGCTACCCGCGCCGATGCTCACCACCCACAATTCCCTTGCAAGTGATAACCCCGGACTTCATCAGACGGAACCTCCGCCGAAACCCGAGCCGGCGCCCAAGGCTGTCGAGATTCCCAAGTTCAAAACCGCTGTGAAGCCGGAGAAGGCTGAGCGGGTCAATACGCATATCCAAAAGGAAAAACCAGTCTATGCGGAGAATGCCGTCCCCTATGGCCTGGGGGGACAACCTTCCATGAGCTACACCCAGATTGTCAGCGGGGCGGGTGAAGGGGGTCTCAGCTTCGGGGAAGGCGGCGATTTTGGTCAACGTTATGGCTGGTACGTCGCTTCGGTCCGGAACCGCATCAGCGGCAATTGGCTGCTCTCGACCATCAGCCCGAGCATCCTTAAGGCGCCCCGCCTCTACATGACGTTTACCATTTTGCGGGACGGTAGCATCACCGACGTCGAGATTACGCAGTCAAGCGGTATACCGGAAGTGGACCGCTCTGCCCTGCGGGCCGTTCTGGCTTCCAACCCGGCGCCCGCACTTCCTCCCGACTACGCAGGAAACAAGGTCAAGGTGAATCTCTATTTTGATTTTCGTCGGTAGCGAGTGCTGCCTGGCGCGTCGCTGAGGGGCGGTGAACATATCACAGGATGCTGCCGTGAAGAATTGCGAGGTTAGACACGCCTTGATATACTCCCTCTCGTCATGAGACACGAAATATGTCACACTGCGAGACATCTGTGCGGCAAGCGGGGCGCATCTAATACTTTGTGGAGCTCATGTACCCATGCATTTCTTTCTTAAGCGAGTCCGATTTTACGTTTTACTCCTTGTGGTCACGTTTCCTTTCCTCTTCATGACCTTCCGAACCAGCCGAAGTCAGGACTGGTTCAGCATCGGAATTAATCTTGGCGCGCCCAAAATCAAGATGGCGGTGTCGGATTTTCCTCCCGCTTCTGTGGACCAGAACCTCGTCCAGCTCACCCAAGACTTTAATCAGACCTTGTGGAACGACCTCGAGCAGTCCGGCATCTTCGATCTGGTCAGCAAGAGTTACTACCCTTTGACCCCTCCCCGCGAGCCCCAGGAGGTGGACTTCAAGACGTGGAGTTCGGCCCCGGTCTCTGCCCAGATGCTCGCTTTCGGAAAAACCGAAGTAATTAATTCCAATCTGGTTATTACGGCGCGCCTGTTTGACCTTGGCAATGCTGTGAATCCGAGCGTTGTGGCCAAGCGATACGTCTCGACCCCGAACGAGGTAGCGACTCGCGAGGCTGCGCACCGGTTTGCCAACGAGATTCTTCAAGCGCTTGGGGGTGGAGTCCCCGGCATTTATCTCAGCAAAATTGCGTTTGTGAGCCGCCGTACCGGGCAGGCTGAGATCTGGCTGATGGATTACGATGGTTTTAACCAGCGCCCTATTACGAGCTACGGCTCCCTTTCTACGACGCCACGCTGGGCGCCGGACAATACTAAGCTTGCGTTTACGAGCTACGCCTCCGGCAACCCGGAAATTTACATATTTTCACTGGAAACTAACCACCGCGTCTCCTTCCCGACTTACAAGGGACTGAACACTACACCGGCCTGGTCACCCGACGGGAAGAAGATTGCCTTTTGTTCCAGTATGAGTGGCGACCCGGAGCTTTACGTCTCAGACGTCAACGGGATGAACCTCCAGCGGCTCACGTTCTCTCGGGGGGTGGATATCTCTCCCGTCTGGAATCCCAAGACGGGCAGTGAAATGGCCTTTGTTTCTGACCGAAGCGGTACGCCTCAGGTTTACATCGTGTCAGCAGACGGCACCAACCTGCGACGTGTCACCACCGCAGGAGGCGGCGGCGATGCCAGCGCCCCATCTTGGTCGCCCAACGGTCTGTTTCTCGCTTTTCACTGGAGGCTTTCGGAAACAGGGACCTACGACATCTACGTTATGGAAATCGCCACGGGAAGGATCATACAGTTGACTCACGACGCGGGACGCAACGAACATCCAACCTGGTCGCCCGACGGGCGACACCTGGCTTTTGAGTCTACCCGCGCCGGCGGGCGACAGGTCTGGACGATGCTGGCCAATGGCAGCAGTCCGACCCAATTGACACGCACCGGGGAGAATTGGAACCCGAACTGGTCAAACTAGTTTTTGTGAATAGCAAAAGAAGGCTTTATTTCTTGTGGAGATTGGCCCTCACTCTGCCGCTTCCCGCAAGAATTCAGCCTGCAAACACGAGGGGATTTTTTGCAAATAAGCGGTTGTGTTTTTTTTTGAGTTGATGTTAGTATTTACGGTTTACAAATTCGTCATCCCGTCTGAGGCGGGGCAAGCCACGTGCTTCAGGCCCGGCCGCCAGAAGGGTTACCCAGGGAGTTCAATTCGTCCACAGGAGCACGAGAATTCTTTTCACCGACCAAGGAGGATTAAGCATGCAACAGCAGAAACGCAGTCTTGCGCTTCTCGTCGGCTTATTGGGAGTTATTCTTCTAGCGGGAGCGTGCCACAAGAAACAGGCGGCCGCACCACCTCCGCCACCACCGCCCCCACCGCCGGCGCCAACCGTTAGCTTGACGGCCGAGCCCAGCACGATAGAAAAGGGCCAGTCCGTTACACTCAGTTGGACTTCTCAAAACGCCACTGATCTGACCCTCGATCCGGGTGTTGGCAAAGTTCAAGCGCAGGGGTCGACGACAGTCACCCCACAGGACTCTACAACTTATACACTGACAGCCACCGGTGCAGGCGGTACCCAGACCGCGACCGCGAGGGTAACCGTGACGGCTCCGCCACCGCCGCCACCGCCACCGGCCCCAGCCGAAGTCAGCGAGGAAGATCTCTTCTCACAGAACGTGAAGGATGCCTACTTCGATTTTGACAAGTCCGATATTCGCTCTGACGCGCAGCAGGCCCTGACATCCGATTCAGACTTCTTAAAGACGCACTCCGGTATCAAGTTCACGATTGAAGGAGACTGCGACGAGCGTGGGAGCGAAGAGTATAACCTTGGTCTGGGTGACCGACGCGCCACCTCTGCCAAGAGCTTTCTGACCAATCTGGGGATCAGCACAGACCGCATCAATACGATCTCTTACGGCAAGGATCGGCCGGTTTGCACTGAGCACGACGAGGATTGCTGGCAGAAGAATCGTCGAGCCCACTTCCACTACGGCACGGAGACAAAGTAAGACGACCCGGCCGGGAACCCTTGGGACTCCCGGCCTATTTCTCCTCGCACGTTCACACGTCCCATTGACACGGGCAGCCGGTGTACGACAAGGGGGGAGTTGTGCCCACATCAACCGAGCCCCACGTGAGAACTCGTCAGTCTTTCCGCTTTCGTCCCCATCCTCGGCGGTTGACCCAGATGGCATCGAGAGAGTACACTGGCGTCACTCTAATTTAGACAGCGAGGTTGACACCCTTTGAAAAAGCATGCCCTACTGACTCTATTCATCATCGCTCTTCTGGCTGCCCAACTGCGGCCGGGCTATGCCGTCAGCAGAGAAACGCTCCAGATGATGCAGCAACTGGACGCCTTGCAGCAGGCTGTCCAGAACCTCCAGAAGACCGTCGACACCCAGTCTGCGGTGTTGAAGACCCTCATCGAGCAGGCCAGCGATAACGTCAACAAGATAAGGTCCAACATGGACGATCTGCGCGACTCGACGCAAAAAAACCTGGCTGCTTCCAACGCTCGCCTCGATTCCATGACAACTCAAATCCAGGCCTTGAGCGAAAGCCTTGATGAAGCCAAAACGCGTATCGGCAAGCTCGGCGAGCAACTAGCGCAGACTCAGAACATCATTCAGACATTGAGCGCTCCCAGCCAACCTCAAGGTGTGCCGCCGGGTGCTGCTGCTCCCGGCGCGGGCGGGGAATCGAAGCCCCAGGCAAATGTTCCCGATCCGGACAGTCTGTACAACTCAGGATTGAGTTACTACAACGGTGGGCAGTACAGCCTCGCCGTTCAGGCATTTCAGGATTATCTTCGCTACTACGGTGAGACGGACAGGGCTTCGAACGCCCAGTTCTACATTGGAGACAGCTATTACATCGAGAAGAATTACAAGAGTGCGATCACGGAATACGACAAGTGCATTGAAAGGTATCCCCAGGGTAACAAAGCCGCGGCAGCGCAGCTAAAGAAGGGATTTGCACTGATCGAACTTGGCGAAAAGGCTGCGGGCGGGCGGGAGCTGCGGTCCCTGATTGAGCAATATCCCCGCTCCCCCGAAGCCGATCTTGCGCGCCAACGACTTAGGAAGCTGAGCCCAACCGCGGTGCGGCGACGCTCCGACTAACTCCCAGCCTGCGCATGCTCTGCACTGCCCGGCTGTGATTCCCATGCCCATATAGTTTCAACACGGCTCGCGGGAGGAAGGTTGCTATGTCTGGCTCTGTAAACAAAGTGATTTTGATCGGCCGCCTCGGAAAGGACCCGGAAGTAAAGTACACTCCGAGTGGCGCACCCGTAGCCAAATTTACTCTGGCCACGGATGAAGTTTTCAAAGACCGCAGCGGCGAGCAGCAGAAGCGGACCGAATGGCATAACATCGTCGCCTGGAGCAAGCTGGCCGAGATCTGCGGGCAATACCTTACCAAGGGCAAGCAGGTCTACATCGAAGGAAGCATCCGAAGCCGGCAATGGGAGGACCAAGCCGGGAATAAGCGCACAGCCTACGAAATTATTGCACGTACGATGCAGATGTTGGGGTCAAGGGCGGAGAGCGATCGCGCCATGGCAGGCGCAGCACAAGCCTCGGCTGAGCGCACCGCGGTCGAGAAGCCTCCGGCGCCGGCTCCGGAGCCACCTGCCGAACCCGAAATCACGGACGAAGACGTTCCGTTTTGAGTGAAAGGAATCCGTTGCGGAGGCGATAAGTCTCGACTCTTCGCAGACGTGACGCCACTTCAGTGGGAGAGCTTCTTTCTCCTCTCGTCCCAGCGGCGAACGATCTCATCAAATTTCTGATTTTGTTCCGGCGACAGGATTTGCTGAATTCTGCCGCGCGTCTCCTGCCGGATCGCATTGAGCACGGAATCAGCTTGTCTCTGTGCGCTGTGGACTTTTCCGGTCGAGTCATCCACAATCTGTTCCAATTCTCGAACTTGCGTGTCGGACAGGTCCAAATCACTCTTGAGGTGGCTGATAAAGCTGCGCCTGTCAAACGGCCGATGCCAGTGACCTGTATTCCATGCATAATAGTAGACGCAAGCTCCCCCAATAATTGCGCCCAGTAGAAAAGTCAATGCGAAATAGAGGTAGGCTCTTCGGCTCATTTTTCTCCTTCACCGACTTTACTCAGGAAGCCTTCCTGGGATCCAATCGTGTGATTCGACGTCGCCACCGATGACGTCCGGTTGCGATGATTGAGTATCGGCTTGCGAGCCAAGAAAATCAGCGCCCGCAACTCCGCGGACCGGGCCAGAGGTCGGCAGCACGAAGCTGAGAAGCAACGCCAGCGTCAGGGCAAGCGTGGCATAAACGAACCGTCGGCCCACGGTCTCGAAAAACTCGCTGGGCGCCCCCTCCTCTTTCCATTGTTGCAGCCGCCGAACCAGCCGGGAAGCAAACCCGACCGATGCTTCCGGCGCGGCCCCCTCAGCTAAGGCGCGAAAGCCGGCCTGCACCAAACGGGCGTCACTCAAATACCCTTTGCAACCCGCACACTGGCCTACGTGCTGGCGCGCCTCTGGAGACAACTCGCCCGCCCCCAGGTCACCGATAATATCCCGAATTTCTTTGCAGTCCATACGCTACTCTCCCTGCCGACGCCATCGCTCCAAGTCTTCCAGCATCCTTTTCCTGGCACGGTGGAGGCGCACCTTGACGGTGCTGGACTTCAGGTTCAGGAGGTCTGCAATTTCCTCCACCGAGTAGTCCTCCAACTCCTTTAGCGTTAGAATCACGCGGTCGCCCGCAGGCGCACGATCGAGTAGTTTGCCAACGAAATCCCCGAGGGCTAACTTCTCTCCGTGATCCAAGCCTTGAGGCGGAGGGCTTTCCACCTTGCGCTCCAATTCTTGCGCGCTTTCCTCACTCATTTCCGAGTAATAGCTGATGCGCGAAGCGCGAACTTTGCGCAAATAGTCATAGCAATGATTTACCGCAATCCGCGACAACCATGTGGCAAAGGACGATTCAAAGTTGTAACTTCGGATGGCGCGAAAGGCCTTGAAAAATATCTCTTGCGCGAGGTCTTCAACTTCGTCACGGCGCCGGACCAGATGGAATGCGATTGAAAAGATACGCTGCTGGTATCGTTCCACGAGGGGCCCAAACGCTTCCGCATCCCCTTGCTGAACTCGTTGAATGCACTCGATTTCGCGAGCGGCCTCAGACTCCAAAATCGCCATCCGGATCCCATGATTTCGCCTCCCGCAATAGCAGGGACGAGGGAGGTTGCCAATGGGTTACAGTCGGCGGCTCAAGCCAGGCTGTACTCCCCCAATATAAACCATTGACCGGGTTAATACTTTATGGAAAAATGAGGCCATGGTTATTGGAATACGTCTCAAGAAGTTAAGAGAAGATAAGTCATTATCCCAGGGCGACATCGAAAAGCGCACCGGACTGTTGCGTTGCTATATCTCCAGGGTAGAGAACGGCCATACTGTGCCGTCTCTTGAGACCTTGGAGCGGCTCGCGGCTGCATTGGAAATCCCCCTCTACCAGCTTTTTTTCGAAGGGGACGCAGAGCCGGCCTTGCCAAACTTGAGCAGACGTCGAACCACAGAAGAGTTGGTTGTCGACGAGGAGCAGGAGAAAGAACTACGCTTTTATGAAAAGGTCAAACGGCTTCTCATGAAAATTGATGAGAAGGACCGGCAACTCCTGCTCTACATGGCCCAGAAACTGGCGGGGCGTTAGCCATCGCCCTTTGGCGGCTCATGGGTTAGTGTCTATAGCCACCAACGTGGGGGCCGGGGGGTAGTTTACTCCCATTCAATAGTTCCCGGGGGCTTGGAAGTAATGTCAAAGACTACCCGGTTTATTCCCTTGACTTCATTAACAATCCTGGTGGCCATTTTTTCCAGAAGCGGCGTGGGAAGCTTCGCCCAGTCGGCCGTCATTCCATCCTCCGATTCGACAGCTCTTACGGCAACTGTGAAGGCATAAGTCCGCGCGTCACCCATTACACCAACACTCGAGACCGGCAGCAGAACAGCGAAGGCCTGCCACAAACGGGTGGCTAGCCCGGCGGCGTCGACCTCTTCTCTGACAATCGCGTCAGCATTCCGCACCATTTCCAATCGCTCTTCAGTCACCGCACCCACGATCCGCACGGCCAACCCTGGACCGGGGAATGGCTGCCGGTTCACCAGCCGTTCATCCAGCCCCAATTCCCTGCCCACCGCACGGACTTCGTCCTTGAAAAGCTCTCGTAGCGGTTCGATGAGCCGGAATTTCAAATCCGGCGGCAACCCTCCCACGTTGTGGTGGCTCTTGATAGTGGCGGCGGGCCCCTTAACGGAAACCGATTCGATCACGTCCGGGTAGAGCGTCCCTTGCACAAGAAACCGTATATCCCCAAGCCGGCGCGCTTCGGCTTCAAACACTCGAATGAATTCCTCCCCGATGATCTTGCGCTTCTGCTCCGGGTCCGTAATCCCGCCGAGCCGGCTCAGGAAACGGGATGAAGCATCTACCGTGCGGACATTCAAGTGGGCTTGCTCCCGTAGGCTCGCCGCCACCTGCTCGAACTCGTTCTTACGAAGCAAGCCGTTATCGACGAACAAGCAGGTCAAGCGGCTGCCAAGGGCTCGTCCCACTAGCGTGGCGGCGACGGCGGAATCCACTCCCCCTGAAAGCGCGCACAAGGCGCGCCCGCCATCTACCTCCCGGCGAACCTTCTCCACGGTCTCCTCGATAAAGGACCGGGGGAACCAGTTCGGCTGAATCCCGCTGACATCCCGTACGAATCGCTTCAGGATTTCTGTGCCGTACTCCGTGTGTCGGACCTCTGGGTGGAACTCCAGCGCGTAAATCTTCGCCGTCGGGTTCTCAATCACCGAGATAGCGTTCTCCGTCCGCCCGGTAATAGCGAACCCAGGCGGAACTTCCGCCACATGGTCGCCGTGGCTGTTCCAAACGCGTAGCGGCGACTTGAGGCCTTTCAGGAGTCCCGTGGATGGAGAAATTTCGAGTTGGGCAAACCCGTACTCCCGGCGCCGGGCGGGTTCGACCCGTCCGCCGAGCTTCCGGGAAATCCACTGCAACCCATAGCAAACGCCGAGTACCGGGATGTTTAACTTCAGCACCCGCTCGTCGCATACGGGTGCGGCAGGGTCGTAGACAGACGACGGGCCGCCGGAAAGCACCAAGGCCTGCGGGTTCATCGCGAGCAGCTCATCGAAAGGGATATGGCAAGGGACGATGAGCGCATAGACCTGCATCTCGCGGATGCGGCGAGCGATCAGTTGCGTATACTGAGAGCCGAAATCGAGAACGACAACCGGACGCGTCATGTTCCATTATTTTGCCACAATATTAATCAACTTTTGCGGCACCACCACGATTTTGATGATTTCCTTGCCGGACAGGTGCTGGATCACCTTTTCTTCCGCCTGCGCTTTGGCGAGAATTTCTTCCTCGCTGGCGCTGACCGCGGCGCGAATTCGCGCCCGCAGTCTTCCGTTCACCTGCACGGGAATCTCCAATTCATCCTCAGCAGCAAGTTCGCGGTCAAAGGCAGGCCATGGAACGCGCAGCATGGGCTCGGCATGACCAAGCGCCTCCCAGAGCTCGTCGGCAATGTGCGGCGCAAAGAGCGAAAGCATCATCACGAGAAGTTCCAAAACGGCCTTATGCACTTCCGGGCGGACCTCGCCCGCCTGCACCGCTCCCTGCATCTCGGCCAGCTCATTAACTAATTCCATGCACATGGCAACGTCCGTGTTGAAATGCCAGCGTCCTTCCATGTCCTCCGTAACGTGCCGAAGGGTCTGGTGCGCCTTGCGAAGTACACCCCGCTCTTGGGGCGTAAACTGACCCTTTGTTTCTCCGTCGTTGGAAAGCGCCTGCACACTCCGCAGGTTGTCCGCATGTTTTGAAACCAGCCGGTAGACCTTCGCCAGGAAGCGCGCGGCGCCTTCGATATCCCTGTCACTCCAGTCAAAGTCCTTCTCTTGGGGCGCGGCAAACATCATATAGGTCCGCACGGTGTCGGCGCCGTACTTGGCACACATTTCCGTGGGGTCCACGACGTTGCCCCT
This sequence comes from uncultured Acidobacteriota bacterium, assembly GCA_963765485.1. Lineage (GTDB taxonomy): Bacteria > Acidobacteriota > Terriglobia > UBA7540 > UBA7540 > CAVROP01. Next base: position 11,359 of record CAVXWN010000003.1, on the reverse strand, counting down.
CGATTTCGACATCGCCGAGCCGTCCTTGAGCACCATGCCTTGTGTGAACAGGCGCGCCACCGGCTCCGAAAACTCCACCAAGCCGATGTCGCGCATTACCTTAGTGAAAAAGCGCATGTAGATCAGGTGCAAGATGGCATGTTCGATTCCGCCGATGTACTGGTCCACTGGAAACCAGTATTTCACCACCTCCTTATCCACGGGGGCGGTGGAGAGGTGGGGCGCGGTGTAACGGTAGAAATACCAAGAGGAGTCCACGAACGTGTCCATGGTATCCGTCTCGCGGCGCGCGCCTCCCGAACACTTCGGACACGCTGTGTTCACGAACTCGGCAACCTCCGCAAGCGGCGAGTGGCCTCGGCCGGTTAATTTCACGTTCGACGGCAGCACCACCGGCAGTTCTTCCTCCGGGACAGGGACGACCCCGCACTTGTCGCAATAAATAATGGGAATGGGCGTGCCCCAATAGCGTTGGCGCGAGATGCCCCAGTCCTTCAGGCGGTACTGGACGGTGAGTCTCCCGAAGCCCTTTTCCTCCGCGTCTTGAGTCATTCGCAGGATGGCCTGAGTCGAAGAGAAGTGGCTGTAATCGCCTGAATTCACCAGTTTCCCGTACTCAACATAAGCCTCTTTGGGCATGGACGCCGGAGCGTGCCCACTCGAATCTTCGGGAACGATGACGGTGCGAATGGGCAACCCGTACGCAGAGCAAAACTCGAAGTCCCGCTGGTCGTGGGCCGGCACCGCCATGACCGCCCCCGTCCCGTATTCCATCAAGACGAAGTTGGCAATCCAGATGGGAACTGTCTCCCCGCTGAACGGATTCCGCGCTCTGAATCCAGTGTCAATCCCAACCTTTTCCAGATTCACTTCCACACGCGCACGCACGGCGGAGGCCTTAACGCGCTCCACCTCCCGGCGCAGTTTCTCGGACGAGTTCGAGCGGGCGACGAGCTTCTCCACCAGGGGGTGCTCAGGCGCGAGGAAAACCGCCGTGCAGCCGAAAATGGTGTCCACGCGTGTTGTGAAGACGGGCAGAGCCTCTTCCAGTCCCACAACCCCGAAGTCCACTTCCGTCCCCAGCGACTTGCCAATCCAGTTCTGCTGCATGGCCAGCACCCGCTCGGGCCAGCGCACCAGCTCTTTCATGTCGTCGAGGAGTTGCTCGGCGTACGCGGTTGTTTTCCAGAACCACTGCTCGAACTCGCGCTGGACCACGGGTGTGTCCTCATGCCGCCAGCAACAGCCGTTCACCACCTGCTCGTTCGCCAGCACCGTTTGGCACTCCGGACACCAGTTTACCCGGCTCTTTTTGCGGTACGCCAAACCTCGCTCATACATCTTGAGGAAGAACCACTGGTTCCAGCGGTAATACTCCGGGACGCAGGTGGCAATTTCGCGCCGCCAGTCGTAGCTGAATCCCAGGCGCTTCAACTGCTCGCGCATGTTGCCGATGTGACTGAACGTAAATTCCGAGGGGTGACGTTGGCGCTTGATGGCGGCGTTTTCCGCCGGCAGGCCAAACGCGTCCCAGCCGATGGGATGAAGCACGTTGTAGCCCTTCATCCACATATAGCGGGCCAGCGCATCGCCAATGGAATAGTTCCGCACGTGCCCCATGTGGATGTCGCCGGAGGGGTAAGGCAGCATCTCGAGCACGTAGTACTTCTTTTGGTTGGCGGCTACCTCGGCGTCGAAGAGCTTTGCATCTTCCCAGCACTTCTGCCACTTTGCTTCGATTTTTTGTGGATCGTAATTGGGGTCCATAAGAACAGTCAAGAGTCGGAAGTCAAAAGTTTAAAGGTTAAAGTCTAAAGTCGCCACTGTCATTCCGAGCGGAGCGACCCGTCGCCCGAAGGTGGCTTTGGGCCTGCCTTGCGAAGCGTTCGCGCAGGCAGGCCGCAGGACGAGGAATCTCGCTCTGATCGTTTCTTCCACCTGACTCAGCAAGTGTAGCGCAGACCTGCTTTCCCGCGCCTGCGGGATCTTCGGTTCTTGGGCGACAAAGAACTAAGAGCCGCAGACCCTGAGAACCGGGTCTGCGCTACCTCACTGCCTGGCGCTGCGAATTTCGGTTCACTGCCGCATTCGCCCGCGCTTCCTTGTCCGTGCCTTAGCGCATCCGCTTGGCGCGGAACTCGTCTTCGAGCTTCCAGTTTTTTCCATCGGACTGTAACGCTTCGCCGGTCCAGCGGAAGGAATCCGGCGTGATCTCAGTGAAAATCCAACGGATCGGTGTGCCGTCGGCATGCGTCCCCACCTGGACAATGTCCTGGCCGCTCCAACGACCGATTAGTTCGTTGCGGCGCCCGGTTACCGGGTTGATCCAAGTTACACGCCAGGCTTGAATTGACGAATCCCACACACGTAGCGTCGTTCCGTAGCGGTTGCGGCGCTGGTCCAGGTTCGCCGTACGCTCCCCGCGCTGGGGCATAATCCAGACGTCCTGCACAGCGCGACCTTCGAGCACCCAGCCGAAGTGGACCTCGCCCTTGCTGCGATGGACATTACCATCGGCGTCATGATCAAAGACATCGAGTTCCCAGCTTCCAATCAGCCATCCGTATACATCGGCCGACTCGGGGACATCCGGAGAACGGCCCCCAGCCGCCAATGCGGAAGCGAAATCCACTGTTTCCTTGCTTCCGATGGTTGTCATCGCTACCCCCCCCTTAATTCGTAACGGCACCCTTTAGGGTGGCACGTGCCGGGCTCACGCCCGGCGCTACGTCCCCGGCCAGCATCCTCATCATTCGCAGGTTCCGTCTGTCATCTCCGGGTTTGTCAATCGGCGTCTCACAAACGAAGGGAATCTCCTTGAGCTTTGGATGACAAACAATGCGGCGGAAACCCTCCTTGCCGATCTGTCCTTTCCCGATGTGTTCGTGCCGGTCGGCGTGGGAGCCAAAGACCGTCTTCGAGTCGTTGGCGTGAATCAGGCGCACTTTCCGGAGCCCGACCGTCGAGTGAAGCTTTTTCACCGTCTGGGCCAGGCCGTCCTGCGTATGAACGGCGTATCCTGCCGCGAAACAATGCGCCGTGTCGATGCAGACACCCATCGGCAAGTCCTTTTCGGCTCCGGCCAGGATTTCCGCTACCTCTTCGAACGTGCGTCCGATCGCCGAGCCCTGCCCGGTCGTGTTCTCAATCAGAATCCGCAGTCCGTCGAGCTTCAGGCCGTTCGCGGCCTGCCGCAGGGAATTAATACACGAGTTGATTGCGTGAGTCATGGCGCTGTCTTTGGCGCATCCCGGATGTGTCACCAGGTAATCCGCGCCCAGTGCCACCGCCCGCTCAAGCTCCTGGCGGAACGCCGCAATCGACTTTTCCCGGATGAAGACGTCCGCCGATGCCAGGTTGATCAAATAGTTGTCATGAATTGCCAGCGGCGACAGGCCGTAGGCCGCGCGGGTTTTACGGAATCGCTCGCACGCCTCCACCGTGAGATCTGGCCCCCTCCAGCCGCGCGGGTTGGCGGAAAACATCTGAAAGGTGTCACAGCCGATCTTCTTCGCACGATGCGCCGCGTTCTCCAGGCCCCCGGCAATCGAAGTGTGAACACCTATTCTCACGGGAACTTCTCCAAGGATTTACATGTTAACAGACCCGTTTGAAGAGGGTCAAACATCGCTGGCAAGCAAACCTAAATCGTGACCAACCACCCCCTGCCCCCTCCTCAGCCAAGGAAGGGAACCCGAGAATCGAGGACGGGAAACCAAGAACCAAGGCGGGGAATTACCCAACCTCCAAGCCCCGAGGCCCGAGGCCCGAACCCTTCGATTGTCGCGGTAGGGATACCGATTACCCGGCACCCCCCGCACGGATCCGTACGGGCGCTCGTTAGCGCATACGGCTCTTAACTCGGATGCTGGGCGGCGAACCGCTCTAAGGGCCAGGGATGCAGCACGCGCGGGACGGGCAGCCAGCGAACAGCCAGCCGGTGCAGGCGGTCCCAGTTGAGCCGGTGGCGTTGGCTGCGTCGCCGCAGTTGGGTTCGCCACAGACGGGTCAACCGATCCCGGAAGCTGAGCAAGCTGTCGAGGTTTCCCGGTACCGCATAATAGTTGCAGAAGCCTTGCACGACCGACCGGAGCCACTTTCCCGTGCGCGCCATCGCCTCGTGCCGACGCTGCCGGAGTTGCTGCTTGAGTTCCTGCAGCTTCTTCCGCAGTCGCTTGCCGATCGTCTGGCGCTTCACCGTAAAGTACCCCTTCCGGTTCTTCCCGCTGATGTGCGTGAAGCCCAGAAAGTCGAACGTTTCCGGCTTGCCTTCTCCGCGTCGTTGCCGGTTCAGTTCGGCGTACCGCCCAAACTCAATCCGGCGCGTTTTATCGGGATGCAGTTCCAGCCCAAACTTCCCCAGCCGTTCCCGGAGGTCCTCCAGAAAGCGGTCGGCTTCTGTCTGCGCCTGGAATCCGAGGACCGTATCGTCGGCATACCGCACCACGACCACGTCTCCCCGCGCGTGCTTCTTGCGCCACGCGTGCACCCAGAGGTCAAAGACATAATGCAGATAGATGTTCGCCAGCAGGGGTGAGATCACCGCCCCTTGCGGCGTACCCTGCTCCGTCTTCGACCATTCGCCTTCCTCCATCACTCCGGCCTTCAGCCATTTCTGGATGAGTCGGAGAATCCGGCGGTCGGCAACGCGGTGCTGCACGAACTTGAGCATCCATGCGTGGGAAATCGAATCGAAAAATCCCCGAATGTCCGCGTCAAGAACGTAGTTCACGTGCTTCCGGGTGAGCGCCACCGCGAGCGCGTCCAGCGCTTGATGCGGGCTGCGTCCCGGTCGAAACCCATACGAAAAGCCCAGAAAGTCCTCCTCGTAAATCGCATTGAGGATGGTGACCACGCCCTGTTGGACGATCTTGTCCTCCAGCGCCGCAATCCCCAGCGGACGTTGCCGCCCGTCGTCCTTTCGGATGTACACTCTTCGCGAGGGATGCGCTCGATAGACTCCCCGGTGGACCCGGCCGTGCAGATCGGTCAACCGACCTTCCAGCCCGGTCTGATACTCCTGCCACGTCACGCCGTCTACCCCCGGTGCCGCCTTACGCTTCAGGGCGTAAAAGCTCTCCCGCAGCAGATCAGCCGTTAGGTGGTGGAGCAGGGCCGTGAACTTCATCTCCTGGTGTTGCTTTGCGGCTTTCCGCACACCCGCCAACCCCTGGGACACGCGTACTTCGCTCTGTGTCGATGGCGTGCAGGACGGGCAAGTGTTCTCCTTGTTCAGGGGCCTTCCCTCCCCCTTCTCCGCCGACGATCTTCCGTCGTTGTTCGATTGGTTCATCGGTACTGTACCCCTGTCCGACTCCTCCCCAACGTGCATGCGGGCCGTCTGGCCTTACGCCTTCGCCCGCCGGTCCCCTACTCCGGGACATCGGGGAGGTCTCCCGGTTCTCGTGCAGAAAGTGTCTAGGCGTGTCTGGGGTCTTAGACTACGCAGGGCCAACCCAGGGCTCGCGCTAGCGCCCCTGGTCATGTTGCCTTCCGCCTAACTTAAGGACGTCGGCACCCTGATTGCCACTTTTCGAAGCTCAATACCCAGCCCACCTATCCCCCTGTTTACGCTTCACCACATGCCTCGCGGCATGCAGCGCAAAACTCGGGGCCGAGTGGTTCGCTACTCCTTTCTCGTGAGGATCTTTCATCCTCTGCTTCCTGCCGGTTTATCCCGGCGCACCAAGTCCCTGTGTTTTCAAAGACATTCCGACTTTCAACGCGTGTCGCGGTAGGGATACCGGTTACCCGGCACCCCCCGCACGGATCCGTACGGGCGCTCGTTAGCGCATACGGCTCTTAACTCGGATGCTGGGCGGCGAACCGCTCTAAGGGCCAGGGATGCAGCACGCGCGGGACGGGCAGCCAGCGAACAGCCAGCCGGTGCAGGCGGTCCCAGTTGAGCCGGTGGCGTTGGCTGCGTCGCCGCAGTTGGGTTCGCCACAGACGGGTCAACCGATCCCGGAAGCTGAGCAAGCTGTCGAGGTTTCCCGGTACCGCATAATAGTTGCAGAAGCCTTGCACGACCGACCGGAGCCACTTTCCCGTGCGCGCCATCGCCTCGTGCCGACGCTGCCGGAGTTGCTGCTTGAGTTCCTGCAGCTTCTTCCGCAGTCGCTTGCCGATCGTCTGGCGCTTCACCGTAAAGTACCCCTTCCGGTTCTTCCCGCTGATGTGCGTGAAGCCCAGAAAGTCGAACGTTTCCGGCTTGCCTTCTCCGCGTCGTTGCCGGTTCAGTTCGGCGTACCGCCCAAACTCAATCCGGCGCGTTTTATCGGGATGCAGTTCCAGCCCAAACTTCCCCAGCCGTTCCCGGAGGTCCTCCAGAAAGCGGTCGGCTTCTGTCTGCGCCTGGAATCCGAGGACCGTATCGTCGGCATACCGCACCACGACCACGTCTCCCCGCGCGTGCTTCTTGCGCCACGCGTGCACCCAGAGGTCAAAGACATAATGCAGATAGATGTTCGCCAGCAGGGGTGAGATCACCGCCCCTTGCGGCGTACCCTGCTCCGTCTTCGACCATTCGCCTTCCTCCATCACTCCGGCCTTCAGCCATTTCTGGATGAGTCGGAGAATCCGGCGGTCGGCAACGCGGTGCTGCACGAACTTGAGCATCCATGCGTGGGAAATCGAATCGAAAAATCCCCGAATGTCCGCGTCAAGAACGTAGTTCACGTGCTTCCGGGTGAGCGCCACCGCGAGCGCGTCCAGCGCTTGATGCGGGCTGCGTCCCGGTCGAAACCCATACGAAAAGCCCAGAAAGTCCTCCTCGTAAATCGCATTGAGGATGGTGACCACGCCCTGTTGGACGATCTTGTCCTCCAGCGCCGCAATCCCCAGCGGACGTTGCCGCCCGTCGTCCTTTCGGATGTACACTCTTCGCGAGGGATGCGCTCGATAGACTCCCCGGTGGACCCGGCAGTGCAGATCGGTCAACCGACCTTCCAGCCCGGTCTGATACTCCTGCCACGTCACGCCGTCTACCCCCGGTGCCGCCTTACGCTTCAGGGCGTAAAAGCTCTCCCGCAGCAGATCAGCCGTTAGGTGGTGGAGCAGGGCCGTGAACTTCATCTCCTGGTGTTGCTTTGCGGCTTTCCGCACACCCGCCAACCCCTGGGACACGCGTACTTCGCTCTGTGTCGATGGCGTGCAGGACGGGCAAGTGTTCTCCTTGTTCAGGGGCCTTCCCTCCCCCTTCTCCGCCGACGATCTTCCGTCGTTGTTCGATTGGTTCATCGGTACTGTACCCCTGTCCGACTCCTCCCCAACGTGCATGCGGGCCGTCTGGCCTTACGCCTTCGCCCGCCGGTCCCCTACTCCGGGACATCGGGGAGGTCTCCCGGTTCTCGTGCAGAAAGTGTCTAGGCGTGTCTGGGGTCTTAGACTACGCAGGGTCGGCCTAGGGCTCGCGCTATCGCCCGGGGTCGTGTTGCCTTCCGCCTAACTTAAGGACGTCGGCACCCTGATTGCCACTTTTCGAAGCTCAATACCCAGCCCACCTATCCCCCTGTTTACGCTTCACCACATGCCTCGCGGCATGCAGCGCAAAACTCGGGGCCGAGTGGTTCGCTACTCCTTTCTCGTGAGGATCTTTCATCCTCTGCTTCCTGCCGGTTTATCCCGGCGCACCAAGTCCCTGTGTTTTCAAAGACATTCCGACTTTCAACGCGTGTCGCGGTAGGGATACCGGTTACCCGGTACCCCCCGCACGGATCCGTACGGGCGCTCGTTAGCGCATACGGCTCTTAACTCGGATGCTGGGCGGCGAACCGCTCTAAGGGCCAGGGATGCAGCACGCGCGGGACGGGCAGCCAGCGAACAGCCAGCCGGTGCAGGCGGTCCCAGTTGAGCCGGTGGCGTTGGCTGCGTCGCCGCAGTTGGGTTCGCCACAGACGGGTCAACCGATCCCGGAAGCTGAGCAAGCTGTCGAGGTTTCCCGGTACCGCATAATAGTTGAAGAAGCCTTGCACGACCGACCGGAGCCACTTTCCCGTGCGCGCCATCGCCTCGTGCCGACGCTGCCGGAGTTGCTGCTTGAGTTCCTGCAGCTTCTTCCGCAGTCGCTTGCCGATCGTCTGGCGCTTCACCGTAAAGTACCCCTTCCGGTTCTTCCCGCTGATGTGCGTGAAGCCCAGAAAGTCGAACGTTTCCGGCTTGCCTTCTCCGCGTCGTTGCCGGTTCAGTTCGGCGTACCGCCCAAACTCAATCCGGCGCGTTTTATCGGGATGCAGTTCCAGCCCAAACTTCCCCAGCCGTTCCCGGAGGTCCTCCAGAAAGCGGTCGGCTTCTGTCTGCGCCTGGAATCCGAGGACCGTATCGTCGGCATACCGCACCACGACCACGTCTCCCCGCGCGTGCTTCTTGCGCCACGCGTGCACCCAGAGGTCAAAGACATAATGCAGATAGATGTTCGCCAGCAGGGGTGAGATCACCGCCCCTTGCGGCGTACCCTGCTCCGTCTTCGACCATTCGCCTTCCTCCATCACTCCGGCCTTCAGCCATTTCTGGATGAGTCGGAGAATCCGGCGGTCGGCAACGCGGTGCTGCACGAACTTGAGCATCCATGCGTGGGAAATCGAATCGAAAAATCCCCGAATGTCCGCGTCAAGAACGTAGTTCACGTGCTTCCGGGTGAGCGCCACCGCGAGCGCGTCCAGCGCTTGATGCGGGCTGCGTCCCGGTCGAAACCCATACGAAAAGCCCAGAAAGTCCTCCTCGTAAATCGCATTGAGGATGGTGACCACGCCCTGTTGGACGATCTTGTCCTCCAGCGCCGCAATCCCCAGCGGACGTTGCCGCCCGTCGTCCTTTCGGATGTACACTCTTCGCGAGGGATGCGCTCGATAGACTCCCCGGTGGACCCGGCCGTGCAGATCGGTCAACCGACCTTCCAGCCCGGTCTGATACTCCTGCCACGTCACGCCGTCTACCCCCGGTGCCGCCTTACGCTTCAGGGCGTAAAAGCTCTCCCGCAGCAGATCAGCCGTTAGGTGGTGGAGCAGGGCCGTGAACTTCATCTCCTGGTGTTGCTTTGCGGCTTTCCGCACACCCGCCAACCCCTGGGACACGCGTACTTCGCTCTGTGTCGATGGCGTGCAGGACGGGCAAGTGTTCTCCTTGTTCAGGGGCCTTCCCTCCCCCTTCTCCGCCGACGATCTTCCGTCGTTGTTCGATTGGTTCATCGGTACTGTACCCCTGTCCGACTCCTCCCCAACGTGCATGCGGGCCGTCTGGCCTTACGCCTTCGCCCGCCGGTCCCCTACTCCGGGACATCGGGGAGGTCTCCCGGTTCTCGTGCAGAAAGTGTCTAGGCGTGTCTGGGGTCTTAGACTACGCAGGGTCGGCCTAGGGCTCGCGCTATCGCCCGGGGTCGTGTTGCCTTCCGCCTAACTTAAGGACGTCGGCACCCTGATTGCCACTTTTCGAAGCTCAATACCCAGCCCACCTATCCCCCTGTTTACGCTTCACCACATGCCTCGCGGCATGCAGCGCAAAACTCGGGGCCGAGTGGTTCGCTACTCCTTTCTCGTGAGGATCTTTCATCCTCTGCTTCCTGCCGGTTTATCCCGGCGCACTAAGTCACTTGTTTTCAATTACATGCCCGCGCATTGCGTTGTCGCGGTAGGGATACCGATTACCCGGCACCCCCCGCACGGATCCGTACGGGCGCTCGTTAGCGCATACGGCTCTTAACTCGGATGCTGGGCGGCGAACCGCTCTAAGGGCCAGGGATGCAGCACGCGCGGGACGGGCAGCCAGCGAACAGCCAGCCGGTGCAGGCGGTCCCAGTTGAGCCGGTGGCGTTGGCTGCGTCGCCGCAGTTGGGTTCGCCACAGACGGGTCAACCGATCCCGGAAGCTGAGCAAGCTGTCGAGGTTTCCCGGTACCGCATAATAGTTGAAGAAGCCTTGCACGACCGACCGGAGCCACTTTCCCGTGCGCGCCATCGCCTCGTGCCGACGCTGCCGGAGTTGCTGCTTGAGTTCCTGCAGCTTCTTCCGCAGTCGCTTGCCGATCGTCTGGCGCTTCACCGTAAAGTACCCCTTCCGGTTCTTCCCGCTGATGTGCGTGAAGCCCAGAAAGTCGAACGTTTCCGGCTTGCCTTCTCCGCGTCGTTGCCGGTTCAGTTCGGCGTACCGCCCAAACTCAATCCGGCGCGTTTTATCGGGATGCAGTTCCAGCCCAAACTTCCCCAGCCGTTCCCGGAGGTCCTCCAGAAAGCGGTCGGCTTCTGTCTGCGCCTGGAATCCGAGGACCGTATCGTCGGCATACCGCACCACGACCACGTCTCCCCGCGCGTGCTTCTTGCGCCACGCGTGCACCCAGAGGTCAAAGACATAATGCAGATAGATGTTCGCCAGCAGGGGTGAGATCACCGCCCCTTGCGGCGTACCCTGCTCCGTCTTCGACCATTCGCCTTCCTCCATCACTCCGGCCTTCAGCCATTTCTGGATGAGTCGGAGAATCCGGCGGTCGGCAACGCGATGCTGCACGAACTTGAGCATCCATGCGTGGGAAATCGAATCGAAAAATCCCCGAATGTCCGCGTCAAGAACGTAGTTCACGTGCTTCCGGGTGAGCGCTACCGCGAGCGCGTCCAGCGCTTGATGCGGGCTGCGTCCCGGTCGAAACCCATACGAAAAGCCCAGAAAGTCTTCCTCGTAGATCGCATTGAGGATGGTGACCACGCCCTGTTGGACGATCTTGTCCTCCAGCGCCGCAACCCCCAACGGACGTTGCCGCCCGTCGTCCTTTCGGATGTACACTCTTCGCGAGGGATGCGCTCGAAAAGCTCCCCGATGGACCCGGCCGTGCAGATCGATCAACCGACCTTCCAGCCCGGTCTCATACTCCTGCCACGTCACGCCGTCTACCCCCGGTGCCGCCTTACGCTTCAGCGCGTAAAAGCTCTCCCGCAGCAGATCAACCGTTAAGTGGTGGAGCAAAGCCGTGAACTTCATCTCCTGGTGTTGCTTTGCGGCTTTCCGCACACCCGCCAACCCCTGGGACACGCGTACTTCGCTCTGTGTCGATGGCGTGCAGGACGGGCAAGTGTTCTCCTTGTTCAGGGGCCTTCCCTCCCCCTTCTCCGCCGACGATCTTCCGTCGTTGTTCGATTGGTTCATCGGTACTGTACCCCTGTCCGACTCCTCCCCAACGTGCATGCGGGCCGTCTGGCCTCAGCCTTCACCCGCCGGTCCCCACTTCGCGGGACATCGGGGAGGTCTCCCGGTTCTCGTGCAGAAAGTGTCTAGGCGTGTCTGGGGTCTTAGACTACGCAGGGCCAACCCAGGGCTCGCGCTAGCGCCCCTGGTCATGTTGCCTTCCGCCGAAGTTAAGGACGTTGGCACCCTGA
>CAVXWN010000002.1:0-84973 GCA_963765485.1 uncultured Acidobacteriota bacterium | reverse complement strand
ACCTGCAGACGAGGCCATCGTGGAGCAAGGTGCGTAGACTGCCATCGGCGCGGGCCAGCGCCAAGTCACGAAACAGTTGGGCGGCGCGCGTGTATAAGGCCGTAAAGCCATCCCGGCAGGCCTTCTCCGCCAGAGCACAAGCCAAGAAGCTCTTCCCGATCCCCGTGGGGCCGAGCAGAAAAATGTTCTGATGTTCGCGCACCCAAGCGGAGTCCTGGGTGAGCGACCGCAGCAAGGCACGGTCCAGACCCCGCGGGGTGCGGAAGTCCAGGTCCTCCACCGAGGCCCGATGCCGCAGCTTGGCCTGGCTCAAACGACGCTCCAGGGCGCGGTTCTGTCGCCAGTTCCACTGCTGGTCGACCAGCAGGGCGAAGCGTTCCTCGAAGCTCAACTCGCTGATGCCGGTCTGCTCGGACTGGGCGCGAAAGGCCTCGGCCATGCCGTGCAAGCGCAAGGCGCGCAACTTTTCCAGGGTCTGCTGATTCAACATGTGTTCTCCTCTCTGCCGATCGAGTTACTGCACCCTCGACGTATCCGAGGGATCGAAATAAGCCGCGCCCCGCAGATTGTCGTGGGCGAGGGGCGGTCGGGGCGCCGGGGTTTCCAGCGGTTGACGATCCAGTCCGCGTTCCAGCATCGACTTGACACTCTGATAGGAGCAGGCGCCGGTGACCAAGGCCCGTGCCGCCGCCGCTTCCACCCGCTCGGGCGAATAGCGCTGGCCCAGGCGCAGAATCCCCAGACAGGACCGATATCCCATCTCGGGGTGCGGTTTACTCTCCAGGATGGCCTTGAATAACTGTGCCGTCGACGGCCCCACCGACTGCGCCCAGTGCAGCAGGCGCGAGGGCGGCCAGGCCAGGTGTTGCTGATGGCTCTTGGGTCGATGCTCGTTGACGGTCGTGGCTTTATAGTGCTGGTGGCTGCGGACATGCGAAGCCACGCGCTCGCCGCGGTGAAAGATCTCTACCGTGGTCAGCGTCGAGCGGATCTCCACCACCTGCCCGGTCAGCACGTAGGGCACGCTGTAGTAGTGGCGGTCGATCTCGACGTGATAGTCGATGTTGACGCGCGCGGTCGCCCACTGCTGCAGCTCAAAGCGATCCTGCGGAAGCGGGCCCAGCGCCGGTTGGTCTAGTTCCTGGAACAAGCTGGCACGGCAGCCGGGGCGCTTGCGAAACGGCCGTTGGTTGAGTTTATCCAGCAACTCCCGGATCGCCTGATTGAGTTCGGCCAAGCTGAAGAACTTCCGGTGCCGCAGGGCCGCCACGATCCAACGCTGCACGATCTGCACACCGGTTTCGACCTTGGCTTTATCGCGGGGCTTGTAAGGCCGCGTGGGCAGCACCCCCACGCCGTAATGCATGGCCAGTTCGTGATAGGTGCGGTTCAGATCGGGCTCGTAGCGGCAGGCGCGATTCACGCCGGTACGAGTGTTGTCGGGGATGACCAGCTTGGGCACGCCTCCTAAAAACTCGAAGGCACGGATGTGGGAACCAATCCAGTTCTCCAGTTCCTGGCTGTGGGTGGCTTCGGCGTACGTGTAGTTGCTGGCTCCCAGGACGGCAACAAAGATCGCCGCCTGCCGCTCCGGTCCGCCCTCCGAGTCTTGCAAGGGGATCGTCGCCCCGGCGTAATCGACGAAGAGCTTCTCACCGGCTACATGATCCTGGCGCAGCACCACGTCCAACTGCTGTCGCCACCGTTGGTAGAGTTCGCAGAAGCGACTGTAAGCGTAGCCGTCGGGATGCGCCTGCCGGTATTCTTCCCAGGCGAGCTGCAGCGTCAGGTGGGGATGGCGTTGGAGTTCTTCGTGGAGCTTCGCAAAATCGGGCTGGGGCTTGCGGTTTTCGTAGGCGCGCCGCGGGGTTCCTCCAAATACGGCGGCTTCCAGTTGGCGATCATCCCAGCCTTCCGGCAGCGGCCAACGGACCCCAGCCTCCCGGGCACGTTTCAGATACTCATAAACCGTGCCGTGCCCGATCGAGCAACTGCGGGCGATCTGCCGCTGCCCCAACCCCAGCTCATAGCGGAGTCGGAGTACTTCTTTGAGCTTTCGCATGGACAACCTCTGCATGGGCAATGTCGGTTACCTCCACCTTCCAGTGGAGCCGCATTGACCGTAATGTTGTCCAGCGTCCTTCGCCTCCCGTTCACCGTCCCGTCCGGAAGCGTGTGGAAATCTTTCCGAAATGATCCCGGTCAGGGTTCCGACAAGTGCCGGAAACTGACCGGATTAAAATCGGAATCCCTGCCCGGCTTCATCCCGGAATCGTGACCGAATTAATTTCGGAATCCTGACCGGATCAACTTCGGAATCGCGCCCGCCTTGCCCCGGAATCCGCACGCGCGCCTTTGTTTTGCAGAGGCACGTTTTGCAGACACGTTTTGCAGAGGCTTTTCTTCCCTGCGCTGAAATGTTAAAGTTTTTAGTTTCCATGGAAAAAACATCGAGTCGGCCCCGGGAGATCCGCTTCGCGACGTTCGCAGTCGATCTGCAATCCGGCGAACTGCGCAAGGGCGGCGTGAAGGTAAAGCTCCAGGAACAACCTTTTCAGATGCTGTCGGTGTTGCTCGAGCGGCCCGGCGAACTTGTAACGAGAGAAGCGCTGCGGAAGAGACTTTGGTCCGGTGACACTTTTGTAGACTTCGAGCACAGCCTGGCCACTGCGGTCAAGAAGCTCCGCCGTGCCTTGGGTGATTCCGCCAGTCATGCCCAATTCATTGAAACTCTGCCCCGCCGAGGCTACCGCTTCATCGCAACTTTGGAAGCGGGACTTCGATCAGGCAAGACGATTCTGGCGGTACTGCCATTCGAGAATCGGACTGGTGATACCGGGCTGGAGTATCTCGCCGACGGGATGACCGAGGAGATGATTGCGCGGCTGGGACGCTTGCACCCGCAACGCCTGGGCGTCATAGCCCGGGCATCAGCGATTCGATACAAAAACACTGAAAAGGACATTGACCAAATCGGGGAAGAACTGGGAGCCGACTATATCCTCAAAGGCAGCGTGGGCCGCGCGGGCGATCGGATACGGATCACCGCAGAACTCATTCAGGTCAATGACCGCACTCATCTCTGGGCCGACCGCTTTGAAGGCGGTTGGGCCCATGTACAAGCGATCCACAGCGAGCTTGCCCGCCACATCGCTCGCTCCTTGCAGGTTGAGCCTCTTCCCGCCAAGCGTGCCGCCATCGCCGGGGTTTCGAGCGCGAGCCCGGAAGCCCACGCAGCGTTTCTCCGGGGCCGCTACTGCTTGAATAAAGGAACTGCCGAAGGGGTGAAGAATGCGATCGCGCACTTCGTGGAAGCTACTTCCCGAGACTCCAGGTATGCCGTGGCACATGCGGGATTGGCGGTCGCCTTGGACTTGGCGGACCACTTCCGTGTCTTACCGGGGAGGGAGGCTTTCCCGAGAGCCAAGGCGGCAGCGATCAAGGCTTTGGAGCTTAACGATTTGCTTCCCGAAGCCCACAACGCCTTGGCTTTCGCCATGCATTCATTCGACTGGGACTGGGCTGGGGCCGAGCAAGCTTACCAACGCGCCATCGCGCTCAACCCGAACTTTGCGACAGCCCGGCATTGGCACGGGTTCTATTTAGGAATGTTGGGGCGCATGGATGAGGCCCTCGCCGAGATGCGACGAGCCCAACAGCTTAATCCACTGTCTATCGTTATTAGAACTCACTTAGGGCTGATGTTGTATCGGGGGGGCCGGTACGATGAGGCGATTGAGCAGCTCAAGCAGACGCTCGAGATGGAACCTGGCTTCGCTGCGGCGCATTACTTTCTTGCTTGGGCTTATGAGCAAAAAGGAATGTACGAGGAAACCATTACGCATCTTCAAAAGGCGCTGATAGCTTCCCCAGGCAGTCCCGATAGGGTAGGGGCGCTCGGTCATGCCCATGCCGTGTTTAAGAGAAGAGGGCGTGCACGGAAGGCGCTCCAAGAATTGCACAAGCTGGCGGAGCGGAGATTCGTCTCGGCCTACGATTTTGCGATAATTTACATCGGTCTGGGTGAGACGGACCAGGCGTTTAAGGGTCTGGAAAGAGCCTGCGATGAACGATCCTTCTCCATGCTCATGAGCCTCAAGGCGGAGCCGAGGCTGGACAGGATTCGCAGGGATCCCCGTTTTCGAGACCTCGTGCTCCGCGTGGGTCTGCCACCCTGAGAGGGTGGTACAGCGACTCCTGGCTGTGCAGGGCCAGGCCATTTTTCTTACTTGGCGGCCGTTCGAGTCCCTGCCTAAAAGCACCAGCGAAGAAGCAACGGCGCACATTGACGGTCTTCGGGAAGGTCGATATACTGAGGCTACGGGCCAGTAGATCGTTTGTGGCAGGGCGAATGGTTTCCCCCTCCTGTGCCCTCGTGCAGTTATTCCAGGCCTCCGGCGTGGTCCTACATGAAGCCCGCCTCGATGGTTCGAGAACTCGTGAGTATTTTGGGCCGGGATGCTGTCCTGTGGCGTCCTGAGGACCTTATGCTCTACGAATATGACGGCCTTTCTTCGCTCCGCCCACCTGATGTGGTGGTTCTCCCGCGAACAACGGAGCACGTCGTCCAGGTTGTGAAGTTTGCCGCAAGCAAGAAGCTCATGGTCGTTCCCCGTGGCGCGGGAACGGGTTTGAGTGGGGGTGCGCTTCCTGCTCAGGGCGGGATCCTGATTGGCTTCTCGAGGATGAAGGACATCCTTGAAATCGACATCGAGAACCAGCGCGCCAGGGTACAACCGGGGGTGGTGAATCTTGATCTTTCCCTGGCTGTTTCGGATGACGGCTATTACTTTGCTCCGGACCCTTCCAGCCAGAAGGCCTGCACCCTAGGTGGGAACGTCGCCGAAAACGCGGGGGGGCCTCATACTCTTCTACACGGTGTGACGACCAATCACATTCTAGGGCTGGAAGTGGTATTACCGAGCGGGGAAGTGATTCATACCGGAGCCAAGTTTTGGGATTCTCCCGGTTACGATCTTACGGGTTTGTTCGTCGGATCCGAGGGGACTCTCGGGATCGTGACGGAGATAACCGTCAGGCTGATGCGCAAGGCGGAGACCGTGGCAACCCTGCTGGCGATTTATGATCGAGTGATCGATGCCACGCGTACGGTGGCGGCAATTACCGCCCACGGCATCACGCCCGCTGCCTTGGAAATGATCGACGGTTTCACGCTGCAAGCAATTGAGCAAGCCACGCACGCAGGCTATCCGATGGATTCAGGCGCGATTCTGCTGCTCGAGGTTGAAGGGCTCAGAGAAGCCGTTGAAGAAGACGCGCTGCAGATCGAGTCGGTGTGCCGGGAGAACCGGGCGCGGCAGATTCGCAGGGCAAAGTCGGCGGAAGAGCGCGATCTTCTGTGGAAAGGAAGAAAGAACGCCTTCGGAGCTCTGGGACGAATAAGTCCCAGCTATTATGTGCAGGATGGTGTGATCCCCCGTACCCGTCTGCCCGAAATGCTGGAGTTTATAGGACAGACCGGGACCAAATACGGTGTAAAGATTGGGAATATATTCCATGCGGGTGACGGGAACCTGCATCCGATCATCCTGTTTGACCCTCGCGATCAGGATGAGTCCAGACGGGTTCGTGAGGCCGCCCAGGAGATTCTTTCCAAATGTATTGACATGGGCGGTTCGATCACCGGCGAGCACGGCGTGGGCATCGAGAAGATTAACTTGATGCCCTTGCTTTTCTCGGCAGATGACCTGGACATGATGCGAAAGATCAAAGGGGTCTTCAACCCGGAGGGGCGCCTCAATCCCGGCAAGATTCTTCCTACAGGCAAAATGTGCGGCGAATTACGAGCCCAGGTGATTCCAGGAGGCGTCGTGTGACGACGGCTGTCGAATCCGTCCATTTAGCCCTCGCAGCGATAGCAGGTGAATCGCAAGTTGTTACGAAGCCTGCGGCGTGCGCGGCGATGGCCGTAGGAAACAAGGTTCCTCAGTGCGTCGTGGCGCCGTCTACGGCGGAAGGTGTGGCCGCGGTCCTGAAGTTCGCCGCTGACCATGACCTCGCTCTGATTGCTTGCTGCAATGGCACCAAGCTCGGCATAGGCAACCCACCCCTCCGATACGACCTTGCCTTATCGCTCAAAGAATTGGACCACGTCCGGCGTTACGAACCGGCGGACCTGACGATCAGCGTCGAAGCCGGGATGAGGTTGGGGGACTTTCAGGAATTTGTGGGTCGCGATGGGCTTTGGCTCCCTTTGGACCCGCTTGGCGGGGAACGGGCAAGCATAGGGGGCGTCCTGGCAACGAATTCGGCGGGACCATTGCGGCTTCGCTTTGGCTCGCCTCGAGACATGGTTTTAGGAATAAAGGTTGCCACGACGGAAGGAAAGGTGATCAAGAGCGGCGGCCATGTGGTGAAGAACGTAGCAGGATACGATCTTTGCAAGCTGCTCCTGGGATCTTACGGGACGTTGGGAGTGATAGTAGAAGCGAGCTTTAAACTGTTTCCCCGCCCCGCTGCGCGCGGCACATTCGTGCTCCAACCGGGGACACTCGCCCTGGCCCGCAGCTTACGGAGTCGAATCCTGAATTCGCCTTTAGAGCCCATGTGCATGGTCCTGTTCAATAGTGAGGCATCGGCCCTTCTTCAGGACAACCGGCGTCCAGAAGGAGCACAAGGGCTGGAACTCTGGATCGAAGTGGGTGGCTCGCCAAGAATCCTGGAAAGGCACGCCAGAGAACTCGCCGAATTGGGACTGTCCATGGGTGTCCCGAGTCGCCAGTTGAATGAGCAGACGGCAGAGCGTTGCTGGGTTCGGTTAAGAAACTATGATCAATTGTTCGCGAACTCTTGCCCAGACTTTATGGTTTTAAAAGCTACTTTGCCCATAGCAAGTTCGGAGGAATTTCTCAGCTTTGCGCAACAGGAAGCGGAGGGTGAAGGGATGAGGATGGCCAGCTTCGCGCAGGTGGGGGTTGGCATCGCGCATCTGGGTTTATGGGGCGACAAGCTGGGGACGGCGGCTGGCCGCCTGGTGACGAACACGCGCAAAGCTGCCGCAAATTTGGGGGGAGCGCTTGTGGTGGAGCGATACCCGCGGGGCTTTAACGCCGAACGGGACGTGTGGGGCCCGCCGGGCAACTTTCTGGAAGCCACGCGAAGACTGAAGGTGGCGTGGGATCCGAAGAACACCCTTTCACCTGGCAGGTTCGTGGGAGGGCTCTAGCCAGAAAGCAGAAGGCACAGTGCAGCCCAGCGGCCGCAACCAGACGCATCCTGTAGGGCCGGGGCTTGCCCCGGCCCAGTCGTCCCGCCATGGCGGGGAGCGGCCCTACATGGGCCCTAAAGATCTCCTGGAGGCCGAAAGCTGACGAGCCTGTCATTCCGAGCGAAGCGAGGAATTTCGGTTTGGAAACAAAAGGAAATGCGAGATTCCTCGCTTGGCTCGGAATGACAGGTAACAGGGGTACCACCTTGAGCAAGTCGGATTCGCGGGCGGGAATCGAAGAGAATTGTAGCGGGTACGGTCCAGGTGAAGCTCCCCGTTGGGCGGACTACTCCAGGTGTGTTCGCTGCGGTCTCTGCCTGAATGCCTGCCCGACTTATCGCGAACTTGGCCTGGAAACGGATTCTCCCCGGGGGCGCATCTACCAAATAATTCAGGTGGAACGGGGCCGGTTACCTCTTGGCGAAAGCTTCGTGAGGCACATCGACCTCTGCCTGGATTGTCGCGCTTGCGAAACGGCGTGCCCGTCAGGCGTCGAGTACGGGAAGTTGGTGGAGGCCGCGCGAGGGCAAATTGAGAAGTACTATAAGCGCCCGCCCCTTGAAGCCCTTCTCCGGAAGCTCTTCTTTTACGAGATTCTCCCTTACCGCCGAAGGCTCGAACTGGCAGGGAAGCTTCTTCGTTTTTACCAGCGTTCCGGCTTGGAGAAGCTGGTGCTTGCGTCGCGCATCCTGAGGCTGATGCCGTGGAGATTGGACCACGTAGCAGAACTCGCGCCGCGGATGGAAAGACCATTCTTCACAGAGCGCCTGGGCACAATTGTTCCTGCCGTGGGGACTCGCCGCTACCGGGTGGCGTTCTTTGCCGGGTGTATCGCCAATCTGTCTTTTGCTCGGCTCAACGATGCCACGGTCCGCGTGCTCGCCAGAAATGGATGCGATGTAGTCATTCCGGCTGAGCAGGGATGCTGTGGGGCGCTGCATGTCCACGCGGGAATGCGGGACTTGGCGCGCAAGCTGGCGAAACAGAACATTCGCGCCTTCCTGGCCGATGGGTATGACGCCGTCATCTCGAATGCGGCAGGCTGCGGCTCGGTGCTGAAGGAGTATCCGCTTCTCTTTGAAGAAGAAGACCGGGAATATCTCGAGCCGGCACGCGCTTTTTCCGGTAAACTGCGAGACGTCACGGAATTTCTGGCGGGCATAGACTTTAACAAAGACTTCGTGACAACTCGAATCCGGGCGACTTATCAGGACTCCTGCCATCTGGGTCATGCACAAAAGATTCGGTCGGCGCCGAGGAAGTTGCTGGCAGCGGTACCGGGGCTGGAGCTTGTCGAATTGAAGGAATCGGAGATCTGTTGTGGAAGCGCCGGAATTTACAACGTGGTTCACAACGGCCTGGCTGAAAAAATCCTAGAGAGTAAGATGCGGCGCATCGACGAGACGAGAGCCGACCTGATCCTGACTGCGAATCCCGGTTGCCTGCTGCAGTTGCGAGCCGGAGTTTCGCGCGCTGGAGGCAAACAACGAGTCCTCCACGTTGTAGAACTATTGGATGAAGCGTACCAGGGCTTAATCAGTTAACCCAAATTCCCAGCCTGTCATGCTGAGCGAAGCGAAGCATCTGTGCAGTTCGTCGTGGGCTGCCGAACCTAAAAGACAACTGCGGAGATCCTTCGCCCGCCGAAAAGCACGGCGGGCTCAGGATGAGATGTACTGGAATGAACGGAGTTCGCAAGAAGAATCGACTGACTACTGGGGAGGTCGTGATAATGGCTGCGAGGACGCTGGTGAAAGTCAACAACGTATTGGATCCGACGGATGCTCCCGGGAACCATCACTTGCAGGATTACGAGGCTGCTTGTAAGGGTTTCAGGTGGGAGGATGTTCACAAGGAGTTCGACTGGTGCCGCACCGGCAAGGTGAACATGGCCCATGAAGCCATAGACAGACACCTGACCCGGGGCCGGCGGAACAAGCTCGCTTTGATCTATTCCGACCGGAAAGACACGGTGCGGCTCACTTTCGAGGACCTCTCGCTTCAATCGAATCGCTTCGCCAATGTCCTGAGGAAGCTGGGAGTTGCAAAGGGGGACCGGGTCTTCGTGTTTCTGGGGCGTCGGCCCGAGCTTTATATCGCGATTCTCGGAATCCTGAAGATAGGGGCTATTCCTAGCCCGCTCTTCGAAGCCTTTATGGAAGATGCCATCCGCGACCGGATGGCGAACGCAGAAGCTGTGGCCCTGCTGACTTCTCCCACCCTGGTGGACCGGGTCCCGCAGTGGGAACTGCCGGCGCTCCAGCACGTGATCTTGGTCGGCGCGGGTACCGATAGCTTGCCGCCGGGACATTACAGTTACGATGCGCTTATGGAAGAGGCGGAGGACAAGACGGAAATTGAGTGGCTGACATTGGATGATCCGCTGATCATCCACTATACCTCTGGCTCCACCGGCAGACCCAAGGGCGTGCTTCACGCGCAGCGCGCCATGATCGGCCATTTGATGACCGGCAGGTGGGTACTCGATTTTCAGGAAGACGACGTTTATTGGTGTACGGCAGATCCGGGCTGGGTTACGGGCACTTCCTATGGGATCTTTGCGCCCTGGTTGAACGGAGCAACCAACCTGATTCGCGGCGGACGTTTCAACACTGCTGAGTGGTACCGCACGATCGAACGGTTCCGGGTGAACATTTGGTACAGCGCTCCAACGGCGTTCAGGATGTTGATGGCGGCCGGCAAGGAGGCAGCGAAGCCGTACGACCTTTCCTCTCTCAGGCATGTGCTCAGCGTGGGAGAGCCTTTGAATCCGGAAGTCGTATGGTGGGGTTGGAAGACCTACGGACGGAGGATCCACGATAACTGGTGGATGACCGAAACCGGCCATATCCTTATTTCGAACTACCCGGCCATGGCCATCCGGCCCGGCTCGATGGGAATGCCTGTTCCCGGCGTTACTGCGGCCATTGTCGATGACGATGGTAAGCAGCTACCACCCAATACGTTGGGCAATCTAGTCGTCAAGCCTGGCTGGCCGGGCATGATGCCGGCCATCTGGAAGCAGCCGGAACGTTATCGGTCATATTTCCGTATTCCGGGGTGGTACGTCACCGGCGATAGCGCCTATCGCGACGCAGACGGGTATTTCTGGTTCCAGGGCCGCGTGGACGATCTCATCATCACGGCGGGTGAGAATGTGGGACCGTTCGAGGTGGAGAGCTGCCTCCTGGAACACCCGGCGGTAGCCGAGGCCGGGGTGATCGGGAAACCGGACGTTTTGCGCGGCCACATTATTAAGGCGTTTGTCTCGCTCTGCGAGGGTTACGAACCCAGCGAGGATTTGAAGAATGAAATCCAGAAGTTTGTTCGCCAGAAACTAGCGGCACATGCTGCGCCGCGGGAAATCGAGTTCAGGGAAAAGCTTCCCAAGACGCGTAGCGGGAAGATTATGCGGCGAGTTCTCAAAGCCTGGGAACTGGGCCTGCCCACGGGCGACTTATCGACTCTGGAGAGTTAATTACGGAGCTTCGAGGTTGGCAGGCTTTGCGGGGTTGCCACCGCCTCAAGGGCGTATTGAAACGTACAAATTGATGAGGGCCTCGGTAAGAGCCTTTTCATTCGTATACGGGTCACCTCGGTCGTAGACCAGGAAGTTTGTTGGCCTGTCCGTCATTTCGAACGAGTAGCGCCCATCATCAGGAACCTCGAGACGACAGGGACGCAGATCGTTCGGCAACACCTTGTCCGTCGGACGAACTTCACTTGCAGGAATCATCCGGTAGTGCCCGTCCGCGCGACGAACGAGGCGGCGGTCCGACACGGCCATCCAGACTGCGGTTTCCCATACGTTGTGGGGTTCAGCATAAACCTTCGCAGTGAGCTCGTCCGGAAAATCCCCTTCCATGGCTCTAAGAAAATCCGAACGGTTTACGCGCCCAAACGCGTACGCCATATAGCGCTGCAGCCTGGGATCCATCCGCTTGATGAAAAGCACATTCGGCGTCTTATAGAAGCTGTTGTGGCGGCCATACCCCATTGCCCCTCCCTCTTTCGCTCCAACCGCACACGGGTATATTGCCACCGGCATGTCCGAACGCAGGAGGCGGACAATAGCATTGGGGTCAAGGCCCACGTTCCATTCTAAATAGTCAGGAGAGGTCGAGCCCGCAGAGAGATGGATTCGCCGAACTTTGCTGCGGAAAAGCGCGGGATCACGATTGTAAGCAACCGCAATCGGTCGTGCCGAACCGAATGAAAGTATCTCGACCGGTTCGTTACTCTCTCGTAGCACTTTGAGGATGAGTTCCACGCCTTGCTGTTGAAAAGCGGGGATATCCAGCATCTTGTCTAGAGGGGATTTCATCATCGTGAAAGGTCCCACTGCGGCTGGAACGTTGCGGTTGAAGATGTAGTTAAGCTGAAGCACGGGAATAAACCCGGGGTCCCGTGGACCCGATTTGTCAATCCAGTACTTCGAAAGCAGAGGATGATCGGAAACGGGCTTCCGAAATGAGTCGTGCGCATCAAGAATGACCGCGCGCAAATCAACTTCCGGCAAGGCGTAGGCAGTAACTAGATCGAAGTTGTCCCCCACGTCCTGTGGAGGATGGTACAGGTCCGTCACATCGATGATCGGCATCACCTTTCTCCGCGGCGATCGGTCGGTGCTGGCGCGCGGCCCCGAAGCTACCAGGTTCGCTAGAAGAAGAACTGCCAGCGGCATGGAGGCCAGGAACGTAAGAATTGAAGCTTTTGCTCGCTTCGTGGTTCGGTCAGCAAAAGCAGAGACCGCCTTCGGAAAGGTGCAAATCCCCAATGGCACTGTGTCGGGCTGAGGCCCGCGGGCACGAGAACCACCACCAACAAAAGCTCTCATGTGAAAATTCATATGAAGTTGATCCTTTCACGTTCCTGTAAAAGGAATATCCTCGGACCACGACAGCGGGAGCCCGCTGTCCAACGTCATCTCGAAAGCGCTTCTGCTTCTTCGATGGTCCACGAAGGGGTCCCGCCGGGACGGCTGGCGACCACGGCCCCAACTCGGTTTGCGAAATCAGCCACTTCCTGGGCAGTCCATCCCAATCCCATGCCATGGACAAAGGCGGCGGCGAAGGCGTCCCCGGCTCCTACTGTATCCGCTATCCGAACGTGATACCCATTCGCTTCGGCGTAATTGTCCCCAATCAACAGCACGCACCCTTCTTCTCCCCTAGTGACACAAACTGCTGCCCACCCAAATTTGCGTGCCGTGTCTCGGCAAAAATCCTCCAGCGAGCGATGTGACCAGCCAAACATGGACTGAATCATAGCCACTTCCTGATCATTCAGCTTCACGGTCGTGGCGCGCGACATCAATTCATTGACAAGCGCGGCCTCATAACAATTTTCACGGAGGTTTACATCGTAAAAGCGCCGGGCTTCCGGGTTGGCGTCGATCACTTTCAGGGTCAGCGCCTTTGCTTTGGGGCTCATCTGAAACAGCGTTCCGAAATAAATCCAGTCTGGGCGGCAAGATGAAAGTTCCCTGAGGTCCAAATCAGAGAGTTCGGGAAAGTCATAGGCAGCGGGCCTGTGGATCACGAAATGCGGCTGGCCCGAAGAGTTGAGGTTGACGGTGACAATTCCTGTGGGGCGGTCCTTCACTTGGCGGACGAAGCGCGAGGTTAGGCCCATTGCATCCATCCTTTCGAGGACGCGGCGTCCCTTTGAATCCTCGCCTATCGCGCTGATGAAGGATACCGAGTGGCCCAATATTTTGGCGTGCGCGCCAAAATTAAAGGCAGCTCCACCCAGATGTTCCTCGTCCCCAAATACGTCCCACAATACTTCACCGATGCTGATCATGTTCATGGTCGGTTCTCCGGCATCACTCGTAGGTAACGCAGTTGCACCACCTGCCTGTTTCATCATAATGGGGCCACGGACCGCCAGTGCGGAATCCGGAAACGATCGGTTCGTCAAACATTGGCGTGGGCTCAAAGTACCCGGGCCGGCGCAGGTGCTCCTTCACCACCGCATCGTTGAGTTCCAGGCCGAGCCCGGGCCTCTCCGGAACCGTCACGTAGCCCTTCTCGATGATCGGTTTGGGTACGCCGGTCACCAGGTCCTGCCACCACGGCATATCCAGGGCGTGGTTCTCCATCGCCAGGAAGTTGTCGCCGAAGGTGGCGGCGCAATGGTATCCCGCGAACCCGCCAATCGGTGATCCGGCATGGTGCATTGCCACGTGGATGCCCGCCAGCTCGGCATAGTCAACAATCTTCTTGGTCTCCAGCAACCCGCCGGAGGTTTCAATGTCCGGATGAATCGCGTCCAGTGCGCGGTTATCAATCAGCGGCTGAAAACCCTCTTCGAGTCCGAAGATGTCTTCGCCGGTGTTGATCGGCGTCGTAGTGGATTCAGTGATCATCTTGTATGCGCGCCAGTTCTGCCAGGGATAATGATTCCCTTCCCCAGTCTGGAGGATGTCCTCGGCCCAGGCAAGCTGGTAGCGTTCGAATGCCCTGGCGTAGCGGATGGAATCCCGCACATTGAGCGGTCCGAAATGGTCGGCGGCCAGCGGTGCAGACCAGCCGATCACGTCACGGATGGCGGCAATGAATTCGCACAGGTACTCCAGGCCCTTGTCGGTCGCCACTCCGCGGTCGTTGACGGCGTTGGGGCGGCCCGCCACCAAGTCCGTTTCCAAGTCCATCTTGAAGAAGGTGACCCCCATCTCCTTGCGCTTCCGCATACGTTCCGCGTACACCTTGACATCCTTGTGGGCCGTTGTGTCCGCGTAGATGCGAATGCGATCATGCCTCTTCGGGCCGATCAGCCGGTACGCCGGGACGCCATACACCTTGCCGGCGATATCATGCAGGGCGATGTCCACCGCGCTGTACCCTCCTCCCATGCGCCCGTGCCCGGCAAACTGGCGCAGCGTTCTCAGGTTGCTCTCGATGTCCAGAGGATTCCGGCCCAGCAGGTGCGCCTTGAGCACCAGAGCGATACCTTCAACGCCGGCGTCACGCACTTCGCCCAGCCCGTAAACATCCTGGTTGGTGTAGATTTTGATGAGCGGATAGTCGTAATTCGCGGCCACCCGGCAGGCTCGCATGTCCGTGATCTTCAGCCCGCTCGGGGCGGAGTTCCGATTCACCGTTTGCTGCGCGCTCACCGATCCCTCGGTCGCCTTGAACAAAGGACCAAACATGGCCACAGCCGCGGCACGTCGCAGCATCGCCCGGCGCGTCAGCTTTGTCTTCTGTCGGTTGCTAGTCATAGTCTCCTCGCTATTCGGCGCGTTAATTACCTGGCCCCTCGCGATGTCCGGTTGCGTCTCGCAAGGTGATATTATAGGCGCATGTTTCCAACACGTCGCGACTTCCTGTTCTCGACAACTGCGGCATTCTCGGCATCGAGGATTCTGGGGGCCAACGAAAGGGTTCAGATCGGCTTGATCGGTTACGGGCTGATTGGCGCCCAGCACGTCCATGATTTCAAGAACCAGCAGGACGTGGACTTGGTCGCCCTTTCGGATGTCTACGAACCCAGACTCCATGAGGGTCTCAAGGCCTGCGGTCCCCGGGCCAAGGGCTATGCCGACTTTCGTCGCCTGCTTGACGACAAGGAGGTCGAAGCAGTGGTGATCTCCACGCCCGACCACTGGCACGCCTTGCAGACGGTCATGGCCTGCGCCGCGGGTAAGGATGTCTATATTGAGAAGCCTCTGACGCTTTTTGTGCGGGAGGGGCGCTGGATGGCGACGGCGGCGCGGCGCTACCGGCGCGTGGTCCAGGTGGGCACGCAGCAGCGCAGCGGCAGGCATTACGTCGAGGCGGTGAATCTGCTGCGAGACGGCCATATCGGCGAGATCCACAATGTGCGCATGGGCTCGTTGCGCAACGTTATGCCCGGCTTCGGCGCACCGCCCGATTCGGACCCTCCTCCCGGCATGGATTACGACTTATGGTTGGGCCCCGCGCCCCAGCGCCGGTACAACCCCAATCGATCGCTCTACCACTTCCGTTGGTTTTGGGATTACTCTGGCGGGCAGATGACCAACCTAGGCTCCCACGCGATCGACGTCGTTCACTGGGCGATGAACGTTAGGGTCCCCCGGGCCGTTGCCTCTTCGGGCGGCCGCCTCGCTTTGGCGGACAACGGTGAAACTCCTGACACTCAGGACGCGTTGTTCGAGTACCCCGGATTCACAGCGCTATGGTCGCATCGGGAAGCGAGCCGCGGCCGCGGAGAGGGTGAAGGGTTGGAATTTTTTGGCACCAAGGGAAGCCTCGTCCTCAGCCGTTCCGGCTACCAGGTATTCCCCGACCTGAAGATTCCGCCCCAGAACCAGATCCCCGAATTTCGCGGCCAACCAGCGGGCGGCCCACAACAGGCGGCGAATTCGGCACCCACGCCGTGGTGTGAAGCGGTGAGAGAGAACGCTCACAACGATCTACTGGCCTCCCACGCGCGCAACTTCGTCGATTGCATCAAGTCGCGGCAAGAACCCGACTCCAATCTCGAAGAAGAGCACGGCGTCGCCACCGCTTGCCATTTGGCCAACATCTCGCAGCGCCTGGGCCGGAAGATCCGGTGGGATGCTGAGCGGGAGGAGATCATTGGCGACCCTGAGGCCTCGGCCATGCTCGCACGGCCTTATCGAGAGCCATGGAATCAAGTGCTGGAGGGCCTCCGTCTAAGAGACACGTAGGGGCGCAAGGCCTTGCGCCCCTAGTAAATAACAGAATCAGGTGCTGGAGGGTTTCCATCTGTGAAACGGCGCAGCTTTCTCAAAACCCTGGCCACAGGCATCTCCATTCCCCTTTTAGGAGGCAATCACCTCCTTGCCGCGGAGCCGTCACCCCGCACGTCGATGGGAGTGGTGCAGTATTCCTTCTCAGCCAGTCCTCACACCCGGTCGGCCTACGATTTTCTGGAATACTGCGCTTCGCTCGGAGCCGGAGGCATTCAGGTCGCGCTAGATTCGCTCGACGCAAGCTACCTCGACAAGTTGCGGCGGCGTACTTCGGAATTGGGGATGTATCTCGAGGTGACTGTCAGCCTGCCGCAGGTTGACGACTCCGCTGATTTCGAGCGGCAGGTGGTCGCGGCGCAGCGGGCTGGAGCGCGATGCCTGCGCTTGGCCTGCCTCGACGGGAGGCGCTACGAAAACTTCATCAGTCTAGATCAGTGGAAAGACTTCGTCACGAAGTCTCACAAGAGCATTGCGCAGGCAGTGCCCATCCTCGATAAGCATCGCATGCCGCTAGGGTTGGAGAATCACAAGGACTGGACCGCCGACGAAATGCTAGCGCTGCTTGAGCGCTACGCGAGCGAGAACCTGGGCGTGTGCCTCGACATCGGCAACAACATCGCTCTGCTCGATGATCCGCAGGACGTAATCGAAAAGCTCGCACCTTACGCTGTGACCACTCATTTCAAGAATATGGAAGTGAAGGAGTACCCCGAAGGCTTCTTGCTATCGGAAGTTCCACTGAGCCGGGGTATTTTGGACCTGCCCTGGATAGTTGACCGCATCCACAAAGCGCGCCCACGAGCCCGGCTGAATCTCGAGATGATTACCCGCGACCCGCTCAAAATTCCGTGCCTCACGGATAAGTACTGGGTGACGTTTCCTGAAAGAAGCGGCGTGTGTCTCGCTCGCACCCTGGCGCTCGTGCGGGGGCACCCACCTCGGGAACCGCTTCCTCACGTGTCAGGACTCGGAGAGCCGGCACGGCGCCGGCAGGAAGAAGACAATGTGAAGGAGTGCCTGGCGTACGCAAGCGAGAAGCTTGGGCTTCGAGCTGCGTCGTAGTAAGCCAGGCAGCTCCCCTCCCTTGGTTAATGTGGAAACTCCAGTCTCCATCCTCAACCCAAGATGGGAGCTTCCAGAGGAGGTGTGGTGATGGAAAGGCGGCAGTTTATCCAGCAGGTCGCGGGGGCGGCGCTAGGATCAGCGACTGCTCTTTCGGGACCGCGGATCCTGGGCGCCAACGATCGCGTGAATGTCGGTTTGATTGGGTGTGGCGGACGGGGACGGTCGGACGTTGATCTTTTGCGCCAAATTTCTGACGTAAAAGTCGTAGCCGTGTGCGACGTGTACGAGCCTCATGCCGAGGCCGCAAAGGCGTGGGCCGGCTCCGGATGCCGGTCCTACGGTGACTTCCGAAGACTGCTCGAGCAGCGGGAAGTAGACGCCGTGTTGGTGGCTACTCCGGACCACTGGCACGCAGCCATCACCGTGCTGGCCTGCCAGGCGGGCAAGGATGTGTACGTTGAAAAACCTCTGGGGCATACCATACGTGAAGGACGGAAAATGGTGCAGGCAGCGCGCCATTACAATCGCGTAGTGCAGACCGGCACGCAGCACCGGTCCGCCCCTCACTTCCGCCAGGCGGCAAAGATCGTCCAGAGCGGGCAAATCGGACCGGTGCACTTCATACGCGTCTGGAACTACCTCAATATGTCGCCGGATGGGATCGGCCGGGTGGCCGATTCCGCGCCAGTTCCGGGGCTCGACTGGGACTTCTACCTTGGTCCCGCTCCCAAGGTTCCTTTCAACAAGAACCGCTTCCTGGCGAGTTACCGCTGGTTCTGGGACTATGCCGGCGGCATGGCCACGGACTACGGCACACACCGCCTGGACAGCGTCCATCAAGTGATGGGTGTTGACGCCCCCCGATCAGCGACCGCCGCTGGAGGGCGATTTGAGCTCGCTGACGGTGCGGAAACTCCTGACGTGCTGCAGATCACCTACGACTATCCCGGCTTCGTGCTCAGTTACGAGGCGTCGATGCTGAACAACCACGGATGCGGCGGCCGGACGCCCGGCAAGAAGTACTACTTGACGCGCGGCACGGATGACCGTCCGCATGGGATAGCGTTTTACGGGAGCAGGGCCTCTTTGTTTGCCGACCGGGTCGGCTTCGAGGTTTATCCGGAGCCTCGAGGCAAGAGCGGCCCCGGAGCGCCTAATGCGTCGGGCGGCACGGTCGAAGGCTTTCGCGCCGAAGGGGTTGAAGTCGCTGGCGAAGACGCAACCGGTCTGCACCTGAAGAACTTCATCGAATGTGTACGCACGCGCCGGAAGCCCGCCGCCGACGTCGAGATCGGGCACCGTTCGACGATTGTGCCGCACCTGGGCAACATCGCTTTTCGGACCGGGCACAAAATCCGTTGGGACGCCGAGCGCGAGGAGATCGTGGATGACCCGAAGGCCTCCGAACTCCTCGATCGTCCGGCCCGAAAGCCCTGGGACCTCATCTGAGCGACCTGACTGGTCAGAGCCCCAGTATGTGAAATCCACCGCGGGTCGCGGATACAACGTCTTTCGTGGATGCGCCCCACGAACACGCGCCACATCCCCGTCAGCGCGTCCTATCCATGGCTTGTCCTGGCTTCTTGACGGTTGCCGACACAAAGGGCGATGTCGGCGCCACCCGCGCAACAGCGTCAAGCGTGCAATAATTGCTTGAATTATACGGAAATATTCCGTATTATGAGGCCATTATGCAAAAGCAGGCCAACAACAAGAAGACGGTAAGTTTCCGGCTCGACGCGGAGAAAGTCGCCCAACTGGACGACCTGGGAAGGACACAGGCGCGTGATCGCACTTTCCTGCTCAATGAGGCAGTGGAGGCCTACCTTGACGTGCAGCGCTGGCAGCTCGCGCATATCAAGGAAAGCATTCGGCAGGCCGACTCGGGGATGGGCTTGCCCCACGAAAAAGTTGTAGCGAAGTGGCGGCGGCGACTGCGATGACGATACGCTGGATGCCCCTCGCCGAGGAAGATCTTGAAGCGGCGTATGATTATGTTCAGCAGGATAACGAGAACGCCGCAAAGCAGCTTGTGGCGCGTATCTTTTCGGCGGTGGACATGCTGACGCGTCATCCGCTCGGGGGCCGCGAAGGCCGAGTCCAAGGAACGAGGGAGCTCGTCGTCGCCGGGACGCCATACGTTATTGCCTATCGCATCCGCCAGGACGAGATTCAGATCTTCGCCGTCCTCCACGGCGCGCAACGGTGGCCCACAACCTTCAGCACTAATTAAGGCGTTGTCAACTGTCGACTGTCGACTGTCAACTTCCCTAATAAAATCGGATTTGATCCAGGTCCAATGTGAAGTCCCCCGGCGGGCCTGTCACCAAGATTTCCAGCACCCAAGGGCCATCCGCCAGTCCATTTTTCGAAGGGTTCGCCAGCCACGCGACAGGCACCCTCACGTCTTGCCATGCCTCGCCCGGAACAAAACGGATTGCGGGACTAAGAGAGGTGGCTGCCTTCGGGGGTTGAAATCCCACCTGGTAAATACGAGGGTCGCCGCGAGCTTCAAACTCGATGCCGCGCAGGTCTCGCGCCTCCGCGGGCACTCTCACTTCAGACCGGGCGGAGACAGACCCCTGAGGGCTCTTGGGTCCGGGCGCCAAGTGTCCTTTCAGGCGCAGGGCGTGCTCGGTTCCCTCGGCGCCAGGCGTCAGCAAAGAAATTTCCGCCATGGAGTGGCCCGAGACATCCGAATCCGCTGAAATTTGCCAGCGGCTCAAAAGGTCCTCGGAAGCTCGAATGCCGTCGAAGCTTTCAATCAGATTTGACGTCTCCGCCTGCGGACTCTGGGAGGCAGCGGTGCCATGCCCCATTACGCTATAAGAACGTGTCCAATCGGCCGTCGGGTTGGCGCGAGTGTTCATCCACATGCCCATCACCAGGAAAGGCAGCACAAAAACCGCGGACCACAGCTTGGCCTTTGCGGATATTTTCTCCTCCTTTTCCCAGCGGAAGAGTTTCATGGCGAAGAGCAAGCCGAACACCCCCGATGTCACCAGGACCAGCATCTCCGGCCAGTGGTCCAGGAGCGATTCTGCCTGCGCCATGACGCCTTGAAAGGCGGTCACGAGATATGTGGAAGGGAAAAACATCGAGAGCCGCTGGATCCATCTCGGAAGCATCGGCAAGGGGAATGTAACCCCTGAGAGAAACAACAACGTAACCCAGACGATATTGTTGTATATCTGGGCTTCTTGCATGGTGTTCGCCACGCTCGCAATGGTGAGCCCGAACCCCGCAAACGCAAAGGTGCCGACCGTCACAAGAATCAGCAAGGTCAGCCACCCGATCTTCATTGGCATGTGAAAGAAAACCAGCGCGCAAAAGAGCAGTAGGCTGATGGTGGGAAGTTGGAGGAGGTAATTCGCAAGCAGGTTGCTCATCAGCATTGTGCGCGGCGTGATAGGGGCTAGACGGTAACGCCGCAGGCTGCCGCGTTCGCGCTGCATCACGGATTGCATGCCGAGTCCCCAGAACCCGCTGCCCATGATGTTCAGGGTGATGACGGGCCCAAACACGTAGGCAACTACATCGGGGTTGCCGCGGGCGACCAGAACTGCATAAATGAACAAGAAAACCAGTGGGAAAATGAAAGTAAAGAACAGCGCCACCTTGGTGCGCATCACCAGCCGGATACTCAGCAGCGCAATC
Organism: uncultured Acidobacteriota bacterium; assembly: GCA_963765485.1. Classification (GTDB taxonomy): domain Bacteria; phylum Acidobacteriota; class Terriglobia; order UBA7540; family UBA7540; genus CAVROP01. The sequence goes on along the minus strand of CAVXWN010000002.1, from coordinate 64,319 downwards.
CGAAACGTCGGCATCGTTAGTCTTCCATCCGTCTTCCCGTCAATTCCACAAATACATCTTCGAGACTCGGCTGGGCGATGCGCAAGTCAACCAACGTATTGTCGCCGGATTCCAAAAAGTGGACCAAGGCAGCAATGGTTACGGCGGCCGGCTCCGCGTGTAGAAAATAGCCGCCATCCGTTTCGCCGCAATCAATGACCCCTTCGATCAACTTCAAACGGCCGAGATCGACCGCTTTCGCCAGCCGAACCTCGAGCCGCGTTCCACGGCCGGAGCGCGCAATCAACCCGCGCGGAGTCCCGAGAGCAGCCAGTTGCCCCAGGTCCATTATTGCCACATGGTCACAGAGCCTCTCCGCTTCTTCAATGTAATGGGTGGTCAGTAATACGGTCCGCCCCTCGACCCGAAATTGCTCGATGAGAGCGTAAATATCGCGGCGCAACTGTGGGTCGAGGCCCACCGTGGGCTCATCCAGCAGAACCAATTCGGGATCATTCACCAGGGCGAGCGCGAGTGCCAGGCGCTGCTTTTGACCCCCGGAAAGCCTCTCGAAGAATGTGTGACGCTTTTCCACCAGGCCGAACCGCTCAAGGAGCATGGGTACGGAGGCAGAGTGCGCGTAAAAGCTCGCAAACAAATTAAGGGCCTCATCCACACGCATTTTGTCCGGTAGTACGGTGGACTGAAGCTGTGCCCCAATCCGCTCCTTGAGCACCAAGCTCTCTTGAGCAGGATCAACGCCACACACGCTGACTGACCCTCCGTCAGGCCGGCGCAGGCCTTCGATGATCTCGATTGTGGTGGTTTTCCCCGCCCCATTCGGCCCCAAAAGCCCAAACACTTCACCCTTTAGGATGTCGAAGCTGATGCCTCGCAGGGCCGCTAGGTCGCCATAATGTTTGCGCAGGTTCTGGACACTTACGAGAACCGAATTCTCCTCCAGCGAAACCATGCAGCGAGTGTAACCATTTTTTCGTGCCCTGCGCAAGATTTGAGAGCTGCGCCTGCCCACATCATCCGCGCACTTTCGGTGCCGGTGGGGCCGATGTAAGATATGAATTATGGGGTGCGTGATGAAAATTCTTGTACTCAACTGTGGCAGCTCATCAATAAAGTTCCAATTGATCGAGACGGATGCGGAGATGATCGAGTCAAACGCCGACCGTTCTCTTGCTAAAGGAAGCGTCGAGAAAATCGGGACGGACGAGGCGGCGTTGCATTTGACCGTGCCTCCCAGCCCTACGCGGAGCGTCACTGAGGAAATGCTTGACCATCAGACGGCTCTTACACGGGTAATTCAAGCTCTCAGAGAGGCCAAGGTCCTTGGGGATATTTCACAAATCGAGGCGGTGGGGCACCGCATCGTTCACGGCGGCGAGCGGTTTTCGGCTTCGGTACTGATCGACCAGGAAGTGGAGCAGGCGATCCAAGAGTGCAGCGAGCTCGCCCCGCTCCACAATCCCCACAACTTACGCGGATATCTTGTGGCTCGGAAGGTTATGCCGCAGGTCCCGCAGGTTGCGGTGTTTGACACGGCGTTGCACCACACCATGCCTCCGAAGGCTTATCTCTACGGTTTGCCGTATTCCTATTACCGCCGTTACCGGATTCGGCGTTATGGGTTCCACGGTCCTTCCCATCGTTACGTCGCGTTCCGTTGCAGGGAAATGTTGGGCAAGGGTAAAGGCGAGGCAAACTTGATTACCGCTCACCTGGGGAATGGGTGCTCAATCACTGCGATTGAGAAAGGGAAATCGATCGACACTTCCATGGGATTCACTCCTCTGGAAGGATTGTTGATGGGCACTCGTTGTGGGGATATCGACCCGGCAATCATTCTCTATCTTATGTCTAAAGACGAATTAACCATTCACGACGTGTCTACGCTTCTGAATAGGTTCAGCGGCCTTTATGGGATCTCGGCGGATTCCAACGACATGCGAGAATTGATGGCGGCAGCCGAAAAAGGGAATAAACAAGCAGAAGTGGCCATCGAGGCCTTCTGCTATCGCCTGCGGAAGTACATTGGCGCTTACACCGCCGTTCTCGGACACGTGGATGGCCTGGTGTTTACGGGGGGCATCGGCGAGAACGCACCCCTGGTCCGCGAAAAAGCCTGCCAAGGACTCGCTGAACTGGGTTATGAGATTGATCTGGCCCGCAACAGGGAGGCCGTCGGCAAGGCGAGCGAAATCTCCACTGATGCCAGCCGCATTCGCATGTTTGTTATTCCCACGAACGAGGAGTTGCTGATCGCCCGCGACACCTTCCGCGTGATCCGCGATTTGCCGATCCCGTCTTAGCGGGCCTGAGTCAAAAGTGCTGATGATAAGCGTGGGGCGATCGAGTGTTTCGCGATCCGGGGGCTCGAGAACACTTCTTACTCCGACAAAGCTTTCACCGCGGCGATCAGATCAGTTCCCGCATTCGACTTCAGCACATACCCTTTTGCCCCCACCTCGAGAGCGGTCTGCATCATCTGTTCCGAGTCGTGCATGGTAAAGATGAGCACTTTGGTTTCGGGAGCGCTTTCCATAACCAGGCGCGTTGCTTCCAACCCGCTCATCGACGGCATGGTGATGTCCATGATGACAACCTCGGGCTTGAGCTGGTTCACCTGTTCGACGGCATCCCGGCCATCGACCGCTTCACCGACCACTTCCCATTCCACCTGGCTTCCCAGCAAGGCGTGCAATCCTCGGCGGACTACTTCATGGTCATCAGCGATCAGTATGCGAAGTTTTCTCATGATTCGGCCCTGGGAAAGGTCACATTCGCGCGCATCGTGCTGCTTGATGCTTACAGCCGGAACTTGGCCGCACGGGGTCAGTTGCAGGATGAGTCTTTGCGGAAACCTGAACCCGGTTGCTAGTGTAGCACAAGTCCTTTCTTTTGTTGCTCGCCATCGGAAAGTTGTTCCGGGACTCTCCGACTGCCGCAGGCGCCCCTTCTGGACTAATCCGCGACTGCACCCATGAACGGCCTCCTTGCGCGGGCCGCCCTGGTTGGTGAGAATCGGTGGCGTCCAGGCCGTTCAGGTGGAAGGTGGTGGAGGTCCAGGCAGCCGACCAGCCAGCAACCAGCGGAAACCGCCCCCCAGCGATTCGAAGTTCGAAGGGTGCGCCACGACCGGAAGAACACCTTTCTGAAATAGCGTGGGCGTCAGGTAGATCTGGCCATCGGTAATGGAGATGAGATTGGTCGGAAGATAGGCAACCAGATTCTGCTCTTCCGTTTCGATAATTGGGAGTGCGGTCAGCGAACCCCCGCCGAGTTCGGGACGAAGGTGGGTCGAGCGTTCGAGCAGGCGGGAATGAATATAAAAAATGTCTCCGGGAAAGCTCTCGCGTCCGGGTGGCCGCGGCCTTCACCGCACCGGCGTTGTCGAGAGGACGCCCGACCGGATCGACGACGCGGCCGAGCAAGCCGTCTCCCACCGGCACGTCCAGCACGCGATAAGTCCTGCGAGCCTCAGCGCCGGCGCCAAGTCCTGGGCCTTCATCGAGCAGCATGACTCCGACTTCCTCCGGATCGAGGTTGAAGGCCATGCCGAGCAGGTCATTGGGAAAACGGACCAGTTCTTCAGAGCGGACTCCCGGCAATCCTCAGCTAATTTGAATCGGGACTCGGCTTAGCGGGTCAATGCCAGTTCATAAGGAGGAGTACACGGGATCGGAAACATCGGTTGGTCACCGGTGGGCATCCTTCAGCGCACTTTTGCATTGGCACTACTACGTGTAGACGGTTATACGACGGTTATACGACGTTGCACTTTTTTTCACAATTCATCTATAATCCGCCAACCGTCACAGGGTGGTGAGTGCAATGATGCTGCGGATTCTCGTGCTAGCGATACTCGCAACACCTCTTACGGCCTCTGGGCAGGAGGTATCGTCTGCTTCGGAACTGCTGACAGTGGACCAAGCTGTCGCTCTCGCCTTGCAGAACAACCGCGAAGTGAAGATCTGTCTACTTAGTGTGAATTCGGCCAAGGAAGGGGTCGCGGCCACTCGGACTGCTCGGCTGCCGCAGCTCAAGTTCGATGTTTTTGAACTGCAGTCCCTCACGCATATCAACTTCAACGTCAAGGAAGGTCAGTTTGGCACTTTCCCGGGCATTGGCCCAGTTCCGGCTACCCCGACCAACATCAGCACGCCTCTTCGGCCGATAACCTTAATGTTCGGAACCGCGGCGCAACCGCTCTCTCAACTCTATCGGATTGGGCTGGGAATTCACGAACAGGAAGTGGGAGTGGATCTAGCTCAGGAGTCAGTACGCCAGGAGCGGCAGAACATCGCGAGCCAGGCGAAGCGGGGTTATTATCAGATTCTCCAGACTCAGAGCGCGCTGGACGCGATGGAAGAATCAACGCAGTTCCTTCGCGAGCTGGACCGAGTGACAGACCAGTACGTAGCCAAGCAGGTAGTCCTCAAGTCCGAGAGCCTCACCGTCAAGACAAAGTTGGCACAGACCGAGTACCAAACCCTTATGTTGCAAGACAGCCTGGCGGCTCAACGGGAAACCTTGAACCAGCTCATGGGCCGGGACCTCCGAACCGAGTTCCGCGTGCAAGCCGTGCCGGAGCCGACCGCCGATGAAGAGGACCTGAATGCGGCGCGTCGGAAGGCGCTCGACCAGCGGCCGGAACTGAGAGAGGCTCGCCTCAAATTCCAGCAAACCAAGCTCGACGAACGGGTAGAGAAATCCCAGTTCATTCCGGACGTAAGCCTGGCCTTCCATTATCTGTCGCCATTTAGCGTCAACTTTTTGCCGAAAAACTTCGCCGGAGTAGGTCTGATGCTGAACTGGCAGCCCTTCGACTGGGGCGAGAAGAAACATTTGCTGGCTGAAAAGGCGATGGCGGTTCGGCAGGCGAGCCTGAACTCGGAGGAGATAGAGTCGAAGGTGCTGCTCGACGTCGACACGAGTTTTCGCAAGTTCCGGGAGGTTCGAACTCTGCTGCGGGTTAACCAGATGTCAAGAGAGACGGAGCAGGAAAAGTTGCGCGAACTGATGGACAAGTACAAGCAGAAGAAGGTGCTGCTCAAAGAAGTACTCCAGCAACAGGCAGCCCTCGCCGAGGCCAACAGCCAGTACCAGCAGGCAGTGCTTTCGTTCTGGACAGCAAGGGCCGATTTTGAAAAGGCTCTGGGTGAGGAATAGATAATGACCAACACGAGGCGGACGTTGCGGCTTCCTGCGGCTGTAGCCGTGCTGGCCGTTGCCGGCCTGACGGCGGGGTGCAAGAGCGAGCAGGCTTCTCCCAAGCCGCTCACTGCGGTGCGGGTGAGCGAAGTCCGAACGCTTGAGGGTGGCGGGACGACGCCTTATTCGGCGACGATCAGCCCTTACGCGCAAGCAAACATTTCCTTCAAGTCGGGCGGCTACATCGACAGCATCCTGATGGTGAAAGGCGCCGATGACCGCAGGCGCGAAGTGTGGCAGGGGGACTGGGTCGAGAAAGATGCGGTGTTGGCCACGATCCGGCAGAGCGACTACCTGAACCAGTTGAAGCAGGCGCAAGGGCAACTGGCCCAGACCCAGGTACAACTGGATCACGCTAAGCTCGACTGGGCCCGGGCAGAGTCGCTTTACGCATCCGCAAGCATGACCAAGTCTGACTACGACGCCGAAAAGGCCAAACTGGATTTGAGCACGGCCCAACAGGCGACTGCGGAGGCGGCCCTCGCCGAGGCCAGGCAGCAACTCGCCGATTGTGAAGTGAAAGCGCCCATCAGCGGCTGGCTGGTTGCTCGCAACGTCGAGATCGGGAGCTTGGTCGGACCCAGCGTCATCGGGTTTACAATCGCGGACGCGCATCTGGTGAAAGTAGTGTTCGGGGTGCCGGACACGGCATTAGGGACCGTCAGGCTTGGGGAAGAGCAAACGATCACCACCGAGGCTGTGCCGGAGGAGTTTCGAGGTCGAATCACGGCCATATCGTCCTCCGCCGACCCCAAGAGCCGTGTGTTTTCGGTCGAAGTGACCGTTCCCAACCCACGCAGTCTCCTCAAGCAGAACATGATTGCCACTTTGACACTGGGTGCGCCCAAGATGCCAAAGCCGATCACCGCGGTTCCGCTGAGCGCCGTGGTCCGGTCGATTCAGAACCCTGAGGGCTTTGCCGTCTTCGTAATCGAAGAACGGGACGGAAAATCCGTCGTGCGCTCGCGCGACGTCCACATCGGCGATACGTACGGCAACATGATCGCCGTAAGCGAAGGCGTTAACCTGGGCGAACACGTCATCTCTACCGGGGCGACATTGGTGAAGGAGGGAGAGCAGGTGCAGGTAATTCCTTAAGCTTATGTCTCACAAGGACGACACCGAAATAATCGAGAAAACCCATAATACGTCGCGTTTCTTCGTCGAACACCGGCAGATCGCCTTCGTGACCCTGGTGGGCGTGTTCCTCTGGGGTTGGTACGGCTACCAAAATATGGCCAAGCGCAAGGACCCCGACATCCCCGTGCGCGTCGCGGTAGCCGTCTGCCAGTGGCCCGGACAAACTGCGGAGAAAGTTGAGGAGTTGGTCACTCGCCCGATCGAGGACGCGATCGCTGAGAACAAGAATATCCATCCCGGCACAGCTTCGGACTTCGGCATCAGATCCACGACGTTGCCGGGCCTCTCCATCGTCACCGTCCAACTGGTGGAGACCATCAAGGATACGAAGACCCAGTTCAGCGATATCAATCTCAAGCTTGCCAGCCTGAACTCCCAGCTTCCTCAGGGCGCCGGCCCGATCCAGTTTCAGAGCGACTTTGGCGACACCGCCGCGCTGATGTTGACGGTAGCCAGCCCGCCGACGGACAGTGTGGAAATCGCAGTTCGGGCCCGCAGCCTTCAGCGGGCCATCGAAGCGGCACGCGCCTCGAAACGGACAAACGCCCGGGGTGTCCCAGGCCGCCGTGTCAGCATCGTCTATTCCTTCCCCGTGAGCGTGTCTCCGGACGCTCCGAATAAGCCATTCGGAGTTTTCGCCCGCTTTGCGGAAGGCCGAAACGTCTTGCGCGATGTTCATCTGTTTCAGGGCTCGGGGTTCATCGGGCTCGATGCCGCAACGGACTACGATGACGCAAAGCTTCAGGCCTTCGGGCAGGTCTTCATCCGCACGCGCCTGCACGAGTCAGAAATTCACCCGGATGTCTGGGGACCGGCGGTCATTCGCGACCCGAGCCAAACGCAGGCTAAGCTGGCCGCGGTGGCCGGCGACAAGTACAGTTATCGTGAGTTGGACGACTACACCGACCTCATCAGCCGGACGTTGCTAGGCGCTCCGCAGGCTTCCAAGGCGCAGCGCTCGGGGGTTCTCGGCCAGTGTATCTATCTGAATTACTCACAGGAACGCCTGGCGTCTTACGGTTTTAACCTGGGAACCCTAAAGAACATTCTGAATGCGCAAAACATTGCTCTTCCCGGGGGCGCATTGGAAGTGGGGCAGAAGAACTTGATCCTCGACCCCTCCGGCGAATTCAAGGGCGACCCGGATATCGGCGGCGTGATCGTGGGCACGTCTTCCGAAGGGAGCGCGGTCTACCTGCGCCACTTGATGGAGATCAGCCGGGGATACCAAACCCCCGCGCGGTTCCTTAATTACTACACCTGGCGCGATAGTGCGGGCGCTTGGCATCGGAGCCGGGCAGTGACGGTGGCTTTTTTCATGAAGTCGGGAGAGCAGATCCAGGCCTTCGGCCAGGAAATTGATCAGCGGCTCGAGCAACTACGTAAGATCCTGCCCAGTGACCTGATCATGGCCCGGACCTCGGACCAGCCCCGTCAAGTCAAAGAGAACCTCGACCTTTTCATGGATGCCCTCTACGAGGCGATCGGGCTGGTGATCCTGGTTTCGCTGGTGGGCTTCTGGGAGTGGCGTTCCGCCTTGTTGATGGCGATTGCCATTCCCATTACGCTGGCCATGAATTTCGGTCTCACTTACATGCTGGGAATTGATCTCCAGCAGGTGTCGATCGCCACGCTCATCATCGCCCTGGGCCTGCTGGTGGACGACCCCGTGGTGGCCGGTGACGCCATTAAGCGCGACCTGGCCCAGGGCCACCCCTCCATCATTGCGGCTTGGCTGGGCCCCACCAAGCTGGCCAAGGCGATCATGTACGCCACGGTGACCAACATCATTGCCTATTTGCCGTTTCTGCTTATCACCGGAAACACCGGCAACTTTCTCTATAGCCTGCCCATCGTGATGGCGAGCGCGCTGGTTTGCTCGCGCCTCGTCTCGATGACCTTTATTCCCTTTCTGGGGTACTACCTGTTGCGCCCCGGCCGTAAGCCGGAGCCGACTATCGAAGAGCGCCGCTCGCGCGGTTTTACCGGCTTCTACCATACCGTCGCTACCTGGGCAGTGGAAAACCGCTGGAAGGTCTTTGCCTTGTCTCTGGTCTTCTTGCTGGTGGGCGGGCTCCTGGGGAAGAGGCTGAAGACCGCTTTCTTCCCCGACGACGTGCAATACTGGTCTTACCTGGATATTTGGCTGCCCAACGATGCAACGCTTACCGCTACCAACGCGGCGACGCGGCAGGCGGAGGAAATCATTCGTCAGACTGCCGAGCAGTACGGTCGCGACCACCCCGGCAAGGGCGGCAAGCCGCGACAGATCCTGCAATCGCTTACCAGTTTTGTGGGCGGCGGCGGCCCGCGCTTTTGGATCTCAGCGTCCCCAGAATTACCGCAACTGAATTACGCGCAGGTGATCATTCAGGTGGCTGACAAGGAGGTCACTCCCGAGCTGGTAGGCCCGCTGCAAACGGCATTGACCCGGTCCGTGGCGGGCGCTCGCATCCGGGTGCGTCAACTCCAGAATAACCCTGTGGACTCGCCCATACAGATATTGATCTCCGGGCAGGCCGACGTAACCGCGACCGAAGAGGATAAGGACATCCACACTCTGCGCGCGCTCGCGTCCCAAGTGGAAGATATTCTCCGCTCCTCTTCGTTCACGGCAGGTGTCCGCAACGATTGGGAGGAACCCAGTTCTCAGGTCAGGCTTGAGATCGATCCCGTTCGAGCCAATCTGGCTGGGGTTACGAACTACGATGTGGCGCAATCGTCCACGGCTGCCATGAGCGGCACGACTGTAACAGTGCTGCGGGAGGGGAACAGGCAGATTCCAGTGGTGGCCCGTTTGCGGATGCAGGAGCGAGCGCAACTGTCGGACATCCAAAACCTGTACGTATATTCCTCACAGGGGAACTCCAGGGTGCCTCTGGTGGAAATCTCGTCGGTCAAGAATACCTTGGAGACGCAGCGCATTAACCGGCAGGAGCATTTTCGCACCATTTCGGTCAAAGCCTATCCGCTCCCTAGCCGCCTGTCGTCCGAGGCTTTGAATCCCGTGCTGCCGGCGCTTCGGGCGTTTCAGAAGTCGCTGCCCCCCGGCTACAAGATGCAGATTGGCGGTGAGTTCTCCAAACAGAGGGACGGATTCAAGAACCTGTTGGTGGTCTTGGCCATCTCGGCGGCCGGCATCTACCTTGCGCTATTGCTCCAGTTCGACAATGCCATCAAGCCGTTCCTGGTGTTTGCCGCCGCTCCGTACGGCGCAGTGGGGGCCCTTCTCTCCTTGGCTATCATGGGGATTCCATTCGGGTTCATGGCCTTCCTCGGAATCGCCAGCCTCATCGGCGTCATCATCAGCCACGTGATCGTTCTCTTCGACTTTATCGAGGATATGCGCGAGAAAGGTGAGCCGCTCGAGGAAGCGATCATCGATGCCGGCATCATTCGTTTGCGTCCGGTCATGGTGACGGTGGGCGCCACGGTTCTGGCCTTATTCCCGCTCGCTTTGCATGGCGGCCCGCTCTGGCAGCCTCTCTGTTACGCCCAGATCGGCGGGTTGACGGTGGCCACGTTCATCACCCTGCTGCTGGTGCCGGTTCTCTACTCGATCTGCATCCTGGATCTTAAGATTCTCAAATGGGTAGTGTAGAGCGAAGGCGCTCAAGTCCTGGAAGGTCGCACTTTTGCACACGTAATGCGCACATTCCCAAAATGGCTTCTGTAGGTTAACTACTCTAAAGATATTAATCTAGCGGAGAGGGTGGGATTCGAACCCTGAGGGCTCATTGAAAACAAGCAAGTTATTGAAGCTGCTGGGCTCACGATACGCAAGAAACTCCAGAATCCCGTTTTTCACACACGCATTTCACACGCGGCAGCGCTGACGATGTTTCAGCTTTGTTCGGCGAACTATCCGATGCCGTACGGACACAAGCTCCATATGGCAAGATCTCCGCAATTCGGATAGAGAGGCACTCGGGGCGCCTCCGCTTGGCCGATCCACTCTTCTGACCCGAAGTTTCCCCATGAGCCAAAAACACGGTTTGATCGTGGGACCAAATCGGCAGGCTTGGCTTGAGAATGTGTTACTAAACCCTTGCTAACTTTTGAGGACCCCCTTCATATAAGCGGGAAGGAGCGTTGTATGCCGAGGCGGCCAGATGTATATTACTCGTCGAGTCCGAAACCACGCCTGAAATACCGGGAAACGTCATGCGCATTTATCGTCCGCTCGCTGAACAAACAGAGCAGCCGACCCATTTATGTCTTACTTCAATCCTTGAGGAGAAGGGGACCCGAACCCCCGGTACTCCCGCCATTTTGGCCCCCGGCCGCACACCACTCACCTATGGCGCTCTGCTTAGTCACGTCAAGTATACCCTCCGAACCCTCAATGAGCTGGGTTTCGGCCGCAACGATCGGATCGCAGTCGTGGTACCCAATGGGCCAGAAATGGCCGTGGCCTTCGTCGGCGTGGCGGCGGGTGCAACCTGTGCGCCCCTGAATCCGTCCTATCGAGCTCACGAATTCGAGTTCTATCTCTCAGATTTGGGGGCCAAGGCCGTAATTATCCAGTCCGGAATCCACTCGGCGGCTGTCTCGGTGGCGCGAGCACAGGGGATTCCGATCATTGAGCTATCCCCTTTGGCCGGGGCGGGAACTGGGACTTTCACACTGCGCGGCGGGGACCGTTCGTTGGCGGCCACGACCGGATTCGCAGAACCTGACGACGCAGCTCTGGTGCTTCCTACATCAGGGACTACCTCAAGGCCAAAGATCGTTCCGCTCACTCAATCCAACATCTGCGCCTCGGCCCATAATATTCGGGTGGCGCTCAACCTGACTAGTCATGATCGCTGCCTGAACGTGATGCCATTATTCCACATCCATGGCCTGATTGGTGCGACTCTTTCGTCGCTGGCGGCCGGCGCAAGCGTGATCTGCACGCCGGGCTTCTATGCTCCTGAGTTTTTCGAGTGGATGCATGAATGCCGCCCCACATGGTACACAGCCGTGCCAACCATGCACCAGGCGATCCTGACTCGCGCGGCTCAAAACCAAGTAGCCATCTCGGGTTCCACGCTGCGGTTGATCCGTTCCAGCTCATCCGCTTTGCCCCCGCGAGTCATGGCGGAACTGGAGCAAACGTTTGGCGTCCCTGTGATCGAGTCCTACGGCATGACGGAAGCCGCGCACCAGATGGCCAGCAATCCCCTCCCACCGGGCCGACGCAAACCCGGATCGGTTGGCCTGGCCGCGGGACCGGAAATCGCCATCATAGATGATGGCGGCGAACTCTTGCCTGCCGGAGCCATGGGCGAAATTGTGATCCGCGGGGCAAATGTCACTCGAGGGTACGAGAACAATCCCACCGTGAACCAGGCCGTTTTCACCAAGGGTTGGTTCAGGACCGGGGACCAAGGACGGATAGACGCCGACGGATATCTATTTATAACTGGGCGAACGAAAGAGATCATCAATCGCGCCGGTGAGAAAATTTCACCTCGTGAAATCGATGAAGTCCTTCTGGATCACCCCGCGGTTGCACAAGCCGTCACCTTTGCGCTTCCCGATGAAAAGCTAGGTGAGGACGTTGGGGCCGCCGTGGTCCTGCGTGAGGGTGCCTTCGCAAGCGACACTGAACTTCGAGAATTCACCGCCAAGCGACTTTCGGATTTCAAAGTCCCTCGCCAAGTGATCTTTCTTAAAGAAGTCCCGAAGGGGCCAACCGGTAAGCTGCAACGGGTAGGGCTAGCTGAGGTGCTGGGGCTCACGCAGCCGAAGCAGCAAAGGGCCAGGGCAGCCAGCTCATTTTCTCCTCCACGCACGCGGACGGAAACACGTCTGGCAAACATGTGGCGCGAAGTCTTAAGGCTTGAAGCGGTTGGCATACGCGACGATTTCTTTCTGTTGGGCGGAGATTCGATCCTCGCGGCCCAATTAGTTTCCAGAATCCTAGACGTTTTCAACGCAGAGTTGTCCATGCCCAGGCTTTTCGACATGCCCACCGTAGCGCAGCTCGCCGAGTGGCTCGACGCCGGGAATGTTTCCGAGATGCAATCGAAGGTTCCACCCCTACGCCCCATCCCCAGGTCTGAAGAAGCCCCGCTTTCTTTTTCCCAGGAGAGAATGTGGTTTCTAGCCCAATACGAGGAAACCAATGTTGCCTATGTCCGCGCCGTCGCGTTTCGCCTAAGGGGTGTATTGAACGTAGAAGCCTTTCAGCGAAGTCTGGCCAGGATTGTGGAGCGGCACGAAGTGCTGCGGACAACATTCCATTCTAGGGAAGGAGTGCCGGTCCAGATTGTTTCCGCAACCTGTCAACTCCCCCTCCGCCATCGGGACTTGAGCGACCTTCACGAGTCGGAACGAACGCCACGCTTTCAACAACTGGCGTGCGAGGAGGTTCAACGCCCCTTCGACCTGTCGCGTGATGCGATGCTCCGCTGCACTTTGTTTAAGTTCACCGGACAGGATCACGTCGTGCTTCTGACGATGCACCACATCGCCTCGGACGGTTGGTCGGAGGGAGTTCTCCTCAGCGAGCTGAATGAATTCTACCGCGGTTATTGCGCCGGGCTTCCCGCCAAGCTGCCCGCGTTGTCTATCCAGTATGCTGACTTTGCCATTTGGCAGCGCGAAGTTTTCCAGGGCCAGACCCTAGCTCACGCCCTCGCTTATTGGAGGGAGAAGCTTAGTGAAGCTCCCACGGTACTCCGATTGCCTACCGACCACCCAAGGCCGGAATTGCAGACCTACCGAGGAGCGCGGCAGTCGCTGACACTCTCCAGGGCTCTGACCGAGTCATTGAAGGACTTGAGCAGGCAGGAGAGAGTAACCCTGTTCATGACGCTGCTGGCGGGATTCAATGCGATACTCTTTCGGTATACAGGACAGGAGGACATCCTGGTCGGCACTCCGGTTGCCAACCGCAATCGAGTTGAATGCGAACGGCTGATCGGATTCTTCGTCAACACCTTGGTCCTGCGGACAAACCTCTCCGGCGACCCCGCTTTTCGCGACCTCGTGCGTCGTGTGCGTGAGATGGCATTGGAGGCCTACGCGCACCAAGACCTTCCTTTCGAGAAATTGGTCGAGATGCTACAACCCGAGCGAAACCTCAGCTACCCACCAGTTTTTCAGGTGATGTTTAATGTGCGCAATCTCCACGGGGAAGTCGCACGCTTCGGCGGGCTCAAGGTGGAGGAAATCTATTTTGACCCAGGCACCGCACAATACGACCTGGGGTTCGAGATTACGGAGGGACCCGGAAGTTTGTCTTGCGTGGCCATCTACAACAGCGATTTGTTTCAGGCGGAAACCATCCAACGCATGTTGGGGCATTACCAGACGTTACTCGAAGGGGCGGTTAAAGATCCTGGTTTACGCCTCTCGGCCCTGCCGATCCTCACCGAGTCCGAGCGGCGGCAGTTGCTCGTGGAATGGAACCAGACACAGGAGGGCTATTCGCAGAAATGCATTCACGAGTTATTCGAGGAGCAGGCGGCACGAACTCCGGAAGCTGTAGCCGTGCTCTTTGAGGGCCGCCAACTGACTTACAGAGAGTTGAACGAGAGAGCCGACCAGTTAGCGCTTCACCTGGTGTCTCTCGGGTTGAGAACCGATGACTGTGTAGGAATCTGTATGCAACGCTCGCCTGAGATGGTCGTCGCGTTGCTGGCGGTTTTGAAGGCGGGGGCTGCTTTTCTGACGTTAGACCCAAGCTCTCCCCGGGCGCGGCTGGCGTTCATGTTGGAGGACGCGCAAGTTGCCCTGGTCCTAACGGAACGGCGGTTGCTGGAACTGGTCCGAGGGTACGCAGCGGAAGTGATCTGCATGGACCTACTGGTTGTCGCCTCCGACGGCAAGAGCTCAACTCCTTATAAGAAGCCTACCCCGGACGATGCGGCCTACATCATGTACACCTCTGGGTCCATGGGGAAACCCAAAGGGGCGATGCAGAATCATCGCGGCGTGGTTAATTATCTTACCTTCCTGAAACAGACCTATCACCTTAGAGCTACGGATACCGTGCTGCAGCTCGCAGCCCTGACCTTCGATCCCTGTGTGCGCGAGATCTTCGGCCCTCTGAGCGCGGGGGGTCGGTTGTTGCTTGTGGAGGAGAGTGGGGCGAGGGACCCCGATTTCCTGCTGAACGTAATCAGGGAGGAAGGTGTAACCTGCCTGTTGGGGGTAGGTCCCACGATGCTGAATGCCTTGGCCGGCGCGGCGACGCAAGCCTCCGCGAGCTTACCTTCCCTTCGGCTGGTGCTGGTGAGTGGCGAGAAGCTCTTGCGCGCCGACTGGGCGAGGGCGGTGGAGGCGTTGGGCCGGCATGTTCTCGTGGTGAACCAGTACGGACCGACGGAGTGCACGATGACCTCGACCTACTATCCAATCGAGAATCCTCCCTTTCGACCTGCCATCCCGATCGGCCGACCCATTCCCAATACTGAACTTTATATCCTCGATGGGAGCCTAAATCCTGTGCCTGTGGGGGTTCCCGGGGAAATTCACATTGGGGGGGTTGGCTTGGGACGCGGTTATGTTAACCAACCCGAATTGACGTCGAAGAAATTCATCCCCCACCCCTTTAGCGACCAAACCCGAGCCCAACTCCATAAGACTGGAGACTTGGCCCGCTACCTTCCCGATGGGAACATTGAGTTTCTGGGACGTTGCGACAGGCAAGTGAAGATCCGTGAATACCGAGTCGAGTTGGAAGAGATCGAGCAAGTCCTGGTGGGGCATCCGGGAGTGAGGGCAGCAGTGGTGTTGGCGGCAGACGATCCTGCCGGGGAGAAACGGTCATTAGTGGGATATGTTATTCCTCGGTCCGGGCAGGCGCTCACGGCGGAAGGATTGCGAGGCTTCTTAAGCCAATGCTTGCCCGATTACATGGTGCCGTCGCGGTGTGTATTCATGACGGCCTTTCCCCTGACGCCGCACGGGAAGGTGGACCTACGGCGACTCCCGCTTCCCGACTGGCCCAAGGAGAGCGAAGCACGGGAATATGTTGCACCCCGCACCGAGCTCGAGAAGGCACTTGCCGCGGTCTTTGCCGAAGTTTTGCACATGAACCGGGTGGGTACGACCGACGATTTTTTTCAGCTCGGCGGGCACTCTCTCCTGGCTATGCAGGCGGTTTCGCGAATGAACCGGGAGTTTAAGCTCCGGCTGAAGATTCGCGAATTCTTTGAAGCGCCCACAGTAAGAGCGATGGCGCAGACAGTCACCCAAGCCTTGAAACACAGGGAACAATCGAGGACTTCAGGCGGGTCTAAAGATTGTGCAAGAAGCTAACCGATAGATTTTTGCACCCAGCGGCACGATAGGTACGAGCATGAGTGACATACACAAAGGCAACGGTCCTCCCCACTCCTCTCGAGAACCCAGGGAGACGCGAATGGACGAGCAGGTTTCGAATCTCGATTCGGATCAGCTCATCCCTCGCAGGAAATCGACCGCCCCCTGCCCGCTTTCATTCGCCCAAGAGCGGTTATGGTTTCTTGACCAGTATGAGCCAAATAGCCCTCTCTACAACGTTCCCGTCAGACTGTGCTTGCGGGGCGTGCTCAATATGGAGGCGCTAGAAGATTCGCTGTCTTCCCTCGTGGCCCGGCACGAGTCCTTGCGCACAACTTTCAACGCTACCGACGGCGACCCAAGGCAGGTAAGCGGTGAAAGTCGACCTTTCGATCTCCAAACCGTGGATCTTAGAAAATTCCCTCCGGAAAAGCGCGAAGCAGAGCTCCGACGGGTATACAGCGAGCTGGCCCAGCGGCCGTTCAATCTCTCCGCCGATTTGATGATCCGTGCGGCCCTGGTCCAGCTACGCACGACGGAATACGACCTTCTGCTGACCCTACATCATATTGCCTTCGATGGCTGGTCACTCGGCGTTCTGTTCCGCGAACTCACTGAGTATTACCGCGCGTACTCGACTGGCAGCGCCCCGAACCTGCCGGAGCTGCCTATCCAATATGCCGATTTTGCTATTTGGCAGCGGCAATGGCTTCAGGGCAAAGTCCTTGAGGGGGAACTCGCATATTGGACAAAGCAGCTCGCAGGAAACCTGGAGTTCGAGCAGTTTCCTATCGGCCATCCCCGGCCACCTCGACAGACCTATCATGGTGGGCGTGAAGTTCTTTGCCTGTCCGCCGAACTCACCGAGTCTTTAAAAGCACTGGGCCGGCGGGAAGGCGGAACCTTGTTCATGATCCTGCTCGCTGCATTCCAGATACTCCTGCGCCGTTACACAGGCCATCACGACGTACTGGTCGGTTCGGTGATCGCGAACAGAAACAGAATGGAGCTGGAGGGGTTGATCGGGTTTTTCGTCAACACTCTAGTAATTCGCACGGATTTCTCGGGCAATCCGACATTTCGCGAATTGTTGGCTCGAGTTCGAGCCACGACGCTGGACGCCTATGACCATCAAGATCTGCCCTTCGAAAAGCTCGTTGAAGTGCTCCAGCCTGAGCGAACCCTCACTCACGGACCACTCTGCCAGGTGGTATTCGTTTACGAGGACGCTCCGCCGGCACCCGTGGAGCTCCCTGGGCTCTCGCTGGCGGTAGCCCATGATGAAGACGACATGGCAAAATTCGATCTGACTGTGACGATCCAGTGGAGGGAGGGATTGAGGGTTTCCTTTAGATACAACACCGACCTCTTCGAAGCCGCGAGCATACGGCAGGCGTTGTGTCATTACCGGAGGCTACTGGAAGCCATCGTGGCAGATCCCGAACGGCCCGTGGATAAACTACCAATGCTGACCGAAGAGGAGCGGCGCCGGTTGCTGGTCGAATGGAATGCCACCCGCCGCGAATACCCGGAGTTGTGTGTTCACGAGCTTTTCGAAATGCAGGCCGAAAGAAGTCCAGAGGCCACAGCCCTGGCGTTTGAGGAATGGCGGCTCAGTTATCGCGAACTTAATCAGCGCGCGAATCGGCTGGCGCGCCACCTACGCGCTTTAGGTATAGGACCAGAGGCAACAGTCGGCGTCTGCCTGGAAGGCTCACCCGAGGCGATCGTCAGTCTGCTTGGCATCTTGAAAGCCGGTGGGGCCTACGTGCCGCTCGACCCCACCTACCCTCGGGAGCGTCTCAGCTTCATGATAAGGGACGCCGGTGCTCGCGTAGTTCTGACCATCACGCGCTGGTTGGATAGGCTGCCGAGTGAGGGGACGACAACCATCTGCTTGGACAACCTACCAGAATCCGTCGCCCCTGATGAGTTCGAGAACATTACTGCTGGGGTCAAGCCTGACAACCTTGCCTACATCATCTACACCTCAGGCTCTACGGGCGTGCCCAAGGGAGTGGAGGTTTGCCACCGTGGTATCGTCCGGCTCCTAGTAGGAGTGGATTACGTCCACCTCACCACTCAAGAAGTGTTCTTGCAAATGGCGCGGCTCGCTTTTGACGTATCTACGTTCGAGATCTGGGGCGCTCTCTTGCATGGCGCAACTCTGGTCTTGTTCCCGGGGCCCGTGCCAGCGGCCCAGGAGCTTGGTGAGGTTCTCCGGGGGCAAAAGGTCACCACACTCTGGCTGACCTCCTCTTTTTTCAATGCTGTGATCGACGAGGCTCCGGCTGTACTCTCGCCGGTTCGCCAACTGCTGGTCGGAGGTGAAGCACTCTCTGCACCCCATGTCCGCTTGGCTCTATCAGCACTACCCGATACACAACTCATCAACGGTTACGGTCCCACCGAAAGTACAACCTTTGCTTGTTGCTACTCGATTCCGAGGCGCCTGAAAGAAGATGCTTCCTCGATTCCAATCAGCCGCCCAATCTCCAACACCCAGGTTTACATTCTAGATACGCAAATGGAGCCGGTACCTATTGGCACAGTAGGCGAACTGCACATCGCGGGCGACGGTCTTGCCCGCGGTTACCTCAATCGCCCTGACCTTACTGGCGAAAAGTTCGTTGCCAACCCCTTCAGTGGTCGGCCTGGTGACCGCCTCTATAAGACTGGGGATCTGGCACGCTATTTGCCAGACGGGAACATCGAGTTTAGAGGGCGCCTTGACGACCAAATTAAGATTCGCGGCTATCGCATCGAACCCGGGGAAATCGAAGCCGTCTTAGCCCAGCACCCTGCGGTGAAGACTGCTGCTGTGATCGCGGGGCAAATTCAGTCGAACGAGAAATCGTTAGTGGCCTATGTCGTCCCGAAGGAAGATCAAGCCTTGACGGTGGAGGGCCTCCAAACATTCTTGAAGCAAAAATTGCCCCAGTACATGGTGCCAGGGCGGTTCATGTTCGTAGCGACCCTCCCGTTGACGCCGAGAGGCAAGTTGGACTGCCATGCTCTGCCAGCTCCGGAAGCTGTGGACCTCGCTTTCCACCCTAGGTTCGTCGTCCCGCGAGATGAGGTCGAATCGAAATTGTTGGAGATTTGGCAGACCGTCCTCAAACATCAGCCAATCTCGGTGACAGACAACTTCTTCGACTTGGGCGGACATTCCCTGTCGGCAACGAAACTGCTTGTCCGGATCGAGAAGACCTTCGGGCAGAGGCTCTCCATAGCGTCGCTCTTCCAGGCGCCGACCGTCGAGCAACTCGCTACGCTATTGCGGGATGAGAGTCGGCAGACTCTTTCACTGCACGTGGCGCCCATTCAGCCCGGCGGGTCGAGGCCGCCTTTCTTTTGCATCGGCGCAGGCCCTTTATTCCGGAGCCTCGCACGTCATCTGGGATCAGAGCAACCATTCCTGGGTCTGGGACTTGGAGAGGCTGAGGTTCGAGAACTACCGACGCCCTTTAGGTTGGAGGACATCGCTGCGTCGCTCATCAAGATTTTGCGGCACCGTCAACCCAGGGGTCCGTACTTCTTGGGAGGTTGGTGCATGGACGGTGTGATTGCCTACGAAACTGCTTTACAACTTCAGGCTCAAGGCGATGAGGTGGCTCTGTTGGTTTTGTTTGATGCCGCGAACCCGGGGACGTTGAAGGAATTTTCGAAATTGCAACTTCTAAAAGTGCAACCTTTCCTCTTAATCCAAAAGTGGAAATTTCGTCTCGCAAACTTGCGTCAAGCCACACTGAAACAGGCGGTGGCGTATGTTCGGCAGAGCCTGAGATTAAGGCTCGACCTGCTTAGCTACAAGATCTGGGAGGTCAATTACAGGTTTCATTTGCGTGTGGGCCGTCGCATCGAGGGCGGCCTTCGGGATTTCGAAAAGATTTCTTTGCACACTATGTTCAATTATCGGCCTAAACCGTACCCGGGGAGGGCAGTGCTCATAAGGGCCGAGTCCAGGCCGAAAGGCCGGTTTCGTGATGACACGTTCGGGTGGTCTCCTCTCTTAGCAGGAGAATTTGAAGTTCATTTCATACCGGGCGGTCATAACGACATGTTCCAGGAACCAGGAGTGGAAACCCTGGCCAAGACACTGAAGGCCTGTCTGGACGCCGCCCAGGAGACCTCCCCGGGCAACTACCGACGGGGCGGCTTCAGCATATGACAGCCGGCGTGGGATTACCGCAATCGTGGAGCGATCCACCTCAAACACCGACCTTGGACGACAACGAGGTTCACGTGTGGCGTTCCGAGTTGGACCTGAGCAGGGCAGAATTAACCAGCCTCGCGAAGACACTCGCCCGGGACGAACAAGAGCGCGCTGCTCGTTTTCGCTTTCCTCAGGACCGACGACGCTTTATTGCCGCCCGAGGATTGCTCCGCAAGATCCTCGCTCGCTACCTTGATCGAGATCCCGCGAAGTTGCAGTTCTGCTACGGCCCTTTTGGAAAGCCTGCGCTGGCATCCAATTCGGGGGTCGATGGCCTTCGTTTTAATGTCTCTCATTCCCAGGGATTTGCTCTCCATGCGGTTTCCTTCCGCCGGGAACTCGGTGTCGATCTTGAATGTATCCGCCCGGATTTACCGTGGGAGCAGATTGCAAAGAGATTTTTCTCGCCTGAAGAAATTGATGCACTCCGGAAGGTACCTCGTTATCTGAAACACGAGGCCTTCCTCAATTGTTGGACCCGCAAGGAAGCCTTTGTAAAGGCGAGGGGCGGAGGGCTTTCTTTGCGCCTGGACCAATTCAGCGTGTCGCTAATCCCGGGTGGGCCTGCGGCCTTGCTCAGGATTGAAGACAACCTCCAGGAGGCTTCGCGTTGGGGTCTAGAGCAGCTCAGGCCTTGGCCCGACTATGTCGCTGCCCTTGCGACCGAAGGGCGCAATTGGCAGCTCCGGTGTTGGCATTGGTCGCCACTGCATTTTGCGCCATAAACGCCCTCGGCTGTCGGTGATGAGCCTTTTCTATTTCCGTTCTGCCGATCGGTTATCTTCGTCCCCAGAGGACTTCAGCACTGCTGCCAGCCGGGCGGCAAGGTTGTATGACCCGATCTGAACGAGCTTACTAACGTCTGTCTTTTGCCCAGGAGGGCAAGGGGACAGACGATGGCTAGGGAGCCTCCTGATATTCCCCTGAACATGCGGAAGGTTTGCCGACATCTCAAACGGTGGTGAAGTGCGCACACGGGCCGCTTGCCGATTCCAAGACGTCATCTGTGGGCAATTTGGTAACAGGATATTAACCTGGCGGAGAGGGTGGGATTCGAACCCACGTCACGATTTCTCGTGAACACGCTTTCCAAGCGTGCTCCTTCAGCCACTCGGACACCTCTCCGCAGCCACGGTCGTAACCAGTATAGCATCGAGGGCTGCAAAACAGCAGTAGGCAGTAAGCACCCAAGAATCGCGGTTGAACGATGGAATGGGCGTGTCGGCGGTTGGAAGCGTCGACGGGCGCGCCCCAAAACCTACTCAGCCGGGTTCGCGGCCCGGTTCGGTAGAGGTTTCAGCGGCTCGGGGAGGATCAAGGTGGTTTGAGGCTCTCCGCTGACGACACTCCCGCCCCCTTTTGCCTCTTGCATTCTCTTTTTTTCATCGCGCTCCTCCGTTTCAGGTCCGCAGTTGCGCGCAGCGCAGGCGCGCGGCTTGCAGCAGCAGCCACTTTTCCGTATCCGCTTTGATCTGCAGGATCAGTCCCCGCGCGTGGCGCACCAACTTGCCCGCCAGCCGATACACTTTCCAGCGTAGCGTGGCCACCGTCGCGGTGCGATACGATTCCGGCAGCACACGCCGCTTGAGCAACTGCGCCAGATTGTAGGCCAGTACGCCAATGGCAAAGTACAGGGCGTTGGCCGCCCGTTGCCCACACGGCATCTGCTCCATTCCCATGTCCAGCTTCAGTTCCTTGTGCCAGTTCTCGCTCTGCCCCCGCCCGTTGTGTTTCCAGATAACCTCCGCCGCGCTCTCCTCCCGATTCGAAGCCACGGCGTGATAGCAGTGCCGCTCCGATTCAAACAAGCTGGGCTGCGGATTGAGCCAGCGCAGCACGATCAGCCGGAACGCCTGCTTCGTCTCGTTCATCGTGTGCACAGTCTCGGCGATTTCCCGATCCGTCCCCAGTCCCTCGGCCGTCTGGTAGGGTCGCCACGCGCTCGCCGGCAGGTTCTGGATTTCGCGTTTCACCGCTGCGTCCAAGTCCGCCGTAATGGTGAAAGTGCGCCCCGGCTGGCTGTAGTGGTTGATCACGTCCGCCTGGTAGGCCGCGCTGTCGCTGCGAAAATAGATCCGCTTCCCTGCCGGCAACACCGCCTCACACTTCTGCGCGAAAGGTAAAATCCCCGTCCCCGGGCTCACGTTGCCATCTCGAAATTCCTGCCCCACGCAGATGCCGTTCACGTAGCCCACCAGCGGCATGTACCCCCGCGCGTGGTGATACGTCCACTGCGCCTCCCGCTTCTCCGCCTCAATCTCGGTGGCATCGACGTCCAGAGTCAACTCCTCGCCTTCCGGCTCCAGCGCACCCTGGATCAACTCCTGGTTCACCCGCTCCAAACCCGCTACCCCGTCCTTGCCTTGTCGCCGCAACCAGTCCCCTACGGTACCTGCATCCGGCACCGCTCGCAGCCCCAAGTTCTCCAACACCTCTTGCTCGGCCCGCAACTCCCGCAGGTCTTCCAGCCGCCGCCCGCCGGCGTGCAGCATCCACACCAGCGGCTGCACAAATTCGCTGGGCCGATACCCTCGCCCCGAGCCCGGAACCGCCAACTGCTCGTCCACGCGCTTCCACACTTTCAGTGCTTGCGCCATCTCCTCCAACACCATCAGCCCGCCCAAACTCGTCAGACGTTCTGCGCTCTTTTCCAGCTTGATGGGCAGAATCAGTTCAGGTAAGCTCGACTGCATCGTTCACCCTCCCGGTGTGGGTCTAAGAATTCTCGCAAATTCTCTATACCACACATCCCGCGAGGGTGAGCGTGTTTATAGCCCCTTTTTCACAAAATCAATCGCGATTGTCGGGTAAGCAGAACGCAGAAGGCAAGAGCGTAGGGGCGGTTCGCGAACCGCCACTACCTCATAGGCAGCAGGCCGCACGCCCTTTTGGGACGGGACGAAGAATCCGCGCAGTTCCCTTCCCTTCCATCGCTGGCGGGTTGAGGTTCGAGCCGTAGTGAAAACAAGGCAAGAGGGTCCCGCCCGCAAGCGAGACCCCGTTTGGGGTTTTGCTAGGTGGGGTTCTGGTTCCAGTTAAGCCTGCATGTAAAGGAATACTTGGGGCACACCCAGATGAAGCTCTGAACTGTGTGCCCCAAAGCGCGTACAGGCTATGTGAGGCTTCCAGCCTGGAACCTTCGCGTCCAGTCTAATGGCATGCAGGACATATTGTCTGTTCAATTTTGCTCACGTTCCGATCTTTAGTAACCAACACAGATCTAGGCCGCTACGCCTTCTTCATTACTTTTGCCTGTTGCCCTTTGCCTTTTGCCCTTTGCCTTGCTTTTGCTGTTCCCTCACTTAAAACGCCGCCGGAACTTGACTTCGACCCCAAAGATTCCGTTGGGGTCACGAACACCGAGCAGCGAGACGTTCTCTCCGACTGCCCATTCAAATTGGATGATCTGGTATTGCGACGAAGCGGTATTGGTAATGTAGGTAAGTGTCAGGTCCCTGGTCACTTGTTGCTCGACGGTCACCCGCGCCCCGGTGCTAAACCCTGGCAGTCCAACATTCGGGTCGATCTTGATTCGACTCACCCCAAAGAGTCGCTGGATTCGTCCAGTTACCTGGCTGGACAGAGCTTGGGAGAGGAGCGCGCTTTCGCCCACGCTTTGTAACGAATTGCCCCTGGCGAATGAGCTGACTAATCCCGACGTGGATGCTTCCTGTTGTTGGCGTGCGTACCCCAGCGCCAGTAGAGAAACCACGTCCTCAGTGGGAAGCGGAGGGTCGGAGCGATAGCCCATCTTCAGGTGGCCGAGGGGACCGGAAACATCAACCGTCAGGTCGTACTGCTGGACGCGGGTCCGAGCTTCCAGATCGAATTCTCCCTGAGTGCGAACAGGATTAATCAGCCTGAGATCACCTCGGTTCAGTGTGAAGCGATTTCCGCGAAAAATGGCCTCACCACTCAGGAACTGGACGGTTCCCAATTGCACGGGATTTGCGAGAGTTCCTCGCACGTTTACATCCACATCGGCGGTCACGCGCAGATCCTGTACTTCGAGCCGCACCGGCGCCGGCGAGGTCACTCGAATGTCCAACCCCACGGCATCGGCCAGCGGAAAAGCCGTCACGGGTCCTTCCCCGACCGTAGTCGCCGACTCCATCATCTGCGCGAGCCAATTCTTGTTCTGGCTTGCGAGAACTTGTCGGAGGGTCAGGTCGCCTCGCAACTGGGAACGATCCGATGTCCCCTCCCAGCGCAGGGTCCCGCTGAGGATCGATGTGAAATCAAGGGGATAGGGTACCCTAACCTGATCGACTTGCGCTCGCAGCTCAACCCGGGGCGGTGATGTCAGCGTCGTGTAGCCATCCAGGGTTACGGTGCCGCCCCCGCTGATGCCCCTTAAGGATTTCACTGCGGCTCTCTCCCCCTCGAGGCTCGATTTCACCATTAAGGTTGCTCAGGCGAAAGGGAAGACCCGCACGGAAAAGACTGACGTCTTGGACCTCCATTGTTCCTTTCAATTGGGGCCTCAAGGGTGAACCCGACGCGCTCAGCTTGACCCGTGAGTGCCCGGAAGCCTGGAGACTGGGATCCAACAGACTCAGCAAGGTGGCGTCCGCTATGCCTTGGGCGGTGACGGAGAGAGAGGCAGGGCCGGCCACGTCAAGAGAACCTTCAACCGTGAGGTTTGTCGAGGGGCCTTGCATTCGGAACGGTTGAGCGAAGAGCCGGCCGGAGGCCAAGCGCAGTTCCACGGGATGTTCGTTTCTCCATTTGAGAAAAGGAAGGCTCACCTCGAGGGTCTGAATCTCACTCTGCATCCGAAGTTTCGAGGGGTCACGCAGGGAACCATTCGCCTTAAAGGAACCACTCGCAGTTACTTGCCCGCTAAGACTGTCATTCAGCAACAGGCGGGCCCAAGGGTCCAATCGGAAAGATATGTATTGCCCTTGGAGTTGGACGGGCCAATCTCCGGTGGTGGTGGTGGTGTCTCCGCTCAAGCTGAACATCCCTGCGGGTCCGGAACCTATACCCGAAATTCGAAGGTTCGTACCCTCACCGTCCAGTTGAACGCGGAAGTCACCCACCGGAGCCCCGGCGGCCCTTATACCCTGTACGAGCATGGTGGAGTGAAAATGGAAATTGCCAGGAGTGCCGCTGCCTCGGAAGTCAAAGCTTGCCTGCCCTTGCAATGACGGCAGGGAGGAATTAGGAAAAGCGTGTGCCAGCGTTTTCAATTCCGCGAGGGAAAAACCGGCTCCACGAAGTTGGCACGTGATAGAATGCGTGGCGGCATCCAGCGTGGTGTTTCCCGTAATCCTGCCGTGATCCTTCCGCAACTCTATCGTGTCAAACTCCCAACCGGACTCACGCACATGAACGTTCGCGGAGAAGGAGTCGACCGTTTCTCCCGCGATCTGGCCACTCTCCACGCGGAGCGTGCCCGCGCCCGCTAAGTTTGAAGCTGTTCCTCCCAGATTCAACCGCCCGCTGACGGAACCTCCGATGGGGTAATTGATTCCGAGCGCCGCCTGAAATCCTTCCAGCGGTGTCCGTGCAGCGTGGGCGGAGAGCTGGACGAGCGAAGTCTTCGTAAATCTCCAATTTTCAAGATGTGCCGTGCCCTCAAGGCTAAGTGCGCTCGCCCCGTGGGCAAGCCGTCCGGAAGAGATCTGGACGAGGTCCGGCTGGGCGACGAGGTTTGCCTGGAGGCCGTCCCATGTCCAGCCACGATATTCGAACGCTCCCACCCGCAAAGAGCCGCGAATATCGGGACTGTAAATCGAACCGGCGACTTCTCCAGTGAAAGTCGCCTGCGACTTTAGTGCGAGTGGCAAGTGTTGGGCGGATTCGATCAGATCCTCGAACACCGGCCGCCATTCCTCGAATTGCTCCGTCTCGCATTCGATTTGCAGCCGGCCGGGGGATTGGCTGCGCGCCACGGATTCGACCAGCGTTCCCTTTGCCCTGAGAACGGAATGGGGGGTGTGAAAGCTTGCCTCCTCCAAGCTTACAGAGAAGCCGTGATTCATTTCCAATGAGCCTCTCATGTCCCCGTTGACGGGAAGGAAGCTCGGAGATGGTGCGGCGGGAGCCGAAAAATGCAGATCAAATTCCGACTTGAACTTTTCGAAGTCACCTGACCAGGTCACGTCGGCCACCCCATCCACGAGTGACGCAGGGTGGAACTGGGTGACCAATAGAGGCCGGTTTGTGAAACCATGAAGGAACGCGCTCAGGTCCACGTCACGGGGCCGGACGCGGACGTGGAACTGGGGAGTTGATCCGGCAAGACTAACCTGGCCTTCACCCAGCACACCGCCTTTCCATCCCAGGACCCTTAGATTGGTAATCGCCGCTTGCGATCGATCCAGGGAGTAGTCAGCCGAGACCTCAAGCGGACCGGAATTGAACCGGGCATCCCGGAACAGCAGTTGCCGGGTTTCGAGTCGCCCGTGGACGGAAATTTGCCCCCGACGGAACATCCCTTGACCATCGAGGCGTAAGTTCCCCTTCTGCAAGCCGGGAAGCAAGGGTGGTGGATTTAGACCTGCCAAGTCAACGCCGGCCTGGAAGGAGAAGGATGCTTCGGGTTCAGGGACCGCGCGAAAGGTGGACGACCCTTGCCCTGTCATACCGCGAGACTGCCAAACCAAAGATGTAACCGCAAGCTCATTGGGCGTCAAGACGAATTGCGTGGAAAGAGTGACAGGCGGGATCGACTGCGCCGGCCCGCGGGCGGTCAATGCCGAGGCCGCCAGGCTGCCCTCATAGCGGGGGCCGCGCCGGAAGTGCAGGAGCAGAGCTACGTCTCGCGCACTCAGCTCGAGGCCGAGTGGCCGGTCGTTCCAAAAGAAAGTGGAGCGCGCCAAAGTCACCCTTCCAATCCGAAGGTCGAACAACTGGTCCATGGCTTGCCCGGCCGTGTAGCGCGTTATGGGACCTGGCAGGTTCGTTGAACCATCAGCGTTGGTCTTAAGGTGCAATTCGGCCCCATCCCAGTCCAAACTCATAATTCGGACTTCGCGATGAAACAAATTAGCGGGGCTGAGACGGAGCACGACGGTGCGGGCAGAAAAGAGAGGGGGCGCCTCGGGCGCTTCGGTGCCGTGAATCACCAATCCGTTGAAAATCGCTTGAAGGACTATGGGGTGGAAGGTAAACTCCCGGACTTCGACTCGTCCACCGGTCATGCCCTCGAGAGCCACGATGAGGCGGTGCTCCAGAGCACGGTGGAACCAGGGAGTGCTCATGACAGCAATCGCTGCCATGACTAGCGCCACCAGCGCCCCGGTGATACCGATCGTGATCCGAAAAGGTTTCGACATTCAGGGTGTCCGCCGGTCATTCCCGCGAAGGCGGGAATCCACCTCTTTTGACTGAGGTGGACGCCCGCGTATGCGGGGGTGACAGCTAACTCGAAGCCGCCGACCGAAGTCAGAAGGAGTGAAATCGCACGCGGCGGCTAGGTCTCAGTTCCTCCAGCCAACTGGCGAGAAGCTGATCAATTTTCTTCTGCGCCAGGATTTCCCGTATCTGCCCTTCCACTTCTGTTAAGGGAGGGACGGGAGTGCTGTGCGCCCGCATATATTCGGGCGCGAAGACGTCCCGGTAGTACGATTCAACATCGAGTGTTGCGGGTGCTGCCGCGGGCCGCAAGCGCTGTTCGATAATGCGCAAGATTCTCTGCTGATCGGTAAGCGCCGTTAGAATCTGTTTTTCGTCCAAGTGCAACGATTGGAGAGCAGACTGGTAGTCGCGCTCGGATGGGAACCGCTTCCGCAGACCATCCAACTCCTCGGCAGCCGTTTTCTCCACTGCGGCGTCGCGGGAAGCACCCTGCGTGTCTTCCTCGAGTAGTAGCCTTTGATAAACCAGCCGCTCGCGAGCCTGATCCAGTGCCTTGTTATCGGGGGGCGGCGGCGGCCATTGCCCGTCGAGGAAGCGTTCCAAACGATATTCTCGCTCCACGTCACTCTGGGTAATGGCAACATCGCCGATAGAAGCCACCACCCGGTCCAGAATCTCGGCGCTGGAAAGCACCGCGGCCAACATCAAGGTCAGGAACACGAGTGAGCTGGCTAGAATCCAGGGTGTCCTTCCTGGCCGCAAGATGCCTAGAAGCTTTGCCCGACACTCAAAAAGAACTGAAAGCGAGCTAATTGCTGCACCCCCACTATCCCGTTCGTTGTCACGTTGTACCGCGCGGGATTCAGATTGTAGCCCACATCAAAGCTCAAGGGGCCGACGGGCGTTTTGTATCGCAGACCCACCCCAACCGCGTCCGAGTCGTAATCAAGGGTATCAACGTCGGTGAGGGGGCGGGTCTGACTGAATTTCAGCAGACGCATGCGCCGGATGGTTGTGAACACGTTTCCTGTATCGTTGAAGAAGACAATGCCCAGCCGTTGCTGCGCCAACCGCATGCGAAGCTCGAAGGAATTGAAGAAAAGTGCATTGCCACCGATGGGGTATCCTGTTTGAGGATCGCGCGGTCCCGCTTGGTTAATGGAGAAGCCACGATGTGAGTCGCTGCCCCCCATAAAGAGCCTTTCCGGTAAAGGTAGGCTGTCGGTATAGATGTATTGGTTGGGCTGGCCCGGGGTTTGAACGAGGATCTTTTCCGGGCTGCCATAGGGAGACTCTAAACCGAATCGTGTGTTGCGGGCAAAAACCAGGTGCGAGCTCAATCGGTAGTAGGTTGCATTCTGACCTGTGAAACGAACGAAATTTGCCTCTGAGGCCAAGCTCTTGGACATGATTCCAGCGTCGGCGAGTGAATAGGAGCCGCGGGTAGCGTCCGTGGGATCGTCGCGATGGTCATTGACGTAGCTGGCCCCGAACCCTCCCACGCGAGCCGGGCGGCTCAGCAGTGGGACCTCTTCCGGGGAAATGCGATTGGAAAGGTCGAGAGCCTCAACTCGAGAGAAACTATAGCGGCCCGAGATAACCGTCGAAGTACTGAAGCGCTTTTCAATGGTGACGGAGGCCCCTTTCTGGTCGTCCGTAAAGGTGAGCACGTCGCGGCTGCGGTCTACTAATCCGTTAATGCGCAAGCTCAGGTCACGTCGATTAAACAAGTAGGGGATCACATAGCTCATTCCCGCCCCCGTGTCGATGTACGATAGCCGCCCCCAGAGGGTATAGGTTTGATCGCGTCCCCCGACGTCGAGCCGGTTGAGGTTAAGGGAGATGCGCGGGCTCGCTTTGAACGTGCCCTGGGGGTTATTACTCCCCAGCCTCTGGACCTCGAATCCCCCACCGTAGCCTAAAGTCCAACGCCGGCTTTCCTCGACCGCCACCAAGACAGTTTTCTCTGTTCCCGACCCGGCGGCATCCTGGGCGGCGATTTGAACCTGATTGAAAACTCCTAAGCCGTTGAGCCGGCTTTGTGATTCGGAGACGTTGTCCTGGCTCAAGGGTTGACCTTGACGGATCACGAGCTCACGGCGGATGACCCCCGGGCGGGTGTGCTCATTGCCCAGGACGACGATACGCCGGATTCGCTCTTGCCTCCCCAGTTCGATGCGGAAATCCAGATCAACTTGGTGTTGGTTGCTAACAGGTGTGGTGTGCCAGCTCACTTCGGCCTGAGCGTACCCGAGGTTGGCGAGGTAATTAGATATGGTGTCGCGGTCGGCCGCCGCCTGTCCGGGTGAATAAGGCTGGCCTGGCTTCTCCAGCAGAGAAGGCCACAGGGCCTTGACCACGTCGCCGGGCGCTCCGGTCAACGCCAGGCGGTGAACGATTGTCTCGAGTCCTTCTTCAACCTGGAAGGTGACGAACCAATGGCCGGCTTGGTCCCGGAGATGATCGTCCACGCGTGTGGAGATCCGCACATCCAGAAAGCCTTTTGATTGATAGAGTGCCGTCAGCGCGTTTACCTTGTTCTCCAAAAGAGTGCGGCTGTACAGTGAGGCCCGGCTTGAAATTCCATTTGTAGGACGGAAGATCAACGTCATGAGCTCCGTGGTTCGAATCGCCCGATTGCCTTCAAAGCCATATCCCTCGAACTCTCCCCTCTTGCCCCGATTCACTCGAAAGGTGAGGTCCAGGGTCTGAGACTTCGCATGGAATTCCTGCGTTGCCTTCACCGCGGCAGAGAAGTAGCCCAGTTCCTGGAAATGGTCTTCCAGAATCCTGTTGCTCTGCGCGAGAGAGGGCTCATCCACCACACCGTCTCGATAAACGGGAAGAAGCTCCTTCAGTTTGGAGCGTGAAATCTTGGCGCCCTCCACCCGCACTCGAACCAGGGGGCCGCTTTCAACTCGTACCAGCAGCTTTTCGGTATCGAGTTTATTGTCATACTCGCGCTTGAGAACACCAACGGTGGCCTGAAGCCGATTGCGCGATACGAGGAACTGATGCAGCCTGAACAAGCCGCGTTCGAGGCGCGCTGAGGTCAATTGGATCCCGTGGCGCCAGCCGGCTACTTTTGCGAATTTCGACGGAGGGAAATCAGCACGACCCTGGAACTCCACGCTGCTGAGGCGCGCTGGCTTTCCAGGAAGAACCGAGAACAAAACCTCGCCCTCCTGAGTGGCCGGGTCAGGAATGAGGCGGTATTCGACAGTCGCCCGGTAGTACGCGTTCGAAGCGAGCATTTCGGTGATATGCCTCCGGGCCGCGACGAGAGCTTCGTCCGAAATTGGCTGTCCCAGCCGGAGGCGAGAGGCGGTGAGCAGGATTCGAGGCTCCAAGGCGCCTGGACTTCCCTCCACTTGAACGACCCCGATAAAGTACTGGGCATGCCCAACGAAAAGTAAATGGACCCCGCCCTGCCCAGGCTCGGCCTCCGCGCGCAGGTCGCTAAAACGGCCAGTGGCGTACAGCCTTTTCAGGCTCTCGTTTATTTTCGCAGCATCGAGACGTTGGCCGACCTCCTGCGAAACAACGCCGTGGAACTCAGTTATGGTCAGTTGCGCATCACAGCTTAGCCGGATGTCCAGCACGGGCTGTCCCCAAAGTTGGCCAGTGGGCGCGGAGGCTTGCGCGCATCTGGACCTGGAGGGGGCAAGCCAAAGTGCAACGCAAAAAAAAGTACCCCCGACTATCAAAGCTCTCAGGCAGCGCCGAGCGTAGGCAAGCAAAGTGGCAGGGTCGGCTGGCAAGCTCACAGTCTCGTCGTCTGGGTTTGGGCAAACTCCCAAAACTCACTACGAAATTCCGCGGATTCCATACCTTTCCCGACCATTATACTTCTCTCCGGCCACGAAACAGAGCAAAGTCCATCTCCGGCGTTGGTTCAGGAGAGGCAAGGGGGTGGTTGGCCTGCGCCCCTACACCTGCAAATTTTGACTCTTCGGTTTTTTCACTAGCTCGCCCAATAATGTGCTTAACAGGTCGTTCTGAGGGAATCCCTGCCCGAGGTGTTGGCGAAACCCTTCGGCCCATTGAAAACCGGCAAGCGCTCCTGTCCAGGCGGCCATTCTTCGCATGTTATCTGAGGGGCCAGATATTCCCTGTTGCGACTTCAGCCAGGCTTGCTGGCTTTCGTGGCAGGCCAGCATCCGCTCTTTGCGTCCTAAGGTTTCGTCGATGTTTACGCAGAAGTTCGGAATGACCTCGTTTCCCAGAATATCCGTGCAACCGATGGGCTGAGTGTAATAGAGATGTGGAATTGTCCGGACCGGCTTTGCCGGTTTTCTTGCGCCCGTGCGGAAGTTGGGCGCCATCGCGCCAAAACACGCCGTCTGGCACAAGCGGCTGGCGGTTTCGTGGTCGAGCATGTAATCAGACGGCGAGTGCGTAAATACCAGAGAAGGATCCAAACGCCGGACCAATTCCATCACTTTGCAGAGCCTTTGCCGGTCATAGAAGACCAGTAGGTCCTTCTCCTTCAGGCAAGTGTATTTTGCGCCAATCACGTCGGCCGCTCGCTGCGCTTCCTTGACCCGAAGGCGGGAAATCTCGTTAGCAGGCAGGATGGCGCTTCCGCAGTCGCCCGGCGTCATCGTGGCGATGTGAACGATGGCGCCTTGGCCGGCCAAATGGATCAGCGTGCCGGCGCAAAGAAATTCTGCGTCGTCAGGATGGGCAAAGAGCGCCAGCACTCGCAGTGGTTGGGACATGTCGGCCCCCAGTTCAACTCTCCCTCTGCCCCCGGAGTGGTCCAGCGATTTTCATCTCCCTGGGCAGGCCGCACGCCTACGCACACTCGAATGACAACGTTCACTTCTCGAATGTAACGCAGTCGTATTTCGTCGCTATAGTCCAGAGCCAAGAAACGGTCCGCATTGGCCCCGACGATGTCAAAGCCGCGCGTCGAGAGTTCGTGACAAAGAGAGAGTTAAGGAAGCAACTGAGGTCAATCTGAGTGTCAGCAATCTCAACGCTCTTCTCCCTTCGCGCGGGATGTCAAATTCGCCTTCTGAGCTTGCGTGAATACTTTGGAATGGAACTCGAGGGAAAACGGCAAGTACTGATGTAAGTAATCCCAGCCATGCCCACCAGGACGCAGAGCATACTCATGCGTGAAGCCTTTCTCCGCGAGAATGTGATCGAGAAGTTCAGCCCCTTCCTCGAATCCGTAGCGGTCGTGGTCACCGCAATCGAAGTAAAGCGCAAGGTGCGGGAAGCGCTCAGTATGCCCGGCCAAGGTAAGAGGGTTGTTGGCCTCCCAATAGCTCTCATTAAGGGGTGACCCGAAAGGCTCCTGGAGCACCCGCGCGTAAAAACCCCAGCGGCCCTCAGTGGGGAGGGGGGTTGGAAACTTCGGCAGCAGAGCCGCGCTGTGGGCGCTCGCTGAACCAAACACCTCGGGATGGCGCATGGCAAGATGTAAGGCGCCGTAACCGCCCATGGATGTTCCGCTGACGCCCCGCTCGCGGGCGACAGGCAGGGTGCGGTATCTGCGGTCGATTTCGGCCACCAACTCTTGAATCAAGAAGTCCTCATACCGTTCGCGGTGGTCCTGTGAGTTTACGTAAAAGCTCCGTCCGCCATCGGGTAGGATTACAATGAACTTCGTAAGCGTGCCCTGCTCGGTGAGACTTTCCCAAATCTGTTTGCCTCCCCGGTCAATCCAACTGCGCTCGTCTTCAAAGAGGCCGTGGAGGAAGTAAAGAGTCGGATAACGCTTGTTGGAAGATGCTTCGTAGCCAGGGGGAAAAGCAACGCAAAAGCTCACGGAACGACCCAAAATCGCGCTGGAAACAGATGAGCACTCGACGCTCGCGGGAGGCTCGGGGTGGGGCCAAGCGTAAAAAGGATGTCCGCCGCCGAGACCTAATGCGGTCAAAAGAATAAACGGGGGTACTGTAAGGCGGGCCAAGCGAAGAGTACGCGTTATGGAATATCGAGGGTGAATCATCACCTAGCGAGCAGGAGAGGTTCCTGTGCGATCTGTTCGTACAAAGACCGCGCTCTTGCCACTCTTGGAGCTTGCACCGACGGCGGCTCCTTCGGCATTGGTTCGAGGAATTCCTGGGTCCGTTGCCCCGTAGACGGTGCCATGGAAGTCCTTCAGCGGACCTTTCTTAGGGGGCTTCTGGGAGGCTACACTCGTGCTTGTGGTCATCGATTCTGGTCCGGCAGGCCGAAACTCAACAACGTCAGACCCCTCGGGTTCTTTCGAGGTCTTGTCCGTCCCGGCTTGTTCGATCACTTTCTTGGCGGCGCTACGGGTAGCAGCATCTGTACTCACCCGAGTGGCACTGAGTAGCCCAGTTTTCTTATTCTCTTGCGGCGCCGCTTTGACCTTGGACGACGGACCGGCGGTTTGTTTTTCCTGTGCCGTGGCGAGGGTCACAAAAAGCACGCCGCCTGCCAACGCTACCCAACAGCACATTCCTGCGCGTTTCCCGGCCATTCCTTGATCCTTGAACCTCAACGAAGCCTCAGATACGGCAAATTAAGAAGCTACCCCCACCAAGGCCAAGCGCGAGCGGGCGATTAGTCTCGGCTCGCGAGGGAGATTCTCGCTGCCGCCGCCTTACCCGGGACGTGAGCCCAAAACGTTTGTGGTATTGG
Organism: uncultured Acidobacteriota bacterium; assembly: GCA_963765485.1. GTDB lineage: Bacteria > Acidobacteriota > Terriglobia > UBA7540 > UBA7540 > CAVROP01. Next base: position 30,574 of record CAVXWN010000002.1, on the reverse strand, counting down.
GGAAAAACCCCTTCGGCGTACTGACATAACCGGCGATGGAGTTCTTGCCAAGTTTATTCACTACCAGTTCGAGTGCGCTTGGAGCGCCTTGCACGTAAAAGTAAACGGGCTCGTTAATGGCTTTATCCTTACGCACTGTGCGTTTGTCGTCAAAAAGCAGGATGACAGTGAAGACGTTTCGTTTGGTGTCCGTCTTGTCCAGTTGCACCGACACCGTTCCGATTTTCTGCGGGCTGCGTCGGCTGGCAAGATTGAACTCGAAATAGTCCCTGTCACTCTTGTGCGCCAGAGCGACCAGTTCGTCATGCGTCCGCGCAATAGCGCCGCTCAGTTCGCCCTTGGTTCCGGAAAGGGCGTTGGTGAACTCGGACTTGGTGCTTTCCAAGTCCTTCTTGGTGCCGGCCAAGTCGGTGGAAAGCCCCCCGATCTTGGAATTGGCATCCGCCTGGGCCCTATTCAGTTCATCGGCGCTGGCCTTCTTTGCAATGGCGGCGTTCAGTTGCTGAACAGCCTGCTGCTGTTTGGTTTGGATATCCGAGGCCAGCGTGCGCGCTCGGGTGAGTTCCTGCTCGGTCAGGCCCAGCTTTTCGGAGGTCACCTGAAACTGGCCGCGCAACTGAGCGTAACGCTCGTCGTTGGCGTCCATGCGCCGGGTCAGCAGATCCAACTCGTCGGCCTGCTTTGAGGCGGTGTTCTTAAGGTCGCTCCGGGAATAGAGCACCAAGATGAGATTAACCACCGAGAGCGCCAGCACTATGCCTACCAACCAGCGCAGCGAATTGCCGCCGGCGGAAGGCGAAGGCGGCGGCGCCTGCACATACACTACCTGGGGCGCGTTGGGTGCGGCAGCCGGTGCCGCCGGGGCGGTATTTTGGGCCGGCTCCTGCAAACCGAACATCGCGTGTCCGGCGCCTTGGGTCTTATCTGCCATAGAAGCTCCTGTCGTGCGTTGAAATCCACCCGTTCACTAATAGGAGTGAACCGACCTTTTGTATGACGCTAAATCTGAAGGTTAGGTTACCCATCGCCAGTTCGCTTATAGGTGAACAAGACCAGTATCACATCTGTGAGCCAATACTTCAAGTGCTTTGGCAGTGGTTTAGTCCAATGTTGAGGCGGTATTGCGCCGCCATGGGCGTTGCAAGCCTTGGACAATGACCACGCGCCCTCTACCATTCGGCACGGCACACTCCATTTGTCTTTACCCTCTCGATTCAAGTAAGCTAGACGCGCACTGCGACAGCCGGGTGCAGTTGGCCAGGACCCCGAGACGCCCAGGCGAAGAACTGAGATGCCAAAGTACATCCTAGCCCTCGACCAGGGCACGACGAGCTCACGGGCCATTCTGTTTGACCGCGAGGGCGCGGTGTGCGCCTCAGCCAGTCAAGAGTTCAGGCAGTACTATCCCCGTTCGGGCTGGGTCGAGCACGATGCCGAGGAAATCTGGGAATCTCAGCTCGCAGTTGCGAAAGCTGCACTGGCAAAGGCTAGGGCAAGCTCGGACGACCTCGCGGCAATCGGCATTACGAACCAGCGGGAAACTGTGGTTTTATGGGACCGGGCCACCGGCAAGCCTGTCCATCCTGCCATTGTTTGGCAGTGCCGCCGCACTGCCGCTCTGTGCGATCGCATCCGGCAAGAGGGTTTCGATAGGGTCATTCGGGAAAGAACCGGCTTGGTGACGGATGCCTATTTTTCCGGGACTAAGATTGCATGGCTTCTGGAGCATGTACCTTCCGCGCGCGAACGGGCCGAACGGGGTGAACTCGCCGCTGGCACCATCGACGCTTGGCTGATCTGGCGGCTCACTGGCGGTAGGATCCACTCGACGGATGTCTCGAACGCCTCGCGGACTCTCCTTTTCAACATCGGCACCCTCGCCTGGGACAAGGACATCCTCACCTACTTTCGAATTCCGGAGTCATTGCTCCCCACGGTGAAATCTTCAAGCGAAATCTACGGTCAAACCGATTTCTTCGGGTCCCGCGTTCCGATTGCGGGCGTGGCCGGCGACCAGCAGGCATCGCTGTTTGGCCACCAGTGCTTTAGCCCCGGCGACGTCAAGAATACTTACGGCACAGGCTGCTTCTTGCTGATGAACACCGGCCCCGCCATTCCGCGCTCCGAGGCGGGGCTGCTGGCAACCATCGGCTGGGGAAGGAAAGGCCGAATATCCTACGCGCTGGAGGGCAGCGTGTTCATTGCCGGCGCGGCCATCCAATGGCTTCGTGACGAACTGGAGCTGATTCGAGAGGCTTCCGAGACCGAGTCGATCGCCCGCTCGGTACCGGACACTCACGGTGTTTATTTCGTCCCTGCTTTTGTAGGGCTGGGAGCGCCCCACTGGGACGCGTATGCGCGGGGCACGATCGTGGGTCTGACTCGTGGCGCTAACCGAAAGCACCTGGTTCGCGCCACCCTCGAAGCCATCGCCTTCCAGACCCGCGAGGTGGTCGATGCCATGATTCGGGATTCGGGGATCAAGCCGGAAGTGCTACGCGTGGACGGCGGGGCCGCGCGGAACGATTTTCTCTGCCAGTTTCAGGCCGACATTCTTGGAATTCCAGTGGAGCGGCCGACAACCACTGAAACGACGGCGCTAGGAGTTGCCTACCTGGCTGGTCTGACGACCGGATTCTGGAAGAGCGAATTGGACTTGAAGGCCCACCTAAGAATAGAACGGCGTTTCGAACCCCGCATGGAAATGTCCCGCCGGGAGGAGCTTTACGGCGGCTGGCGACGCGCGCTGGAGCGTGCCAAGGGGTGGGCGAGCTAGGGATTGCCGATTGTCGATTGCCGATTGCAAATTGAACAAGCCGCATGGCGAATCGCCCCGTCGTCAATCGCGAACGGCAATCGAGGATCGATGCTGGACAATCGACAATCGTCAATCAAGACAGGAGGTGTTGCCCGTATGAGGAGTTTCGGAGTGCTTCAGACAAATGGATTATTTTTTGCGTGCGCGGTCCTGTTGCTGGCCGTTTGCCCGGCATGGGCCGGAGAAGGCCAGGCCGTCGAGGTGGCGGGCATCTCGCGCATCGAATCCAACGTGCCGGTGGCCCCACCCGGGTGGGCGGTCCTTGAGAGGCGCTTGATCGACGTGCTCGGCGAAGCCGCAATCAAGTTTGTGGAGCGGTACACACGCAGCGGAGGCACTCTAATATGGAAGACGAGCGGGGGCGCTTCGCTCGACGACCTGCCGGAAAGCTTCTACAACATTCCATTGCTGTATGCCCTGGGCGGCGATGAGCGGCTGCGCGACATTTCGTTTCGCGAATGGAATGCGACCGCGCGCCAGCTTACCTATGACTTCCACGTGCTGCACAACGAGTTTGCCGAATATGGCGACTGGTTTCACATCGGCGAGGGCATGCAGTACTTCAACTTCCTGGCACTGGTGGATCCCACCGATCACGAGAGCGTAGCTCGCGCCCGGCGCTTTGCCGGCCTGTACATGAACGAGGAGCCGGAAGCGCCGAATTACGATGCAAAACGGAAGCTTATCCGCTCCTCGCAGACCGGGAGCCTGGGCCCGCAGTTTGGCGACCCGCAGAAAGCCGCTCCTTATGCCTGGTCGAAGGGCATGGCCACCTACGGTCTCCCTCTCGAAGACCTGCCGGGCATCGCTACAATCGAGGACCTGAAGGATCCGGAAAAGGCCCGGCGCATGGGCCGCGCGATGGCCGAACGGATGCAGCGGGGGGATGTGGTCGCCAACCTATCGGCCACCTCGCTGGTGGCCAATGCCTATCTTTTCACCGGCGAACAGAAATATGCGGACTGGGTCAAAGAGTATGTGGAAGGCTGGCTGGAGCGCACCCGTCAGAACGGCGGCATCACCCCGGATAACGTGGGACTCGAAGGGAGAATCGGCGAGTACCAGAATGGGAAATGGTGGGGTGGATTGTATGGCTGGCATTGGCCGCACGGGTACTACAGCGTGGGAATGGCGCTGCAGATCGGTGCGGCCACGGCGATGCTGGTCTCCGGCGGAGATCGCCACTACCTGGAACTCCCGCGCTCAAACATGGATCACCTCATGGCCATGGGCAAAACCTTGAACGGCACGTTCCTGGTGCCCTATAAGAAAGGTGACCGGGGCTGGTACGACTTTCAGCCGATCGACCGTTCGCTGCCCGCCGCCTTGTGGTTCCTTTCCATGGACGCTGCAGACTGGCAACGGCTGGAGAAACTGCGCTTGGCCAGCACCGTGGACTGGCACATCGCGACGCACTCGACCTACCCGAACCAGGGATACGCAGCGCTTCCCGAGCCGCGCGAAGATTGCTGGAACTGCGACGTGGAAGGCTTGGCCGATTGGAACGTCGTCGCCAACATTCGCAACAAGGAAGACCGCAGTCACGAAGGCCCCTGGCTGCGCTTTCTGGCGGGAGCCAATCCGGATTACCCGGAGAAGATCCTGACTGAGAGCTTCGGCCAAATGGCGTGGAAGATGGATGAGATTCGCCGGAACGTGCTGCTGCTGGAATACGACCCCCGCGGAACCGCAAAAATCGATCCCCGTGATGCCAAGCTGACTAATGCGTACGAGCACCATTGGCAGACCATCAATCCCGTGACCACCGAAGCTCTGGTGCAATTGACACTCGGAGCGCCGCAAATCATGTACAACGGCGGCTTGCTCCATGCGACCTTGCGCTATTTCGACCCCGAACGCGGGCGGCCCGGGCTTCCGCCGGATGTGGCGGCATTGGTGACGAAGGTCGAACCGGACCGGGCTGTTCTTCAGCTAATTAATCTCAATCCGTTCGACGGCCGCGAAGTCATCGTGCAGGCGGGCGCTTTCGGTGAACATCAATTCACGCGAGTGAAATACCAGGTGCGCACGGACCCCGAGCCTTTGCAGCCGGAACATTCCGCCCGCCCGGACTTCCGCCTCGAGGACCGCTTTGTGGATGTCAACCGGAAGTTCTTCGCGGTCCGCCTGCCGCCGGGAACAGGGCTTACGCTGGAGATGGGAATGAAGCGATTCGTTAACCAGCCGACCTACGCCTTCCCCTGGCACGGCGACGCCATCCCTGTGCAGTAGGCAGACCGTAGGGGCAACCCTAGTGGTTGCCCCAGGGCGGCCACGAGGGCCGCCCCTGCAATAATAGGAGCAAACTCAAATGCACTATCGTGAACTTGGCCGCACGGGCTGGAAAGTTTCGGAAGTCAGTTTTGGAGCGTGGGCGATTGGATCGATGTGGGGAGAAGTTGACGACGGACAATCTCTCGCCGCCCTCCACCGCGCCATCGACCTTGGCGCCAACTTCATCGATACCGCGGACGTTTATGGGATGGGCCGCAGCGAGCGGCTGGTGGCGCGGTTACGTAAAGAACGGAAGGAAACCATTTACGTCGCCACCAAGGCCGGCCGCCGGCTTTCGCCCCACAATGCCGTTCGCGAGCTCGTGCACCAGCGATGGTGACCACCTGCTTTCTCAACGATGGACCTCAAGGCTAATACGAGGTGCGGCTCTGCCGCCTGACTTGCGGAAAGGCTTTGCCTTTCCGAAGGAACTATGACCTAATCATCCTTCTCCGCGCAGGCTTTCCGCAAGGCAGGGCGGCAGAGCCGCTCTGATAAAAAGTGAAGGCGGCTAACTTGGACAGGCCAGGGTCAGAAACCGCCACTACAGAAATCAGGCCACCTCTTTGACAACCCGCGGGGGCTGTGTAAACATACCCCCGGAGTCACATCATGCCTAAGAATCGCACGCCACGAATAATCCTCGCGCTTGTCTTGTTTTTCCTGATTGTTCTACCCCTCTTCACCAACGGTGTTGACCTGCTGGTGGATTGGCTCTGGTTCGAGCAGGAAGGCTTTCGCACCATTTATCGCACCATCCTGCTCACCCAGATTAATCTGAGCGGGCTGGTCGGAATAGGCTTCATGGCCGTGACGGCGGTGAACCTGCTGATTGCCCGCACGCTCGCCCACAGGCACGGCTTTCAGGCTTACAGTGATCACATCGAGTTTTCGGCGCTGGACCGGTTCGGCATAGCTTTCCGCTGGCTCATCTGGGTGGGCGTTCTGCTGATTGGATACGTGGCCGGCCAATGGGGCATGTCCCACTGGTTGGAGTATCTGATGGCCCGGCACTCGCAGACCATCGGCCGTCAGGACCCGCTGTTTGGTATCGATTTGGGCTTTTATCTATTCCGCCTGCCCTTCAACTGGTTCCTTTATCACCTCGCGCTAATTGCGATCATTGTGTGTCTGCTGAGCGCAGTGTTCCTTTACCTTGTGGAAGGCGGAGTATGGGTCACGCCGCGTGGGCCCAAGGTGATGGGGTTGGCGCGCACTCATCTGATGGCGCTGGCCGGGCTACTTTTTGTTGTCTTTGCCTATCGGGCTCGGCTGGCGATGTACGGCCTGCTTTATTCCCCGCGAGGGCTCATCTACGGCGCCGGGTACTCGGACGTGCACGCCACGCTGCCCGTCCTGAGAGCTCGAACTCTTCCTTTGCCTGTTAACGGCCGTCGCATTTCTGGCTGGGGCAGTGCGGGGACGTGTGCGGCCGGCGCTCTATTCCGTGGGTCTCCTGGTGGCCGTAGCAGTGCTCGGCGGGTCAATCTATCCCGAGATCATCCAGCGCCTCGTCGTGGCTCCCAATGAAATTGACAGGGAACACGACTACATCGCGAACGCCATCAAATTCACCCGCCAAGCGTATGCGCTGGACCGGTTCGAGGAGCGTGAATTCTCCGCCGTCGAAGATTTAAGCTTGGACGACATCCGGAAGAATGAGGCGACATTCCGCAACGTCCGCATGTGGGACCACAAGCCGCTGCTAACCACCTTTGCCCAACTCCAGGAGATCCGCACTTACTACGACTTCCAGCACGTTGATAACGACCGCTATTGGATTAATGAGGTTTACCGCCAGGTTTCGCTCTCGCCGCGCGAGCTTTCTGCCGCCAGCCTGCCGGGCCGCAGTTGGATCAACGAGCACCTGGCCTACACCCACGGCTTCGGCCTTTGCCTCGGCCCGGTGAACGAATTCACCAGCGAAGGTCTGCCCGTACTGTTCATCAAGAACATTCCCCCGGTTTCCACCACCTCTATCCGCATCACCAGGCCGGAGATCTATTTTGGTGAACTCCAGAACGATTACTGCTTCGTGAGAACGCGGGCGCAAGAGTTCGATTACCCCCAGGGAGACCAGAACGTCTACACCAATTACCAGGGCCAGGGCGGAATCCCGGTTGAGAACTTCTGGCGCAGGCTCCTGTTCACGCTTGAGTTTGGTGAGAAGAACATCTTGTTTTCAGGCGATATCCAACCTGAAAGCCGCTTGATGATCTACCGCCGCATTCTGGATCGCGCGCAACGTCTCACCCCGTTTCTCAGCTACGACCACGACCCCTACATGGTCATCGCGAACAACGGGTCGCTTTACTGGATCCTGGATGGCTACACCACCTCCGAGATGTACCCCTACTCGGAGCCTGCTGAGGGTGTAGGAAATTACGTCCGCAATGCCGTCAAGGTGACCATCAATGCTTACAGCGGGCAAGTGCGCTTCTACATCAGCGACGCCTCCGACCCGCTTATCCAGGCTTACAGCAGCATTTTCCCAGGAGTCTTCGAACCGCTTTCCGCCATGCCTGAGGATCTGCGCGCGCACATCCGCTACCCGGAAGAGTTCTTTTCCGTCCAGGCCGCGAAGTACGCGCTGTTCCACATGACCGACCCGCGAGTCTTCTACAATAAGGAAGATTTGTGGCGGGTTGCGCAAAGCGCCGCGCGTGGCGCCGCCGCGCCGATGACCCCCTACTTTACGATCATGAAGCTGGCGGAAGTGGGCGAGCGCGAGGAATTTATCCTGATGGTGCCGTTCACTCCTTCCCGGAAAGACAACATGATTGCCTGGATGGCTGCCCGGTGCGACGGCGCCGACTACGGCAAGGTGCTGGTCTTTACCTTCCCCAAGCAAAAGCTGGTGTACGGGCCGCAGCAGATCGAATCACGAATCGACCAGGACCCCGGAATCTCCCAGGAGCTCACCCTCTGGGGGCAAGGCGGCTCGACGGTGATCCGCGGCACCCTGCTCGTCGTCCCGGTTCTGAATTCGGTCCTCTACGTCGAACCTCTCTACCTCGCCGCTGAGGCCGGAGGCGGGCTGCCGCAATTGAAGCGCGTGATCGTAGCCTACTCGGACCATGTGGTGATGGAAGACACACTCGACGCAGCGCTGAGCAAGATTTTCAGTGGCGCGGTGACCACCAGCACAGCGCCCGCTCCGCCTGCGGGACCTGGCGCGCAAGCGCCCACCAAGGCGCCGGGCGGCGCGGCGCTCGATACTCAGGCGCTCATCCGCGAGGCCAACCAGCACTACCAACGTGCCTTGCAGTTGCAGCGGCAGGGCGATTGGGCAGGCTACGGCGAGGAGGTGAAGAAGCTCGGCGAAGTGCTGAGCCGCCTGGCCTCTACACCACCGGCAGGAGGAACCAAGTAGAGAGTGAGCAGTTCTTTCCCACCGAGCACGCGGAGGCAGTACTGGCGCGAGAAGAAACCTACGCGCTGATAAGAAGTCTCGGAACAGCAGTACAAGGAAGGCTTATATGCACTCAAGTTTCAGTCGTCGCGGTTTCTTCAAGGCCGGGGCAGCCCTCGCCGTGGCGAACGGAGCCGGCATCGATTTGGGCGCCTTCGTGCCACGTGCGGCACGCGCCGCTGCTTCTGGTCCGCCGGCTGTCGAGCACGCTCCATTTCACAAGCCAGCCGATCTTCCGCCGGTCAAGTTCATGCGGGACAACATTCCGCAGGCCGCCGTGGTTTCGGTCCGGGGCGAATATACCGATGCCCTGGTTCCCGACACCTGCGACCTGGAAGAGCGCGCCCGGCTGTTCCTGGACAAGTTTCTGAACAGCATCACGGTTGCGGAACTGATGAACGAGCCTTTCAACCGGGGCCGCTTCGATCTGTTCCCGCCACGCCTAACCCTCGACACCGGCTCTTACACCTGCGGTATGCCCAAGTACCGGGAGGGGTTGCCGCTTCTGCGGATGATGACCGGAAGCACGAAAGGGCTGGATATCGACCAGGCGTGGGCGGAGAACGTTTTGAAATGTATTGGCCCGGACGGGCTGTACTACGTGCCACGCGCCGGACGGCCTTGGGATGTGATCGGCGCTTACGAATTCTGGCCAAATGCCAAGAACGTTCAGTTCTACACGTTCTTGGCAACCTGTAACGGACGCCTGCTGGGCAGCCTCGCCACCTATTACGAGAACACCGGCGATGAGGTATGGAACCGTACGGCGAGGGGTGTTGTGGACGGGCTGGCCAAGCAAGCGGTGCCGGTAGATGACTGGGCCTTCTTCCCCAACTTCACTCCGGTCTACGGCGAACCGCCGCTGACGCGCGAGCAGATTCAAAAGGCGATTGCTGAGGCCTCGAAAGGTACCACCGGCGAGTCGGAACACAACTACGCGTTGTGGCAAACGTGGATTGCTACGGGGCTGGCTCAGTACTACCGGGTGTCGGGCTATGAGCCGGCCAAGCAATTGGCTTATCGTCTGGTCAATTATATGCGGCGCACCAAATACATCGAGGAGTGGGAAAGCCACTTCCACTGCATCTCTCTAGGCATGCAGTGCATGCTGGAGTTGGCGCGCGTCGCCCACGATCAGGAACTGGCCGAGTACGCGCGGCGGCAGTACGACTTCGCTAAGACCGGCGAAACGATGATTGCCCTTCCCCAGATCGGCTTTTTTGTGAACGGTCAGGGCAACGAAGGCATGGAAGGCTGTGTGATCGGCGACATGGCGGCGCTGGCGGCGAAGCTCACGCAACTCGACATGGGCGACCAGTACTGGGAGGATGTCGACCGATACGCGCGCAACACTTTAACGGCGATCCAGAGGACGCACCCGGGATACGCCGAGACGGTCTTCGCCAAGCTCTGGGAAAAAGGGAAGCAACACGGGGTTGCGGCAGGAAGCTGTAGATCGGCAGTTGAATATCACCAGCTCGCCGATCATCTACCGCAGCGGCTGGTGGGCAGCTTCGGTTGTAACACCCTGCCGAACGATATCTTCGCCACCGACTACTTTGACTCCTGCTGCAACGGCAATTGCTCTCGGGCGCTGTACTACGTCTGGGAAAGCATCCTGAAGTACGACCGGAGCCGGCAGGAATTGAAAGTGAACCTGATGCTGAACCGTACCTCGCCCTGGGCCGATGTCGATAGCTACATGCCCTATACCGGACGGGTGGAGATCAAGGCGAAGCGGCCGCTGACCTCTCTCCAAGTCCGGGCGGCCACCTGGGTGGACAAGCCGCAGGTGGCGTGCCGGGTGGGCGGGGAGACGCGGCGGATCTCGTGGAAAGGCAACTATCTGGAAGCGGGGAGCGTAAAGCCAGGGGAGACGGTGACGCTGGAATTTCCGATCGCGGAACGCCGGGAGAAGCTGGAGAGTTTCGAGCACCGCTACGAGGCGGTGTTTCGGGGGAACGATTGCGTAGAAATGACGCCCGGCGGCGAGTACTACACCTTGTTCCAGCGCGGCCACTACCGCCAGGAGGAGCCCCGCTACGTCAAAGCGCGGCGGTTTGCCTGCGAGAACACAGTCGACTATTAAATCGCTGCGCCCGGCGTGCTCCGGGATGCAACCAGCAGCTCAAGCCGGCCGAAGCCGGAGTCATCTGTCATCATAATTCCCACCCATGGTAATGTAACATTACCGTAACAATGGATTCACGCCAACTTAACCTCGCTGCTAGAAACTAATCTGAGTCCTTTGCGCCTTCGGACCCCGGCTGCTTCTTGATTTCGTCGGAGTACAAAAGACGAGTGCCCGCTGTTACAGGTTGCCGCACCTAATTGTTAACCTGTACTTAATTCTCCTGTAAAAGAGCCGGCGAAAACTGCTAGTGGAGGACACCACCTATGAAAAAACGCTCGAGTCTAGCAATCATTGTTGTCACTGTCGCCCTTGTCATGGCGTGCCTTGTGGCGTTCAATTCGCCTACTCTCGAATGCCACACCTGCTCCTGTCCCGGATACAGTCATGCTCAACGGCGCCGGGGCTACTTTCCCTTACCCGATTTACTCGAAGTGGTTCTCCGATTACAACAAGATCCACTCCGACATTCAGATCAACTATCAATCCATTGGTTCTGGAGGAGGAATTCGCCAACTCTTGTCTGGCACGGTGGATTTCGGCGCTTCTGACGCTCCTATGAATGACGAACAGCTTGGACAGGCCAAAACCAAGATTCTTCATTTTCCAACCGTCTTGGGCGCCGTCGTTCCCACGTACAACATTCCCAGCGTATCGCAGGAGCTCAATTTCACTCCCGACGCGCTGGTGGGCATCTATCTCGGCAAAATCACCAAATGGAATGACGCGGAAATTGCCAAGTACAATAAGGGCGTAAACCTTCCGGCTCAGGATATCGTCGTAGTGCACCGCTCGGATGGTAGCGGAACTTCCTACGTTTGGACGGACTACCTATCGAAGGTCTCGACGGAGTGGCAAAGCAAGGTCGGTCGGAACACCTCCGTGAATTGGCCTGTGGGTCTGGGCGGAAAGGGCAATGAAGGCGTGACCGGGCTAGTCAAGCAGACGCCAGGGTCGATCGGTTACGTTGAACTGATCTACGCCGTGCAGAACCAGATTCCGTACGGTCGGGTTCGGAACGCTGCCGGCGTCTTCGTCAAGGCAGACCTTGCAGGCGTGACCGCGGCAGCGGCAAGCTATGCGAAGACCATGCCCGAGGATTTCCGCGTTTCCATCACCAACGCTCCTGGCAAAACGGCTTATCCGATTGCCAGCTTCACCTATCTGCTGATTCCGACAAAAATCGAGGACGCAAATAAGAAAAATATCATCAAGGGTTTTCTCACCTGGATGCTGAACGATGGTCAAGACGCAGTTGAAGCTCTGTCCTACGCTCGACTTCCAAAGCAAGTGGTTTCGAAGGAGTTGAAGCAGATTTCTCAGATCCAATAATTCCCTATGTCAGGCAATCCAGTTCCGACCGGGCGCGCGGCTGCAAGTCGTCGCGCGCCTGCTCTTCTCCAAGGCCTTCGAAGTGGTGATACCTTTGCCCACCTCTTCACGCTACTCTGCGCGGCCAGCATACTGCTGGTAACGATAGCTCTCGTTCACCAGCTTTACATAAATTCTACCGGCGCAATACACAAGTTCGGGTTTCGATTCTTGACTGGCCGCACTTGGGATCCGGTTAGCGGCGACTTCGGTGCGCTGCCATTCATTTACGGCACGATTGTCACCTCGGCGCTGGCCTTGCTCGTGGCAGTTCCGCTCGGAGTAGGGGCGGCAATCTTCCTTTCTGAGCTGGCATCTCCGCGAATCTCCAACGTATTAACTTTTGTCATCGAGCTCCTCGCGGCGATTCCCAGCGTGATCTACGGATTGCTGGGCATGTTCATCCTGGTGCCGTTTCTTCGTCAGTATGGCGAGCCATTCCTGAAGCGCACTTTAGGGTTCCTACCGCTTTTTCAGGGGCCGATGTACGGCGTCGGGATGTTGGCGGGCGGTTTGGTACTGGCCATCATGGTCGCGCCATTTATCATTTCATTCTCACGCGAGATCCTGTTGGCTGTCCCGGTGGAACAACGTGAGGCAGCCTTGGGGCTCGGCGCTACAAAGTGGGAGTCCACCTCGCAGGTCGTGGTCCCTTACGCTCGCATTGGCATCATGGCCTCCATCTTCCTCGCCTTGGCGAGAGCGTTAGGTGAAACCATGGCTGTGACCATGGTCATCGGAAACGATCCCAGAATCAGTTCTTCCTTATTTGCACCCGGCTATTCCATCGCCGCAGTCATTGCCAACGAATTCACCGAAGCCACCGGCAATCTCTACCTACAGGCGTTGGTCGAGTTGGGCTTAGTGCTGTTTGCACTGACTATTGTGATTAACGGTTTGGCGCGAGTGGTCATTATCCTCACCACTCAGAAGGGGTCAGGGCGCTAATGCGCTGGCGTAATACCTGGCGAAAATTCGTTAACTATTTTATGTTCAGCCTGACGGGGCTCTGTGCCTTGGTAGCGGTAGGCGTCTTATTTTTCATTTTGGGGTACCTGGTGTGGAATGGTGGAAGCTCCCTCAGTTGGGCCTTCCTGACGCACTTGCCGACCCCCGTCGGCGAATCTGGCGGAGGAATGGCCAACGCCATTGTGGGGAGCGGAAAGTTGCTTCTGCTGGCGTCTGCCCTTGGCATCCCTATCGGTTTCCTGGGGGGCGTTTATCTGGCGGAGTTCGGAGGCCGGTCGTTTCCCTTCGTGGTTCGCTACACGGCTGATCTCTTGAACGGTGTGCCCTCGATTGTTATTGGGATTTTTGCTTACACGATCGTGGTCTTGCCGATGAAACATTTTTCGACCTTCGCGGGAAGCCTGGCGCTGGGCGTGATGATGATTCCCATCACCGTGCGCAGCACGGAAGAAGCCCTGCGCACCGTCCCGCTGATGCTGAGGGAAGGCGGCTTGGCGCTCGGAGCGAGCAAATGGAAAACGATCGCCACCGTGGTCGTGCCGGCGGCTCGCAAGGGGATAGTCACGGGGATAATTCTCGTTCTTGCTCGCGTCGCCGGTGAAACGGCCCCGCTGTTGTTCACCGCCTTTAGCAATCGGTTCTGGAGCCCGGGATGGAATCAGCCTACGGCCTCGCTGCCGGTTATGGTCTTTACTTACGCGATATCGCCCTATGAAGATTGGCACCGGCAGGCCTGGGCTGCGGGATTGGTTCTCTTGACTCTAGTGCTGGTGGCAAACGTTGCCGCCAGATTATTGGTTTCCGGGCGAACTGCCCATTAGGTGGTAACTGCCATGCCGATCTCGGAGGCCGATGGTGTGCCGCTGGTCAAACAGGAAAGCCGTCCCGCTCAATCTTTAGGAGGTACAGTGGCCGCAGACGACGCTAAAATGCGGGTTTCCGGATTGGACTTCTACTACGGTCCCAAGCAATCCCTGTTTGGCATCAATCTTCAGGTTCTCACCAATCGAATTACTGCGCTCATCGGCCCTTCGGGCTGTGGGAAATCCACTTTTTTGCGTACTTTGAACCGCATGTATGAGACAGTACCGCACGCCAGGGCCGAGGGCGAGATACTGCTCGATAATGAAGATCTTCTTGCCATGGACCCGGTCGCCCTGCGCCGACGTGTCGGAATGGTTTTTCAGAGGCCGAACCCCTTTCCCAAGTCCATTTTTGATAATATCGCTTACGGACTGCGCGTGAATGGGACCCACCGCGGGGCTGCCCTGCAAGAGAAAGTGGAGAAGAGTCTGCGCCGTGCGGCACTGTGGGATGAGGTGAAAGATCAACTGCAAAAATCGGCCTACGCTCTTTCCGGGGGTCAACAGCAGCGTTTGTGCATTGCCAGAGCCTTGGCTGTAGACCCGGAGGTACTGCTCCTCGACGAACCTTGCTCCGCTCTTGATCCCATCGCTACGGCGAAAATAGAGGAGTTGCTCTTTTCGCTCCAGGACCAGTGCACGCTGATTATTGTTACCCACAACATGCAGCAAGCCGCGCGGGTGGCGGATTTCACGGGCTTTTTCCTTTTGGGAAAACTGATCGAATATAATAAGACGGAAATCATCTTCAAGACACCAGCTATGAAAGAAACCGAAGACTACATCACCGGCCGATTCGGATAGAGGTGGTGAGCAAAAGGTGGTAGGTTGTGTATTGCGGAGACACGCCCGAATTGTGGCGAGCGCTCCGGAAGAGAATTAAGTAACACACCACCCGGAAGTCAGGAGTGAGTTTTTTTGGGCCAAACTTGATGAGGAGGAAATTGGCAGGCAAGAGTTGAAGAGAGGAAGAGTTTTTCTTCCCTCCGTTGTCGACCTGCCTCTCACCAGATGATGCGCCACTTTGAAGAGGAACTCGAAAACCTCCGAAACCGCCTGCTGGAAATGAGCGGGCTGGTGGAGGACTCCGTCTACCGCAGCATCCAGTCGCTCATTGAAAAGGATGAGGTGGCGGCGCAGCAGGTCCTGCAGAACGAAGCCAGAATCAACCGCATGGAGATCGAGATCGACGAGTTGGCCACCAGCCTTTTGGCACGGGTTCAGCCCATGGCGACCGACCTCAGGTTTATTACCGCCGCCATCAAGATCAACAACGACCTGGAGCGCATGGGGGACATCTCGGTCAACATCGTCCGCAGGACGTTGGCCTTGATGCGTGAACCCATGCCGAAAGAGCTGGTCGATATTCCTCATATGGCAACCATCGCCCAGTCGATGATTCGGAAAAGCCTGGATGCCTTCGTGAGGAAGGATGCCGATCTCGCGCGCAGCATCCTTACTTCCGATGATGTTATCGACCAACTCCGTGACTCCGCGTATGAGGGATTGATCAGCCTGATGGAGCAAGATCCTACTACGGTCCGGCAGAGCATTAACCTGATGTTCATTGCCCGCGCTCTCGAGCGCCTTGCTGATCACGCCACCAACATTGCAGAAGATGTTCTGTTCTTGGTGGAGGGAGTGGAAGTGCGGCACCACACGGAAGTGCACGAGTAGGTTGGCAACGATTGCCGATTGCTGATTATCGGCCGATTTTCCCTTTGACTGGATCGGATGTTTGGTGGTCAAATAGAAGTTCCAATTCTGAGGGAAAGGCGAAGCGGTTTCGTGATCGGGAGTCAGGCAATGAGGCGAAGATCGATTGGGCTGCTGGCAGCGGGATGTGCCATCGCGTTTCTGGCGCTGCCGCTCTGGGCTCAGCAGGAGGAGGAAAACGCAAACGAGACCGCGAACGAGAATGAGATCACCATTCCCGAAGGGACAGAGTTCAAACTCCAGTTGCACACGTCGTTAAGCTCAAAGACCTCCCACCCAGGTGACAGGGTTCTTACTACATTGCTTGATCCCGTTGCGGTCGAGGACCAGGATGTCCTGGCAAAGGGCGTGCGGATTGATGGACATATCGCTGAGGTGAAGGAGGCCGGGCGCCGCGGGAAAGGTGGATACCTATCCCTGGTTTTTGACACCATTGAACTGCCCAATGGGCAGAAACTGGCTATCCTTGGATCACTGACCGAAGTTTTTTCGAGTGAGGGCGGAGGTGATCCCAACGTCGGACCAGAGGGTGATTTAAAAGGAGGAGGCGCCTCGCGAAAAACACAGGCAGCCGTTGTCGCAAGCACGACAGCGGTAGGCGCGGCGGCGGGAGGGTTATACACGGGCATCGCGGGAGCCGCTACGGGTGTGGCCTTGGCCGTCCTCTTCCCCCATGGTAAGCAAGCCGCCTTGGCGGCAGGTTCGTTGATCGGGATGCGGCTCGACCGGGACGTCACGTTCAGCCCTCCGACTACCGGAAAATAAGCTTCCCACCATCGCGGTCGCCTGGCTCGTTAGTCGCAATCCCCTCTTCTGATCTAAGCCCGCCTTCCGCGTGTTCAAGTGCCGGCCTGAATCCCCAGTTCCCTCAGCTTCTCCTGCAAGCTCTGGCGGTGGATTCCAATGGCGGCGGCGGTGCGGGTGATGTTACCGCCATGCTCATGCAGTTTGGCTTTTACGTAGGCGACTTCAAACTGCCGCTTGGCCTCGCGGTAGTCAGCGATGGTGAGGAATGAGGCTTCCGCGCTTCCTTCGCTGCCGTGGTGAACTCCCGGTACTGTGCGCACGGAGTCCGACGGAAAATCCTCGGGGATAAGAATACTATTGCGGCTCATCACAACCGCGCTTTCCAGCGCATTCTTGAGCTCGCGCACGTTGCCTCTCCATTCGGCTGCCATCAACCGCTCCATGGCCTCGCGTGAAACCGCCAGCGCCGGGCGGCGATGTTTCTCACCCAGCATGCGGCAAAACTCCTGGACGAGCAGGGGAATATCCTCGCGGTGCTCGCGCAGAGGCGGCAGGCGTAACGGCACGACCCTTAACCGGAAGTAAAGGTCTTCGCGGAAGTTTTGCCTGGCAATCTCTGCCGGCAGGTCTTTGTTCGTGGCACTGAGGATACGCACATCGACATCAAGCGATCCGGTTGCGCCCAGCCGCTCCACCTTGCGCGTCTCGAGCACGCGCAGAAGCTTGGCCTGAGTGGCGAGCGACATGTCTCCCACTTCATCGAGAAACAGCGTGCCCTGATGGGCAAGTTCGAATTTGCCGCGCTTCTGCGCGGTGGCCCCCGTGAACGCGCCCTTCTCGTGCCCGAAAAGCTCACTTTCGATCAAGTGCTCAGGCAGCGCCGCGCAGTTCAGCGCCACAAAAGGCTTCATGGCCCGGTTACTACGGCGGTGAATTTCGTGCGCCAGAAGCTCCTTCCCTGTTCCACTCTCGCCGTGGATCAATACCGTCACATCAGCCTGTGCCACGCGCTCGGCCAGTTCAAACATCTCGCGTATGGGCTTGCTCGCGCCGATCATGGAGCCGAACTGACCTTCTGCGATCAACTGGCGTTTCAGTCGCCGGTTTTCCTCGGCAAGGTCCGCGTGCTCGAGTGCCTTCTCGATTACCATCCGCAGTTCGTCCACTTCAAACGGTTTCGGCAAATAGTCATAGGCGCCGCTCTTCATCGCTTCAACCGCGATCTTCTCGGAGCCGTACGCGGTAATCATCACTACCGGCCGCTCATCTCCGCCCTCTTTGAGTGCGCGAAGAAACTCCAGACCGTTTTCTCCCGGCATCTCGATATCAAGCAGCAGCAAGTCAGGGTTTTCCGCCGCCAGAACACGGCGCGCTTCCGCAGCGCTCTCCGCCTCGAAGATCTTGTAGGTTTCTTCGAGCGCTCGCCGCATGCCGTAACGAGCTGTGCGGTCATCATCGACGATCAAAACGGAATGCATGTTTGCTCCAGCGGGTCTCAGTGTTCAGAAAAGCCTATGGTGCCATTCCGAGCGAAGCGAGGAATCTTGCTCTGAGTCCCTCCTCCCAAACCAAAGCGAGATTTCTCGCTTCGCTCGGAATGACGTCGAGGTGCGGCCACTAAGCCGCGCTCAGTTCGGTAGGGCCGAGCGGCGTTTGGCCTGCGGCGAGCGCCGCTTGCCCCTACGATCAGGTGGCAAGGCGGAACTTCACGATGAAGCGTGCGCCCCCGTTTGCGTCTAACGGGCTGACGCACTCTACTTTGCCTCCAACCTCCTCCGCTCGCCGCTTGACTATAGCCAAGCCAAGTCCTGTCCCTCCCGGCCGGGTGGTATAAAAGGGCTGGAAGATCTTTTCCTGCATCGCGGCCGTGACTCCCCGCCCCTGGTCCTCCACCTGAAGCGCGACGACTCCGACCGTCGCGCCATCGGGAAGAATGCGGACTATGACTCGACCGCCGGCGGGCGTAGCCTCCAGTGCATTGACCACCAGATTGGAGACGATGTCGCTCGCGGCTTCTTCTCCACCTTCCACCTGAGTCGAACCGCATGCCATGCTGCATTCCAGGTTCACACCCAGGCGGCCAGCCTCAGCCCGGCTTAGGATTATGACGCGCTTCACCACGGCTTCGAGATCGCAAGGCTGGTCAATGTCCCTCGCCTGCTTCGCGTACCGAAGCAGTTGCGAGACGTTCTTGTTGAGCCGGTCAATCTCTCCGATGACCATCCCGCAGTCCTGCCGCGCGCGCTCCGGTAAAGAAGCATCCCGCTCGAGCAACTGCACAAGCGTCTTCATCGAACTGAGCGGGTTCTTGACGTTGTGTGCGATGCGCGCCGCCATATCCCCCAGGAATGCCATCTTCTCTTTCTCCGCCAGTTCTCGTTCCAGCTTGACCTTGTCCGCAATGAGGCGGCAGACGTCCAGCGCGGGCGCGAGCTGATCCGCTAAGAACTCCAGCGCGCCGAACTGCTCTCCGGAAAGGTTCGAGGTCCGAGGAGTGACCTCGAGCACGGCCACGACATCACTGCCGCGGTGGACTGAAAAGCGACGAGCTTTGCCCTCATCGGTGGCCCAGGCACTCCTGCCTGTGCCGATCGTCTCTCCTGCCGCACAGCCAGGAGTCGCTGTGCCACTGAGTTTGAAGCTCACCTTATCGAGCCCCAATTCGGCAGCCAAGCGCTGCTCCACGTGATCCCTGAGTGACTCGACATCTCCTGATTGCTTGGCGAAGTCCTGAATCTCCGCAGCCAGTTTCTGGACCTTTTCGAACTCCGAGACAAAGGCTTCGTGCAGGAGGCGGTCGATCAGCTTCTTGACAGGCTCAAGGCAAATGACAAGAAGGAAGATCATTACTGCTTCGGTTACGGCAGAAGGCAGAATTCGGTGAGCTTCCAAGAGGCCGCTCATACGCCGCATGAAGTTGATATAGATCAGGAGACCAAATATGGCCGCTGCGGAATACAGGACGTTCCGCTGGACGCGAAGATCCAGCAGGTTGTAACGAAAAATCGAAAACGCGACGAGCCCACCGGGTGCAACGGCTATCAGCATCAGGAAGGTGACCGCAGAGCCGCCCAGCCCTTGTTGCGGGACCGGTCGCAAAAGGTAGGCCCAGGCGAATCCCACTGCGAGCGTACCTTCAAGACCCAGTAACCACGCATAAAGCCGCCGAAGTCCCACATCGGACTCCGCGCGCCGGCTGACCAGCCGTGCGTTGAAGGCCGCCGCCGCCACCAGCGCAGCCACAAGCCATGCCGCGAGCACCTTGGCATACCCTCCGAGCGCCTGCAGAGGATCAAGATTAAGATGGCCGGCCAGCCTGCCCACCATCCACGGCGCGGCGACCAGAGGAAGATAGAAGACCCCTGAGAGCAGCGTCGCAATTCGTGACACAGAAGAAGACTGCGCGAGGTAATCCAAATGGACTTGGACCAGGAGTGGCGGTATAAGGATCAATCCGATAAGCGGTATCAGACGAGAGACTCGAGAAAGCAGGGCGGGACCGACACCGTAGAATAGGCCGACATTCAAGGCAAGTAAGTTGCCTGCGTTCCAGAGAAACAGCGCCCCGATTAATGCAAATAGCAACCATTCCAGTCGCCGCAGCCAACGGTTCCCCAGAATCAGGACCATGAGAAACAAATACACCAGCGCCCCGAACGTGTAGACGATCAACTTGAATACCACTACGGGATTGAGTTCGTAGGCCACTTCCATGAGGTGCTGACCGTTTTACTTGCCGTCGCGACAGCGGAGGTATTGTAAGTCAGCGTAAGCTTCCGCTCAACCGCGATTCGGCGGAGCGATTCGGCGGAGGCGATTCGCACACGCTGATTCGTACCCGTCTCTCGACTTTCACTTTTTCGTGCAGAGGCGACCGCGCACTAACCGCTCAAGGTCGGGATCGAGCCGAAAGTTAGTGGAATGGAGTCTCGCCATCGCTTGCTCGAAATCGAGAAGGCCCGCCTGATGCGCATCGGCCAACACACCCAGCGTTCCGGTAACCCGCAAGCTGCGACGTGCGGCTTCAGCGCGGCCTGCCCAATCGTCGATCAGCAGTTCATCAGCATTCAGCAACTGTGCCAGGGTCAGGGCAGCACTTTCGCCCGGATCGAGGAAACCAGAGCGTGGGATCGAGCGGCGGGTCAGGTCGCACTTCGAGCCATGTCGGCGGCAGAGCAATCCAGAAGTGCACGGCAGCGGGCGCTCCGGCCGCTGCCAATTCTCTCACGACGGCTTCTGGCACAATGACGCGTGCATAAAGCGGTTTCAACACGTCAACACTTCCGATCAGCACGAGGTAGTTAAGGGGGCCAGTATCAGCGATGACTATCATGCGGGGTTGTCGGCCTTTTGCTTCGCTCGGAGTTCGCGGATGGCGGCGAGGTCCTGTTCGAAATCTTCCACCGTGTAGTCGTACACTTGACGCTCTTTCAGAAAGGCGTCCAGCTCAAATCGGGAGCCGATGCCCAGCAAAGTCCGAAGTTGGTAGCCGGAGAGGCGCCGCTGGCGGTAGGCTTCGACGGCGATAGCTTCAAGAGCAGCGCGGGCGGGATCCCGGCCAGATGCCGAGAGCGTGCTCATAAGATCGTCGGGGATGTCGAGAGTGATCTGCATGATCAAAGCTTACCACAAGTACGGAGTAAAGGGGCTGGAGACGCGTCGTGTGGGCTCCGCCATGCACCGTTTGCCTCAAGGAGTTGACGACCGAATGTCTGCCGATCGGCTGGGGGCATCACTGACGGAGATCCGCGCCACCGACTAACGGCACAGGTGGACATCATTCTTGTTAGGCCACAGACTGCCACAGTACAGTTGAACCCACGCACCACCCACCCTGCTATAGCCACTAACAATGCTGTCGGCCGCCAACATATCCAACACGAAAAAGACATGCCTTCCGTTGCGAAACGTGCATGGACGGTTCCAATTGAGAACACGCTAAGACAGCGCTAAGCCCTTCTAATTCACGTGCCTCTAAAAGCGCTCGCATTTTTCTGTGTGCCGAGTGTCGGCTGATTCCGGCGCCTCGGCGCAAGAAGAACATGGCTCCAGCTTCTTGCTGGCGAACCGCCGAACGTCCAGCGAACTTGCTGGACGGGCTGCCAGTGAAAGCAGACACTGACAGCAACTCCCTCCAACTGCCACGGCCACATTCCTCGCTTCCAACTACCTCCAACTCATGTTTTTCAAGCAGTTAACGCCTTTTGAGGATTGGAAAGTCGCCTGCTCGAAGGCTAGGTGCAGTGCGGAACGAACTCAAGCAGCAAAGAGACCACGGGTACCACAGTGCGGGATGACGGAGGGAAAGCGATGCTGACTGAAGCTAATCCAATTCATATCCGAGAGCACGGCAGTATGCTGGCGCCGACCGAGAAGCGGGTTCTGGTGTGGATGGCCAAACGCCTCCCTCGCCGGATCAATTCCGACCACCTGACGCTCGTGGGCTTCGCCGCCATGCTCCTGGCAGGGCTCTCCTACTGGCTAGCCAGCCGGAACAGGGTGGCCTTATTCGTCGTCGTCTTCGCTCTGCCGGTTAACTGGTTTGGAGATAGTCTGGACGGCACCCTGGCAAGGGTCCGCAACGAACAGCGGCCCAGATATGGCTTCTATGTGGACCATGTGCTCGATATGGTCGGCACTTTCTTTCTCGTGGGCGGCTTGGCCCTTTCCGGCTACATGAGTCCGCTCCTGGCCCTGGGACTGCTTGCCGCCTATCTGCTGGTGGCTGCCGAAGAGTTTCTAGCCACGCACGTCCAGCATGTGTTTCACCTTTCGTTCCTGGGGTTCGGCCCGACAGAGCTTCGGATTATTCTGTCCATCGGCACGCTGTGCATCTTCTATAGGCCATACGTTCATTTGGCAGGCCTGGGCGTCTTCCGGCTGTTCGACGTGGGAGGGATTGTCGCCATAGGAGGCTTGGCGCTGAAGCTCGTGGTCTGCGCCGTCCACAATACGCACGCTCTTTACCTGGCGGAGAGACTGCCGAGATCGTCGCAAAGGAAGGTGGTCAGTCTGGCTTCACAGTCTGTGTGAAAACTCCATCCGCCTTGTCATTCCGATCCCGTTCGCTGTCGTCCTGAGCGCAGCGAAGGATCTCCGTAGTTCGCTCAGGGTAAACTCCGCGAGGAATCTCGCTCTGAGTATTTTCAACGCAGTGCGAGATTCCTCGTCGTCCGCGAATAAGAATGGCGGACTCCTCGGAATGACACACCAACCGAGTTTTCACACAGGCTCTGGAGCCCCGCCCTTCCCAGCTCGCGATGAGGAATCCAGGCTAGGGGGCGGTTTATCCCCATGCCACGATGCGTCGCTTTCATTTCGGTTGGAGCGCTAGGAATCGTCGTACAACTTTCCGTCTTGGCGGTGCTGAGCGGCGGGTTGGAATTGAACTACTTGTTTGCCACATGCCTGGCCGTGGAGACCGCAGTTCTCCACAATTTCATGTGGCATGAGACCTGGACTTGGTCGGATCGCTCGCGCGGCGACAAGACGGGCGTGTGGAGAAGACTGGTGCGCTTCCATGCGGCGAACGGCGCCCTATCCATCGCGGGAAACATCCTCCTGATGCGACTTTTCGTAGGTACCTTTGCATTAAACCAGACGCTCGCCAATGCCTTAGCGATTGCGCTCTGTTCAATACTGAACTTCTTCGCCAGTGACCGGCTGGTGTTCCAAGCGGCTGGATTGCAACAGAAGAATGTGTTCTCAATGACTACTCGAGACAAGGCCTGCAGGGCACGGCGCACGGGTCTCAACATCAGCCTCGACGGAACCGGCGCGCACGACGTCCTTCCTCAGTGAGGTGATCCTCCCAAGGGATGGGGAAGGAGCTTTGGCCTCTCGACGCTTCTAACGGGAATCATTCCTTCCGGAGTGCGGTGGCCGGATCAATGCGGGCAATTCTGCGCGCTGGCAGCCAGGTCGACAGCAGAGCCACCACGAGAAGCACTGCCGCAACGGCGCCAAAGATCACTGGGTCGTCGGGACGCACTTGATACAGGAGCCGTGCCATCACCCGTCCGAGGGCAGCCGCTCCCGCCAGACCGGCAACCAGCCCAAACAGGCACACCCACAACCCGCTGGCGGTAACGGTGCGCACAATCCTCTCTGGCGTCGCGCCCAGGGCCATTCGGATGGCCATCTCTGGCGTCCGCCGGACCACCGAATACGCGACCACGCCGGCCACCCCCACCGCGCCGAGAGCAAGCGCCAGCAGCGCGAACGAAACGGTAAGAAAAGCGTCCAGGCGCTGGCGGGCGGAATCGGCGTCCAGCAAGTCGTCAAGCGTCCGCACGGCGAATACGGGCTGCGCGGAATCGAGTTTTGCCACTGTCTGCCGCAGCACTGTCGCCAGTCGTGCCGGCTCACCAGACGCCCGCATCACGACGTAAATATCGCGGAAGGATAAGGAGGGGACGTAGGCCGCGGGCGCCGGGTCTTCAGTGAGAGCGAGTTGGCGCACGTCACCCACTATCCCGACTACGGTGTAGGGCGGGTTGTCTCCGAACCGAACTTGACGCCCGATGGGGTCTCTGGCCGTCCGGCCACAGGCGCCGCGCCAGACCCTCGCTGAGCAGCGTGGAGCGCGCGGGGGCCTGGTCGCGATCGTCGAACAGGCGGCCGCGCCGCAGGGGGATTCGCAGCGCCTGAAAATATCCTCGCGTTGCTGTCTGAAAGGAGGCCTTAATCCTCTGTTCGGTTACCGGCGTGTCGGCGGATGGACCGACCCCCATGCTCGACCCGCCTCCTGCGAATGGCACAGCGCTGGCTAACCCCGCCGCCTGCACGCCGGGAATTGCCGTTCAACTCGCGCTCCAGGTCGCGCCGAAAAACCAGCGTACGGTCTTCAGGAATATTTGGCCGCAGGCAGACTGATACAGCGCAGTCAGCACGTTTTGCGGTTGAAATCCCAGGTCGACTTCCCGCAGACGCTGGAAACTGGCCATCAACAGGCCGGCGCTGACGACGAGCATGGACGCCAGAGCGAATTCGCCCGCCACCAGGACCTGCCGCAAACGCAAACGGCCGGCGCCCGACGCGCCACCGCGGGCCTGCCGGAGGCTGGTTTCCACGTCCAGGCGCGAACGCGGCCCACGCAGGCACCAGGCCAAACATCAGGCCCGTCACCAAGGTGAGAGTGAGAGCCGCAGCGAGCACGTGCAGATCGAGCGAAAGCTGAGCGGCGCGAGGAACGTTCGCCGGCAGGATGGCGCGCAGGCCTTTCACTCCGAGCAGGGCCAGAAAGACTCCGGAGGCGCCGCCCATGCAAGCCAGCAGCAGGCTCTCGGTGGCAAGTTGCCGGACCAGCCGCCCGCGGCCCGCGCCCAGCGCCTGACGAATTCCGAATTCCTGCACGCGGGAGGAAGCGCGCGCCAGCAGCAGATTCGCCACGTTGATGCACGCCACAAGGAGCAGCAGGCCCACCGCGACCAGCAGAACGAGCAGTGCGGAGCGGGTCTCTTGATCGACGATCCAGTCGAGGGCCGGCGCAAGCCGCACCCGCCAATCCCGGTTTGGTGTCGGGGAATTCCCGGTCGAGCTGAGCCGCCAACCGGTTGAGTTCGGCTTCGGCCTGGCGCACCGGAACGCCCGGTTTGAGTCGTCCCAAAACGACGACATGATGATCTGTCGCGGTTCTCCCGAAGACGGGTCGAGCGTCAAGGGCTGCCCAGATATCGATATCGCTGGAGAAACCCATATCGGCGGGAGCGATGCCGATCACGGTCCAGTTTCCGCCGTTGAGCGAGATGGTGCGGCCCGACCAGATCCTGGATCGCCCGCATATCGCCCCCGCCACAGGCGCTCGCTGAGCATGACCACACGGGGTGGCCCGGGCGCATCCTCGCCCGCAGCGAACGAACGGCCGCGGACCGGCCTGATGCCGAGTGTGTCGAAGAACCGGGCCGTCACCGCGAGGCCCGCGACGCGTTCGGGCATCGCCTTGATCCGTGAGGTTGACATTGCTCCCCTTGATCGCGACGAGCGACTCAAAGCTGCGCGAGCGCTCGCGCCAGGAAAGGAAGTTCGGAATCGACGCCGAGAACTTACTGATCCCCAACCGGGAATTCGTTTCCCAGACTCGCACCACGCGGTCCGGAGCGTTGTACGGCAGCGGCCGCAGCCAAACCGTGCGCACCACGCTGTAGATCGCCGTATTCGCCCCGATGCCGAAAGCCAGGGTCATAAGGACCACCGCCGTGAAGCCGGGATTCTTGGTCAACATCCTCAAGCCGAATTTCAGGTCCTGAAGCAGGGTTCGCATCGAAAGAGTCCTCTGAGTACGCCATTGCATTCTCTCGTCCATTCTTACGGCGGGCAAGCCTTTGAATATCTTTAAGATACGAACCCAGGACTTCCTTAGATTGAAAGGGACTGGCCGGTTTTGGGATTCCTCTGTGCGCAATTGGAACGGCCTGTCACGCCTGTGCTCCCGAAAGCGTTTTGCGGCACTAGTTTTGCCTTGTGATGTCTTGCCATCTCGGTGTTGGCCGTGCTTCAATCCACGCCCCCGCACGGGGGCGAACGCCAACGCAGCTCCCTTAATTGTTAGGCGTCTGGTGTTTCAATCCACGCCCCCGCACGGGGGCGAACTATTACAGGTAGGCAAACGGATCCGGCTTTGTTTGGGTTTCAATCCACGCCCCCGCACGGGGGCGAACGCCTCAAATGGGCGACCATTCCGTCTCGGGTACGGTTTCAATCCACGCCCCCGCACGGGGGCGAACGCGCCCCTCCGGGGAATCGCTTTTCGGTTCCGCGTTTCAATCCACGCCCCCGCACGGGGGCGAACGGAGGATGATCGTCGTGTCGAGGACAAAGGTATAGTTTCAATCCACGCCCCCGCACGGGGGCGAACGTATCCGGGTCGCGCCATCGGCCAGGAGCTGCCTGTTTCAATCCACGCCCCCGCACGGGGGCGAACACGTGGGAGTTACTAGCAGGTAGTTGGGTCGAAGTTTCAATCCACGCCCCCGCACGGGGGCGAACTCGCGACATGACACGCGACATCACGGATCGCCTGGTTTCAATCCACGCCCCCGCACGGGGGCGAACGATGCGCCTGTGCTGCACGGCCACGCCCGCTCCGTTTCAATCCACGCCCCCGCACGGGGGCGAACCTCGTCCGCCGTGAATTGCGATCTTTCTAACGATCGTTTCAATCCACGCCCCCGCACGGGGGCGAACCGTGCGCCAGCGCCGCACCCACGAACAGCTCCTGGTTTCAATCCACGCCCCCGCACGGGGGCGAACGCGGACAATCGCCGGTCTGGGACGTTCCAATTCCCGTTTCAATCCACGCCCCCGCACGGGGGCGAACTGCCCTGCGCTGCCTCGCCGGTGCCCCGCCTCGATGTTTCAATCCACGCCCCCGCACGGGGGCGAACACGTTTGCGGGCTGGATGATGGAGACGACTGGAAGTTTCAATCCACGCCCCCGCACGGGGGCGAACGGGTTGGTGCACGTCGACAAACCACTTGCAGTCCTGTTTCAATCCACGCCCCCGCACGGGGGCGAACGCCTCGACGAATTCGCGGTTGCCCCGACCGTCACGTTTCAATCCACGCCCCCGCACGGGGGCGAACCTGATCGTCGGAGATCGCGAGCATCCGGAAACCTGGTTTCAATCCACGCCCCCGCACGGGGGCGAACGCTTCAGCGCGTCCAACTCCCACTATCCATGCCGTTTCAATCCACGCCCCCGCACGGGGGCGAACGAAGAACAGGACCTCGACACGCAGGGCAACGAGTTTCAATCCACGCCCCCGCACGGGGGCGAACGTAAGGATGAGAGGGCACCCGTCCCCTTAAAGCGTTTCAATCCACGCCCCCGCACGGGGGCGAACGTCCACGCGCATCCCGCGCAGGCGCCCTTGATGTTCGTTTCAATCCACGCCCCCGCACGGGGGCGAACGGAGACCTGGATTTAAGATTCGAAATTCAAGATTGCGTTTCAATCCACGCCCCCGCACGGGGGCGAACGTAGACGGCGTTATCGCAGAGTTGGCTAAAGATTCGTTTCAATCCACGCCCCCGCACGGGGGCGAACTTCAGCCCAGGCGCTCCAGCCGGACACCTCCCAGTTTCAATCCACGCCCCCGCACGGGGGCGAACGGCCAGCGCAGATTGTACGCGTCTGGGGCGACTCTGTTTCAATCCACGCCCCCGCACGGGGGCGAACGCGGATGAAATTTTCACTACGCAAAACGTGGCAAAGTTTCAATCCACGCCCCCGCACGGGGGCGAACCGGTATAGATCCCTTCAAGTTCGGCGTGTTCCTGTTTCAATCCACGCCCCCGCACGGGGGCGAACGGAGTGGATCATTTATGGCCGGACTGCAAATCGTTTCAATCCACGCCCCCGCACGGGGGCGAACCAAGTTGATCACAGAGTTGCCGAAGCGTTAGCGTGTTTCAATCCACGCCCCCGCACGGGGGCGAACATGGCCGAATCCCTCTAGGCGCACGGACCTAGATGTTTCAATCCACGCCCCCGCACGGGGGCGAACAGGCGTTGATCGACGGCATGGGCGGACCGCTGAACGTTTCAATCCACGCCCCCGCACGGGGGCGAACGTTTTACCTATGGGACTTCCCGTATTCCAGATGCGGTTTCAATCCACGCCCCCGCACGGGGGCGAACCATGCAAACCTGCTTTTACGATGGCGCCATTTGGTTTCAATCCACGCCCCCGCACGGGGGCGAACGGGGGTTGCCTGCGTGATAATTCCGTAAGGCTTCGTTTCAATCCACGCCCCCGCACGGGGGCGAACCCACCCATCGACATCCTCGCCGCATACGAAGCGTTTCAATCCACGCCCCCGCACGGGGGCGAACTCGCGGAGTAGTGTGTCGATTTCGCATAGGGCCGCGTTTCAATCCACGCCCCCGCACGGGGGCGAACCCCGGCCTCCCCACCCTCCCGACATTGTCCAATTGTTTCAATCCACGCCCCCGCACGGGGGCGAACATAATCCTCTCCGCACTCCTCGCGGACGCCCGCAAGTTTCAATCCACGCCCCCGCACGGGGGCGAACTTGCACAGCTTTTTCGCACGGGCGAAGATGAGGCGGTTTCAATCCACGCCCCCGCACGGGGGCGAACCAGTGCCCACGGGCTGGCGGGCACGTGGGAAACATGTTTCAATCCACGCCCCCGCACGGGGGCGAACGACACACTACTCGGCGATGCGATGCAAAACCTCCGTTTCAATCCACGCCCCCGCACGGGGGCGAACAGGCGGGCGCAGTCGTCCGCCGGCGAGTGATTCGTTTCAATCCACGCCCCCGCACGGGGGCGAACGGGATGCTCGCGATTGGCAGTTATATGGATCCCTCGTTTCAATCCACGCCCCCGCACGGGGGCGAACGCGCTGCGATCCGACCAGCTTCTGGGGCATAGTTAGTTTCAATCCACGCCCCCGCACGGGGGCGAACGGAGCGCGCACCAGGATTCTTGTTCTGAAAGCTTTTGTTTCAATCCACGCCCCCGCACGGGGGCGAACGATTGCGCTCGCCGAACATGCGTCAGCGATGGGTTTCAATCCACGCCCCCGCACGGGGGCGAACCTTGAAATTCGCAACATCATCAATTACCGCGGTGTTTCAATCCACGCCCCCGCACGGGGGCGAACGTCTAGGGAGTTATCCTGACGCTGCAAACGATAGGTTTCAATCCACGCCCCCGCACGGGGGCGAACGCGGCGACGAGTTCACCGCTCCTCGATTAATGCGTTTCAATCCACGCCCCCGCACGGGGGCGAACATTGAGACCGGCGCCATAGTGGCCACCAGCAACGGTTTCAATCCACGCCCCCGCACGGGGGCGAACGTGTCAGATACATACATCCTAACGGTCGTCATGGTTTCAATCCACGCCCCCGCACGGGGGCGAACCGACTACGGCAGGCGCCCAGCGCATGGCGGCGAGGTTTCAATCCACGCCCCCGCACGGGGGCGAACGCGAGCCGCTCCTGGCATTGCAGATCTAGCAGGTTTCAATCCACGCCCCCGCACGGGGGCGAACGCGGCCTGTGCGGCGCGTTTGTGGATAGCAACGGGTTTCAATCCACGCCCCCGCACGGGGGCGAACTTGCCCCGCCGAGCCGGACGTTGTGGGCAAATTGTTTCAATCCACGCCCCCGCACGGGGGCGAACATCCGCAAGGACACCTGATCAATCTGGATAACGTTTCAATCCACGCCCCCGCACGGGGGCGAACCGGGTGAGGACCCCACCTGCTCCTCGATCAGTGCGTTTCAATCCACGCCCCCGCACGGGGGCGAACAGCGTACCTACACGGTGCGGCGCACGTTCGTACGTGTTTCAATCCACGCCCCCGCACGGGGGCGAACCGATCTCCCGAAGCCATCGCGCCCCCGTCGTTTGTTTCAATCCACGCCCCCGCACGGGGGCGAACCTACGCGCACCCCGCGCAGGCGCCCCTGGTGCGTTTCAATCCACGCCCCCGCACGGGGGCGAACAAAGCGTCAACGATCATCGATCACCTTTTGTGAACGTTTCAATCCACGCCCCCGCACGGGGGCGAACGAGCGCACGTTAACCTCTGTTCCAGCATACGCGGGGTTTCTATCCACGCCCCCGCAGGGGGCGAACGGCCAGGACAGATCGTGCGCGTTTGGGGCGACTCGTTTCAATCCACGCCCCCGCACGGGGGCGAACGGCGCCGACGACACATACGGGAGCCGCAATGGGTTTCAATCCACGCCCCCGCACGGGGGCGAACATGCTGTGTTTTCCTACACCGTTCGACCCGATGATGTTTCAATCCACGCCCCCGCACGGGGGCGAACTTGGTTGGTTCGCGCAGCACGCGCGGACTATCAGTTTCAATCCACGCCCCCGCACGGGGCGAACACTGCACGTGTTCGTACGATGTGCTCAACGGACTCGTTTCAATCCACGCCCCCGCACGGGGGCGAACCTGTCCATAGAGCGGTGCGGGACTTCCGGAGCCTGTTTCAATCCACGCCCCCGCACGGGGGCGAACGGTTGGCGTCCGCATCGCGCAGTAACGGCAAATCGTTTCAATCCACGCCCCCGCACGGGGGCGAACCAGGATGAAACGGGCGGCCTAGTTACGGCAGCGGGTTTCAATCCACGCCCCCGCACGGGGGCGAACGTTGCGACCGCGCAAGGCGGACCGCTTACGTATACGTTTCAA
The DNA here is from genome assembly GCA_963765485.1 of uncultured Acidobacteriota bacterium. Classification (GTDB taxonomy): domain Bacteria; phylum Acidobacteriota; class Terriglobia; order UBA7540; family UBA7540; genus CAVROP01. The sequence goes on along the minus strand of CAVXWN010000002.1, from coordinate 90 downwards.
TCCACGCCCCCGCACGGGGGCGAACGGGGGTTGCCTGCGTGATGATTCCGTAAGGCTTCGTTTCAATCCACGCCCCCGCACGGGTCCTCG
>CAVXWN010000001.1:0-221634 GCA_963765485.1 uncultured Acidobacteriota bacterium | reverse complement strand
AGAAGACGATAAGGATATTGCCAGAATCCAAGTTCCAGTTCCGTCAGCTTGGCTGGAGGAGGCAGATGAGCCACACTTGAAGATCATGGTCGCATGGGACCCACCGGTGAACGCTGCGGTGAAGCATCTCTGGGCTACACGAAATGTATCCGCAAAGCTGAGAATGCATCCAGACGCTCCGGCACAGCATACAACAAGGGTAAAATCACACGGAAGCTACCCGCTACTCGAGCGCCTATACGACTTACACAGGCTTCCGGCGGGCGTCACTGTCGAGGGAGATTCATGGCTCGTCGAAATCGCGTACGAGCAGACTGCCGAGTACCATCCAGCAATGACGTTTCCACCGCAACAACGAGTCGCATTCGCCGCCGAGCTGTTTGACCGGGGGAGCAAGAAAGTCAGTCCGCAGCGTGGCCTTCAGACGCTTCCCGCAACCAAGACAATGACGCGTTTGACTGTACCGCCCGCCGCAGCACGGATTCCCGTTGTCCTGAGGACGCCGATTTAGGCTCGCAACGAGCTTCCGACCGCAGCTTAGTCAACCGCAAACCCCCCTTTCCATTGCCCATCTTATTCAGCCGCCGTGTTCTCGCCAAGTCGACGATTCTATGGCCCTGCTATCCATTGCGGTCGTGCCCGAACTACGGCGCGCCCGGAAACAACACATTTGGCCAAATTACGGCTTCCGGTAGAAGTGGCCACGCGGCGTCGGTGGCCGTTCGGAGATCTCACGTCGCCAGTTCCGTCGAGATCGTCCCACACGGAAAGAATGCTTCAACATGAGTGTCGGTTTTGTGAACGATCGGCACGACAGTAATTACCATCGAACGTTAACCCATTTATGAATCCCCGTGCTTAGCGAGAATCGGGAAGGGTCAGTTCTCCCTTTCCTACCTTCCCAGAAAAACCTCCCAAAAGAACCCAGGAGATATTGCCATGAACTCCATCTCGACTCCAGAACCATCTCTGTCTTCGCGGGCCATGCTGTGCTCGCTTTCTATCAGTATGTGGTCGGCGCGGAAACACGACCCTGAAGCATCGGAGGAAATCGCGCAGCGCCACGGCGCGCAGCCCGATGCCGGCCGCTATCACAAAGTGCGGTCCAGGCCCGGAGGAAAAACAGATTCTTCGCTCCGCTCAGAATGACATGTCATAGTGAGCGAGGCCCGTCAGGAGCACTACTTCATGACCCTGCCCTGGGACGATAACGGCTATCGCGTGCTCCCAGCCGCAGCGTATATGGACCACACGGAGAGAATGCGGACCCCATGAAAATCGTTCCCCTCCTCGGATGAGGAGGGGTGAGCAAAAAAAACAAGCACGCGGATCAACCACCCCCTGCCCCCTCCTTATCAAGGAGGGGAGTCACCGAAGCTATCGAACCAGTTCACACCCGCCATCGATGCGCGTCGGAATGCGCCGAAATCGAGGCCAGTGCCGCTGGGAAAAAGAACCAGAGCGAGATTCCTCGCTGCGCTCGGAATGACATGGTTGGGAACACAGTAGTTCGGATAGCTTGTGGAGGAGGCCAGGGTACGACTTGGCGGTCTGTTCCGATCGGAGGATTATCCGGCTCCCGAGGAACTTCGCTCCAAATTTTCCTTCGAGACCAAAGTGATGCCTCTGCCGGATGCAGGCGACTTCCGAGTCACCCTTGGCGACGAGGAGAAAGAGCGAATCAAGCGTCAGATCACCGCCGCCGTCGAGGCATCGCTTCAGGTCGCGAGCCGTGAGCTCTGGCAGCGGCTGTACGAGGCTGTGACCCATTTGGCCGAACGCCTCCTAGCCTACAGAGTGACGGGGGAGGGGGTTGAACATCCCTTCCGAGACCCGTCGTCACCAACCTAGTGAAACTCGTCGATGTCCTGCCGAAGCTGAACGTCACGGGAGATCCGGAACTGGAACGGCTGGCCGACCAGGTGCGCGCCTCGCTGCTGGTCGATCCCCAAGAGTTGCGGAAGTCGGAGTCGACTCGTAGTGAGACCGCGAAGCAAGCCACAGCGATTTGCGATCGCATGGCCGCGTATATGGCTGGCTATTTGGCCCCCGCGCGAGCGGACGAAGGGAGGGCGGCGTGAAGCCTTCTGACACCAGTACGGCACAAAAGCTAACTCGGGCGCGGGTTCAGCTCTTGCTTGGGCAGCCTTTTTTCGGCACGCTCAGCTTGAGGTTGAAACTGTTACCCGGAAGTTTGCCAACAATGGCCACTGACGGCTCGCGGATTGTCTATAGCCCCGCCTTCGTGGATGAACTCAAGCCAGCGGAACTCGAGGGAACACTCGCCCATGAAGTCCTGCACTGCGCGCTCGGCCACCAGTGCCGCCGGGGCAACCGCGATCCAGAACTCTGGAATGAAGCCGCCGACTTGGCGATCAATCCTATTCTGATTGGAAACGGCTTCACTCTTCCGGTCGGGGCGCTGTTTGAACCGGGCTTCGAAAACTTGAGCGCGGAGGAGATCTACGCCCGGTTGCTGCGGAGGAGAAGCGAGCAAGCCGGGGAACAAAGCCGCAGCAGACGAATGCTGGCGAAGGGACCGCTACCGGTCCGCGAGAGACAGGCGGCAGCGCGCCGTGCTGGAAATGCGCAAGGGCGCCAAAGGCGGGAGCGCCTTCGTTTTCCCCGGACCCGGAAAGAGCGGCCACATAACGACCGTCCATCACGCCCATGAGCGTTGCTGCAAGCGCGCCCGAATTGAGGCTTTCGAGTTCTATTGCTGGCGGCACACGTGCGGCACGCGCTGGGCAGAGGCGGGAATGGACAAGTTCTCGGTAGCGCGGCTCATGGGGCTGCTCCTTCTTTTCTTTCGTGCGTTCAACAGGCTCCGCGCCTTAAACCGAAATCTGCAACCCGCCGGATTGCTCGCCCAGAGTGTTCCACCCTGAGCAAAGAAGCAGCGACAAAACCGCGAATGCAGTTTTTTTGCGGGGTATCCTCCCGCGCCGGCGCGCCGCCGGACGAACTCTGAGGGTTGCAGCGACTGCCGAAAGCGTAGCCCCGCGAATGGTGGTTGTCGAATGGGGCAAATCAGGCCCGGAACTATCAGCCCCTGAACTAGCTTGACATTACAGTCATCCCTATCCAGAATCGGCGCTTGCTCAAAAGAATGCGAGGAGGAATAGATGGAAAAGCTGAACGAGGGACGCCGGAGAATCTCAAGAAGAGACTTCGCCTTCGGCACGATGCTCAGTGCGATCAGTGGAACCGCGGCCAGTTCCTTATCCCAGTCCCAAGCGGAACAATCAAGTCAGAGTTATCAAGGTGCTCCGCCAGAGGTTGGAGTCTCCCGCTGGGCCAATGGTTCCGTGGGTGTTTGTCCACCAACCTTTGGAACACTGGCTATCGAATTACCAAAGCACTTTCGATGCCTGGGCAGACGGCGGGGTGCGCGGCATTTTGGTCGGCCGCCTCGCCTTCGAGCAACAAGTGCCTGAATCTGGAGCGTTGAACCACGGGGCAAGCCTCCCCACCTTTGCGCCTGACCCTAAAGTCTATAAGTCTTTTGGCGTCACACCACCCGCGGACCTACCGAGAGATCCGAAGAAGGAGAAACAGCTCCAGGCCTTGCTAGACAACGCCGCCTCGCGGGGCTGGGACATTCTGTTTTTTGGACTGGACTTATGGCATGGAGGAAGTCGGCCTGCGGAAGAGGATCCTTTTGACGCGGTAAGCTTTGGGGCCTGCCTACAGGATACGTTGAACGCTTTCCCTCAGGTTCATAGCGTAGTCATGGATGGGTGCGGGCGGGAACAGAGCTACGAATTGCCATTCCACCACGGAGGAGAGTTCTTCGATATCAGAGACGATGAGAAGCGCCGCTTTGCGATCTTGGGCAGAGACGTCGGGCGATTGGAGCGCGGGATGTTACACCTCCGTGACCGATTCCATCACCTCGATCCGTCCATGGTTCGATATTATTCTCCAGGGGGGATGCTGGGTGGGCTGGCGCTATTCGACCTCGACGAGGATGCTCTCTACTGGCTACGGACACGTCAAGAAACAATGCTGCAGTTCTTGGTAGCGATTCGCCACCAGCTCGAAAAGCTTAACCGAAAAATAAAATTGGGCGGCATCCCCCGCGCTCCAGCCTTCTCTTTTCTAACGGCGCAGGACTATCACAAGATAGGTTCGTACTTTGACTACGTCTTCCCCAAGCATTATTTCTGGAACCGGGGTTTTGATGGGATGTACGGAACCATTGCCCGGTGGGTGCGGCAGATCGCAGAATGGAACCCGGGATTGAGCGAACCAGACTGCTTTGCCGTGGTCAAGTCCTGGTTGGGTCTCGAGCTCCCCGGCATCCACACTTTTGACGACATAGACTCGGTGGGTTTCCCTGATGAGTTCTTTTCGGAAGTTGTCTACTCCCAAACACGTCGCGCCTTGGAAGGAGTTGGTGACGACAAGAAGGTGATCGCTTGGGTTTCAACCGGCCGAACCCCCCATGCCGGTGACCCCATGTCCGCCCATGACTTGTACCGAATCCTGGTTACCTCGCAACGCGCCGGACTGAAGCGCTTCGTTTACCACCCCGACCCCGACCTGGGGGCAGCCGAGTGGGGTGTTATTTCAAAGCTGTGCGGCAAGCGGTGGAAGGAAGATCCCAGCGGCAGCTATTGGCCTTCTGATACTGGGAAGCCCGATTCCTTCAACAGCGGGCGCAAGCCCAAGAATCGGCAGTAGGGAGTGCTGGCCTTTCCGAATCCAACGGTCGCTGGGTGGAGCGGCGGCGGTCAATCGTATGACTACCAGCGATCATAGGTACAGCGGTCACAATCTGAATTGTGCAGCACATCCCTCCAGGTTGACCTAAACCAACCGGAAGTTTCTACTTTGCTAGAACAGGATCTTCTCACTTCGCCACGACATGGAACTAATCAGGAAGGGCGAGACTAAGGTGTTGGCTCCGCTCCCACTTCTTGGAGAATGCATCAAGGCGCGGACCCACAAGCCATCCGTTCGCCAGGGTTCCTTGCGGCGGGAAAATCAAAGGGGGGGCCGGGGGTAATTGGAGGGGCGATCATGGCGAAGCCCCCGCCCGCAGCCGGCAGTGTGGCGAGCAGCCTGGCGCGAATACGCAAAGGTGAGAGCAACGGGAATAGCGGGAGCGTATCGACCAGTCTGTTTTTAAAGGGTATTTCCAAAATGCCGAGTATTCCCTTAGAGTGCGTGTTAAGCTACACTGGTCACCTGAGGAAAATATGCCGGATAAGCCACAAGCCGAAATCCCCTATTCTCACGTAGAATACACCGCCAGTCTTCAAGAAGCCGATCATTGAAGCATGGTCGCCTCCAAGCAAGCTAATTACGGCCATCATGGGCCGACTTGAACCGTGGGGGTTCAACCTTGATGGCGTGGAAGCGAAGACCAACGTTCAGAAATTGAATGAATACTCAGTCGTACTTCGACGAACAACCCCCCTCTCTCCCAGTCAATACGTGACGCTGGGAATTGGGAAGGCAGTTGTCACATATGAAAACACCGACTGGTCAGAGGGGGAACAGTTAATCGCGAAGACGAGGGCTGTGCTAAGCGCCGTCTCTGAAATAGGTCGAGCCGAGATCGAATCACAACACCTCCTCTTGGGAATTCACATTCAGATCAAGGACAAACCACGGAAGGATGTCACAGCGCCACTCCTGAACCCTGTGGCCTTCGAACTTCTTGATGGGGGAGTCAAGTTTCCTGGGATCATCCTGCTGCGGGAGAAATCATCGATTGTGATCGACGCATCCATTGCACTTGCGAATGGGCTCTTTGTTAGGATTAATCGTGAACATCCGCCCGAAGCTTCACTCGAACAACTGGTCGAAGTTCTTCGCAATGATGAGGAGAACCTATTTAACATTCTTGGTTTGGAGGGTGCTCTATGAGCGCCCTGGTGCAGTTCACAAATCGTCCTGAACAGCCGATAATACCGGCATCAAGTGTGTCGTTCCTGGATTCCAGTTATACGCTGCTGATCGACGTACCCATGCGCCCAGAATTAGGCACGAGTCATGATGTGAACCCTCTAGCGACATCGGCAAGCGAACAGCCGACGCAGACTGTCGGGTTCCGACTTGGCGGAAGTTTTTCCCAGAACATCGGCTGTCATGTGTTTAATTGGGAGGGACAGCCCGACCCCACCCTAGAAGGACTAGAGGACGAGTATGTGATTGACAACCGATCTGCTGTGGCTGCGTTCATTACACAGTACCGAATTCGGGGTCTCCTGCTCCAAGCGCGAGAACCGCTCAATGCTACTTTTGGGAAAAGGCCGCTGAAGAAACTTACGCTTGCCACCGACGATGAAGGGTGCACGACTCTGTTTTGTCTTGTCCGGTTTCCTGGCGAGATGCAAGACGCAAGGCGTGCGTTGAGATCATTTGATCATCGATGGTGGCTAGGTCATTCCGCCCGGGCGGTCGGAAAACTAAACTTCGATTTTGAACTAGTCTGATGCCGTTCGACTGGATCAATTACTTAACACTGGCAGAAAGTCTCGCCGAGGAACCGTCGGACGAGGCATCGAGGCGCACCGCAATCAGCCGAGCGTATTATTTCGTGTACAACATCGCGTCGGATCGACTTCGCTCCAGGGGCGCGCAATTTCCCGGAGGAGAAAGTCCCCACAACTGGTGCTGGAACAAGTACCGGAAGGGACCTGACCCAACCTGTGTGCAGCTTGGAATTAACGGGCAACGCATGAAGCCTAGGTGGGAATGGGCGGACTACAAGAAGGCTGACAAGCCGCGTATCGATGACGAAGTCACGCTCATGTTAGCGGAGGCACGCGATTTTCAAAGAGATATTGGGAACCTTCCAGCCCGATACCCTTTCCCGTGAGCCCAGAGGCCCGGTTTTACGCTTGAATGACTCACCTGAGCTTGCGGCTTCAAGTCTTCGCGTCCTCATCGAGTAGCCAACGCACTTGATCAATCGTTGCAAAAAAGGGGTGACAGTGCATCGAACAATCGCTGTAACTCCATGGAATCACAAAGCAGGTTATCTGGTTCTCAATCTGAAAACCCGGGTTCGATTCCCGGTAGCGCTACCATCCCGAAATCAATTCCTTGCCAGATAACACAAGACTTCGGCAAAATAGGCCCCGACACCCCTTAACGCTTGTTAGCGCCCCTTAGTTGCAAAAAGGGGCCATAGACTACTTTCCAAGTAGCCACGAAACAAGCCCCGCGGACTTCGAGAGAAACAGAACATTCAAAGGGCCCCCCACTCCGCGAAGATTTTCGCTGCCGAGAGGCAATTAGTGTTGGAGGGTAGAGAGCGCAAATGCTACCTTGTTTAGGCGAATCGACAGCACTTGTCCAAACAAGAAGGCGGACGTTCTGAACAGTACGCATTGGTTCTAAGGGAGGTCATTTATGAGGGACCGGAGCAAGACATCTGTTGCAGAGCAGTCGAGGAGGGAGTTTCTTCGGGCAGTGGGCGTAGGGGTGCCTAGTCTTACGGTGCTGGCTGGGGGGACAGTTGGCGCGCCGGCAGAGGCGCCAAATAGCGCGGATAATGCCGAGAAGAAGCCGTTAAGGGAAGGAGGCGATCTTTCATACAAACATTTGACATTGGATGAGGTGGCACGGACCGGCCACGAAGTGCACTATGAGGAGATCGCGGCAGCCTATGGGGGTCCGATCTCGCGGGCGCCGGTGATCAGTGAGAGGTTGCATCCAGAAATAGTGTGGGTGCGGCCGGACATGGGGATAGGGATGGTAGCTAACCCGATGGCGTTCGGGATCGAAAGTCCCCCTGGACCGATTCGGTGGCGGACTGTCGAACGGGCGTTGCAGAAGGGGTACTTGCCGATCGTGATCAGCCGGGCGCAAGAGGGGCTGCTCAAGTATGAGCAGGTGGCGTATGCCATTTTGCTGGAAGGTGGGAAAGTAAGGACAGGTCACGAGAAGCAGGTAGTGATGGTGCGGATGAGTGTGATGAACACGGACCCGACGGAGACCCAGCAAGCGACCTGGTGGGCCTATATTCCAGGGGAAGTGGCGACCACATCGGGCGACAGCCCATATAAGCTGTTCGGGGACTACACCCTGTTTGAGGTGGTGGGTTCGTTGCCGGCGGTGCCGGCGGAGGTAATCCCAGGCGGGGATGATCTCTTACAGGACGGGAAGGTGCTGCTGGGGGTGCATGAAGAAGGCCCCGGGGTAAAGGTAACGCGGTACAAAAAGGTTCTGAAGTTTGAGATGGAGCTCCTGCCTGGACAGAAGAAGAGTGTCAATCTGAAGGTGAGTAGCAACAAGAAGGGATTTACGAGCGCTGAGATCGATAACCTGCGGAAGCTCGACTACTTCACGGCGCTGGATCAGCGGGAGATGGAGCTGGAGGAGATTCTGAGACGAGGGATGAAGATCCGGGTGCCCGAGGAGGCTGTGAATAACATTTACAAGGCACAGATCTTGTATAACCAGACTCAGATTGTGCAAGCGGCGGACCGGGATTATTACATGCCGGTACAAGGGTCGTTTGGGGTCTGGCCGTGGGAGCAGATGAAGCAGTTGGTAGCGCTGGATGGCTGTGGGTACCACCAGGATGTGAGGAAATCATTGGGCTACTTTCTGAAACTGCAGGGGAAGCGTCCACCCAATGCGAAGGTGAAGTCCTATGAGGGGGTTTTCCCTTCGTCGTGGGCGTTTGAAGAGAGTGGGTGGGAGCAAGACAGCGAATCAACGATCTACGGGCTGATCGCCAAAGGAGACATGTGGAAGAAACAGGAATTTCCGAACTGGACAAATAACACCGGGGCGACCCTCTACGCATTCGGGCAGCATTATTTCTACACGAGAGACCGAGAGTGGTTAGAGGGTGTCGCGCCGGCGCTGATTAAGGCCTGCAACTGGATCATCACAGAACGGCAACAGAGCAAGGGAAGGGATGCGCAAGGGCAGAAGGTCCTTCAGTATGGCCTGATGCCGCCTGGCCAGCCCTATGACACAGATGCCTCGCCGGAAGGAGACTACTACCCTTGTTGCACGGACGGGTTCACATATCAGGGCTTCGCGCGTATTGCGGAGGCGCTGGTAGACATGGGGCATCCCGAGGGCCCGCGATTGCTGAAAGAAGCGGAAAGCTACCGGGAGGACATCCTGGAAGTCCTACGCCGCACGCGGCAGACAAATCGCGAGTTGCCGGCCTATCCCGAGCGGCTTTATGGTCCAGAAGGCTGGGGCAGCTTTGCTACCGGCGCCATAGCTCTAGTAGACGCGGGGCTCGTCGATCCGGGCGACCCAGCCTTTGAAGACATCGAGAGCTACGCGAAGAAGAATTTCAACCTGAATGTTCTGGGTCTCACGGGGCGCTGCCATGCTGACGACAAGCAGCTCGATGGCAGCTACTATGTGGTTCCGACAGAGGACATTTTTCATTATGGGTGGGTTGTGCGCGGCGAGCGTGAAAAGGCCTTGCTCACGTTTTATTCGACTTTGGCTTTTGGAGTAGACAAGGAAACACTGGGCGCGATTGAACGCTTCTCGCTTTATGACCGACGCTATGCCCCCTTCTTTATTGATAGCTCGGGTGCGATGCGGATCTGTGGAATGATACGTCGCAGCCTTCTTCTTGAAAGAGGGTCGGAGCTTCATTTGCTCGCGGCAACACCGCGCCGCTGGCTACAACCCGGCAAAGAGATCGAGGTTCTGGACGCAGTGACCTATTTCGGAAGTCTTAACCTCCGGGTGAAGTCGCAGGTGAATCAAGGGAACATTGCCGTGGAATTGCTACTGCGTAAAGAACGTCCAGACCGGCTTCGAAAGGTCCTTGTGCGGCTCCCCCACCCAGATAAGCAGCGGATGAAGCAGGTGACGGTGAATGGGGCGCCGTGGAAGGACTTCGACGCAGAGCAGGAAGTCATCCGGCTAGAACCGGCTGAGAATCGGTACGAGATTGTAGCTCAATATTGATTAGCATTTCGCTTGTCGCGGGGATAACGCGTCAAGCCATCTAAGAATGTAACTTTCGGGATAATTGTATTCAGTGCCAGGCAGGTGTATGTTGTCGGTCGGGCCGGGATCCATACTGGAACTTCTGGCTTAACCAGCGAAGGTGAGGTCCCACGAAATGCGAGCATTCCTACTGCTAGCCTGCCTGAACTGCTGCGCCGTGACCATCGGAACCGCCCAAGTATCCATCTCTGAGTCGCCTGCTGGTTGGGAGATGACCAACGGACATATTCATATGGAATTGGTCCGCTCATCACGCACTGTGCAGTTGAAATCATTACGCAGAGAGGACGGCGCCGAATGGGCGGTGTCGGGCGCGCCGCTGGTAGCGTTTCCGGACAAGGCCGACCATCAGTACAACTATGCCAACGATGCCATTTCCGGCCTAGCCAAGGGCGGAAAGCAACTAACGCTGCGTTTTCAGTCCGACTCCGGCGGATACCTGTCCTTGATGCTGACACTGTACCCAACCAGCGCTGTAATTGAATTGACGGCCCAAATTGAAAACCGTGGCCAATCCGATTTGCCTCTTGACTCCCACATCGACCCGCTCTTTCTCACTGTGAAAAACCCCACGGGAGAGCTGAAGCTATACTCTTCGCTCCAACGCCAACACGGATTTCAACCCGTCGGCAGCCTGTCGCTCGCCCAAGAATTCAGTGACTGGCTGGTGCTCAATAATGAGGCTACCGGAGAGTCTGCGCTCATCGGTGGCGAACCCGGCCTGGGTATTCTCGGATGGAAGGTGAGCACTCATCCTTCTTCCGCAGGCGCCGTCGTACGGGCGGGAACTATTCTTATTAAAGACGATAAATCCAGCCCTCCTCCAGTCTTTGAACTTGCGCCGGGCGAGAGGGTGGAAACGCCGATCACCTTTATCGCCCTTGCTAAAGGAGATGCTGACAAAGCAGGGAACGAGACGTTCCGCTATCTGAAGCAGTACGTTTTTCAGACGCCTTTGCCCAACTCTCCCCAGGTTACCTATTGCATTTGGCTCACTGAAAGGAACAGCGAAGAGCCAATCCTTAGGGAACTGGAGCTGGCGAAACGGGTGGGATTCGATGTTTTCTACCACGATGCCACTTGGTATGAAGGCGCCTCCGTCGTCCCCGGCATGAATGACTGGTCAAAGGGACTCGGCAGCTACAACGAGAGCAAAGAGAAATTTCCCCGCGGCATGAAGAATCTTTCCGATGCAGTGCACGCGGCGGGCATGAAATTCGGAGTTTGGGTAGACCCAGGGAACGTAGATGCAACGCGTGTGGAATCGGGCGAGATTCCGTTGGACTGGTTGGCCATGATCGACGGCAAGACCATCGGGGCCACGCATCCGTCCCTGACACCCACTAAACAACTGTGCCTCGGTGACCCTAAAGTAGTCGTCTGGGTAGAAAAGCAGTTGGGCGAAATTATTGAAAAATGGCACTTGGATTGGATCAAGTGGGACCCTTCGGCGACCGTAAGCTACGAGTGCAACCGCGCGGATCACGGTCATGGCAAAACGGATGGCGCCTATGCGGCGTATCGCGGGCGATTGGAGATACTTCGTTATCTACTCAATCGCTTTGCCAACCTCTCCGGCTTTGAATGCGACCCGTCTCTTCAATACTCGCGAACCAATCCCGGCCCCCAAAATCTCCTTCCCGGCGGATATACCAATGAGTTCATCACCGGTCCCATGGTCAGCCCCAATGTGTGGGGCTCGCTCGCCACTATAGGAAAGGGCGAAGCGGGGCGAGAATATCTTGCTGGTCGCTGGTACAGTGCTTCCGCCCTCGACTATTACTTTCGCAAGCACTTTATGCATGGAGTGACCTTCGGCAATATCAATGGCATGTCATCGCAGTTTCTCTCGGCGGCTCCGCCCGGTTTCGTGGAGGCTTTCCAGCGCAATTTGTTGCTCTTCAAGCAGTACCGCCATCTTCTGTTGGAGGATGTTTATCACCCTAAACTTGATGCTGCCGGGTGGAGTTCAGTTCAATACGTCAAGGAAGACGCAACTGAGTCAGTGGTCTACATTTTTCGTGACGAGTCCGAGGCTGCCGATACTGCCATTCGCTTGCGCGGTTTGGATCTGAATGCCAAGTATCGAGTAACTAGTCTGAATGAGCGCCCGGGACGGGATAGGGTCATCACAGCAGAGATCTTGACGAACGGCGTCTCCGTACATCTGCCCAATGAATGGCTGGCCAACGGGGATGGGGCCTTTAGCAGCAGATTTGCGGACCAGCAACATTACGGCTCGGACATTTGGCTGCTTCAGCGTATACCGTAGAGTTGGCGCGTGAGCCCGTCTGATTCATGGACAGCGGCCGCCCCGTGACCCTGGCGCGTTGGCGCACCTTAGTTGGGCAAATCGACGTAGCCCTGGGGGAATACACCATGCCCGATGGGTACTGCCGTGGACTAGTTCGGAGTCCGCTGTCTAGCTTGCTCTACCCGGAACGCATCAACCTCGATGCCGTAGCGAAGCACCTGGGAACATGAGCGTCGCTGAAGTTGAACTCTTGGGCAAAACGGACTATTCAAGTTTCAAACGCCTGTTAGAAAAATCGGTATCGCTACTGAGGAGCAAACATCCATGATAAGCCGGCGTGAAATATTAGCGGGTCTTGGCACTCTGGCGGTGGCTGGAATCGCGCCCCCGGTGACTTCCATCACGAATTCGACTTCCTCTTTTCGCTCCGCGTCTTCTCTGCCGGCGAAGCAAGATTTCGCGATTCCCGCCGGTGTGACCTACTTAAACTGTGCCTATACGCACCCGATGCCGCTGGCCGCGGCCGCGGCACTGCGCGAATGGGCGGAATTTCGCTCTCACCCGGAAGCAGTGTCGCAGCCCAAGAAGTTTGCATCAAACGTCAAAGCTGAGTTCGCGGCGCTGATCAATGCCAAGGAATCGGAAATCAGCTATGTCCAGAGCACCAGTGCTGGCGAGAACCTCGTCGTAAACGGGCTTGACATCGACTATAAGACCGATAACGTCGTCACCGACGCGCTGCATTTCGAAGGTGCCCTTCTGCACCTGCAGGCGCTTCAGCAACGGTTCGGCCTCGATTTACGCGTTGTAATGCCGCGCGACTGGCGAATCGACGTGAGAGACTTGGAGCGCGTTGTCGACAAGAGAACAAAGTTGATCGAAGTTTCCCTGGTCGCGATGCACAACGGTTTCCAGCATGATCTGAAAGCCGTCTGCGATCTTGCGCACTCGCGCGGCGCCCGTGTCTACGCGGACATCGCCCAGGCGGCGGGGAGTAGTCCGATCGACGTTCGAGCCAGCGACGTCGATTTCTGCGCCTGTTCCAGCTTCAAATGGCTCATGGGAGACTTCGGTCTGGGCTTTCTTTTTGTGAAGGAAGATTTGCTCGACCGGGTCATTCAGCGCTCCCAATACGGCTACTACCAGGCGAGCACCATGGAATCGCATTTCCTTCCCGGAGATCCTCCGAACCCTGCCGCGTACACGTTCACGCTTGAAAACGACGCGTCCGGCCACTTCGAAACCGGGACGGGCGCCATCGGCGCTGCCCATGTGCTGGCACAATCCCTGCCTTACATTCGCAGGTTAGGTGTAGAGAGTATCCTCGCACACCGCCAGCCTATGCTGAAACGCCTTCACGAGGAAATGCCACGCCTGGGTTACGAAGCACTGACCCCGCCGGAATCGACTTCGGCGCTCGTCAGCTTCGCGGTGAAGGACTACAAGTCCGTAGAAGAGCGCCTCCATAAAGCCAGCGTTAACGCACGCGTTTCCCAGCGCTACATCCGGATATCACCTTCCGTGTTCAATGACATGAATGACATTGAGAACTTGCTCAAGGCGCTGGCATGATGAAAGCTTCGCGGTCACTTCTTGTTTGCCATTAATTGCTGACCGGAAGATTTGGTAGCGCTACCGGTAACTCCCCCTAACCCTACCGCGGCGCTCCGTGCTTGGTTGGCGGTGAGGCAGAGAGAAAAAAGCGCCCCTCCGGGTTTCTGATCCCTTTAAGGGGCGCTTAGGTGTTGTCTACTGTACGCGTGAGCGTGATTACAATTGCTGAGCGAAGCGAGTCTCAGCCTACAGATGAACAGTACTCTGCGCAGGTTTCGCGCGTGTCGCGAGCCTGCCTACACCCCTAGCGCGCGCATGGCGACGGCGCTCCATGGGTGCAGATCGGGCAGCGGCGAAAAGACCCGTCACAAGACCGGCGCTACAGCTTAGTTTAGGCGGACAGGCGACGCCGCAGAATACCCGCCAAGCCAATTAGGCCCGTGCCCAATAACGTAAGTGTTCCGGGCTCAGGGACTGCCGAGGGAGTGACGCTCGCGGCAACGTCCAGACCCGTGGGACCAGAGGTGCTTGAAGCGCCGTCTCCGGGTGAGTTGGGCACAACAAAGATGAGCGTGTTAGTCCCTGAAACCAAATCTGAATTAGGCACCGTGAACGTGCCGGAGCTTGTTGTCCAAAATTTGGTCCCATCCGCGCTCGTCCAGGTGAAGATGGGATTCCCGTTCAGCGTGGCGTTCACGAGGTCATCCGCCGACAGGTTCATGGTCAAAGTGTCCGAGCCGGGAGTCGAGAGCGAGAACGTCACTTGGTACGTGGTGCTGCCGGAGTTGTTACTCGGTGCGGTGAGTGTCTCGTTCGCGTTAGGCGCAATCCAAACTCCGCTATTGATTCCGTTACTGAGCGACGTTATCCAATCACTCGGAGCCGTAGTAACGGTATAGACGGTCGTACCAGAATTATTAGCATTCGAATTCGTGTTCGACGTGATGCTGTAAGTATATGTACCCGTGCTCAGGTTGATCGTGTCGCCGAACATTGGCACGGCACACATGGCAATGAAAAGAACAGCAAGTGCAAAAAGCTTTTTCTTCATGTTGTTGATCTCCACCCCCCCTCCAAGAATGTACATTAGTCTTGGCGGCTTTAGTTTTCTGTTCGTGATTGGCTGGAGCAATCTCCAGGCCAAACTCCTGCCACCAGCCAAATTCCACGTCGACCACAACAACCGTATTTTCAACGAGTTAGTGTGGGCTCCAAATTGTCAATTTCTGTCACTCGTGCTCAGGCGGGTGCCCGAGTGAAAGAAATTGCAACTAAGTATCGTTTTACTTCCACGAGGGCAAAGGGCGACTACCGGTCAATTCGGTCGCCTCGGCGACCCGCCGTGGCGAGACCGCGGGTTATCGGGTAGGGTTTGGCCCTCCCGGAGTCGGGGCCCGTCGGCTGACGGACTCCCCTACGCCGAAAAACCGCATGGCTTATAGGTTATGCTGTGATGGCTGTCGGCTATCAGGCCCGCTCTGCTAGCCGGCCGTGGCAGGGGCGGCCTTCCCGTTGGGCTTCGGTCATTCAGGCCGTCTCCAAACGCGTCGCGAAGGAAGCGCCCGCTCGGGCGAGCCGCTGACGGCTGCGCCAATGGACGGTTGAAAAGAGCTACGACACCGGACATTTTACTACCGATCGTGAATCAATTGCCTGGCGTCATCGAAGCAACTCTGTGTCTGCGGCGAGTGCAAGCCGGTGGTGAAAAATGCTTCCCGGAAACGGCGGTAATAGTCGGGATGCCGTACGCGTTCGTGTGCGTCCCCAAATACTGCCAATCGGGCGTTGGGATAAGCTTGGCTGATCCACTGACCCATCTGGCTGCTGAAATCCTGGTCTCCAGTCCCCGTCCAGACCATGACTTCGCCGGAATAGGTTGAACGGTTCAGTTGGAAGCGCGGCGCGGCGATTTTTCCCTCCGCATCAGCTCGCAGAAAGTCCGCCAGCACAACTCTAGTCCACTCGTACATCAGGACCACTTGCTGCGCAGCGGCAGGATGGTAGTTCTTGAGATCAGCACCAAGCAGTTCATAGATCCGCACCTTGACTTCGATCTCCGAAGGTGTACTGAGAAGGAAGCGTACTAATGAAAAGTTGCCGGCCGGCTTGAACCAGTTCCTTAGGTACAACAGTTTGCTCTCCAGGGCGGCGCAGCGCCCATCGCTTCCGGTAAGTCTTATTTGCATCTCCTGGTCGTTTTTCAGGCCAAGTTTGAACAACATGAAGGACAAGGATGTGGTGTCAGTTCGTTGCGAGAGGAGGAAGTACTTGTTGGCGGCCTGGGGATTGAAATCGTAGAGGCTTCTGGCGAAGGTGACACTGTGCTGTTGGGCCAAGTCCGGAGCGCCGCTGGACTCGATGAGCGCGCGGGAGACGTGGGAGCCGTAGCGATCAAGGTATTGCTGCACGAGGAAACCACCGCCCGAGCCGCCATACAGCATGATCTTGCCGTCCGGCGGCAGCAAACCTTTGCTCTCCATGTCGCGGCGCACGGCCTCGATGTCGTCCACCTGCTGCGCCGATCCGTAGAGTTTCATGGCCAGGCGGTAATTTGGCTTGCCGTCCGGGTCATAAACTTCCGGGAACAAGGTAGGAGCCACGCCACGGTTCCCGATGAGAACAAAGGCTAGCCCGCCGAGACTATCGGTGAAGTACTGGAAATCCTCGTGGCGGACGATCAACCCTACCCGTTCCTGCTGGTTATCAAATAACCAGAAGATTACTTCGCGGCCGGCGCTTGAAGGCGGGACCCAGGATGTAGAAATCGGTGAATGTTCCGCGCCCTGGGTCGGCGTGATCGACTGGGATTTGCAGATAGTGGTGGTGTTCATCCGGCGGCATCTCGGGATAGTGGCTGCCCGCGTGAATTCGGGTGGTAGGTACGACGGTCAAGGACCGATAGGCACGCCAGAAGTAGAGGCCTGCTGCCGAAAGAATCGTGACCACCGCAAGCAGCAATATTTTCTTACGCTTCATGTTTGATACAGCCGCGGTTGGAAGTATGAGCGACGAAACCCTCCTACTGGAAGCTCCGCGATTCCGGCAGAACTTTCGGCGCCCGAGGAGGTATTCTCGCAGACGCCTTGCATAGTCTGCGAGGCTAACCGGCGGCTGTCAAGGGACAAAGTACCGGCGGGCGGGTTTCTTCAGCCGACCATGGCTGGCGTCAAAAAGGTTACTGATAATTTCCAATCAGTACGAAGGGCGCCCAATAAAACGGATGAGAGTAACCCGTTTCATGTGCCGCAGACGTTGACTCCTGCACCGTTTGAATGCCGCGATCGCTTTCGGCATTCGGGGAGACAGCGGGCCCTCCTCGCAGGAAGGCAAGCTGCGCCTGGCGCAATGCCTCCGCCTTGCCATAGGCGGGATATTTTACCCATCGAGCATAGAAGTCGCTCATCAGTCGGCTTGTACTTGCGTCGTTCACGTCCCATAGTGTGGCGAGTACGGCTTCCGCATCCTTCTGCTGGGCGACCATTCCCAGGCTGTCCATCTCCAGGCCGTCCCGGGATTTGTAATCTTTCGCCGTGCTGCAAGCCGAGAGTGTAAGAAGGCGCGTTCCGTGAAAGGCCACCGGGGAATTTTCCATCTCGGAGAGATTCCACTCATATCCGTTTGCTTCTCCGGCGGCTTCTCCGCCCAGCATCAGGAATGGTTCCTCGCCGTTACCCGCCTCCACAACAAAATGGCTTGCAATATGCACCACGGGGAAGCTCTTGCCAGCGCCAAGCTCTGTCTTCAACGCGGTCAGTGTGAACTGTTCATCGGGCAGCAGCTTTCCCTCCATCGGGCCGTGGGATTCAGGCACCGCCGGGTCGTGCACCACGGCCTCCAGTTCCGGCATCACACCGGGCAGCGCCGGCAGTCCGCCATAACTCTTGGACAGGCCCATTGCCAGCACGCTGGGCTTGGCCTCGCGCTGGAGCGGTGAATCCGTCATATGGCCGTAGCTCTCGGGAGTGAAGAGCACGTTGTTAAAGCGCTCGAGCATGTAATGCCGGCCATCATAGAGCGCGGCCATCGGCAGGTAGCGCAATGCGTCGTCCAAAGACCAGAGCAGCGTTG
Organism: uncultured Acidobacteriota bacterium; assembly: GCA_963765485.1. GTDB lineage: Bacteria > Acidobacteriota > Terriglobia > UBA7540 > UBA7540 > CAVROP01. The sequence continues at coordinate 203,807 of CAVXWN010000001.1, read as the reverse complement.
GAACACGGCCCGGCGCGTCAGGGGGAATTTCCAGGGTTTTCAACTCATCTTGCAGGGGAGCCACGACCAGGGTATATAACCGGGCCAACTGCGGCCGGGGATCAGACCCGCGCGCGCCCAAAGCTCTCAGCGCCTCAAAGGCCTTGCGGCGCAACTCCGCCGGCGTGGCCTTCAACTCAAACTTCTTTCGCGTGCTGGCCGTCACCACAATCGCGTAGACATGATTTTCGCCGAGCAGCAGACGAATGCCCATCACCCGCGGCCCCAGCTTAGCCAGCGTGTTCTGGAGATAGCTCGGGGCGGAACTTCTCGGCGGCCGGATGTCCGTTCTCTGGATCGGGGCCAGGTTTCCGCTCCAGCTCCGGACAGACCGTGTTGATGAACAAGGCCAGGATTTCCGCTTTTTCCTGCTCAATGCTGGCGTTCAAGGTTTTCAGTTGAGCGTCTTCCTGGTGGGTGCGCGTGGCTTTGGCCTCCAGGACGGCATACTCCACATTGATATCCCCGAAAGTCAGCCCCTTCTTCTCCAAAGCCGCCATGTCGTTCCGCGCCTTTTGCTGCGCGGCCGTGAGCTTCAGCGGCTCAACTTTGGGGGCGGCATCGGGAGAGGCGCCGCGCACGATGTCTCTCAACTCCTCTTCCTTGAGCAGATCGAGAACCTGTTCGGCTTCGCCGAGCCGGTCGGCCTCCACCAGCAGCTCGGCCAGCACACGATAGGCTCCCGACTTCGATTGCACGAATTCCGCCTGAAGCTCCTTTTCCATTCCGGAGAGGTTCTGGCGAATCTGCTGGTAGGAGTTCACCGCCTCCATCCCGAAGAAGATCGCCTCCTCGGGGCGATGCTCATTGCGGAAGCCGATCATCAGTGAAGTCTCAATCCCCCCCTCGATCTCCGGATCGCCGGCGGCCTTTATCAGCGATAAGGCGGCAAACGTGGCGGCCAGCGCCTTCTCCTTCTCCTTAAGCGCCGCGTACGCCCAGCCGATGCTCATCAGCGCCAGGGCTTCGCCGCGCCGGTCCTTCACCTCGCGCCAGATGGCCAGCGCCTGGGCGTCGAAGTCCAGCGCCTTGCCCGCCTCGCCCAGCAGGGAATAATCTCTGCCCATGTTGTTCAGGGTGGCCGCTTCGCCGCGGCGAGCCCCGGTCGCGCGCCAGATCGGCAACGCCTGGGCGGAGTACTCCAGCGCCTGGCGCGGCTGGCCCATATCGGCATAGGCCCGGCCAATATCGTTCAGCGCCAGCGCCTCCCCGACGCGGGCTCCCACCTCGCGCCAAACGGCGAGTGCATGGTTGTAGTAGTCCAGCGCCGTCTGCTGTAGCCCCAGGTCGCGATACAGCCGGCCCAGGTTGTTCAGAGTCAGCGCTTCGCCCAGGCGGAGGCCGATCTCGCGCCAGATCGCCAACGCTCGGTTGAAGGATTCCAGCGACTTCTGCTTCTCTCCCAGGTCGGCATACGCCCGGCCCATATTGTTCAGCGTCAGCGCCTCGCCGCGCCGCTCTCCCTCTTGGCGCCAGATCGGCAGCGCCTGATTGAAATAGTTCATCGCCTCCCGCGCCTGGCCCAGGGCGGAATACGTGCTTCCCAAACTGTCCAGCGTACTCGCCTCGCCGGCCCGGCCGCCCGCCTCCCGCCAGTTCGGCAGCGCCTCCATCAGTTCCTTCAGCGCCTTCAAGTGGTGCAAATCGCGACGCCGCCTGGCCATGCGCCCCATGTTGTCGATCTCGTGCCAGATTGACAGCGCCTCGTTCAGGCGCTTCAGCGCCGCCTCCTGCCGCCCCTGGTAGTTATAGGCTTCGCCGATGGCACTGAGCGTGCTGGCTTCGCCCTGCTGAAGCCCCAACTCGCGCCACAGCACGAGCGCCTGGTTGAAAAGCGCCAGTGCCTTGTCCTCCTGCCCCAGGTCCGTGTACACCCTGCCCAAGCCGTTCAGCGTTATCGCCTGGGCCACTTGGTTGCCCGTATCCTGGTCAATGGGCAATGCCTCGTTCAGGTAATCCAGCGCCTTTTGCAACTTTCCCGACTGGCGGTACAGCGTGCCAAGAGCATTCAGTTCCATCGCCACGGCCCGACCGCCCTTGCCCTGGCGGGCCTGCGCCAGTTTCTGCTCATGCTGAGCGATCTCGTCCGCGAGCGGGCCGCTCTCGGCGCCGGCCGCCGTCGCCGCCAGCAGTCCGACGCTCAGGCCTGCCACGAGAAGCATTTTCCGCCCCAGATTCATTTTGGCCCCTTTGTCGTACCGGGATCGCGCCGGCGGCGTCCGTCCCATTCACTCGCTCGGCATGCCGCACAAAAAAACTACAACTCTCGCTGGTTCGTACGGCCTCCGCCTTAATCAGCCTTCTTTGAGCCGCTCTTGCTGCCGGAACCGCTCTTCTTTGAGCTGCGCTTGCCCGTGGTGGAGTCATTGTCGCCGCCGGCGCCCGCCGACTTGCCCGCCGACGAAGAGTCAAGTGGTTGCACGCCGACGCGCATGCTGGCGTAAGTAATGCCGGGGAGAGCGCTCTGGGCGCGGGTCTCCAACGGCAGATTCGGGTCCGCGCCCTTGCGCACCAGGTAACCCTGCACTAAGTCCAAATTGGGCAGTTCTTTGGCCAAATCGTCGGTGTACTTCTGCGGGACCATCAGATAGTCGCCGGAGATCATGCCGATATAGCGGTCCTCGCGGTCTGGGTCGGCGAGCGCCTGCTGCGTTGCCACTGCGGTCGTCAGGTTACCAACCATTAGAAATTTGGTCCGGTTTTCCCAGTAACTCAAAACTTCTGTAAATGTGCTGAGCGCAGGCACACTGATGGCCGGCAGGCTGACCAGAGGCGCCGCCATCTTTGCGCCGCTGATCATCACGTTGAGCGCCTTCACGAAGGAAGAAGTTTTCGGGGCTTTCGAGATGTTCACGGCGAGCTTGCCGACGCCACCATTGAGCAGGATTTTGCTCGTACCTTTGGTCGCCTGGGGCGACTTGAATCCGAGCTGGTCGAGCGACGGTATTTTCCCCGCCTTGTCCGGCGTCAGCGAGGCGATCGCCGTCCACGCCAGCGGGGAGAAGATGTTCATAAAAGGGTGAATCTGGGTTGTGTCCACACGCAACTGCGAGGCATGCACATTGCTGTCGCCGGCGCCGGGACGATATTGCGAAAGAATAATGCTCACGGCTACGTCGCCGGGGTGATCCAGCAATTCGTCTTTGCTGATGTCCGTCGCATAGCGCAGCTTCTTCTCCTCGGCCTTGTAGTGAAGATACTGCGTCATGGCACTGGGATCGGGAAGCTGGTCTTTTGGCCCGCGCGACGCCCCCTTCTTCCCGTAGTTGTGACTGTAGGGGTTGACGGAGTCGAAAAATCCGTTCCAGAAATCATAGGAGTCGTGTGGCGTATCCTCGGCAGAAGTCTGCGGCGCGGCGGCTTGCGCGGCGGCGAACTCCGGCAGAAGAGCGGTGAGCAGGCCGAGGGCGGAGGCATCGGTTACGAAACAGCGGCGAGAAATAGACATGGTCATCTTCCTTTAAGGGAATCTGGAATCCGTCGTGCGAGTTGGTTGACGGTGGAGCGCGTAAGTTAGGTTCACTTCGTCGTGTCCTTTGGAATACTGTGAATTGTCATCAGCTCGATGCCCCAGTTGGTGGGTATCTCGCCGGAAAAGCCACGGGTCCCGCCGCTGGTGTTATTCAGTAGTTTTTGCAGGGGCGATTCCGTTCCCCGCGTACCGCGCGAGGTGACACCCTCAAAGTTCAGCGCATAGGGGTCGGGCAGTGGCTGCGCGGTAGTGAGCAGAATGAGTGTGTCCACGCCGTAGGGTGGGCCGATGCGCAGGGTGCGCGCGCCGGGCAGGACAAACTGGTGGCCGGTGTCGGCGGCGTTAGGGAACTGATTCTCAGCGTAGTCCAGCGGATAGAGCAGTGATCCTTTGCCGTGACAATCGATGTCGAGAATGTAGACCCAGCGCTTCTCAATGACACGGTCGGCGGACCGCAAGACCATCTTCAGCAGATCGCCCTGGCGTGCGGGCTGATCGGCAGCAAGCGGCGTCCCATCGGATGCGTGGACCATGGCCAGTGTGTAATAGTTGGCCGCGGATGCGTCGGCGGGACTATCTGCCAGTTCGAGCCAACCGTGGGCTTTGGCCAGCAGCGATGCATACTTGTTCAGCGCCGCGCCGACCTCCTTGAGGACGCCCGCCCCGTTCATCACCACCCAGTCGCTGCGCACGGGATACTGTGATGTGGTGGAGCAACCGGAGCTGTGGTCGGTAGTCACAGATGCCGGCGGGCCAGCCGCAAGTTCGCTCTTATGGAACCAGGCATAGGCTGGTCCATCCGCGGTAAGTGCACCGGTTAGCACGTAATGGGCGCCGGCAAGATCGGGCGCGGCTTGGACGGCGCTGCTACGGTCGCCCGGTACGAGCTGCGTGGCTAACTCGCGCGACGGCGGGAGGTTGACCCAGAGTTTGGCGTCGGCGGGAAGATGTTGCTTCAATGCGCCCACCGTCAGTTGTGCGCCGAGGATGGTGGGAGAAGCCGTACCGGCTTGTTGCAGCGTCCAGTTTGTGCCGTCCCAGCAGAGGATATGGGTCCACGGCTGCTCGGCTGGATCGGAGACGGAGGCGACTCCGGCGGCGTTGATCTGGGCCGCTGCGGCCAGAATCTCCGCTTGAGAAAGATTGGAAGGCCAAAGCCAAACGCGCAGTGGCGCCGACTCTGCCGGCACCCATTTCGTTAGCTCGAAGACTTCGCCGGGAGCAACCTTGGCGCCGGGCGGGCTGATGACGCTGGCCGAAGACCGCGCGATGCCCTCCAGGCCGGCAACGCGAAGTTTCACGGTTTGGCCCTTGCTGTTCGGGATCATCGAGCTGAATTCGCTGCCCTTGCCGATGCCGGAGACGCGGCCGATGTCCAACCAGACGCTGCCCTCGTCGTCGGTCGTGAGAGCGGCGGCATGTACCTTGCCGGAGCCCGACGCGGTGCCACCGAAGAGCGGTTGCTGGCGTCGTGCGGCGGTGGCGTCGAGATCGGGCTCCTGGTCGGAGACATTGCCGCCTTCGAGCACGGCCTTTACGCGTTGATAAACGACAGAGACCGGCGTGCTGGCAGGCAGAGCTTGCAGCGTCTCGACGAGAGCGACTGTAAAGGCCCCATGCGGCTCGGTCACGTTGTCGGACAGGGGCATTTCCTTGGCCGTCTGGTCCTGTTGAGCGGCGGAGAAGACCAGTGCAGGGTTATCCGGGCGCTCGGTGGGCGCAGGACGAGGCTGCCCGCCGGGAAGCATCTCGGGAGCCTCAGCAATGTCGCGCGGGTCAAAGGCCAGCGTGCGGTTACGGTACTTCGGGCCGATACCACGAGCAAGACCGCCGCTGTGGCAACTGTCAAAGATCACCGTGAGATGAATTCCCTTGTCCAGGGCGGCGTTGAAGATGCGGGTCATCTCGCGGTCGCGGACATCGTAACCGCCTTTGTATGCGTCGGCGGGGACCAGCGTGCTGTCTGCATGGACATACTCGCCGTTTACCAGCACGGTGAGCTTGTTCCCCTTGCTGTTGACGCGCAGAGAGCCGTGGCTGGCGTCATAAAACACCACGGTGTCGCCCTGCCGTGGCACGTCCACAAGGTATTTCTGCATGGCGGCGAGGATGCCGTCGCGATTGGTCTGCGCGGGCGGCAGGACAATAACTCCGGGCCGCGGCTGCGGTGGAGCAGGATTGGTGAGCATGACAACCTGGTCCGCCGGAAAAGCGAACTTGGGACTGAGGAGCAGATCGGCCATGGCCTGCGCGTCGTTGACCGCGCCCTCAAGGTTGTCGAAGTGCTCCAGTTCGCAGCGGCCGTACGTGCAGCCGGCGGGGTGTTGTGCCTGCGTTCCTGCTGGCTGGTAGGTGTTGATTCCGATGAGTAGGGCGTGTTGGGTCTGCGGCGCGGCCTGCGTACCGGAGAGAACGTGGAGAAGAATGGAAAGAGCGGCAACGTACAGTTTCATATTCTTTCCCAAACCAAAACTGCGATAAAGTTGCGCTCCAAAAGATAGATCTCCCCAAAGTATAGCTCTCCCCTTAGGCAATGCAATAGAAATGCAGTTCCGCAAACGCGTTGAATGTTGTCTTCGTCGTCACCGCCACCCGTAGCAACCCCGGACGCACGGACATACCTCGCGGCATCCCGCTCTTCAGATATGAGAGCTGCTTAGTCGGGAGCCCACGCGGACTCACGGGCGGGCCTGCTGAAATCAGTCGGTTGTGTCCGCCGGTTTAGCGGGCCAAGGAGTCTTTGAGCGTAACTTGCTCTCCGTCATCGGAAACAAAGGGGCAGGTGGGCGTCTTGGTGGCGTACAGGTCAGCGTGCGTCCCTGTTTCGACCGCGCCCCCAACTATTGTACTGGGACACCCTAGGACACTTTCGCGTCTTTCAATCGCTCAGCGATTTTCTCCCTGATGGGTCGTGCGAGCAAACCGGATGATTTTTCGTGCCCGTTGCGCATCAAGTGTGACCGCACCACGTCCGTTTGCTCGTAAACTTTTTTCCCATCTTTGTCCGTCAGCCAATAGTGAATCTTCGCGTTTTCGCGTCCCGCGACGGTACCCGCAGCAATTAGCATCCGTTCTGCGGTGTTGCCCTTGTGCCACTCTAGGACCTCGCTGTCCAGCGTATAAACAGAGGCCAGTTTTGAGGCGCCGTCAGTCACTTCAGCGAATTGTTCCGCATTCTTCTGCTTTAATTCGCCGATCGTTTGGGCTTGCAGGTCGTTCATGTCGTAGGGGAACTTCACACCGGAAGCGACGGAGAAGGCGTGAACCACGAGCGCCGGTTTCTCTTGGGCGCGCGCCGGTACAAGCCCCGGGACTATCGTCGAGGTGACATATGTTACGGCACATCCGTGCCGGGAGATCTCCGTGTGTGGCTGTCATTCGCGTCCCCCATAGACCGACGCTATCAACGCAATCAGGTCGGGTCACGCCCGTTCACCGAAAGCTCACAATCAGCCGGAGCGATGTTAGTTGGCCGCCGGTTTGGCGGTGTCATTCGCTCCTGGTTTCGCTTCTTCCTTGTCGTCAGGGGGCTTGGAGAGATGGAGTTTGCTTATCTCTTTGGCTCCTTTTTCGGGATCCACAGGCGTGACCTTGATACCGCTTGCCGCGACTCCGGCGGTCCATTTGAAGAAATAGGTTTGGCCCGCCTCCGCCTCAAACCGGGCCCGCTCGTGTTCTTTCTGCCTGGCTTGATTGGCGGCCGCCATGGCGGACATGACGGCGGATCCGTAGTACTCCTTGGGGAATCCGGCGATCACAACGGTACCCGGCGGCACTTCCATGAATTCGTATTCGCTGCTGAGGAGTTTGCCAAGATGAGTGCCGTTGACATAAATCTCGTCGTGTGAGGACGAGCCGGTGAATCTGTACGTGCGGTAGATACAGACGATGGCTTTGCCGGCGGATGGCGCGGGCAGTACGGAGGGATTATCCTTTGCAACGGAGATGGGCCCGGTGAAGAGAAACGCCATCGCACCGAATGCGAGCAGAAGGCTTGCGAGTAACCTGCAAGCTCCCCTGGGCCATAACGCTGCGACGCCACTGAGAACATTGTTAGCCACTTTAAGCCTGTTCATTGCCTGCCTCCTGGTAAGTATTTCTCTAAGAAATGAAAACTCGAATATCGATTTCTTGCTTTCGACGCGCGATTCGGTTGCCAACATACACCGAGCCGCTTCCTGACGCAAGCTCATGTTCGCGCTGGTCTCAGTTTGAACTGGTAGCGGCGAGTTTACCTCGCCAACTGGCGGCGTAAAGCCGCCTCTACGTCAAACTGTGACACTACCTTCCCGCTTTGGGCCTTGCCGCCGGAGCGGCAAGGCCCAAAATCACATGAGGTTGATATCTACTCAGTGGGGACGCCGTTGATGATCAGTATAGTGGGGAATGTGTTACCCTGGCCGTCCACCAGAATAAGTTGAGAATTGGAGATGACCACGCCGGTGATGATGCCGGGATTCTCGGAGGTGCTGAAGGTTCCGTCCGCATTCACGGTCAAGGTGGTGCTTAACCCTTCATTACCTTGCTGGGGCGAACTGAGTGATGTGCCATCGCCCGTGCCGGTGACGCTGCCGCTGCTGGTGATCGTAGCCACCCCTGTCAACGTTTCGTTGACGCTTTGGCTGGCCGGCTCCTGCGTACCAAAGTAGTAGGTGCCTGTGGTGATCGAGGTTGCCGACTGCGGTGCGAGCTGTCCGAGCAGGACCCCAACATCGTTAGTCCCCAGCATCACGCCCGTGTTATTCCCGGTCAGGTAGAAGACTGGCGGGTAACTCCATGTAGTGCCATTGAAGTACACTCCGCAATCCGTGCCGCTGGCGGCTACCCTGCCGTACGTGTCAATTTGGTAGCTACAGGACCCCGCTGCCGGGGTGGGGCTTAACCACGAACCCTGCATGTCGTGATATACGTTAGTGGTTAGAGTGCTCGATCCGGTTACGCTAGCCGTGGCAAACTCCACGTTTTCCAGCCCAGTTGCATAGAAGACGAGCTTCTGACCGGTAGTTAAGGTGAAGGAACTGCTTTGAACCTGGCCGGTGCCGGCCGCCACGAATGTATCGGTAGCCAAAGTGTCCGCCGTGACTGAGATGAGGAATGTGCTGGACACCAGGTAGTGCGCCCCGTGAGAAGTCACGCCATTCAGCGTGATCGTCGAGGTAACACGGCCGGTCGTCGGATCGAGGTTGGAATAACCTCCTGTGACACCTGTATAACTAAAGTGGTGTCCCTCCACGTTCAGGTCATATTCCCCGCTCGTGAACTGCCCCCCGCTGCCCGAGCCTGCCCCCACGCCCCCCGCCCAGTATTGATGTGTCACGTCGTATATCCCGCTCTCCTGGAGAACGTAGGTGCCGCTTGGAAGGGTGCTGGGAACCGATTGCAAGAGAATCTGCCCCGACGCGATATACGGAGTCGAGCCAGACTCCCATTCCTCCACACTGCCTGCCGCCGCCACGCTCGAGGTAGAAGCAAGAGCGAAGCGGGTCGTGTAAGTGTAAAAAGAAGTCGCGATGGTGGCGCAACCGCGATTGTCCGAACCCACCGAGTAGGAACTGCTGCTGGCCGTGATGCTGCCCGAGTTGACGCCGGGGGAGACGCCGTTGGAATCCACCATGCCGGCGGTAATGTGCCCTGCCCCGTCCGCTGTGAAGGATCCGATGGTGGCCTGGAAGCCCGAAGAGTTAAAGCCAATCAGGCTGAAAGCGTACTGGCCTTTGAGGAACTTTTCGTTCCCCGTGCCGCAGGCTGTCGAAGGAGCGGAGATTGTGATGCTCAGTGCTACAGTCTTGCTCTGCGGCGGCGTGCTGGAATCGGTGACCGTAAGCGAGAAGTTCGGCGTACCGGCAGCGGTGGGCGTCCCGGAAAGCGTCCAGATCGTCCCGGAACCGCTCAGCGTCAACCACGATGGCAACGATGAGCCGGTGGCCACGGTCCAGGTGTAAGGCGGCGTACCGCCGGAAGCTTGCAGCGGCGCGCTGTAAGCCGTGTTGATCGTGCCGTTGGGTAACGTGCGTGGTGATGATGGTGAGCGGCACGTTATTGATGACGATGGTTAACTGCTGACTGACACTCTGTTGGCGGAGTGCTGGAATCCGTCGCCGTGACCGTGAAAGTGGAGCTGCCATAGGCCGTGGGCGTGCCGGAAACTACTCCTCACACCGCTGGCGTTGCCCGCCAGCGTCAGCCCCGCAGGCAATGTGCCGGTGGAGACGCTCCAGGCGATCGGCAGTGTCCCACCGCTGGTCAGAATGTTCTGGCTGTATGCGGTAGCCACCGTGCCGCTTGGTAAACTCGTTGTGGTGATGCTCAACACCGGATTGACCGTGATGCTCAGCCCCTGAGTCTTGGTCTGCGGCGGGGTGGCGGAATCGGTGGCGGTGACGGTGAAGCTGGACGCACTCGCCGTGGTCGGCGTGCCGGAAATCGCCCCTGCACTGCTCAGATTCAATCCGAGCTGGCAAACTTCCTTGGGTCAGGCTCCAGGTGATAGTTCCTGTACCGCCGGCGCTCAGTAGCGTGGCGCTGTAAGCGGAATTCACGGTGCCGTTGGGCAAGGACGTGGTGATGATGGTCAAACCGGCGTAGATCGTAATACTGAGCGCTTGGTGCACGGTCTGCTGCTGGCGTACCTGAATCCTTGGCCGTGACCGTGAAATTCGCAGCGCCCGCGGTGGTGGGCGTGCCCGAAATCGCCCCTGCACTGCTCAGGGTTAATCCCGCTGGCAAACTGCCGCTGGTGACGCTCCAGGTGATGGTTCCCACGCCACCGCTGGATTGCAAGTTGGCGCTATACGCAGTGCTGACCACGCCGTTCGGCAGAGTCGTTGTGGTGACGGCCAGTTGGGGATTGATGGTGATGCCGAGTGCCTGGTTTGCCGTCTGCTGCGGCGTGCCGGAATCGGTGGCTGTGACGGTGAAAGTCGTGAGTGCCCGCAGCCGTGGGCGTGCCGGAAATCGCGCCCGCACCGCTCAAGGTCAGATCCCGCAGGCAGCGACTGAGCCCGACGTCATGCTCCAGGTTATGGGCGTCCGTGCCGCCGGAAGCCTGCCATGGCGGCGCTGTAGGCCGTACCCACCACACCGTTGGACGAGCGACGTTGTGGTGATGGTCAACACGAGCGGCCTTGATCGTGAGGCTGAGCTGCTGCTGTCGCCGATTGAGCGGCCCGCCCTGTGCGCCCGAGGAATCGGTCACCTTCACGGTGAAAGTCGAGGTCCCCGGGGTGGTGGGCGTGCCGGAAATCGCTCCCGCAGCTGCTCAAGGAGAGGCCCGCAGGCAGCGATGAGCCGGACGCCAGGCTCCAGGTGAGCGTGCCCGCGCCGCCGCTGGCCTGCAATGTGGCGCTGTAGGCTGTGCCTACCGTGCCGCTCGCGAGCGATGTCGTGGTAATGCTCGGCGCCGGCGTAACGACGACCGTCGAAGACATCGATTTTGTTGTGTCGGCAACGGAAGTCGCAGTCACCATCACCGCTCAAACTGGCCGAAACCGGTCGCGGGAGCATTGTAGGTTGCGGCGCCTGTCGTCACATTCGTGAAGGTTCCGCAAGCCGTCCCGGTACACGCTGTTCCGGACATGCTCCAGGTGACTCCCTCGCCGCTGGAGTCATTCGCCACGGCCGCTGTAAAGGCGACTGTCTGCCCCTGGTCGATGGATGTCTGGGCAGAGGGAGAAAGGGAAACCGCGATAGACGGCGTGCTGGGGGTGCCATTGCTGCTAGTGCCGCCGGCGCCGCAACCGCACAAGAACAATAAGCCTGACAAGATCAAGATAAGTTTTTTCATGACTGGGTTGCCTCCAGGGACATTAACGGTAGTGCTATTCGTAGGAATTACCCCCATCATTCCGAGCACGGCGAGGGAATTCCGCCTTGCGCCGACCGGAGCGCCAGACAGCCTGGCCCCAAAACAATCCCCCGCTGCGCTCGGAATGGCATGTATGGGCGGTCTAAGGACTCCTCTTCTCAACTCCACCCAGATTGCGCAAACGAGAGGAAAAATGCCTCATGTTCTTTCCTGCCGCACATTGCTTGGGAAAGTGGTATGCTGTCGTCGAAATCGATTCGCAGATTCTGCGAAGACGGAGGTAGCTTTGGAGCCGGCCAAGGGAGAAATCACCTTACTTTTGGCAAAGTGGAAGGACGGCGACGCGTCAGCCTTTGAAGAACTGATGCCGCTCGTCTATCCCCACCTTCGGGAGGTGGCCGCGGCCTATGTTCGCCGAGAGCGCAATCCGGACGTTCTTCAGGCGACGGCCCTGGTCCACGAGCTTTATCTCCGGTTGCTGAAACAGAAGAAGGCCGCGTGGGACGACCGCCGGCATTTCTACACCTTCGCCGCCAAGGTAATGCGGATGATCCTGATCGACCACGCGCGCGAAAGCCAAGCACAGATGCGGGGCGGCGGCTATGATCGCGTCCCTCTCAGCGATGACCTCATATGGGTGAATATCGGCAGCCCGGAACTGCTGGACCTGAACCACGCGCTCGACGAACTGGGCGCGCTCGATGCCTACAAGGTCCAACTCGTCGAATTGCGCTACTTTCTTGGTTGCACGGCCGAGGAAACAGCGTCTCTGATGCAGGTATCCAAGGCCACCGTGGATCGCGACCTGAGATTCACCAAGAGCTGGCTGTACCGGCGCATCCACCCGGGCATGATCGAGGATGCGGCGTGGGCTGCTAGAGTCTCTGTGAAAACTCGGTTAGTGTGTCATTTTGAGGAGTCCGCCATTCTTATTGGCGGACGACGCGGAATCTCGCATTGCGTTGATAATACTCAGAGCGAGATTCCTCTCCCGCAGGGCGGGATCGGAATGACAAGGCTGGATGGAGTTCTCACACAGACTCTAAAGCCCCGCCCTGCCCTGCCACTCCAATGGACCAAACCACGGAACGCTTTCTGCGGATTGAGGCGATCTTCCACGAGGCTCTCGCGGCTCCCGATGAAGCGCGGCCGGAGTTGATTGAGACCCGATGCCACGGGGACCGTGAACTCGCAGCCGAGGTGCGTTCGTTGCTCGAGGCCTGCGAGGCGGAAGAGCACTTGACGGCATCCCGCCGGTTGGGGCCGGACGCCGGCCAGGACAATCAGCCGGGTCGCAAGCGAGTCGGGCCCTATGAGCTTGACCGCCTGCTTGGACGTGGCGGGATGGGCGCCGTCTATCTGGCGCATCGCGCCGACGGGCAGTTCGAGCAGAAGGTCGCCATCAAACTCATCGACCTGCCCCTTGCCACCGATCTGTTTCGAGAAAGGTTCCGCCAGGAACGGCAGATTCTGGCTGAACTGCAGCATCCGTACATTGCCCGCCTGCTGGATGGCGGCGTCACCGCCGAAGGCGACTTGTATCTGGTGATGGAGTACGTGGATGGAGTTCCCATCCATCGCTTCTGTGAAAAGCAGCGCCTTTCTGTGCCCCAGCGGATCGCGCTGTTCATGCGCGCTTGCGAGGCCGTCCAGTTTGCTCACCAGCACTTCGTAGTCCACCGCGACTTGAAGCCGGATAACATCCTGGTGGCCGAAGACGGCACTCCCCGCTTGCTGGACTTTGGCACGGCCAAACTGCTCTCTCCCTCCCTCGCCGGGCCGGACAGCAAACTTACTCGCGAAGGATATCTGTCCTTCACTCCGCAGTACGCCAGCCCGGAACAGGTATTAGGCAATCCCATCACCACTGCATCGGACACCTACTCGCTCGGCGTTCTGTTGTATCTTCTGCTGACTGGAACGCTGCCCTACGAACTCAAGGAACTTACTACCGCAGAGATGCTGCGCGTGATCTGCGAAGAACCTCCTCGCAGGCCGACTCAAGCGGCGGGCTCCCGCGAGCGGCTCGACGCCGATCTGGAAGCGATCCTGCTGAAGGCGCTGCGCAAGGAACCGCAGGAGCGTTATCTCACTGCAGAGCAACTGGCCTCCGATCTTCGTGCCTATCTCGAGGGGCTGCCGGTGGCGGCGCGCCGCGGCACGCTTCGGTATCGCGTCGGCAAGTTCATCCGCCGCCGCCGGTTCAGCGTGGCGGCAGCGGCACTGCTGGCCGCCTCTCTGGTGGCGGGTGTTGCAGGCGTGTTGTGGCAGGCGCGAGTGGCCAATGAGGAGCGGCGCAAGGCTGAGGCTCGCTCCGCGGACCTGCGCCAGTTGAGCAACAGCCTGCTCTCCGAGCTGGATGAAGCCATCAAGCAGCTTCCGGGTTCGACCGGCGCACAGAACCTGCTGGTCACGCGGGTGCTCGAACACCTGGACCGCATGGCCAAGGATGCGCAAGGCGACCGCCGGACCCAACTCGATCTGGTAGATGCCTATACACGGCTGGGAAACATTCAAGGCAACGCCTACGATCAGAACCTGGGTGATCCCGTGGGCGCGCTAGTCAGCCTCGATAAAGCTCTCGCCATCACGCAGCCGCTGGCGGCCTCCGGTTCCCGGGACCGCGAGGCCATCCGGGCGCTTGCGCTGGTGCAGCAATCTCGCAGCGAGATTCTCTGGCAGACCGACAGGACACCGGAGGCGGTTCCGGTCATGAGGGAAGCTGTGAACAGCTTGGACGCATTGATTGCGGACCCACATGCCCCTGCCGCCCTGGTCTGCGACGTTTCCTCCGCCTATGGCACACTGGGTGACGAGCTGGGACAAATCGGCACTGCCAGTCTCGCGGATTCTGCCGGGGCGATCGCCGCCTACCGGCAATCGGTGGCGCTGGACCATCGCGTCCTCGGCATAGACCCGAATTTCGTCCGCGCCAAGAGGGGTCTCTCAATCAACGGTCTCAAAATTGGCAGTGTGGAGATGGAAACCGACCCAGCCGAGGCGCTCAAGGAGTTTCAACTTGCCTTACAGCGTGCTGATGCGATGCCCAAGGCCGAACAGGACAGCCTCCCGACGCTGCGGTTGCGCCACATGCTGCTGCGCAAGCAGGCGAACGCCTTGGAGCGATTGGGTGCCTATGAACAGAGCGCCCCGCTCTTCCAGCAAGCCCTCGATATCTGCCAGCGTTTTGCCGTCCAGGACCCGAAAGACTCCCGGGCTCTTTTCGATGTAGTAACCGTACTGGACGATGAAGCTAAGAGCTATGAGGATGCAGCCGATCCGGTTACCGCCGCGAACCCTGATGACCGCCGTATGAACCTGGCCCTGGCGGACAAAGCTCTGGAACAGGCAGCAGCCGGTCTGGAGCAGTTGCGGAAGCAGGATCCGGCCAACGATGTTTGGAAGGCATCCCTCGCCAGCATCCAGGTGCGAATCGGGGTCGCCCGAACGAGCCTGCACGCCCCGACAGCTTCCGACGAGTCGTCGCGGAAGGCGCTCGCTGCTTTGAAGGAAGTGGCGCAGAAAGCTCAGGCTTCCCCCATGGTCCTCGACCAGGCGGCTAATGCGTTTTTAACGGCAGAGCCGGCCTCCCTCAGAAATCCGCAGTTTGCCATCTCCTGCGCCGAGCGCGAGGTGGCGATGAGCCATGGAAAGATACCCTCCAGGCTGCTGACCCTCGCCCAGGCCTACCGGGCCTCCGGCCAGATCGAGAAGGGCCGCACCGCGGCAAAGCAAGGCTTGGCGCTGCTGCCGGCCTTCCAGCCGGGAAGCGTGAAGCCGAACATCCGCAAGCTGCTCGAAAACGAAGCGCAAGCTCGCTTCTGGACAATCGTTTGCCATTCACGTCCGGCAGTCGCTGGCCGTACTGGACTGAGCCTCATCCGCGGCCATTGGTAATCCGCGAGACATCGCAGATGGTCGCCTGTCGGAGCTGGAAACTCCGGGGCGCGCACGTCTGCATCATGCCGAGCAGTCGTGGAACCAATTTAGGCGAATTCATTCACCACGTTGGGTGAAAGTAGGGGTCAGCCCGAGGTGGTTGCCCTCCCCGGCCGCGGAGTAGACGGTTATCGAAATCGCGGACTGCGCGACAGCCAAGCTTGCGGTGCTGCAGCCGTTGCGACATAATGCTGAAGGGCTCGCGCAAGAGAAATTCATCTTTATTTATTCTGGATGCTACTCCTGGAGCCATTGGAATCGGCATCGTGGGGCCAAGGATGGACTCAAAGCGCTTCAAGAAAACGTCAGGGATAATTGCCGCGATGGTCGCGCTCGCTTTCTGCGTGGCCTTGATTTTCGGAGGTCTCGCGCGGGCGATATTTATCGCGCTCTGCCTGACGAGCATTTGGCTGTTCGTGAAAATCGTCAATCGGCGGCTCTTTTCGGTATTTCCCAAGCACGGGGATCTTCCTCACGACCATATTGTTAAGCGGCTATGGCGGGCTCTTGTAGATGTCGTCTTGCAATACCGAGTTGTCCGCGACCGGCCGATTGTCGGCGCGCTTCACGCCGCAGTCGTGTGGGGGTTTCTCGCTTTTGCCTGGGTGAGCATGCAACATCTTCTCCTTGGCCTGCGGGGACTCTCGAAAGCAACGGAGACGCGAAGCTGGTATGGCGCGTTTGTCGCCGTATGGGCCCTGGCCGTGCTGGCGGCCATGATTGGCCTGTCTTTTCGTCGATTCGTATTACGACCGAAGGCCCTCGGAAAACTCTCTCCTACATCCGGGATCGTAGCCTTCCTCATATCAGCACTCATGCTTACGTATTTGTTGGGTTGGGGAGTATTTCCTGTCGGGAGCTTGGCGTGGAAAGTGAACTGGTGGGCGCATACCGTTTCGTTTCTTTCCCTGCTCGATGTAATCCCGGTATCGAAGCACCTGCATCTGATCCTGGCTCCGTTCACGATATTCCTGCGTTCCGAGACCACCAGCAAAATGCGGGCGCTACGGGAAGAAGGCGAGGACCTGGGGATTATCCACTTTAAGGACTTTGGCAGAAAGGACGTTCTCGACCTCAACGCTTGCGTCGAGTGCGGCCGCTGCACCGACTATTGTCCCGCTAATCTCATTGGCGGATCACTAAGTCCCAAGGAAATCATCCTGGACGCACAAAGAGGCTTGCTCAGCGGCGGAGATATTGTCGCGGGGACTGCCACGGAGAAAGGACAGGGCGAAGTCTTCATTTCGGAGGAGGATCTCTTCCAGTGTTTATCCTGCGGCGCCTGCGAGTACGTGTGTCCAGTGGGCATCGAGCATGTGGGAAGGAAAATTCTCGACCTCCGCCGCGGCCTCGTTAGCGAGGGCCGCGTCACCGGCGACAAGGTGAACCAACTCTTTACGACGATGGAACGTTCTCCCCACAATCCCTGGGGAATAGCTCACGACACTCGGCAAAGACTCATCGAGTCAAAGCAGTTCCCGATTTTCGATGGGCGCCAGGAATGGCTCTTCTGGCTTGGCTGCGGGTTGAGCTTCGACCAGCACGGCCAGGCGGTGGCGCTTGCCATGAAACAGATTCTGGATGCGGCCGGAGTTTCATGGGGAGTGCTTCCGCGTGAAACCTGCTGCGGTGAACCGGCGCGGCGCGCGGGTAACGAATACCTTTTCCTGCAGCTTTCCGAAAAGCTTATCGAGACGTTTGCGAACGCCCGGGTGAAAAAGCTCGTATCATGCTGCCCGCACTGCACGACGATGTTGGATAACGACTACCGGCAAATCCCGTCCTACGCAAAACTCGATATCAGGGTAGTTCACCATACGGAACGTATCTCGGAACTGCTGCCGCAGCTCCCCGTGGAGGCATCCGCTTCGCGGGCGACTTACCATGACCCTTGCTACCTCGCCCGGGGCCGGGGCATCACCGCTGCGCCCCGCGCCATCCTTCGATCCTGCGGCGTCTCACTTGCGGAAGCTGCGCACCATGGACAGGATACGCAATGTTGCGGAGCCGGCGGCGCACAGCTTTTCGTCGCTGACGATCGACGAGATCAAAACACCCAACGGGTGAATGAACTTCGATTGGCCCAGCTCGCCGAAACACAGGCATCCACGATAGTGGTGGCTTGCCCGTACTGTCCGATCATGCTTCGCGACGCCGCCAACCACGCCCAACGCGACGACCTCGAGATACTGGACCTTGCGGAGATCCTCGCGAAGGGCCTTCGGCCACAGGCCCCTGGTGAGGCTATGGAGGAAAGAAACGCCCTCGCTCAGTCAAACGTCCCTTGAAGAAGTCAGCCCACGAACTTCGAGTTTCTAATCTACGACCGCAGATTTTCAAATATTCCTGCAGCTCCCATGCCACCGCCCACGCACATGGTGACCATGCCGTACTTGGCACCACGACGCTTCAACTCACCGAGCAGGGTTGCCGTGAGTTTGGCGCCCGTGCAGCCCAACGGATGCCCCAGGGCGATCGCGCCGCCGTTGACGTTCACTCGTTCGAGGTCCAACTCGGCCAACTTGGCCACCGAAAGCGCTTGCGCCGCGAACGCTTCATTCAATTCAATTACCGCGATATCCGCAAGTTTCAGGCCGGCCTTCTTCAGCGCCTTGGGGATGGCGTAAACCGGGCCAACGCCCATCTCTTCCGGCAAGCATCCGGCGGTCGCGAAGCCGACGAACCTGGCCAGCGGCTCGAGCCCCAGCGCCTGCGCCTTCTCCGCCGACATCACCACGGCCGCAGCGGCCCCGTCACTCATTTGCGAGGCGTTTCCCGCCGTTACCGTACCGTGGGCGTGGAAGGCAGGCTTCAACTTTTTTAGCGCGTCGAGGGTTGTATCAGCCCGCGGTCCCTCATCGGTGTCAAACCGGACCTCGCGCATCTTTGGCTTGTCCTTCCCGTTAAGGCTGACCTGCACCACCCCGAGCGGCACAATTTCCTCTTTGAATTTGCCTGCTGCAATTGCCGCCAGCGCCCTCTGATGGCTGTGCAGCGCAAACTCATCCTGCTGCTCGCGCGTGATGTGATATTTTCGCGCCACGTTCTCAGCCGTCAATCCCATATTGAGGTACGCGTCGGGATAGTGCTCGATCAGGTAAGGGTTCGGCGCGAAATGATATCCACCCATGGGAATCATGCTCATGGTTTCCGTGCCGCCGGCAATGACCAACTCGGCGAACCCCGCTACGATGCGCTCGGATGCGATGGCGATGGCCTGAAGACCCGAGGAGCAGAAACGATTGACGGTCATCGCCGAACAGCTTACCGGCAGGCCGGCCCGGAGCGAGGCAACGCGCGCCACGTTGTTGCCCTGTTCAGCCTCGGGCATGGCGCAGCCGAGGATCACGTCTTCGACCTCGTTGGGATCGATCGCCGGGGCCCGTCGGAGGACCTCCCGGATGGCGGCCGCGGCCATGTCATCCGGTCTTGTGTTTCGTAGCGTTCCGCGCGGCGCCTTGCCCACCGCGGTCCGCGCGATGGAAACGATTACTGCTTCCGTCATGCAAACCTCCCACAGCAGTGACGAGTGACAAGTGACGAGCCGGACAAGTCATCAGCTATCAGCAGTCAGCTTTCAGCAAACCACAAGTTGCCTACGACCGAGTGCTGACATCCAACACTCTCGTCACTTGTCACTGCTCTTTCGGCTCGTCACTCGTCACTTGTCACTCATCACTGCCGTTCTAGTTCCTCAGCGGCTTCCCATCCATCAACATACATTGGATGCGCTCCACAGTCCTTTTCTGTCCGCAGAGACTCAGGAAGGCCTCCCCTTCCAAATCCAGCAGGTACTGTTCGGAAACGAACTGAGGCGAAGTGAACTCGCCGCCGCCGGAAAGGACCTTCGCCAGTTGAGTCGCGATCACCACATCGTAGTCGGAGATGTAATCCGCGCGGCGCATCAAGTGCAATCCCAGTTTCATTTTAGCGAAGGCTGCCTGGCCGAGAACTCGAACGTCCTCGCGCGGCTTGCCCGGACGATACCCCAATCGACCTAGGTGGAGCGCCAACTGCTTGGCGTCAGCAATCTGGCGGTCGCGGTTCATGCTGATCGAGTCCTTCGGCGAAAGGTAGCCCAGCTTGCGGGCTTCTTCGGCGCTGGTGGAAACCTTGGCCATGCCGATATTCAGAAAGACTTCCTTCACGAATGTAAACGGGTCGGCCTCCGGATCGGCCGGCACGGCATTCATAGCGCGCAGGAGCATTTCCTTCGTCCCGCCGCCCGCCGGGATCAGGCCTACCCCGGCCTCTACAAGACCCAGGTAAGTTTCCGCCGCCGCGCGAACTTGCGTGGCGTGCAGAATCATCTCTGTTCCCCCGCCGAGCGTCAGGCCAAAGGGAGCGGCCACAACGGGCTTGGGCGCGTACTTGAGCGCCATGTTAGCCGTCTGGAAGGCGCGCACCGCCCGGTGAAGTTCGTCCCATTCGCCTTCCTGAATCGTCATCAGGACCATCATCAGGTTGGCGCCCACGCAGAAATTCTCGGCCTTATTCCCGATCACCATGGCGTCAAAGTCCTCGTTCAAGATCTTCAGCCCGGCGTGAATCATCTGTACCGAGTCAGTCCCGATGGTGTTCATCTTGGAATGGAACTCCAGGCAGACCACGCCGTCACCAAGGTCGATAAGGCTGGCGCCGGCATTCTTCTTGATTTCCTTCTCGCGGGCCTTAAGCGACGGTAGCAGCAGGACGCCCGGTTTGTCCTCGATGCCGCGGTACGCGCCACTCGCAAAGTCAAAGTAGCTGACCAGGCCGTCGGCTCGGGCATAGAAGCACTTGTTTCCGGATGCGAGGAGCTTCTCAGCGAGCGGCGGCATGCACTTGCCTTCCTGCTTCCAAGCCTCGACGGCTTTCTCCATCCCCACGGCATCCCAAAGATCGAAAACGCCGCACGCCCAGTTGAAACCCCACTTCATGGAATTATCGATGGACACGATATCATCGGAAATTTCCGGCACACGCATCGCAGCGTAGTGGAACGTGTCGAAGAGGAACTTCTGATAGAACCGCCCGGCACGGCCGCGTGACTGGCAGAGCGTTCTGACCCGCTCCCGCGTGTCCTCGATATTGCGGGCCATCTCGAGCGAAGCGAACTTCGGCTTCTGGCGCTCGCGATAATCGAAGGTGTTTAAATCCAGCGTGAGAATTTCACTCTCTCCCCTGCCATCCTTCCCCTTAAGTTTCTTGTAAAAGCCTTGTCCGGTCTTATCTCCCAGCAGCCGGCGCCGCATCATTTCCTGGACAAAATCGGGCGGCTGGAAGAGGTCGCGGTGCTCATCATTGGGTAAGGCCTCCGAAAGGTTCTTGATGACGTGCGCCAAAACGTCTAGGCCGACGATATCTAGCGTTCGGAACGTTGCCGACTTCGGCAAGCCCATTGCGGGGCCGGTGAGAGCATCGATCTCCTCAATCGTGTAGCCGTCCTCCTGCATGAGGCGGAGAGCCTTCAAGACGGTGAAGGTCCCGATGCGGTTAGCGATGAAGTTGGGCGTGTCCTTGGCGATGACGATCCCTTTGCCCAGCACCACGTCGCCGAAGCGCGAGACCACCTTGACAACCTCCGGCAACGTCTCGGGAGTGGGAATAATCTCCAGCAACTTCAGATAGCGAGGAGGATTGAAAAAGTGCGTGCCAAGAAAATGCTGCCGGAATTCCTCGCTGAAGCCTTCGGTGATGCTGGCGATGCTGATGCCCGAGGTGTTGGAGCTCACCAGCGCCCCCGGCGCACGCACTGCCAGGACCCTCTCGAACAAGGCCCGCTTGATGCTGCGGTCCTCTGTCACGGCCTCGATGATCCAGTCACACTCTTTGAGCCAAGGCAAGTTGTCGTCGAAGTTGCCGACGGCGATCATGCGAGCTGCTTCCGGGACGAAGAACGCCGCCGGCTGTGACTTCAGCGCTGCCTCGAGTCCGGCTTGCGCCAAGCGGTTGCGAACCTTGGCGTGGCCGAGAGTCAAGCCTTCGGCTCGCTCCTTAGGTGTGAGCTCCTGTGGAACCATGTCGAGAAGAGCAGAAGGAATGGAAGCATTGGCAAGATGAGCAGCAATACGGGCCCCCATCGTGCCAGCGCCCAACACAGCCACCTTACGAATATCGCGCATGGTTTGCCCCCCCAGGATGTCCGCGAGAAGCCCTTAGGTTATTATGAATGGCTTGCCAAATTGGTCCTGCGCACCGCTACTTCTCGGACCTGAGAACAGGTGTCGCCGTCGGGTGCAAAGCGTCCTGTTTGCCCCCCTCGGGCAACTCCGAGTCCCACACTACCGGGGTGTTGCGCTTTTCCCAATTCGCGGCCATGGCGAGATAGCGACGTTCGAGCGCAGCGCGTTTGTTCTTGAGCGTCGGGGTCAAGAATTCATTTCCAACTGTCCATGGCCCATCGACGATGGCGATGAAACTCATTCGTTCGTGCGGATCGGCCTGGGCGTTGATCTCGTTCATCCGGGCCAGCAATGATTCCTGGAGGGCTTCTCGCGCCACCGGAGCGGCGCACTGATTCCTTGCGTCCGGCGATAGCACGACGACAGCAAACGGGCGCGGCAGGCCGGCGCCCATGACGCAGCAGGCCTCGACGGCGGGATGCGCCATGAGCTTGCTCTCCAACGGAGCCGGGGCGACATACTTGCCTTTGCTGGTCTTAAACTGCTCCTTAATGCGCCCGATGATCTTCACCTGGCCGTCCGAGCCGAGATGGACTAGGTCACCGGTGCGAAAGAAGCCCTCCTGCGTCAATCCGTCTCGTGTACCTTGCGGGTCCTTGTAGTAGCCGAGCATGTTCATAGGGCTTTTGATCATCAGTTCGCCGTCATTACCCAGCTTGACTTCCACACCATCGATGGCGCTTCCCACGTAGCCTGGGTGAGCACGGCCCGGGGCAGCAAGATGCGTGATCAGCGTCTCCGTCAAGCCGTAGCCCTCGAAGAGTTCCAGCCCGAGAACTCGGTACCACAGCAGGGTTTCGATTGGCAGCGCTGCGCCTCCGCTGGCCGCGTAGCGCACGGTATGGAGTCCGAGCTCGCGCAGAATCCGTCTCTTGATCGCGCGGTTGAGAACGGGAATACGCAGCAGGTTATCCAGGCGACGCTTGGGAATCTTTTCGAAAACGCCCTGCTGGAACTTCGAGAGAAGCCGCGGCACGGACGGAAAGACGGTAGGGCTCGCTCGTTTCAGGTCCGCCAGGAAGGTTTCGATTCCCTCAGTGAAGAAAATGCGGAAGGCAAGAAACAAGCCAAACGCCTCGCAGGCGCAGCGTTCGATGATATGGGCGAGCGGCAAGTACGAAAAGAGACGATCCTCCGCCGTTAGACCGAGCAATTCCGAGGCGGTCTTGGCAAAGAAGCTGAATGCGGAAAAGCGGTGCATGACGCCTTTCGGCGTACCGGTTGTCCCGGACGTGTAGATGATGGTAGCGAGATCGTCCGCGGCGCGCTGAGGGTTGCCGGCAAGGGGCGGGGTGGAAGAAATCACTGCGTCCCAGGTTGCGTGACCCGCAGCTCGGGCCGTAGGGAGACTAATCGAGCGGACACAGGGTGGAAGGCCGCAAGTTGCCATCTCTTTGTCGTCGGTCGCGCCGAGGAAGCAGCCTTTCGACCCACTGTGCTCCATAATAAAGCGTGCGGAGCTGCAATTCAGTGACGGATAGATCGGCACGCTCACATACCCCGCCATCCAAATGGCGAGATCCGCCATGACCCACCAAGCACAGTTTCGAGAGAGGATGGCGACACGAGATCCCGGCTCCCAGTCCTGCGCCTTGAGATAGGCGGCCATGCGGCGGACTTCGTCTGCTACCTGCCTCCAGGTCCAGTCGCGCACCTTCCCCCCGCCAAATGGTTGGGTAAGAAAAATGCGCTCCGCCCGCTCGCTCTCCCAGCGATAGAGACGCGAGAGTGGCAAATCGTCTTTCGTTATCGTATGCATCCTGCTAACCGGAATTGTGCGCCCGCAGTTCGCCAGTAAGACGCGCCAGCGGGAATTTCTTCTGCTCCCGCCCTGCCCTTATTCCCGGGTAAGTAACATCTTTGGTGCTGGTCTTTCGCTGAACGCTGCAAGCCACACCCATTCCCGCGAAAGCGGGAATCCCCTCCTTGGCCGTAGCGGGGGCTTTACGCCACCACGTGGCAATCCCGCAGACGCGGGATCGCCCCTATAACACCGAACTGACCCGATGCCCGATTCTTCTTGAATGCTTATGTTACCCTGGAGTAAGCTATCACTCTACGTGCTGCGGTGTCAACTCAGGGGTGTTGGACAACTTATGCTGAGAGGCGCAAACGTCGCGAAATCGCATCGAGTACGCATTTGCCAGCCGACGCCGCGATCCCGCAACTAAACGCGAGGCTGTACTGAAAACTGCCGCCCAATTGTTTCTGGAAAAGAGCTACGGGCGCACCTCTTTGGACGAAGTTGCCAAGCGCCTGAACGTCACCAAGCCGACACTCTACAATTATTTCCACAACAAAGAAGACATTCTGCTCGGGTGCTATCGTTGGGGTACGGCGCTCATCGAAGAAAGTCTCAACAAGATCGCGGTTCAATACGGCACGGGCTTAGAGAAGGTCGAGGCCTTTATCTACTCTTACGCCAACGCCATGACGGTGAATTTTGGCAGGTGCGTGATGCGGCTTGACGAGGGCGATTTGTCGGGCGAGGCGCGCGCAGAGGTGCGCGCCTATAAGAGAAAAATCGACCGCCGACTTCGATCGTTCATCCAGGAGGGGATCGAGGATGGTTCGATCGCGCCGTGCGACACGAAGATCGCCGCATTCTCGATAGCCGGAGCTCTGAATTGGATTTGTATGTGGTACGAGCCGGAAGGGGCTATGTCTGCAGAAGAGATCGCGTCGCAGTTTGCGCGCACGTTAACCCAGGGATTAGCGGGAAGTCAGCGGAACTCTTGATCGGACTGGCGAGAGCGGCGAGCTTGCGGCATACAGCTTGGCCGCCTGCGCCGGACGCGGCATCGGCAGAGCGAGGAGTGAAGTGAGGAGGAAGAGCTATGGCGACTATGGAATCAGCGATGCACACAAGTTGGGTGAGACGGGCCAAGGGCGGAGGTTTTCTTGTCGAGGAGAGTGACCCGCGGGTTGTATTCACCCCGGAGGATCTCTCTGAAGAGCAGCAGCAGGTTGCGAAAACTGCGACTGACTTTGTCACGAATGAGGTCATGCCGGCGCTTCGTGAAATCGAGGGCAAGAATTTCGCCGTTACGAGAGGGCTTCTCCGCAAGGCCGGCGAACTCGGGTTGCTGGGTGTGGACGTCCCCGAGAGGTACGGTGGGATGGAGATGGACAAGGCCACTTCCGCCGTAGTCGCGGAGTCGATCAGCAAGCTGGCAAGCTTTTCGGTGGCGTTCGGCGCCCACGTCGGCATCGGCACACTGCCCATCGTGTGGTATGGCACGGAGGCGCAGAAGCGGAAATACCTTCCGAAACTGGCGACGGGCGAGTGGATCGCTGCTTACGCACTTTCGGAGCCCACGTCGGGTTCGGATGCCCTCAATTGCCACACGCGCGCGCGTGCTTGCCGAAGATGGCAGGCACTACGTACTCAACGGCGAGAAGATGTGGATCACCAACAGCGGCTTCGCCGACCTCTTCATTGTTTTCGCGAAGAGCGATGGTGAGAAGCTCTCGGCTTTTCTCATTGAACGTAATACGCCAGGCTTCTCGATCGGCGCGGAAGAGCACAAACTCGGCATCCGTGGTTCGTCCACCTGTCCGCTGATTCTCACTGACTGCCGCGTCCCGGCGGAGAACCTGTTGGGAGAGGCAGGCAAGGGCCATCACATCGCTTTTAATGTCCTCAACATGGGGCGCTTCAAGCTAGGGGCAGCTTGCGTCGGGGGAGCCCGGCACGTCTTGCAGGACGCGATTCAATACGCCAAAGAGCGCAAAGCGTTTGGCAAAGCCATCGCTGAATTCGGTTTGATCCAGGAGAAGCTCGCAGAGTGCGCGGCGGGAATCTACACCGGTGAGTCGCTGGTGTATCGGACTATCGGAATGATCGACGCCGCCTTGGCCGATCTGGACCAGCACGCCCAAGGGGCCTCGGGCGAGATCGAAAAGCGCATCGAGGAGTACGCCGTGGAGTGCTCCATCGTGAAGGTGTGGGTAACTGAAATGCTGCAGATGGTTGCCAACCATGCCGTCCAGATCCATGGCGGGTACGGCTACGTAGAGGAATATCCGGCGGAGCGGGCGTACCGGGACTCGCGCATCAACCCTATCTTCGAGGGAACCAACGAAATCAACCGCCTGATTATCACGGGATGGCTGATGAAGCGCGCGATGAAGGGCGAGTTGCCACTGTTGCCAGCTATCAAACAGCTTATGAACGAGGTTATCTCTCCTTCCGTCACCGCTGAGGAGCGCGAGGGGCCGCTGGCGGCTGAGCACGTAATGCTGGGACAAGCCAAGAAGCTCAGCCTGTTTGCGGCCGGTTTGGCCTCACAGAAATACACGCAGGATCTTCCCGACCAGCAGGAGGTGATGGCCGCAATCGCGGATTGCGTCATCGAGGTCTACGCTGTGGAGTCGTGCATTCTACGGGCAGAGAAGCTCGTGGCATCTAAGGGTGAAACCGCAGCGCGCGCCACGATTGCCATGACGGCCTGGTACGCAGCCAAAGCCATGCAAAGGGTCGAATCATCGGCACGGAAGGTGGTCGCCGCCGTGGCCGAGGGAGACCTGCTGAGAACCCAGATGGCCATCCTGCGCAGGCTGGCAAAGCACGACCCCGCTAACACGATTGCCCTGGGCCGCCAAATCGCGCATCACGTAATCGCAGCAGGGCGCTACACGGAACATACCCACTACTAAGAAAATGCGATAGTATGAAGCGCGCACGAAGTTCCATCCTGGGAGAGATTTGTCGGTGGATGGATGGCGAGTTGGCCGTACGACCTCTACGAACCATCAAACCAGCTAAGGGGTTTACGGATTTCTTCCGCTCGATAACTACTCCCACGAATTTGCGAGTCTGAAGGAGTGGCAGCAATGGGCCTGTTCTTCTGTTGTCTGGGAGCAGTTTCCTTCGGTTCGGGAGCGTGTGTGGCGAAGATGGCGGAACGAAGGAATGCCGATGCCACAGGGTTTGTGGCTTCTTCATTTGCATGGGCCACCCTGGTAATGTTGATCAGGACCGCACTTCTCAAGTCAGGGGGCCAATTTCCGGCCAAAGTGATTGTTATAGCTGTAGTGTTTGGATCCTGCGCTGCGGTGGCCTTCTTGGCTTTCCAGATGTCGATTAGTATTGGCAAAATCACGATTGGTTGGTTGATGATGAATCTCTCTGCGGGCGTTCCGGCAGTGGTTTCGATCTGGAAGTACCACGAGAAACTGACGTCTCTGAAACTTGTGGCGTTTGGGCTGGCGATCGTCTCGATCCTTCTGCTGTTTTGGGGCAAGAGGATGGAGGAACCTACCAAGGAAGGCTCCCGCGCGAGAGGAGATAAGCTCCTCACGTGGTTCCTGCTAATGCTAGTCGTGCTCCTCGCCAACGGAATGAGCGCGTTTGGCCTCAAAATGATCGCGGGCTGGTCACTCCCAGGGACCGTCAAGTACCCGTACCTGACCGCCTGGTACGCTGCAGGTTTAGTGAGTCTTGCCATCCCGATGCTCTTCAAAGGCGTAAGGTTTGGGAAGACGGAACTGGCGTGGGGAGGCGCATTGGCAGCCCTGAGTATTGCAGGACAGATAGCGATGGCGGTCGCACTCGACTCGGGTGTCCCGGGGCACGTCGTTTTCCCGGTTGCCATAAGTGGCTCGATTTTCGTCGTCGCACTGGCAGGCCGGCTGGCATTTGGAGAGCGCATGAATCGAACCAGCGCCGTGGGTGTGGCCTTAGGGCTGCTGGCCGTGGTCCTTCTTGGGGCAAGTTGAAGAACCAGCGGGCCCGACACGGTGCTGCGAGTGCTCGTCGGTCGAGGTCGGCAATTAGATGACCGGCCGGATACTTTGGAGGTGATCATGCGCGTTCTTGCGGTAGGGGCACACCCTGATGACCTGGAAATTCTCTGTGGCGGGACACTGGCTAAGTATGCCAAGAGAGGCGATCACGTTAGCATGGCAGTCGCGACCAACGGGGAAGTGGGTTCTCCCGCCCTTCCCAAGCAGGAGATCGCCGAAATCCGGCACCAGGAAGCTGCCGCCTCAGCAAAGGCTATCGGAGCTGATTTTTACTGGATGAACTATCCCGACGAGTTTCTCTTTTCGACAGAACAGACTCGCTTGGATTTTCTCGACCTCGTGCGTCAGGCCCGTCCGGACGTAATCATCACGCACGCACCAACCGACTATCACCCTGATCACCGCACCACAGGCAGCATACTTTGGGACATTCGTGTAATGACAACTGTCCCCAACATCAGGACCGCGCATCCACCTTGTGAACAGATTCCCGAGATCTTCTATATGGAAACGGTCGCCGGCATAGATTTTGTGCCGCAACACTATGTCGATATCAGCGAGACGTTCCCGTCGAAGCGCGAAATGCTGGCCTGCCACAAGAGCCAGTCTATCTGGCTGGAAGACCAATACCAGATAAGCTACTTGGATGTGATTGAAATTATCGGACGTTTCCGTGGGTTTCAGTGCGGAGTGAAGTACGCTGAGGGCCTTCAGTCATCGCCGACCTGGCCCAAATGGAGCAGGGCGAGCCTGCTTCCCTGATGCGCATGCGGCAAAGACGCGTGCGGTTTGAAATTATTGTGAAGCACCTTCAGCCCTTCTGCTTCAGCAAGTGTTTCTTCACAGCGGTTTCCACTCGACAGATTCAAGCGCAGGGGTGTGAAAATGAACCGACGTGGCTTCCTCTATGGTTGTGCAACCGTAGCGCTCATTGACAAGAAATGGAGTCGCAAGGCTTTCGCCGTTTGCAGCCCCGTGCCAGACCAGACCGCAAGCCTTGACGAGGGCCTGGTGGGCAAGCCTTCCAACCTCGCCCTGTTCGGAGAAATGCAATCCTGGCTCAGCCCCGAAGCGACGCCCGCCTTGCAGAGACAAATGCCCCAGGTTGGAGCCGCACCTTTGCGGCTAGCCGAACTACCCTGGAAGGATTCGGAGTTGGACCTCGGGGTGGAATGGGCAGAATTCCGCACAATCAACACCCTGGTAGTACGCTTCGCGGCAGAGGACAAGGCGCCACCTGTCGAGAGACAGTTTGTGGAGTTTTGGGACGGTATTACTCCTCGACAGGGTACCTGGAAGACCCTGGAGGATGACGCTATCCTGGGTATCCCTTTGGCCATCGACGGCCGGACCTGGACTTACACCTTTCCACCACGACGAACCTGCAAGCTCAGATTGCGCCTGCAAAACGAGAAGCGGGTAGAAATTGCGAGCTTCGAAGTCTACGGTCCCTCGAAGTGGAAGGCTGGGGAAGTTTACATCGAGTGGGGACACCTGGAACAAGAGAAATCCTATGACGGTTCGCTGAGCATGTACAACGGCACGGTCTTGGAAGTGCGGCCCCTCGGTGGCACACAGCTACAGAGGTCCTTTGGCTGGACGTCCAGGGCAGGCGGTGGAAAGACCGCAGGAATTGTTGCCAAGGTGCTCTACACCTCCGGCATGGATGTTGATCGAACCATCGCCACGTTGCGCACCAAAGCTTTCGACATTTCATTCCTGCCGGGCGAGGCCCTCGAGTATCAACCCATCGATGTCCCGGACTTTGGGGTTTACATTCGTAATTATTCTCTCGACTTGGATCGAACCGCCTATCGGCAGAGACACGCGAAGACGTTCCGGATCATTGACGCCGCGGCAAAACATCCCGAACAGACGATTGAAAATGCTTACCAGGCAATTCGCGCAAAACGCGTGACGCTCTCCTTCGTAGGCGTGGACTCGAATAGTCAGAAGTTTGGCATCGGTCCGGACGGACACTTGGTGGTTGGGAATAACGATCCAAGCTACGGGCGGCAGATCGCTCCCAAGTTCGCAATGTACTTTGCCAGTACTGAAGAAACGACCATGTTTCAAGCGCCGACGAGCGCGGAAGAGCTCTTCGTAAAAGAGGACGAGAAGCGGCAGGAATTGGAAGAAGGTTGGCTGCCCATTCTCGTGACCAAGTGGAGCAGGAACGAGGTCACCTTTGAGCGTCTTGATTACGCGGCACTCGCGCAGGCGCCCGAGCCTCTCGAAGAATCGAAACTAATGGGGAACGAACTGGCCTTGCTGATCTCCCGCCTCAGGATTCGCAATGACTCACCAGTTCCCAAGACCGTTTGTTATTACATAAAGCCCTGGAAACCTACGAGCGGAGAAATTGACTACGGCGCGCTGCCGAGCAACGCCAAGAACGCCTGGGAAACCGTGCTGCGCGAAAATTGCGTCTGCGTTGCGGACGAAACGGGTCAGTACGTGCTTTGCTCGGTTGACTCGGGGGCTCGGGGTTCCCTGACGTTGCAGACGCCAGCAAATGCTGTGCGCTACTCCCTCGAGCTGAATCCCGGCGAAGAGCATACCATTCACAGCGTAATTCCTGGCTGGCCAATCTCTGAAACCGAGCGGGACAAACTTCGCGCGGTTCCTTACGATCGCGTTCACGACACAGTTGTAAAGTACTGGAAAGATCGTCTCGCGGAAGGCATGCAGGTCGAGATTCCGGACCAGCACGTGCAGAACCTCTATAACTCCACCCTGCAGCATTTTCTGCTGGTACTCACCAAAGATGGCAAACGGCAGGAACACTACGCCAACGTGGCGATGCTCTATTACGGAACTATTGGAAGTGAGAGCAGCCCTATCATTCAGAGCCTGGACATGCGGGGTTTTCACACGCGAGCGGAGAGCTGCCTGAATGCCTGGTTATCCACCCAAGGCGACTCGAAGCCCTCTGGCGACTATGTATCCAAAGAAGGAGGTTTCTACCATTACTGGCCGAATTACACTATCGACCAGGGCGCCGTTTTGTGGTCCCTCGCGGAGCATTACCTCTACACGCGGGACCAGGATTGGCTCCGCAAGGTTGCTCCGCAAATCGTCGCCGGGTGCGACTTCATAGCACGGGAGCGCAAGCGCACCATGCAGGAACACCCAGGCGGCCGCAAGCCACTTTTCTACGGGTTAGCCCCTGCCGGCTGTCTCGCGGACATGCGGGATTGGGAATACAGTTTTATGCTCAATGCCTATTTCTACCTTGGTCTCAAAAAATCGAGCCAAGTTCTGCTGGACGTAGATAAGGCACAGGCGCAACGCATTGCCACCGAGGCAGAGGACTACTTGCAGACGATTCGCAGAGTGTTGAAGGAATGCGTGGCCATTTCGCCGGTGACTCGCCTTCGGGATGGAACTTCCGTGCCCTCCGTGCCCTCCTACGTGGGTCTGAGAGGACTCAGTACCGACGCTAAGGACTCGGTGGACCCTGACCTTCGCCACTGTTACGCCTACGATTCGACGGGTGGCCCCTTGCACCTGGTCAAGGGGGAAGTGCTCGGGCCCAACGAGCCGGAGGTCACATACATGCTGAGCTACCTCGAGGACAGGTTCTTCATGTTCACGCCTCTGCCCTCCCGGGTGCAATTGGACGACCTGGGAAGTGACTGGTTCAATCTGGGTGGCTTCGATAAACTCCAGCCCTACTATGTCCACTACCAAGATGCCTACTTGCAGCGGGACGAAATCCCGAATTTCCTGCGTGGCTTTTTCAATACGCTGGCCGCTATATCTGACCCCCAGAC
Source organism: uncultured Acidobacteriota bacterium (assembly GCA_963765485.1). Taxonomy (GTDB): domain Bacteria; phylum Acidobacteriota; class Terriglobia; order UBA7540; family UBA7540; genus CAVROP01. The sequence goes on along the minus strand of CAVXWN010000001.1, from coordinate 172,865 downwards.
TCTCACGTTCCAGGAGGAACTGGATTTCAGCGGAAGCCAGCCCCATAAGACCCACGAAGAGGGATGGTTCTTCCACCAGTTCCGGCATATGCTGATTTTGGAAATAGGGAATGATCTTTTTCTCGCTAAAGGGACGCCGCGGCAGTGGTTGGAGGACGGGAAGACGATCGCGGTAAGTCATGCGCCCAGTTATTTTGGCGGGCTGAGTTATCGCATCGTGTCCTTCGCCGAAACGGGCCGTATCGAAGCGACCGTGCGCACGCCCAATCGCCGGCAGCCGGCGAGTTTGTATCTGCGAATGAGACACCCAAAGAGTGCTCCGCTGAGGCGAGTTACGGTCAATGGTCACTCCTGGAAAGACTTTGACGTCGCCAAAGAGTGGATCAAGCTGCCCGTGCAGGCGGACGAGATAAAGATTGTTGCTTACTATTTGTGAAGGTTCGGCCGTTTGACCCTTTCGGTCAAGGGCGCATGAAGGCTGATATAGAGCATGGACAGCGTTCAGCTAGCACGATAAATCGAATTTCCTATACATCGAATGTAGAACGTCACAATCTCTGGCCGAACGATCGATACGAGAGGGAGGGACTAACCAATGGCGGTTTCCAGGCGTGAACTCATTACCTACGGCGCAGCCGGCGCCCTGACGGCGCTCGCTCAAGGCAGCAGCCCTGCTGGCGCAGCGGCAGCATCGCAAGACACTGGCGGCTCCTCACCGAGCCCGATGCCCATGCAGGTGGCCAGTGACAGGTCCCCGCGCTCGGCGGCGAGCGGATTCGATGGTTATGATATGCGGGATGACCTGAGGCCTCGGCGATTGACGATGGCGATGTGGGATCAAGCGTATGCGATGCGCCATATGCCCGGCGGAAGCTTCGCCGATTACGATCGCGTCCTCGATGAATCTGTCGAGCGAGGCTACAACACCCTGCGAATTGACCCGATGCCCCAGTGGATCGACCTGCGCAAACCCGATCGCATCTTGGAGTGGGGGGACCCACACCAGCCTTTCATGGGGTGGGGGTTGAACTCGGCGGTAAAGGGACCGGTGGGGCTCTGGATCATCGACTTCATCCAAGAATTGCATAAACGTCCATGGCTTTATTACACGATGAGCGGATGGTGGGGCATGCCGGGGCCACCGCCTGAGCCCGCCGCGCCAGCCCTGCTCCGGCGGCCGGCGAACATGGTTGAGGGAGCGGAGATGTGGGCAGTCATGCTGACTGATTGGAAGCAGCGTTTCGGTTTCGATCGCCTGGTTTATGTCGATATTGCGAACGAAGTCCCATATTTCTTCCCGGATGTGAACGAACGGCTCAAGAAGGCGACGGGCGCGGGTTGGGATGAGGTTCCCACCTTATCCGCCGCACAAATCTCCTTCATGTCGGATGAAGTGAACAAGCCGTTGAAGCTGTTGCGGCGGGAATTTCCCGAACTGCGCTTCACCGTTTCTATTCACGGAGATCTGCGCTGGCTCGACCTGCCGTTGGAGACTCGATTGTCTCGATGTGCACTTCTATGCCGACGAGGATCCTCGCTGGACTGAGCGCACCCGCTTCTCCGACTTCATCGCTGATGGGCTATTCAAAACCAACCGCTGGTTTGGAGAATTTTCGAAACGCGCGAGCAAGACAGCCGCCGCCATGGCGCCCATGCTTCGCGCGCGTCAAAGATTCAAGATGCGGGAGTTCGCCGATTGGGCGGCGCGGCGGGGTTCACCCTTGACGACCTCCGAAGCCTGGGCGTCGTGGTACTATTTCGACGACCCCCAGTTGGACTGGGACTGGCTCCTCGAATGGGCTAAGTGGTCAGTCGATGATGCTATCGCCTGCAAATTTTGGGGCTGGACACCGCATAACTATGCTCAGCCGCAATTCGCCAATTGGAGGGATGCGAACTGGCACCGGACTCTGAACGAGCGCTTCTTGCGTAGCTGAGACGAGAGTGGATTTTGGTCTATGGAGTCGTGGGGGGATCTTCTAGCAGGACTAGCGTAACGGCGAGGAAGCGGCATGAGTCAACTGAAATCCTTTACAAGTTCTTTAGGCATTTCCGTAATAGTTGTCGTTCTATCAGTCGTAGCTGGCAGCCGTGCCGAAGGGCCAAAGCCTTCCCAGGCTCTTGATCTGACCCAGATTCGGGGTTTCAATTACACACCGTCGACTGCCCGCAATGATGTCGAGTTTTGGCGTGACTACGACGAGGCCCAAGTGGAGCGCGAACTCGACTTTGCTCGCAGGTTACGCCTGAACCAAGCCCGGATCTTCCTCAACTACGTCGTTTACGAGCGGGAACGCGACGCCTTTCTCAAACGCATGCACCACTTCGTTCGAGCCGCGCACAACCGTGGAATAGGCACGTTGGTCGTTGTGTGGGATCAATGTTGCGTCGATGACATGCCATTCTACGCGGCACATGAGAAGAAGTGGTATCCAAACCCAGGAGCGCCGGCAAGGGAAACTTGGGAAGACGCGGAACGCTGGGTGCGCAACCAGTGTGCAGAGAATCAGTTGACGGGTATTGACTGGATGGACGAACGCGATCCGGAGGCGTTCAAGTTCATGGAAGGGGGGAAGTTCACGGAGAAGCCCGTGCAACCCTGGGAGAGCACCGACGTCAAGCGAGCCGTGGGCGGCTTCGCGGGTTGGTCATTAGGCGAAGAATCAATCCCATCTACCTGAGGATGAAGTACAGGAAGGATAGAGCGGCAATGAAGAGGGTGACTCGCTTTGTGTCCCGCAAAACCATCGTATGGTGAATATGGGATAAGTCCACTTGTTCTGACCAGGGCAGCCAACGAGTCGAGATTTCCTCTCGCCTTTGGCCGTAGGGCTGCCCCCTTGGGGAGGGCTGGCCGGGGCAAGCCCCAATGAAGGTCTAACGGCAAGAGACGTGCGGGCTGTATTGCGAGGAGAACTGTGTCAATGAGCCCGAAAAGAGTATTGATTGTCGGTGGCGTGGCAGGCGGAGCTTCCTGCGCCGCAAGGCTGCGCCGGCTCGATGAGCAAGCGGAGATCGTCGTGGCGGCACTGCTGAATTCAGCCGCTCTGATTGCCATCTCCGTTCTCGTCGCTCGAGAGGCTGTCGGACGACTCTTTCATCCGCAACCGGCGCGAGTTCCGGTGACGCAGGTCACCGCAAGCGTCGCGCTCATCGCAAACCTCCTTTGCGTTTTCCTGCTTCGGAGCCACAGTAACGAGGACATCCACGTTAAGAGCCTGTAGCGCTTGAGCTTGGCTTACGCCACGGTTTCAAGGCAAAGCGCCTGATGTTACACTGTAGCTGCGAGGGAGGAGCCCTGTCTCGTACTCGGCTTTCATGCTGCAAATGAGTGAGGAGGAAAGGCGATCCGAGCGGCGGGGTCCCGCATCGCCTCTTCGCAAGTTTTGAGTGTCGGGTGCGCAGAAGAAATTTGTTCTTCGCTGTCCGTGGCCATCGGGACCACCGTCGGCAAAGGAGGATGTGTTATGGTCGGTGAGAAGCTGCAACATCACGAGCTGTTCGGGCTGCTGACCCCGAAAGAAGTGGAAAGGCTGAGCAACGTCTCGGCGGTCGTGAAACTCGGAAAGGGCGAACGAGTCTACGCAGAGGGGATCCCAGCAAGTCACTTGTTTGTGCTCCTCAAGGGGAGGGTGGAACTGAGGAGATCCGCGGAGGCAGGACTTAGCTTCGTAGTGGACGACGTCGTGGAGGCAGGTGTCTTCGGGATCTCCTCCCTCACGGGAGGGGAGCGATACCTGTTGAACGCCGAGTGCGTGGAGGATTCGGAGGTGCTCAAGGTGGAAAGCCAGCCCCTGCGTCGTATCCTGGATGAGAACCCCGCTATAGGCTACGCCCTCCAAAGGAGGATCTCCCAGATTTTCTTCAAGCGTTACGTGTATGCCATGGAGAGGCTCCGGTCCATAGTCCTGACGGTCCCCATGGGGCCCACAGAGCGGAGGCTCCCTCGGCGCGCCGGCGGGGATCCGTTTTCGGACTGATCGAGCGGAGTAAGTGCTCTTCGGGGGGTGACAACCAAGAGCAACTGGTTATCTTACCCTCAAACCGGCAAGTTTGACCGCGCCGCGATGATACCCGTCGGGGAACAATCTCTCCAGTTCCTCCAGTTCGATGTGGGTCGCCTCGCAGGTTTCATAGACGGTGGGCACAATATTGTCTGTGGCAAAGCGCTGGCGAAGGAATTCGAGAACCTGCCAATGCTTATCGGTGAGCTTAGGCATCTTCATCTCCCAAGCCCTGTGCAGGGCATATTGCTTGTCCCATTGCGAAGGATTGACGAGAAAACCGCGGACGTTGATCTCGTACGTTTTCCCCTCCGCGCCCATAGTAATCTGTTCGGCAAAACCCTCTACCCAGGACTGTTCCAGGTAGCCTTCCTGGTACGTAATACCCGCAAGCTTGCAGGCGCCACGCAGGTATCCCGCGGGGAACAGCTTCTTGAGTTCCTGCAGGTGCAGACGGTTCATCCGCGTCGTCTCGTAAACCAACGGGCACTGTCCCGTTTTTTTGTACTGGTCGCGAATGAAGTAGATGACTCTCCAGTGGTCTTCGCTCAACCCACTGATGATTCCGACTTTGGGCGCCATGCCGCGTGCGAAATTCTCATCCCAAGCATTGAAGTCCGCAAGGAATTCGTCGCTATCGATCGGGTACGTTTTGTTTCCAAACTCGAAAGTAACCATCATTCCGCCCTCTCCCGCCTCAGCACTTTCGCCGGGCGTAACCATCAGCTTCAGGGTTCCTATTATAGACTCCCTTTGCTCTCACTCACGCCTCTTGCTGCTCCTGTGCCTCCTGAGCTTCACGCGGTCGTGCCCGGTGCAAACAGGAACGTACCAACTCCGTCCCCTGCCGTGCCCCTCGGGCGCGATCAACCTGTCCACATTCAGTGAAAAGCTCCTCGGCCTCCTCAAAACATATCTCTGCAGTTCGTAAACTCGATCGCCGATCGTGCTCTTCCAGCGCCAACTAGAAACTAACGAAAATGTTGCTCTCGAACCGGTACTGGGTCGCAGTTCCCTCCTGTACAGGAACAAAGAAATGGCGGGCTGGGTTGTTGCGGCTGATTTCGTTCTGTATGTAGAAAGTGTTTTGCCATTGGAGGAAGCGCGCCAAGCCCACGTCAACGCGCATGGAGTGAACCCGGACGTTAACTCCTGAATTCGTTCCGAGGTGATCGTCGGTGAATTGGGAGATCATGGAGTTGGCGTCCTTGACCGCGTAAAAGTATAGCAACCTTACGTCTCCCGCTTTCCTGATTTGGCCGGCGTTGAGCGTCGCCATCCAAGCATTTCGCAAAAAGCCGGTGCCAAAGTTGCGGCTCGCGTGGAGATCGAGGAACACTGGAAATTCCTCGTTATGGAACACCCAGCCCTCCTTGGTGATGCGGTAGGCCACATGCCCAATCTGGTAGTGGCTGGCGGTGTAAATGCCACCGCCCGGAATGGTGGTGGCACTGCCCGTACCGGTCAGGGGGCCATTGAGGACGACGCCTTCGAGCGGATCGACAAGCACCGGAAGGCCGGCGGTGGTGGACGCAAGAGCGATTTGGTCAGGATTGCGAAACAAGGCCATATTCGTGTACAGATAGTGGGACCACCCTGTTTTGATCCTGCCCTTCAGGAAGAATCCCTGGTCGAACAGGTCTGCCGCCCGAACGTTCTCGCCGGGCTTGTATCCCGCTTGGAGGAACACGCAAGCGGCCGGGAGAGTTGCGGGCGTGGTGATGGTGGCCGGTAATGAAATTATCGTCTGGGTGGGCACGGTGCATTGCTTGGCCGTAGGCAGAACCTGGATATTTGGGTTGGTCAGGATATACTGACCCGCCATAAAATCAATTCGCGTAATACCCAATGGGTTATCTCCAGGCGAAGTGCCAAGGGATTGCTGGAATCCGTTGAATCTCACATCCTCATCCCACAAAAAGCGGCTGCCATCCTGAAAAACGTCATACATCTTACCGCCCCGAAAGCTCAAGCTGGAGTTCGGATGGTAGTTCATCCAAGCTTCGCTCAAGAAAATCGGCCCTCTCACCGCACCTCCCCCCATGTCCGTATCATCCGTCAGCGCATTGTCAAACCTTCCGGAACCGAGTTGAAAATGAACATCCAACTGCTTATCAATCCCCTTGTCGAAGTTTAGGCGTGCCCGGTAACGGCCTCGAACGTTCTGCTCGGGACCTGCTATGGCGTTCGAGGAGCGGAAGATTCCATCGCCGCGCAGACGAAAGTCCCCACTGAACCTGAATCCGGCAATGCCTCTAGAGATTCCCTCGACCTGCCTTGAGAGGGTATCCAGCCTCGTTGTGTAGGGTTGGGTTTGATCCTGAGTTGCCTGGGGGCTAGGGGAAGCGGAGGCCTGGGGGACGGGGGCGGCGGCGAGGGCAAGACTGGCCATGTTAGGCGGCATGAGCGTCTGTGGACTAGCAAGAGGTGGGACGTGGAAGAACTCGGCGACGTCGGGCACCGCTGCTGGCAAGCTCGCGAGCGGCTCTTGGCCTTTTAGCGCGGGAGGCGGATCTGGGGGATATGAAATCACTGCTCGCTCTTTCTCTTTGGGGGCAGGGTCAGGTTTATACGACACGAGGCGTAGGAGCGCATGGTCATGCGCCCCTACACCAGCTTCATCCGCAATCAGCAGGGACCGGTCGGGCAGTCCCTTCAACTCATCCACTGCCGCGATTAACTTCGCGATCTGCTGCTGTTGGGCTGCGAGCAATTGTTCTTGGCGATCGAGCCGTTCCCGCAGGGCGGCAATTTCATCATGGTTGTACTCGCTCCGTGGAGCGGGCCTGGGACGCGTCGGGGGCCGCAGGCTCGCCGGCACGGTAGACGAGGATGCTCTGGTCTTGACGATATGCTGCTGGGGCGCCTTCCCGGTATCTCGTGCCCTCTCGGTGTCTGTTATCACTGTGCCTTGGCTATTCGTAGCCGGGCCAGGACTGGCAGCTCTGGCTGGGGCCAAACATTCAGCGAGAACGACGGCAATCATGCCTGATAAGAATCCGATTCTGGAGTTGAAACCAAGCGGCCTCTTCATATGAGTAGTTTCCCTTTCTGGCCTTCATTCGATTACGGTGGGGATACCAATAACAGGATGTTGAAAAACTCTTGTCAGCATTGTCCTTCCGAGCGAAGCCCTGGACCGGACGGCCCGGGGCGAAACGAGGAATCTCGCTCTGGAAACCCCGAACTGATCGGGGCGAGATTCCTCGTCGTCCCGCGTACGCGGGACTCCTCGGAATGACAGGGTGGACGGGGTTTTCAGCATCCTGTCTAACACGCTGGTCACGCCGGTGAAAGATTGGGAATCTCTGCGTCGAGGTCCCTTGGCATCAACCGCAGCAACCAGCCCCCATGCTCAGGATCTCTGCTGGCCAGAGACGGATTCTCCAGCACCTCAGTGTTGACTTCCAGAACCGTACCGCTCAAGGGGGAATGGACCGAGTGGTCCACCCCATCAGCCGCCTGAACCACTGCGCACACTCTCCCCTGCTCGACCACATCGCCTTTGCCTGGAAGGCGGAGCCGCTCTATCTCTCCGACCGTAAGGGCAAAAATCCGTGCCATGCCTAATCGCACCGTCCCATCCCGTTGGATTTTGGCCCAACTGTGCGCAGGGAGATAGTACACGGGTGCGCCGGCCTCTGAGGGAGGCACAAGTCCGACTTGCGGTCCACCAACGCCTTCCGCCCGGATGGCGCGGATTACGACACTGTGCAGCTCCTGACGGGTAAAAGGTTTGGTGACATATTCAAAGGCCCCAAGTCGCTTGGCGTACAGGGCAGTTTGGATGCTGGGGTAGCCGGTGATCATAATGGCTGCCGTGTTCATACCCATATCGCGAATGTGTCGCAGCAATTGCAGTCCATCCATCCCCGGCATCATCAGGTCAGTGATTATCAGCTTGTAGGAGGAGGTCGCCAGAAGTTCGAGCGCTGCCGCCGCGCTCTCGGCGGTATCAATCTCCAGATCGCTCTGCCGCAATGCCTTGCGAATCGCGGCCAGAACCACCTTCTCGTCGTCGATTACGAGGACGCGCTCAGCCATCGGTCTCGCTGCCCTCCTTCTCCTGTCCACTCACCTTGGAAACCGGGAGTGTCACGTGGAAAACGGTCCCCTGTCCAGGTTCACTTTGGAAGTCGATGGTCCCCCCATGTTGTTGCACGATGCCCAGGCAGACTGCCAAGCCGAGCCCGTCCGTCTTTCCCCCTTTGGTGGAAAAGAAAGGATCGAAGATACTGGAGTGGATCTCCGGAGGGATGCCCGTCCCTTCATCCCCAACCGAGAACTGTATTTGATTTCCGCCGCTGCTGCGCCCTGCTCCCAATACGATCGTTCCCCCATTCGGCATGGCTTCCTGCGCGTTCACAATCAAATTGATCAGTACCTGCTCAATCTGCACCGGATCTGCAAGGATGGCCGGTAATCCCGGTTCTATTTGGCGCTCGAAAGTGATAGCGCGAAAGGCGGGCAGGCGGAAAACCACGTTTACCGCTTTTTCGATGATGTCCTGGGGGGCGACACGGGCAAAAGCGGGGGTAGCCTGCCGAGCGAAGTCCAGGAGACTGCGAACGATCTGCCGGCACCGCAGGGCCTCATGGACAATTACCGCGTAGTCTTCGCGCCGAGGATCGTTCGCTCCCGCTTCGCTGAGCAGGCCCTCGGCGTAGGAGAGAATGCCAGTCAACGGGTTGTTGATTTCGTGGGCAACGCCGGCGGCGAGTTTCCCCATCGAGATTAGCCGCTCCGAACGGACCAGGCTTTGCTGGATATTGGACAGTCTCTGGCTCATGACGTTGAAGGATTGGGCCAGCTCACCAAATTCGTCGCGCGCGCGCTCCGGTATTCGGTGATCCAGGTCCCCAGCAGCTACGCGCCGGATGCCGCGCAGCAAGTCACTCATCGGGCGGCGGAAACGACGCACCAAAGCGAAGCCGAGCAAGCCTCCTCCGGTCAGGATGGTGCCTAATGAGAGGCCCGCCAGCGTCGCCTGCCTGTGGGCGAAGTCTTTCTCCGCGTCTTCCAACGAAAGGCTGACCTCAATAACGCCAAGCACTTGCGACCTTTTCTCCTGCTGGTGACAGGCGTCATTGAAGCATCGGGCCTCAGCCACCACCGGGGTAAAGGCGCGCATGCGGTTGCCCTCGAGGGCTGTGCGGGTCTGGTGGCTAGGGGGAACCAGCGTAATATTCCCAGAAACACCTTTATGGCAGATCGCGCAGTCCGCGGCGCTACGGTCCAGGCGTCCGCCCAAATCTTCCCGGCGCGTGGACATGGTGATCCTGCCGCGATGCTCGATCAGCCGAATCCGGTCGATCCGAGTCTGCTGGGTAACGCGTTCGATGCTGCCCCGGATCTCCTCTCTTTGGTTTTGCATCATGCCCTGTCGAAGACTGCTCTGGAGAGTATCGCTCGTGAGGAGAAGGCCACGCTCAACCTCCTCCAGCAGCCACGCCCGCTGCCAGCGAAGAGACAACCAGGTCAGGGACATCAGCGCGGTCGCCATAACGAGCACAGCAATCAATGTCAACTGAAAGGTCGCGCTTCTGTACCACATGGTCCCTCTATTCAGGCCATGGTCCGTCGTCGCAGACGGTTTAGATTCTGCCCCATTTCCAATCCATTGATTCGGCGCAATCTGACAAGTCGTCAATGATCTGCGAGACCCGATCGTAACAGGCCCGGGCTCCAAACGAAAACCGGAGGAGCACCTCGTTGAGCTTGGCGGGTAGGTACGGATAAACCCGGCGCAAGTTCATCACCCGGTGTGGAAAAAAGACAGAGGCATCTTCTTCGCTAAGCTGCCCGGAAAGTTCAGGCTGGAGCCGCAAGGCGTCGGAAAAACTTACGAATCCCTTCGCAACCACACAGTGCAAGATGTTACCGACACTCCAGACGTCGAAATCAGAGAAATCCTCGTTCAGGTCGAAATCGATCCATTTGTAGCAGCCCGTGTCACGTTCGATGAGCAGATGGTCATTGCGGATGTCGCCATGGCACAGCCCCGCATTGTGCAGACGCTGGATGCCACCGCAACTCTCCCTGATGCGCGCCAGGATGCCAGGCAGTAAAGCAACTGCGTACTCTTCGTGGGGTAGCCGGATCGAGTGGAGGTAGCTGAGTAGATCCACGCCGGAGATAAAATCAATGACTCGCACGAGGTTGCCGCGGGAATCCCTTGCGGTGCGGCCCTGCATAAACCTCCTGTCTCCCCGCACCAACTCCAAGACGCGACCTTCCTTTTCCGCGCTCCGAACGCACTTGACTTGCAGGCTGCCGACTCGAATCTTAAACTCCTCCTGAAAAACGAGCTTCAGGATGTGCATCTGTCCGCTGTCCAGATCAAGAGCGCGCTTGACCCAAAACTTGGGTTGATCCTCCATCCCAAAGCGCCCCTCCCGCTCGTTGCACCGGACCAGGTAGAGAACTCCTTGGAGATCGATGATATGGTCCCGGTCGATCGACATGAAGTCTGTGGTGTCATCCAACACGACAGGGCGGGTGGGAAGCGATTGGTTCCCGAAGCGCAGCGCCTGTTGGTGTATCCATTCGACTCTGGCGAGAGACTTGTTAGTCATTAGTTTTCTTCGGAGGTACCTGAAACCAATTCGACTTTGCTCTTGGCTGCTCTACTTCGAAGGAAGGCCGCATATCTTTCTTCGCTGGCCAAGTCGCGTAGTAATCGCTGGCGGCGTTTCTGATTCATAGCCCGCGCCAGCAATCGTCGCCTCGCCTCGCCCAACTTTTCCACCCACGCCCCGTATTCCGGCCCGAATTGCTTCGCGATCTCGCGTCTCAGCCGACGTGCCAGGGCGGGACTACAACCCGAAGTGGAGATGGCAATCTGAAGGGGACCGCAGCGGACAACAGCGCCATAGTAGAAATCGCAGTGTGGGGGATCATCGACCGCGTTGCACAAAACCCGCCACCCGGCAGCTTCTTGGGATACGCGTTCATTCAACTGCCGGGAGGAAGTCGCAACAACCACCAGGAACATCCCCTTCAGGTCCGAGGGCTCGAAGGAACGGGCCTCCCAAACGAGCTTCCCCTCCCGCGCCCACTGCTGGAGTGTTTGCGTTGCTCTTGGCCCCACCACACGTACATCCGCGCAGCCCGCAAGAAGACTGCGGACCTTTGCGGTGGCGACCGTGCCCGCTCCAACCACCAAGCACCGCCGGCCTCTGAGTTTCAGGAAGACAGGAAGCAGGCCCACCTGGGAATCTCCTCTATGCAAACGCTGCTAGGTGCACGACTTATTTCGCTACTGGAAGGGGCGTCGTTCCGTGCTCGACGGGTAATGCCAGTCCGCTCTCTCGAACAGAAAGGGCAATCTTGTAAAACACGGTGATCATCAGAGCACCGAAAGCCCATACAGCCACGCTGATCAGTGTCTCGGGCAGAGTCGGAACATATCGCGTGATGGCGCCGAGCGGCGATGGCATGAAGCCGCCCACCACGAGACAAACGCCCTTATCAATCCAAAGAGCGAGGAAAGTTACAACGCAGGCCGCGACAAGCGTTCGTTCATTTCTTCGGGTTCGCGGAATGAGAAGTAGGAGAAGGGCAACGGCCATGAGAGCTACGGAAATCCTTCCCAAAATGAGCAGCAGTGGCGTAGGGCCCTGCATCCCCGTGTACATGATTTGAAAGTGTTCGACTAACGATGGGATCTGGCTGTAAAAGGATGTGAAGAGTTCCATCAGCAGAAAGAACACATTGACAAGCATCGCGTAGGTCACAATCACGGCGAGAGTGCTGATGGCCTTGCTGCCCACGTCGTAGCCTGTCAGCTTGCGCAGCAACAGGCAGAGGAGGATCAGAAGGGCGGGCCCCGAGGCGAACGCCGAGGCAAGGAAACGAGGCGCCAAGATCGCGGTAAGCCAAAACGATCGCCCTGGCAAGCCGGAATAAAGGAAAGCGGTCACCGTGTGGATGCTGATGGCCCACGGAATCGAAAGCAGGATAACAGGCTTGATCCATCCCGGCGGCGCAATCCCTTTCCGCTCCGCACCCAGCGTAACCAGAGCGATCACGGCGTTCAGTACCAGATAGCCGCTTAGAGAAACCATGTCCCAGAACATGATGGAACGTGGAGTAGGATAGAGCAGGATATTCAAGACCCGTGACGGCTGCCCCATATCTACGAAAATAAACAGCACGCACATGCTCACGGCGGAAATGGCCAGGAACTCACCGAGTATGGCCATCCTGGCGAATTCCTTGTGATTGTGTAAGTAATAGGGCAGGACGACCATGACCGCGGAGGCGGCGACCCCTACCAGAAAAGTGAACTGTCCGATGTAGAGCCCCCAGGTGACGTTCCGGCTCATGCCTGTAATGCCTAGTCCGTAGCTGAGTTGCCGGAAGTAACACAGCAACCCAACCGCCACCACCGCAAACAGGCCAAGCATCCAAGTCCAGTAACGCCTGCCGCCGACCAGTGCTTTTTCAATCATGAACATGTGGGATGCATATCTCACACCGTAATATAAAAAACATCAGGCTTCGTTCCCAGCTCAGGCCGCCGCCGGATGGTATATCGGGACTGGAGGAGTTGCCGCACCTCAGACTGGGGGTCGGCCAGGTTGCCGAACACCAGCGCCTTTTCCGGGCAAGCCGCCACGCACGCGGGCGGCTTGGCCCAGGGCGAGCCGCTCCTCGCAGAAATTACACTTTTCCACCACTCCCTTGGTGCGAGTGGGAAAGTCCGCGTTCAAGGCCCGGATGTAGGGGCGCGGGTCAAACCAGTTGAAGCTGCGAGAACCATAAGGGCAGGCGGCCACGCAGTACCGGCAGCCGATGCAGCGATGCCAATCCATCATTACGATCCCATCCTCCCTTTTCCAAGTGGCCTGGGTTGGGCACACGCGCACGCAGGGAGGATTGTCGCAATGGTTGCAGAAAACCATAACCGGTTTGTTCTGGAATGCTACCTCGGTGTAGGCACTCTCCTGTGAGGGGAAAGCGTTCTCGAAGGGCTCCTTCCAGATCCACTTGACCTCGTGGAGAGCATCGTCAATGACGGGAACATTGTGGGCCTTGTGGCAGGCGCTGATGCAGTCGGTGCAGCCGTCTTTCTTAAGGCACTTGGCAGAATCGACCACCATGGCCCAGCGAGTAGCGACGGCCGGCGCCCTCGCAGCCTCCGCCTGTCCGCCTCCCTCGCCCGCGAGCGCGCCAATCGCCTTCCTGGCGACCACGGCCACCAGCGAAAGTCCGCTGAGCTCCAGAAATCTCTTCCTTGTCATCATTTGGTCCCCACGTAGGAGCGCATGGCCATGCGCCCCTACACATTTCACCTGCGAGCCAACTTCGGATCCACGTGGCAGTCCCAGCAGGAGACTGAGGCTGCGGCGTAGTTGTGGCAGCGGTCGCAAAAGTCGGCCTTGTTCGCGTGGCAGCCGGCGGAGAGACAAGTCCCGTAAGGCTCATGCGGTAGGTCTTGCCGTTGAAAGCCTTGTAAGAATGCACGCCATGCCTCACCACGGAATCGCGCCAGTCCATCAGCAAGTGCATGTGGGAGGTCCGCATATAGCTGAGGGGCGCCACGCACTGTTTTTCCTGAGCCGGAAGGATCGGCTCGGGGCCACGGGATGTGGTCCCCGCCGCCAGGTCGTGCCAGACAGGGAAAGTGATCAAGCCTAAAAAGATCAAGAGACCGGAGTAAATCACGCCGCGGTCACGCATGGGCCGGAGCCTCCTTGCCTTGAAGAGGTTCGCCCCGCAGGTCAGTGGTCCTTTCGCTTTCGCCCTTCATCACCAAGGCGTTGCCCACGCAGTTCGTGCACGCCCGCCACCTCCACTCCGGGCACCCAGTATTCAAGCAAGGGAGGCAGCGTGGCCTTGTCGATGGCGCAGATGCAGGCCAGGAGATTCACGCCGAAGGTGTCCCGGACGTACTTGACGGCGTTAGCGCGTGGAAGCCCGCCGCGCAGGCGCATTTCGATGTTCTCGTCAGTGCCCAGGCCGGCGCCGCTTCCGCAGCAGAAGGTTTGTTCCCGGATGGTGTTCTCGGGCATCTCGTGGAACTGGCGGCATACTTGGCGCAGAATGTAACGCGGTTCCTCGAGTAGTCCCATGGCCCGTGACGGGTTGCAGGAATCGTGGAAGGTCACATTCCAGTGGTCGTTGCGGCTGGGGTCGAGGTTGAGTTTGCCGTTGTGGATCAGGTCGGCGGTGAACTCACAGATGTGGACCATCTTGGTCGAGCGCGCATTCTCAAACCGGGTGCCGGTGACGGGGGAAACCGGCGCCTCGAGAAAATCCGCCGGACCGTTCAGGGTGTCCATGTACTGGTGGATGACCCTCCACATGTGCCCGCACTCGCCGCCGAGAACCCACTTCACGCCCAGACGCTTCGCCTCCGCGTAAATCTTCGCGTTCAAACGCTTGATCATTTCGTGCGACTGAAATAGCCCGAAGTTCCCGCCCTCTGACGCATAAGCGCTGAACGTGTAGTCGAGCCCCACCTCGTGCAGCAGCATCAGATAACCAAGGAGCGTGTAATAGTGGGGCGTGCCGAAATAGTCGGCGGAGGGTACGATGAACAGGATCTCCGCGCCCTTGCGGTTAATCGGCGCCTCGACGCGAACCCCCGTGATTTCCTCCAGTTCGTCCACCGCGAAATCGATGCTGTCCTTGAATCCGTGCGGCTGGATGCCCAGGTGGTTGCCCGTGCGAAAGCAGTTGGCCGCTGGTTCCAGCACCCAGTTGATATTGCACCCCACCAGATTGAGCAACTCCCGGCCGATCATGGTCACTTCCGCCGTGTCGATGCCATAGGGACAAAAAACCGAGCAGCGACGGCACTCGGTGCACTGGTAGAAGTAATAGAACCATTCCTTGAGCACGTCTTCGGTGAGTTCCCGCGCGCCCGCCTAACCTGCCCAGGAGCTTCCCCGCGCTGGTGAAGTAGCGGCGGTACACCGAACGGATCAACTCCGCCCGCAGCACGGGCATGTTCTTGGGATCGCCCGAGCCGATGTAGAAATGGCATTTATCGGCGCACGCCCCGCAGCGAACACAGATGTCCATAAAAAGGCGGAAGGACCGGAACTTCTGGAGCCTGTCCCGCATTCCCTCCAAGATGATTCGTTTCCAGTCCGGCGGCAGTTTCCAGTCCTTATCGAATGGCTGCCATTCCCTGGGATTGGGAAGGCCAAGGTATTGCAAGTTCTTGGGCGCCGCGCTGTAGCACATGACGCCCTTGCGAAACTCCACCTGCGGATCCATCCAGTCCTTGCGGGGAGGCCGGTAATCGATCTGCGTCAGTTGTTCAGGTTTGGGGTTAGCCATTTTCGATCACTTGTCGAGCGGCAAGCCGGCGGCGACCATCTTGTCCCGGAACTCCGCCTCCCATTCTTCGTAGGTGTGGACCTTCACCGGGTAATCCCAGGGATTAATGTGCCTCTTCATGCGGTTGTTGTTGGCGAGGTTCCGCGTAGGACTCAGAAACACGCCGCCCATATGCATCAGCTTGCTGAAGGGGAAATAGGCCGCCAGTGTGCTGAGCAAAAACAGGTGCACAAAAAACAGCGGTCCGACCTCCTTGGGCACGATGGGGGAAAAAGTCACCAGGCCAATGGCGAGTTGCTTGATGGCGACGATATCCACCCGGGTGAAGTACCGCATCCAGATTCCTGAAACCGCCAGCCCCAGAATCAAGAAAAGGGCGAAATAATCGGCGAGCAAGGAAATGTAACGGACTTGAGGATCCGGCAGCCTCCGTTGGAGCAGGTAGAGGAGCGCCGCCACTATGATCACGTCGGTGACATACAGGACCGGAGCGCCGACCTGGAAGAAGCTATCCACCTTTTCGAGCGCCAGCACCAAGCGTGGAACGGGCTCCATGAAAAAGCGCAGATGCCGCAGGAAGATGATTAGGAAAGACCAGTGAAATGCCAGCGCCCCGAGCCAAAGAAATTTGCTCTCACCGTATGTGAGTCGGGGGCCTTGCCGGAGTTCTGCTTTGGTGTTCCGGAACAAGGAACGGAAAAGCAGGATTTCCAGCGCCATTCTCGCGACCACGCCCGCAGTCCTCGAAGGGCTCTCCAGCCAACTCGCCTTGATCCAGGGAAGGGATTTCTGCTGCCCGCAAGTGGTGGGGATGCGGAATGGAACCGGCGAAAGCGACCAACGGACCACACGATAGGATATCCCGGCCAGGAATGTGGCTACGGCCGCGTACGGCACGATCACCCCCAGCAGCAGGCGCAATGCTCCAGCTTCGCCAGGAAAAAGACTGCGACCGCCAGCGCCAGGACGATGGTGAACGAGCCAAGCGCCTTCATGTGCTTTCACCTTGGGCCCGATGACTCATCCTTTCCCAGACGTACACCTCCCGTTGACGCTCCCGGGCCTTGATCTCGTAAATCTCTTCCCGACATCTCATGTACAGATCGAAGGCCAGCAAAGCCATCTCGTCGATCCTCTTCTGCCAGGCGGGCGGGCCACCCCCCTCCAGGTTGTCGTACAGGATCTCCCGCAATGCAAAAACGAAGCCTGTAGCCTGAGCGGCAGTGAAATCCTGGACAGCCCGCAGTCTCACAATACTTTCCAGTGCGGGTTTGATCCTGGCAGTGTCCATCTCCCCGGTGATCTCGTCCAGGAGCGTGGCGAGCCCTTCCTTCAATGTGCTACCCACAGGATTGCGAAAACGGTCTTTCTCGTTGCGCAGAAACCCAGCGGTCTGGCTGGGATAGCTGGCGAGCGTCCGCTCCAGCCATTTCTCCAGAAGAGCTCCTTTTCGTGTCGAAAGTGCTTCCATAACTCAACCTTCTTCAAATTCGCCTGCGCCGAAGGCGCATTTCATCGCAGGGGCCTACACGCAGCCCGTGGGTTTAGGCAGACCTGCCAGCTTGCAAGCGCCCTTGGCAGGTCCCGAGGGGAACATCTGCGTAAATCTCGTTGAGCTTAAAGCCCGTCTCCTTGCAGAGTTTCCGGATCATGGGGGCAATGCCGAATTGCAGGTAATAGTTGCGGAGATAATTGATCACCTTCCAGTGATTCTCCGTCAGTTCCGTGACGCCTTCGCTGGTGGCGAAATCGCAGGCCACCTCCTGGTTCCAGACCTCAGGATTCTGCAAGAATCCGTCTTCATCCACATCGTATTTCTTCTCGCCTACTTCAAAAACAGGCATGGTCCAAACCTCCTCCGATACGTAGGGGCGAGCGGCGCTCGCCCAGGGCCGAACGCCGTTCGGCCCTACGACAGCTAAATCATCTCAATGTACCCGCAGGGGCATGCGTCGGCGCACTTCTTACATCCGTTGCACAACTCGAGCTTGACCCGGTAGTGCTCCCCCTTGGGCAGTTTCACAAAACAGCTATTAGTGCAGTACATCCAGCAACTCTCGCAGTCCATGCACAAGCCGCAGGACATGCACCGCTTGGCTTCTTCGAGCGCCTCCGGCTCAGACAAACCCGATTCGATCTCAGCCTCCATCGTGCGCTGCTCGATGGGAATGTGCTGGCGCTCATGGCGGGGAAGCTGCCTTGTACCAATCCAGTTTCAGACGCTCCGCAGTAACGGTCGGCGGCAGCACAGGCCGCGCCAGTTGCTTGCCACGGAAATAAGCGTCGATGGCCTCAGCGGCAAATCGGCCCTGGGAAATGGCCACGGTCACCAGACCGAGCTCAACATCATCGCCGCCCGCGTACACTCCTTCCGCGCCCGTGGCTCCCCATTCATCGATCTTGATCCAGTCCTGGCCCGACCGCAGGCTGACAAACCCATCGAACTCCGGTTCCTGGCTAATGGCCGCAATGATCGCGGTCGCCTCGACGTCAAATTCCGAGCCGGGCTTGGGCACCGGCCGCGGCCGCCCGGAAGCGTCCGGCGGGCCAAGCTCCATGCGGATGCACCGGGCCCCAACGGCCGTTCCGTCCTTCAGCAGGATTTCCACCGGCGCGGCCAGGAATTCAATTTGCACTCCGTCTTCCAGCGCCCCTTCGATTTCCGGTTTGATGGCCGGCATCTCGGCGCGAGTGCGGCGGTACAAGAGCGTAACCTCGGCTCCCAATCGCCGGCTGACGCGGGCTGCGTCGATGGCCGTGTCTCCCCCGCCGATCACCAGGACTTTGCCGCCGATTTGTACTTCCTCGCCGCTGTTTGCCTTGTTAAGAAACTCCGTTCCTGTGAAGACGTTGGGAGCGTCCTCACCGGGAACCCGCAGTTTCAGACCTTTGTGAGCGCCGAGGCCCACAAACACCGCCCGATACTCCTGGCGAAGTTGCTCGAGCGATATATCTTTGCCGACGGTGAAGTTGCATTTCAGCTCCACCCCAAGATCCAGAATTCTCTGAATTTCCGCGTCTAGTATCTCTCGGGGCAGGCGATAACGGGGAATGCCGTAACGCAGCATACCGCCCGGCTGGCTGAAGGCCTCAAACACTGTCACCGCATAGCCCCGCCGGGCAAGTTGGTAGGCGCACGAAAGGCCCGCCGGACCCGCGCCCACCACAGCTACTTTTTCGGGATAGTGCTCTTCCCCAAGCGTGGAGAGCTTCAAACGCTTGGCGATGCCAAAATCCCCCACAAAACGTTCCATGGCGTTGATCGCCACCGGCCCATCTTTATCTTTGCGATTACAGCCGTCCTCGCAAGGGTGCGGGCAAACCCTGCCGCAAACCGCCGGAAAGGGATTCCGGTCGACGATCTTCTCCCAGGCAATTTGATAGGCCTGTTCAGGCGTGCGGCCGTAGGCCTCTGCCTGCGCGATGGCCGTCAGCCATCCCCTGATGTCGGGGCCACTTGGACAGTGGCCAATGCAGGGTGGGCTCTTCGGGACATACTGCGGCCGTAGCGGGCTGATCTCGGCTCCCGTCGAGGCCGACGCCTTGATGATCGGCTTCTTTACTGCTTTGAAGAGAGGCATAGTAACAGTCCTACGCGTACGGATAGATGCTGCGCTTGAAGTCCTCCAGTTGTCCCAGCAGCCGGAGGTGCTTCTGCTCGTCCTCGGCGAGATAGGTCAGCAGATTTCGCTGGACGAACAACCGGCAGTTGCGTCGGCCCTTCTCCGCCAAGGCGATGGTTTCCTTCTCCATCTCGATGTGTTTCTCAAGCATTCCCCAGATATCGCCCAGTTCCTCGGGCGTGAGGGTGAAAGCCTGCTTCTCCAGGCTGTCAAGGATCACCTGCTGGACCTTGTTATGCATGACGGAGTCCTGCCGGATGATCTCCATCACCAGCCGGATCAGTGGGTTCTGCGTCCGCTCCATGACCTCAGTGGTGTGCGCGACGGTGGCGTGCTCGATCTCCTGCCAGCGCCGGAGCGTTGCCGTCAGTTCTTCCAAATTCTCAACCCCTTTTTCCTTCATGTCCTCCCTCTCTTGCGTTGCGGCTCGCGCGCCCGTCACTTTCTTCAGAATCGGATATGCGTGGAACG
This sequence comes from uncultured Acidobacteriota bacterium, assembly GCA_963765485.1. Lineage (GTDB taxonomy): Bacteria > Acidobacteriota > Terriglobia > UBA7540 > UBA7540 > CAVROP01. The sequence goes on along the minus strand of CAVXWN010000001.1, from coordinate 153,475 downwards.
CGCAAAGGTCTGTCCGGCGTTCTTGAAGTCATCGATGTGGTAACGGGTGAACTCGATGCCGGTCAACTGGAAGAATCGCGGCCAGCCAATCCTCTCGATCCACTCGCCCACCCGCTCGAATTTCTTGGCGTGCTGGGCGTAAACGTTCACGATGTTCACCACCGCATCCACCACCTCGGGCCAGCGCGGCGGGTTGTTGGGAAGAAATGGAATAGCCAGCTTGGTGAATTTGGGAGCGGTGCGGGCATTGCTCACCTTTCCGCCAACCCAAATGGAGATGCCGTCGTTTTCCGGGTCGTTGAGGGGCATCGCCGGGCACACCGTGTAGCAGTTGCCGCAGAACATGCACTGCTCTTCCACCACTTCCACCGATTGCTTTCCATCCACAGTCTCCGGCCGGATGGCCCCGGTGGGACACGAAGCGATAAGCGTGGGAACCTCGCAGACCTTGGGCAGCACGTTGTGCTGGATCTTGGGCGGCTTGCGGTGGATGCCCAGAATGGCGATGTCAGAGCAATGCACGGCGCCGCACATGTTCAGACAGCAAGCCACCGCAATGCGGAGCTTGGCGGGAAGCTTTTGCTCCGTGAAATGGTCGTACAAGGCGTCCATGACGCTCTTCACCAGGCCCGAAGCGTCCGTGGCGGAGGAGTGGCAGTGCACCCAGCCCTGCGTGTGGACTATGTTGCTGATGGCATTGTTGGTGCCGCCCACGGGGTACCCCGCCTCGCGCAGATCCTGCTTGAGCGGTTCGATCTTGCTGGGATCATCGAGCAGGAATTCCACGTTATTGCGGCTGGTGAAACGCAAGTAGCCACCACAGTATTTGTCCGCCAGGTCGGCAAAGAAACGGATGGTAACAATGCTCAGCAGGCGCGGTGACGCCTGCTCTGACTGAGTAGAGTTTCTCTCCCGTTTCCGATACGTGGCACAGCACGCCGGGAGCAAGGGACTCATGATACTTCCACTGGCCGTAGTTCCTCTTGATGATCGGGGGAAGGAACTTCTCATAGTGTGGAGGTCCAATATCGGTGATACGTTTTGCTGGGGCTGTCATAATCTCATCTCCTTGGAGTAGCGGCGAGTTTACCTCGCCATTTGGAACTGTACCGGCGATCGCGCGTCTGCGGGATCGCCGCATGGCGGCGTAAAGCCGCCGCTACGTCTCTTCTTCCTTGGCTTTGGAAGAAGATGTAAGGGTTGTCACGGGGGGCGCTGATCATCGCGGGATCCGGATCCAGACCGATGGCGTCCAGAAAGTTGGCCATGCCCACGCGCTGAATGAGTTCGCCTACCCGCTCTCGGTTCTTTCCATACTCATCCCAGAATTCCCACACGCGTCTGACCAACTCTTTGAGCGTGTCGTAAAGCTCAGCGGCGGGAACGAAGGGAACCAAGACAGAAGAAAGCAACGCTCCCTGAACGATGGGGGCTTTGGAACCGATGAGGATGGTAGCGCCCTTTTCCTTGCCAGGGCGCAGCGCCTTGGGCATCACATTGATGCAGTGCATGCAACGCACGCACTCGCCGTTGTTGATGGTCAGCTTCTTGCCGTCCCACTCCATGCAGCGCGTGGGGCAGCGCTCGCACACGTCCTTTTGAATGTCGAGTCCGCCGGCAGCATACTCGGCTACGGCGGCATCGTCCTGCTGAATCTCATCCTTCCAGGTGCCGATGATGGAGAGGTCCGCCCGGGCAATGGAAGCCACGCAATCATTCGGACACCCGGCGCACTTGAATCTTGAACTTGTACGGGAAAGGAGGGCGGTGCAATTCGTCCTGGTAGGCGTGGGTCAGGTCGTTGCATAGCTTCATGGTGTCGTAGCAAGCCCACTCACAGCGAGCCTCCCCCACGCAGCAGGAGGGCGTGCGCACGCATGAACCAGACCCTCCCAGGTCAAAGCCGGCTTCGGTAAGTTCCTTGAAGGTGGGCTCCAATTCGTCGGTCTTGGTGCCCAGAAACACGATGTCGCCCGTGGACCCGTGCATGTTGGTTAGGCCGGAGCCGTGCCGCTCCCAGATGTCACACAGGGTTCGCAAAGCGTCACTGGTGTAAAACCAGCCGGAAGGCTGATTGACGCGCAGAGTATGGAAGTGCGCAACCTTCGGGAACTTCTCGGGCACGTCGCTGTAACGTCCAATGACGCCCCCTCCGTATCCCAGAACGCCGACCAGGCCGCCGTGCTTCCAGTGCCCCTTCTTCTCCTCGTAGGAGAGCTCGAGCTGTCCGAGAAGATCCTCGCACGTGGGGTTGTTCGTTTTCTTGATCTCTTTTACGAAGCTCGGCCAAGGCCCCTTCTCGAGCTCGTCTAACAATTGGGTTTTTGATTTCGTTATCATTGTCCATATCGGTAATCTCCTGGTAATGATTGCGTTTAAGCTCCTCAGCGAGCCTCTCCCCATGGCGAGAGGGGACAATGCTAGCACCGCTACATTCGCGCCGGCTGATCGCAGCTCTTCGTTCTCCATGGTTCGGCGCCGGCCAAGGCCACAGTTCGATAAGCCAAGTGCGCAAACTTGGAGTAAGGCGCGTACAGAAAAAGCGCAAAAATCAATACAAGGTGCACGAAATAGATCGAGTACATCAATAAGGCGAATTGCGCCAGTCGCATGATTTCGGAAAGAATTCCCGTCAGCGCCACGCCCACCAGCGTCAGCAGAAAAAACCAGTCGAAGTAAGTGCTCGCCGTCTGCTTGATCGGATCGCGTACTCTCTCCCACAGGAGAATCAGGCTGCCGCCCAGGATCACCAAGGCGCTCATGTTGGCCAGGATCTTCAAGGGGCTCGGCAAAGCCAAAGGCGTGCGCAGGATGCCCGACCATAGTTCCGATGCCGGTCGCCGTCCCCACCACAGCCAAGCCCACGAATCCCCACATGGTCAGCAGGTGGCCCAAAGACCAGTTCCTCTTATCGCAAGCCCAGAAGACGCTCGTGGGTCATGATCTCCCAAAGGGCCGGAAGCAGTCTGCGCGGGATGTTGCCGGTCGCGCCCCAGGCCTTAGTGGCTCGAACGCAACGGCTAAGCCCCACGCCGAAAGCCAGCACTACGAAGCCGGAAACGCTGAAGAAAAGCGGCTCGAGCACCGGAATAGGAAAGACGTTGGCAAATTCCAAGCGAGGAGTGGGCGCTCCCTTCGGCGCCCACAAGGCAATTGCCATGAAGATCAGCATGGGCAACAGATACAGAACCGGCCAAGCCTTAGGGCTGGCCACAAGCCGGCCCAAAAACCCTGGGAAAGCGAATTGCCGGATAGCTTCATTCCGCAATGCCCCCAGCACATCACCCGGGCGGGCGCCGCGCGGGCACTGGGTGGTGCAAGTCCCGCAGTTGTGGCACAGCCAGAGCGCCGGATCCCCCAAGAGCTGCGTCTTTAAGCCCCCACTGCGCCTCGATCATCTGCTTACGCGGGAAGGGCGCTTCATCCGGAGACAACTCGCAAACCACCGAGCAGGTAGCGCACTGATAGCACTTCTTCAGGTCGCCGCCTCCCGAGGCCATCACGTCCCGGATGAAAGCCGTGTCGGGTTGGATCAGAACTGCTTCACCCACTGCTTCTCCCCCTAAAACCCCTTATAGGGATTGGGACCCAACTCCCGGATCCGATCCACAAATCCGTTAATCAGCGCCGGCAGCTTATCGCTCTCGTTGATGGACAACTGCACCAACTGGAGTCTTTCCGGCTCGAGCTGGAGCCGCTGCAACGTCTCCTTCACGTTCTCGAGCCGCCGCTCAGCCAGTTCACTCCCGCGGATGAAGTGGCATTGATAATTGTCGCCAGACTTGCAGCCGATCAACATCACGCCATCCATGCCGCGCGAGAGCGCGTCGGCGATCCAAACGATGTTCAGCGAGCCCAGGCAGCGCAAGGGGATCACGCGGACGCTGGGGTCGTACTGAAGCCGTTTCATTCCCGCGATATCCAGCGCGGGGTAAGCATCGTTCTCGCAAGCCAAAACAAGCACGCGCGGCTTCTCTTCCTCTTCCTCCGGGAACCTCGATCGCTTTGATCATCGAGGCGATCATGCTGACGGAGTAATTCTGGAAGGAGACGATGCGTTCCGGGCACGCCCCCATGCAAATGCCGCATCTCCGGCAGCGGTAAAGGTTGGGCTTCGGCGTCCCCTTCGCGTCCTCGTCGAGTGCGCCGAAGGGGCATTCCTCCGTGCAACGTTTGCATTGCGTGCAGCGCTGAAGGAGAAAACTAGGCACCGAGAGGTCCCCTGCCCGCGGATGGACCGCTTGGCCCCTCGGAAGCCAGTTCGATGGACTGAATAGCTTTCATTGTTGCGCCCAGAGCGTCTTCCCGGGCGTGGGCCGAATCCATGGGCGCGCGCACGGCTCCCGCCGTGTAGATGCCCGTGCGACGCGTCTCGTAGGGGAAACAGACGAAATGGGAATCCGCGAATCCGTTCTTAAGCACTGGCAGGTCGGGCCCTTGGCGATAGGTCAAGTTCAGAATTTCTGTACCTTTGTGCTTGCGGAGTTCCTCGACCTTCCGGCCCGCCTCAGCCCGCTGGCCTTCCGGACTCCCCTTTGGCCACTTTCAATTCGGCGTCCTCGAGCGCCCGGATCGCCTCGCCGTCGGCGGAGTTTGGCGCCATGCCAGTCGCCAGCACCACCAGATCGACGTGGAGAACAATCGTCTGCCCCAGCAGGGTGCTGTTCACCGTGACCGCCAGCTTCCCGCCGGCTGCTTTTTCTACCTTCGTCACCTCACCTTGCGTGAGGAAGTTCAGCGGGTGGCTCTGGACTGCGGCGTAGAAACGTTCGTACTGCCCGGGCGTCCGCATGTCCTTGTAGACGATATAAACCTGGGCGTCGGGATTCTGCTCACGAATGTACACAGCATGCTTGAGCGTGGCCATGCAGCAGACGGAAGAGCAATAAGGAAGGTGGTCCTTGTCACGCGAGCCGGCGCACTGGACGAACAGCACGCTTTCCACCGGCCTGCCGTCGGAGGGACGGGTGATCGAGCCCTGGGCGGCCATCCGCTCCACATCCACATTGGTGATCACGTCGGGGCTCAGTCCGTAACCGAGATGGGCAAGGCGCGAGGCATCGTAGGGCTTCCAGCCGGTGGCCATGATGATAGCGCCCACACGAAACGTGGACTCACCCTCTCGCTCCGCAGGGTCACGTCAAACATCCCGGGCTGGCCTTCGATCCGAACGATGCTGGCGGAGGTGAGGACTTGAATGCGCGGGTGGTAAGTTGCTGCCTCAATCGCGCTGGTGATTCCGTCGGTCATCAGTTCGGTGTATGGGGGAGCGGTCGGAAAGCGCCTCTTGAGGGTAGCGACGAAGCCTCCGAGGCGCGCTTGTTTCTCCACCAGCACAACCTCGCAGCCTGCCTCAGCCGCTTCCAGTGCGGCTGTAATCCCTGTGATACCTCCGCCCACCACCAGGAGCCTTCGGGAGATTGCCTCGGACAAGGGCTCGATCGGCTCCGTCTTCTGCGCCTTCGTGATGCCCATGCGCAAGCAGTCCTCGGCAAGCATCTGCGTGTCTTCGTCTTTGGGCTTGTGGCACCAAGCTGACCTGCTCGCGGATGTTCACGCGCTCGGGAACCAAACCGTTATCCACAGCGAACGCGTCCGTCTTCACTCGCGGCGAGCAGGCGGCGATTACCAAGGCGTTCGCCGCGCCGGCAGCGACGTCCTGCCGGATCATGCCTACTCCTTCGCCGCCACAGAGAAAGGGATGGACGCGGCATACGGCGGACTTGAACTCGCGCGTTGCCACCGCAGCGAGTTTCGTCGTGTCCAGCGACTCGCTGATCCCGCATCCACCGCAAATGTAAACGCCGAGTTTCTTATCCATTTTGAAAACTTCGGGCCACACACTGAAGCGCTTTCAGCGCCGCCCCGGTGGCGTCCTGCACGGTGGCCGAAACATCCGCCGGCCGACGCACGCAGCCGGCGCCATAGAGCCCCGCTTTGCCCTCGGGAACGCTCAGAAACTTGAACTCATCGAACGCGAAACCCGCCGGCAGCTTATCCGTTTGGGGCACGATACCGGCAGCCAGAACTACCAGATCAAACTTCCGGGTCCTTTTCTTCCCGCTGAGCACGTCCTCGGCGGTCACCAGCAGATCGGCAGTCCCGGGTTCCTCTTCTACCTTGGCGACCTTCCCCTTGACCACGGTGATCTTTTCGTCTGCGGCTACGGAAGCGTAAAATTCCTCGAGGCGGCCCGGGGTTCGCACGTCAATGTAAAATATGGTTACCTCAGCTTGCGGGTAGAGAGTGCGGAGATATGTGGCTTGCTTGATGGAAGCCGCACAGCACACCGCAGAACAGTAAGGAAGGTGGTTTTCGTCCCTCGAGCCGGCGCATTGAACGAAAGCAACCGTCTGCGGCTCTTTGCCGTCAGAGGGACGCACAATGCGGCCGCCGGTCGGACCATCAGCCGCCGCCATGCGCTCCATGATTACGTTCGTGACCACGTTCGCGATATTTGCCGAATCCCAGATTGTCGACTTTCGTCACGTCGTAGGGCGCCCAGCCGGTGGCCGCCACCACGGCCGCAACCCGGAAAGTCTTGCGCTCAGCCTTTTGGTCGAGGTCGATGGCCCCGTAAACGCAAGCCTCCTTGCAAGCCGTGCAGCCCTCCCGGCACGCCGCCCGGTCAATCACGTAACAGGCGGGGAGAGCCGTGCCGTAGGGGAGGTAAGCGGCCTTCCTCTTAGAAAGGCCGTAGTTGAATTCGTCCGGCCGTTTCTGCCGGACAAGCTTCAGCGCAAGCGCCGCAAAGCGTGCAGGCCTGAGTGACGAAGCGCGGAGAGATCAGGAGTGTGGCTTCGTAGTCTCCCGGCGATCCGTGGATTTCTTCCACTTCCGCCAGAGTCAGTAGAGTGACGAGCGGATTCTCGCGCAGGCGGCGAAAATTGATTTCCAACCCGCATGTAGGTGGGCAGAGTTTCGGGAAATACTGGTGCATCCTCGCTACTCTTCCGCCCAGATACGGAGCCCTCTCCACCAGGATCACTTGGCAGCCAGCCTCTGCCGCCTCGAGGGCGGTGGTCAAGCCGGCGATGCCGCCGCCGATTACCAGGATCGGTTTGCCGCCGCCGTATCGCGAATGTGCCAGGCTATCCGTCACGCGACACTCTCCTGAGTAACCGGCTTCCCCGTCTGCGCCCCACCCTGGCGCCTTGCTTCGACGACCTCTCTGTCGGATCTTCATGGTCTTCTCTTGAAAGAGGCTGAAGCGGAGCCACTGCAGGGCGAACTCCAGCAGTTCCTCGTCATCGCGGCGGAGCGCCTCCACCCTGGCCTCGTCGACTTCAAACAACTCCAGGAAACGCGACTCGAAGATGAATCGCCGAAAGCGGTCCAGGTCGTAGCAAGCCATGTAGAACATTTCCACTTGTTGCGGCGTAAGGGCATGGCCCACGGCTCCAAAAATCGTGCAGAGCCAGTTCTTGGAAGGATGCGCCCATCATCTCGTACTCTTCGATTCCCTGATCCGTGATCCACTCGCGCACCGAACGCGCTTCTCCCAAGCCATGCCCGTGACAGAGTTCCTCGTGCAACACAAAATGAAAGGGTTGCTCGGTCGGCGTGGGATTCTTGGGTTTAGCCACTCCCAGAGGATACATGCGGCAGGCCCAAGGGCGAGCGCCGTACACTTCGCAAGCTCGCTCGGTAATGAAAGGGCACTTCTTGCTTTCGGAGTCCATCCTCAGGATCACTAGCGGGAACTTCTGGTCTGGGGTAAAAAGCGGGAGTGTGTGCTTTTCCAGGAATTCCGTCGAATCCATCCGTAGCGCTTTCTTCAGCCGGAGCACATCGTAAGGCGTCAGCACAATGGAAACATCACAACAGCATTTAGTGAAGCAGTCCAAATCCTGTCCTACAGCGGAAAGTGAACGAATCATCCAGCTTCATCCGCTGATGGTCTGTGAGGATACTTTCCGCTGTGCGAACTTCGTCAGGCATAAGGAACCTTCGATATCCGGTCCCCCCCCTTGATTAAGGAGGGGGTGAGGGGGTGGTTGGACGCGCTAACTCCGTTACCCACCACGCCCTAACCCCACCTCCGCCGAGGAGGGGAGCTACAGCCTAGCCTTCTGACAGAATGCTGGACCTGAGTGCGTCTTTGGACCAGACGGGAAGCGGACCGCTCTCGCCCGTCACCGGGTCGAGCCGGAATCGGTAGGAGGCCGTCACGTTAAAGTGTTCCCGCATCCAGCCCCAGCCGCCCACGAAATAGGGACAGTCATCGTTGAAACAGGCATACTGGAATTCGCCGCTCCAAGTGCTCCCCTGGGGATTAGCCCAACGAACCATGGGCCTCTGGCAATGGGGACAGTCCTTCTTCACGTCTGGCTTCATTCTTCGGAACCCGCAGGTGGGAGATTCTTCTCCTGCCCAAGAGAATCTCCCACCGGAAATGCGCAGCCTTAACCACCCAGCAATTCGTGCTCTTTGGGCTGCGCAAAAACGTGCTTGATTGGCCGAGTTCGCATCTCCCAAGTGTCGTTTCTGGGGATCGAACCGGCAGTTGGCGAAGACGTGCCACTTCTCTTCGTCGAGCGCGGGTTTGTCGGCTCGGAAATAGTATCCGGGCCAGCGCGTTTCCTCACGGAATAACACCGTTCGGACGTGCGCTTCCGCCTGCCACATGCGGTGAGTGTTCTCCCAGCAACGCATCAGTTCGTGCAAGTCCGCAGCGGCCAGCTTCTGTGAGTCCTCCCTGAGCAAGGAAAGCAATTCGAGGGCCTTGGTAAGCAAGGGCCCATTGGTTTTGAATTGAGATGTGATACCGCCGGCGTACTCGTCCATGATCTTCTGGAGACGGAACATGAACATGCGGGGCTTGATGTAGTTCGGGTTGATCTCGGGATCAGTGGTCGCGTTCTTATTCTGCTCGTAGGTTTCCAAGGGCCGCAGGATTTCTGCTTTCAGATTCTCGAGCGTGGCCGAATCCACCGCCGGAAGTGAGTTGTTTTCCACAATGAACTTGATCGCTGACTTGGCGGCAATGCGGCCTTCGGCATGGGAGCCTGAAGAGAACTTGTGACTGGAAGCACCGGAAGCATCACCGGCGCAGAAGAGGCCCTTCACCGTGGACATGTTCGCGTAACCCCAGAAGTAGTCCTGCGAAGTTTCCTTCGTCTGCAAGTCCTCGGGACCGCTCACCCACGCGCCCGAGGCGCCGGAGTGCGAGCCGATGAAGTAAGGCTCAGCAGCGGCGATCTCCGAACTCTTATCCTCGGGCTGAAGGTTGGTCGAGGCCCAAAGGATGGCCTGCGAGATGGTCATGTCCAGGAAGTCTTCCCAGGCCTCGGACTCGAGTTCCTTCATCTTTTTCTTGTAGGCCTTCGGGTCGTCCTTGTAGGTGTCCGCGATTTTCTTGATGGCTTCCTCGGTCCGCATGTAGATGGGCCCCTTGCCGTCCATCACATCCAGCATGCCGAGGTAGTTGCGCAGGTTAGCGGGAACGGGTTTGACCCTGCCATAAGGCCCCCACTTTTCCAGCTCCGGCCGGCGCTCCACCATGTAGTCGCCGCCCTCGGAATTCGTGGCGCGGGACTTGAACAGCAGGAACCATGCGCCTACCGGACCGTACGCGTCCTTGAAGCGGACCGGAATGAAGCGCACTTCCTGGCAGGTCATCTCGGCCCCGGCACGGAGGGTGAAGTAGGCCGACGAGCCCGAGTTCCAGGGTGGATACCAGGCACGGCCCATGCCTTCGCCGGAACTCCTGGGCTTGAAGACGTGCACCGCGCCGCCCATGGCCACCAGCGTGGCCTTCGCCTTAAATACGTAAAACTTGTTCTCGCGCACCGAGAAGCCCACGGCCCCGGCACAGCGCTCGCCGTCCATGATTGGCCCAACGATGAACACGCGCTCGAAGATCTCGCCGACGCCACTTTGCAGCAAGGCGTTCTTGGCAGCCTCGGCCACGACGACTTTGTAGGATTCGCCGTTGATCATGAGCTGCCAGCGGCCCTCGTGCACGTAGCTGCCCTTCTCATCCTTCCAAATGGGCAGGCCCCACTTCTCAAACAGGTGTACGGTGGAATCCACGTGCCGGGCGATGTTGGCCACCAGGTCTTCACGCGTAACGCCCATCAAGTCGTTGCGCACGTAGTCCACGTAGTCTTTCACGGTGTTGGCGCCGTCTTTCAGGCCCACGTACTGGTTGATGGCAGAGAGTCCCATGGCCACGGCGCCGGACCGGTCCACCGCGGCTTTGTCAACCAGCGTAACCTTCAGGCCCTGCTGCTTGGCCCAGTACGCCGCCTCCACCGCCGCTCCACAGGCGGCCATGCCACCACCTAGAATAAGCAGATCAGTTTCTACCGTTACTGTTTCAAAATTAGGCATTGGCTCCCCCCTTCAAGGCAAAAATTTCCGGCAGCCCTGATGAAGCCGGCTCGGTAAACAGATCGGGCGAGTCGAGGCTGGCCTTGGTCTCGAAGCCGCCATCCGGCGCCGCTTTCCCTTCTTCGGTGGTGCGGATTGGGAACTTGAAGCGCTTGATCGTTCCGTTACGAAACTTCACCGTCCACATGATGGAATCGGTGGAGCGCAGGGGTGTGACGGAAGCCCCCAGCGGGACGAAGTCGGCATAGCCGCGAATTTCGATGGCCTGCGTGGGACAGATCTTGACGCAGTTGTAACACTCCCAGCACATCGCTCACATCGCGGTTGTACGCCTTCATCTTCTCCTTGTCTAAAACCATCAAATCGTTGGGGCAAATGTACTGGCATGCGGTTTTGTCCAGTGCTTTGCACCCGTCGCACTTTTCAGGATTAACGTAGCTCGGCATTATTCCCCCTTCCTTTACTAAGAACATCCGTGCGCGTGAGGGCACGGTCCTGTTCCTCAGTCTGATGACCTTGATAAAAACAATTGCGCTGGCCGAACTCGCGGAAACGGCACGGCTCGCGAAAGTAGATTTCGCACTGCAAACAGACCGCATTCGGGTCCGTGCTATTGCTGACGATTGCGCCCGCGAGACGGTCCAGAACTTCTGAAGTTCTTCGCAGTTCGTCCTCGGAAAACTGCGAGAAGATTTCAATGGCCATTTGATCCCTGGCCGCCTTGTAGGCTTCCATCAGCTTGCGGCTGGTCTCGGTCAATGAAAGATGGCTGATGCGCCGGTCCTCCTGAGTCTCGACGCGCCGCAGCAGCCTGCGCCGGACCAACTTGTCGACCGCCTTACTGGCCGCGGCCGCGCTCACTCCCATAAAGGATGCCGCATCGCTGATATTGAGGATGTCCGTGTGAGCCACCAAGTAGAGAAGTTTGAGTTGCGCGAAGGTCAGGCTGTTCCCCGCCACCTTGCGCAACACGGTTCTCTCGATTACCTCGCGAACCGACCAGGCAAAAACGCGCGCGCTGCTCAGAAATTCGTTACTTAAATCCGCCGTAATCTCTTGTTGCATCGCCTCACACTCACCAGTAGTTATTACCTGCTTGTGTCGAAGCCACGATTCGTTTTCTAACTCGCGATAATCTTAGCCTGGTTAATTATCAATGCAAGAACATTTTTAGCGTGTTAGCACTTAATGTCCGACTTATTTTTCAAGGGAATGGACAATTTGACTTTCGAGGTTGAAAATGTCCGAAAACTACACGCCCCCTCGCTTCCCCCGTCCCAGTCCCACCCGACTTGCCGCCTCCCACTCACCCGCCCGGGGGGCGTTTTCAAAGGTCTGAAGGGTTACTGTTTTACAAGCAGATAATCTGTTCCTTGTGGCGTCCACAATTTAGAAAGCCGGCGGTCCGTTGAAAAGAAGTTCGGCCTCGAGGTGGTGCTGGGCACCCACTCCTAACTGACGCGGAACATCTACCGCCACTCCCATTCTATAAAGCCGGGTTTCACATCGGTCATGGCGTTGACAATTAACTCCACCAAGCCGCCATAGAGGATCCTGTGCTGATTCCACAGGTCGTAGTAAGCCAGCATGTCTCGGAATTGCCCCTTGCAGTTACTGCAAGGCGCGCAGATGTACTTGGGGATAGAGGGTTCGAGGCAGTCTTGGAAGGCGTCGAGGATCTGCTCCAGCTTCTTGCGGCCCGACACGTGAAAGCGCCAATCCGGAAAATTGTTGCCGCTCATGATGGCGAAGCCGCTGCCTCCGCCACAGCAGTAGTTGTCGACGCCGTGGGGTTCCATTTCTCTGAACTTGGGGCAGAGTTTCCGCACGATCTCCCGCTGGGGTTCCACCACCCCCATGAGGCGCACCAAGTTGCAGGGGTCATGGAGGGTCACCGGAAAATCATTGCGGCTGGGATCCAGCTTGAGCCGCCCTCCCATCACGATATCGCGGAGGAGCGTCATCGAGCTTTCCCTCGGGATGTTCAAGTCCCCGGTAAGAAGGCGGTCAGCGATGACGGAGAGGGCCTTGTGCGCATGACCGCACTCGCCCAAGACGATCTTCTTGACCTTGAGTTTGCGAGCCGCTTCCGCGTGCTTGAGCGCCACGCGCGCGAACTGGGCGTCGTCATACCAGACCCCGTAGTTGATCGAGTCGTACCCCGCCAGCTCGGAGGACATGGTCCATGAGATTCCGGCGGCATTCAGAATCAGGGCGAAGGCGCCGGGGTTTTCCGGCCAGGCCAGGATTTCGCCGGCGTTATGGATCAGAAGGATATCCGCGCCCTCGACGTCCCAGGGCGTTTTCACTTCAACTCCGGTCTTCTCACTGATGTCTTCGTCGATGAACTCGATGTTGTCCTTAACGGCTTCCTTATTCATGCCCGTCGAGGAGCCCACCTTGAGTTGGAGCATCGAGCCGTTGTCGTGAAGTTCCTTGGCGGCGATGCCCATTTCCTGACTGAACAGTTTTCGCAGTTCGTGAGCCACCAGTCCGTTATCCGCCCCGATGGGGCAGGTCTGCGCGCAGCGGCGGCACAGGTTGCAGCGGTAGGAGAGTTCGATGAGCCTGGCCACCAGCGGCCAGTTCAGTTTGACGTCGCCATGCTGCCAGGCTGAGATCAAGCCGCCGCGCTTGACGTACTTGAAGTAAAGACGGCGCACAATTTCGGAGCGATAAGTCGGGCGATAGAGTTCGTTCCGGCCGCTGGCCTCAAAGATGTGACAGGCTTCCGAGCAGGTTTGGCACTTGGCGCAGTGCTCCATGGTAAGCAGCAGCGGTTGGAGAAAGGTCCAGTTGTTCTCTTTGCTGAACAGCTTTTCCAGGCCGGAAAGGAACTTCCGGACCAGCGCTTCTTCCTCTTCGCGGCTCTTCGGCTGGGGGACACTGACCGCGCAAGTATCGTCGAGGAAGCATTCATACTTTTCCTGTACCTGCGTGGAAAGTGGCGTCCAGTTATGATCCTTGGCGGGCTCCTCGAGGGGTGCCGGCAAAGGCATCAGCTCTTCATTCTCGAGGTGGACCAGAGGCTTTTTCTCTGGATTCGACATATCCGAGAGGTTGAGTTTCTCTTTTTTCATTTCTTCCCCCCTCGGGCCGGGTTGGTCAAGGCGATGTCAGCCCAAGTCCTCACGCCGTCCGCGCCGATATGAGGAGCCGCCCAGCGCGGCCGGTAGGTCAAATACTCGGCGATGCGCTTCTCGAATACACCGCCTCGCCGGTTGGGGCGATCGTCCCAGCGCACAGCGTGGTAGGTGAAGTATTTCGCAATGAAGTGGGACATGTGAGTCATAGGTATGTAGGCCACCAGCAGGGCGCCCAACGTCAGTCCCGTGGTAAGAAGAACCGGAACATGCAGACTCGTGTCGAAGGTGAGCATGCCTCGAGCGAGCGCGAGCGCATTCAGAGTTCCCCGCGCCTCGAGCAGGTATCCCGAGACCAAGCAGCCGAGCGTCACGATGAAAAACAGCAGATTGAAAATATCAGCCGGAACCGTGTACGTCCTGAGTTCCTTATCGGTGAGGCGCCGGATCAACAAAGCCAGCGCCCCTTCCACGGTCAGCGCCGCCCCGGCCAGCCAACCGACAGCGTATAGGTAATGGAGCAGCAAGCCGGTCCCTCCGGAGGCGAGTTGCGGCCCCAGAAGGGTCAGAAGCGCAGTCGCCATGAGAAGCACTGTGGAGCCTATGATCAAATACAATCCAAAATGGAACGGGAATGAAAACAACCACATCGTCCGGTTGAACTCCCAAAGACCTTTCTGAAAGAGCATCTCCGGGAGCATGGACTTCAATTCCCCGAACAGGTTGTACGGAATCGGTTTTTGTGACCAGTCCGTTGCCTCAAAGTACGATCCTCCGTGTTTGACCCGTGCCGGTTCTTCGTGGGGCACAGGGTATAGTTCCCACCGCAGGTGAAGTGGCAAGCGCGCATAGTGAACCGCCCTAACGGTGCAAGCGGTGAGAAAGACCAGCGCCGCTATGTAAATGGCGCCGTAAAGAAGTATTAGCAATGCCATCGTCAACTCCCGTTCGCCCCACTCCAAGTCTGGGAAAGAATTTCAAAATTCAACTGGCAAAAGGCAAATAGCAAATGTTCTGGTCTCATGCGCAACCCGCACGCGTTGGGTCGCCGCCCTCTCCCCACGGGCTGATCGCCACTTATAGCTTCGGCTGGACACGGGCGCCGAGTGACACCGACGGGCGCGGGCTCTCCGCATGGTGGTTTCGCTGAAGCGAAAGCCGAAACCTCTCAGTCCGATTCCGGGGGCGTTGCCCTCGGCTACTTTATCAATCCCCTGCGGGAATTCTAAGAGTGCCTATTGCTTGGCTTGCCCGGTGGCGAAGCCGTGGAGTTTCACCTCTACTTTCTCCTCGAGGCTGTCGTAGTACTCTTTTAAAATGGCAATCACTTCGGGTCTGGAGAATTCCGGCGGAACGGGTTTTCCCTCGCTCATCAGCTTGCGCAGCAACGTTCCAGAGAGGAGCAGACGCGCGCCTCCCTTATACTTCCCATCTGCATCAATGACGGCCTTGCTCTCATGCGGACAGGTTTTCATTGACGCCATACTCCCGCATTCGTAGCAATAGAAGGTCCAATCCATGCACAAGGGCCGCAAAAGCAGGGCGTCGGGCGGAATCTCATTAAAGATCTTCTGGGCGTCGAAGGGGCCGTAGTAGTCGCCCACACCGGCATGGTCGCGTCCCACGATGAGATGGGTGCAGCCGTAATTCTGCCGAAAAACGGCGTGGAGGAGCGCCTCGCGCGGCCCGGCGTAGCGCATTTCCATCGGGTAGCCACCCTGGATCACCCGGTCTTTGCGGAAGTATTTGTTCACCAATGCGTCGATGGCCTTCACGCGCACTTCGGCCGGGATGTCGCCGGGCTTGAGCTTGCCCACGAGCTGATGAATGTAAACTCCGTCACAAACCTCGATGGCGATCCAGGCCAGGTAGGCGTGGGAATTGTGCATGGGGTTGCGCAGTTGCAGAGCGGCCACGGTGTTCCATCCGCGCTCTTCAAAAGCCTTGCGGGCTTCGGCGGGTCGCTGATAAATACCCTTGAACATCTCCGGGTAGTAGGATTCCGACACCACCTTGACGGGGCCTGCCAGATTCACTGGCCCTTGTTCCATCACTTTCTGCACGCCTGGGTGAGCCGGGTCCGTAGTGCGGAAGACTTGTTTGCACTCGAACTCCTTGTCGATCGCGTACTTCTCAGTAACCTTCATGGTGCCCATGATGGACTCAGTTTCGGTGTCCCACAGCGCCACCTCCTCGCCGACCGCAATGGATCCAGCCAAGCCTTGGTCAGCCGAAAGCGTAATGGGGATGGGCCAGAAGAGGCCTTTCCTGCTGGGCATGCTGTAGGTCTCACAACAGCCTTGCCAGTCGTCCTTGCCCATAAACCCATCCAGCGGCGTGAATGCACCGATTCCCATCATGATCAGATCGCTCGTCTCACGGCTGGTCATCGGAACTTTCTTCAGGCTTTGCGCCCTTTTGCTTTCTTCCTCGAGGGCCCGGCCCGCCAAGAGAAGGGGCTTAAGTTCACGACTTCCATGGGGAAGAATCAGATTGCTCATTAAGAACCTCCACGAAATCAGAAATTAGAAATCAGAAATTAGAAAGCAGGAAGTGGTTGTGCATTCTGCTTTCTAATTTCTGCTTTCTGCTCTGCAAAGCGCTGTGCGGCGTTGAGCAACCCCCGAGCCCACTCGGGCGTGGCCAGCGCATGCAAATGGGTGTAGCTGGCCCATAAGTTTCCAGTGATTACGCCGTCGCGACCGTGGTAGCAACCGACACCACGACGGACCGCGCAGGCGGTGTTTGGCAGGTCACTTCCCGGCAGAATCCTCGAATAATGGAACTCGTGGCCCTTCAGCATTAGGCCCTGAGGAAAAAAAGGATTGGGCGTGTCCACGGAGAGCACGGTATAGCCATGGCCCTGTGGCTTGGCGCAAACCTCGACTTCGAAGGGAAGTATCCCGGCCATGCGGTACTTCGATGCCTGCCAGAGAATCGCGCGGGACAGGAGCATCAAACCCCCGCATTCCGCGTAAACTGGCAGGCCGCTGCTTACGGCGCGCCGGAGGGCTGCCAGAAATGGCGTATTGGCAGAAAGGGCTTCACCGTGCGTTTCGGGGAACCCGCCCCCTATGTAGAGAGCGTCGATATCTTCCGGCAGAGAAGTTGCCGACAGCGCAGAGATAGGAACCAGTTCGGCACCGGCCGTCCTCAGAAGCTCCAGATTCTCAGGGTAGTAAAAGGTGAAGGCGGAGTCTCGGAGGTATCCGATCTTTAGCCCATCCCCGTCTGCAAGGTTCGGCGCGGACTTTGCCGAAGCCTCGACGTTGGGAGCCAGACAGGACAACCTCCAGAGCTTCTCGAAGTCCAAGCGCCCCTCGAAAAGCGCTTCAAGCCTCTCGCGCAATGAGTTCGTGCCAGAATACTCTTCCGGAACCACGAGACCCAGATGCCGTTCCGGAAGCAAGCTGCTTTGTTGAACTCTGGGGATGGCGCCAAGCACGGGAATTCCGCAGGTCACTTCGATAGCCTCGCGCAACACCTGTTCGTGCCGAGGCCCGCTCACTTGGTTGAGGACCACTCCGACGATATCGACCGCAGGATCGAGTCGCTGGCAGCCGAGGACCATGGCTGCCGAGGTTCGGGTGACCTTGGTGGCGTCGAGCACCAACACTACAGGCGCTCGCAGCGCTTTTGCCAATTCGGCGGTGCTGTGTGTGCCTCTGGCATCAACACCATCGTAGAGGCCACGGTTGCCCTCGATGAGGTTGATGCCGCCCGGCACTGCATTCGAAGTGAATGAGGCAATGACGCTCTCAAAACCCATCAAGAAACTATCCAGATTGCGGACGACGCCACCCGCCGCCCAAGCTAGCCACGCGGCGTCGATGTAGTCGGGTCCCTTCTTGAATGCCCGGACAGGCAGCCGCCGGCGTTGAGCCGCCAGGAGCAGACCCAGAGAGACAATAGTTTTGCCTGACCCGCCGGAAAGTCCGGCGACGACGAGGCGCGGCAATGTGCTGGGCGCGGTCACGGTAGCCTTAGGGCACGCGAATCACGATTCGGAGACGGCGCCCTCCTTGGGAGGCAACTGGATGTACGATCCACCCAGATAGCTGTAAACGCAGCGGCCCGAATCGATGAGCAGACGGATAGCTTTCTTACAGTCGTCTTTGTCGCAAGCCCCCTCGCCATGCTTGGCGATCGAAGCTTTGGTCAGATCCGTTGCCTTCAGATTCTTTTTCCCTGCGCATTCGGCAACCATTTGATACATCTCTTCCGCTAGAGTTTCGATTGCGATTTCGCCCATAGCATTTCTCCATTTGCTCAGCAGCGCGCGATTGGGAATCGTAGCGGCGATCCCGCAGACGCGGGATCGCCACCTGGCGGGGCAAAGCCGCCTCTACATCAAAACCTGCCCGAATCAAACTCATAACCAAGTGGAGTATTAATCTTGTTAATTGTTAATGCAAGAGTTTTTTATCTACTTTGACTCTTAATGCCCGAATATTTTTTTAGAATCCGACAATTTGGCTGTAGAAACGAACCGGGCCGCGCGGGTGGGATTGATAACTGGGTTAATTGTCGCGGCACTACGCAGCGACTGGGACGCGATGCCTGATTCCTGGCCTTAGCTCGCCCTCCGGGCGCCCTCCTTGTTCAGCCCAGCCGGTATCTTCACATTATCAAGAGCGGCCAGGTGGCGGTGGATAGCTACGTGCCACCCAAAAGGACGCCGCAGGATCCGCACCTGGGGCGCTGGTGACATGCTATGTTGGTCGGCATGGGTGGAGCCGCGCCTGGCAACAGCCGCGGTGCGAGCGGTAGAAGGCACGGAGGCCTTTGGTATCAGGGGCGAGGTGCTGATGGACGAGTGCAGTAAGGACCATGAACCGGGATTCGAGTCCCTCTCTTCTGAAGGATATAACAAACCTGACATTTCATAAAATTGCACAGCATAAGTTACTGATTATTCGTCCTGAAAACCGTGATTTTGCCAATTCCGAAGCTGCCTCCCTGGGAGACGGCCGTTATCTTTCGTATGCCATCAAATGAGGAAACGAACCTTTCGCATCAGTTCCCGTCACGGGTTAGCGCCACGATTGCCGCCTTTTCGCGCCGTCACGATCACCGTGCCGCTGGGGAGATACTCCGCGCCCACGTCGCGGAGAGCGAGGGTCTCAAGTACGCTGCGCAGCCGCTCGATGGACCAGTTGTCGCCGGGCCGGCAGGTGAGGTGTCGCCCCAAAGCCCCGAGTACCACCTCGGGAGGCAGCAAACCAGTGGGCAGAAAGGCATCGTGAAGGACCAACACGCCGTCGTCTTGCAAGGCCGCGGCAGACGCCCGCAGAATAAGATCTTCTTCCTCGGCCGAACGCGCCACCAGACCTGACAAAATGATGCTTCCATAGCTATTCGCCTGGGGCACAGTCAGGGGGCTAGGGCCCAGCAGCGGATTCCTGATTTCCAAAGCAAGATCAGGCCAGCGCCGGGTGAGAGCTGTGCGGTAAGCTTCTCCTCCCCAACCCAGCAGGAGTACTGGGCTCTTTTCAGCCAGATCGAGTCTCTTCACGACTGCGGGAGCGGAAAAGCCGGCCAGACATTCGCAGCAAGCGAAGTCGGAAACTTCTTTTCCGGACGGCACTTGGCTCCGTTGACCGCTGCGAGCATAGGCCGCCACCGCTTCCCAGCGACTGAACTGAGCCAGTTGATGAAGGAGTACTGGCTTCAGACTCTGGGGTGGATCGCTTCTCAAATAGACGGTCGCCAGCTCGAGATTTCGATAACCTTCTGAGGCGCACTCGAGCAGACCCAGCGCCACCAGGCAATCCAGAATCTCCTTTGCAGCGCCAACGTGCAGATCAAATCGGTGGGCTATGGCTGCGCGCCGATTGCCATTCTTCCATTTGGTCAAACAATGCCAACGAGAGGGCGAATCCCAAAACCTGGCTGCCCAGCCCTGCCGCTGCCATCCGCAAGAGTTGATCCGGCATGGGCGCGGGGTCGAACCGTGGGCTGGTCTCCGAGGCACGGAGGTTGCTCTGAGTGTTTTTTAGTTTTTCTCGCACACGGACCACCTCACCTATGAGCAAGGTGGCAGGCGGCTGGACTTTCGTGCGCTCAGCCTCCGCCGCGATAGTCGCCAAAGTCGCCACGAGCACCCGCTCGCCCGGCCAATACGCCATCTGGATCAAGGCGGCAGGGGTAGCGGGATCACGGCCCTGTTCAATCAAGCGGGAAGCAATCCTGCCAACGTTGTGGACGCCCATGAGGAACACTAATGTGTCAAGCTTGCTCAGTGCCGCCCAGTCCAAGCGGTCTTCGTCTCTGTGCGCCTCATGACCGGTGGCAATGACGACGCAGGAAGCCACCTCCCGATGGGTCAAGGGAATACCGGCGTGCAGGGGCGCCGCAATGGCTGATGAGACGCCGGGAACCACCTCGAAAGGCACACCGCGCTCCGCCAGATACTCAGCCTCTTCGCCGCCGCGGCCCAGAACGAAGGGGTCACCTCCCTTTAGACGCACCACTTGCTTCCCCTCGCGCGCCTTTCTCACCAGGACTTCGTTTACTTCATCTTGGCGGGAATCATGCCGGCCCACCGGCTTGCCCATATAGATCCGCTCGGCGCAAGGCGAAGCGAGCGCTAACACCCCGTCTTGAATGAGACGATCATAGACAATCACATCCGCGTTCCGAAGTAGTTCGGCCGCTTTCAGGGTAAGCAGTTCTGCCGGACCTGGACCCGCTCCGACGAGGTACACCTTGCCCTGATGATCCTTGCGAATTTGCGAGCTTGGGCTTATTGCCAAGAGGCAACCTGCTTGACCGGGTTCGCCATGAGTGGATCGCTGTCGGACTCCGTGCCGAAGGACTATGGTATCACAAACATTTGCCGGTGGACATTTCGTGCCCCCGAGCATGTCTCGCTGTGACGTCGGACAGGATCACCCTCGAAGCGCCGACATTCCTGGCACTTGCAACGCCTATCTCTCGCAAATGACACCACAACCCTACTAACCGTGAATGTCACCCGGGGGATTATTCTGTGGTAGGATGGTGGGTATTCTGTCATTCGGTACGGGAGGGGTTATGTCGGTGATTACGGTTTCCAGAGGCTCTTTCAGCGGCGGGAAGGCGCTGGCTGAGTGCCTCGCTGAGCGTTTGGATTACCGGTGCGTCGGACGTGAGGCCATTGTCGAGCGAGCCGCTGCGAGTGGCGTTTCGCACCGTGACTTGTTGGACGCTTTACTGAAGCCCCCGGGGTTTCTAGATCGCTTCAAGCATTCGCGATATCAGTATCTGGCGCTGTTTCAAGCCGCCTTGGCCGAAGAGGTGAAAAGTGGCAACGTCGTTTACCACGGCAACGCCGGACATCTGATGTTGAAAGGGGCGCGATCGGTACTAAGGGTGAGGGTCGTCGCTCCCGTGGAAAAGCGATTGGCGATGGTGGAGGAAAGGTTGAATCTCCACGGCAGCGAGGCGCTCGACTACATTCAGAAGGTTGACGAAGAAAGAAGGAAGTGGACCCGTTACCTGTATGGAGTGGGCTGGGAGGATCCGGTTCTTTACGACGTGGTGTTCAACCTGGAGAACATCGATATCGAACAAGTCTGCAAAAGCATAAGCGCGCTCATCCGGAGTTGTGCCTGCTTTCAATTTACTCCTGAGTGTCAAGCGGAATTAGAAGACCTTGGCGATAGCCAGCCGTGTCCGCGCCAATGTTGCCCTTAACCCGCCCACGTCGCACCTCGAAATCGAGGTGGAAGCAAAAGGGGGCCACGTTGCCATTAGCGGCAAGGTCGCAGAAGCCGATGAACGGAAAGAGGTTGAACGAGTGGCGCTGGCGGTGCCGGGCGTAACAGCAGTAAACCTTGAGGAACTGATCCCGAGTACGCGAGTGTAATTTCGAGTTTGAGGCCACTGTGGGCGCCTTGAGATCAGCCAACCGAGCAGAAACCCCGCATGAATCCGGGCCCCCCTCCGAAATGAGCCAAAATGACCAGAGCAGCGCCTCCTTCGAGTGCGGAATCGCTGCGCCACTAAAACCTGTTGTTGCATGGAGGGGCAAAGGTGTAGAATCCCGCTTCGTCGGTGGTGCGTGCCCGGAAGTTGAAGCGCAATGAATAGATCGAGGCGTTGCGAATGAAGGAGGAAGGCGGAAGATGCCCATTTTTCTGCCAGTGGCCGGAGTCAGCCTCAGCATTTTTTACTTGATTGGCATCGGCGGTTCGGTCGGCCTGCTCTCGGGTCTAATTGGTGTGGGAGGGGGGTTTCTCCTGACGCCCGCTCTCATGATGATTGGCGTCCCCCCAATCGTGGCGGCGGCATCTGGCTCCTGCCAGATGGTCGCAACATCCTCTTCGGGCGTCGCGGCTCACTTTCGTCTAGGAAATGTGGACGCCAAAATGGGTGGGCTGTTGCTTGCCGGGGGCCTCATCGGGGCGGCCTTTGGCGTGCGTGCCATCAAGCTGCTGCGGGCGTCGGGAGAAGCCGATTTGGTCATCACGCTGACCTATATTGTGATGCTGGGGACGCTAGGCACCTACATGTTTGTCGAAAGTTTGCGAAGGTTACGCCGTGGTGCGTTGGTTCATAAAGCGGACAAGGCCAGAAGAAGGCAGGGCTTGCTGGACCGACTGCCGTGGCAGGCGGATTTTCCTCACTCGCAAGTGCGCCACTCCGTGCTTCTACCCTTGGCCCTTTCCTCTCTCGTCGGCTTGTTGGCGACGATCATGGGAGTGGGCGGCGGTTTCATAATGTTACCTATGATGGTTTATCTTCTGGGGATGGCCACCCACGTCGCGGTGGGTACTAGCCTCTTTCAGATCCTCTTCCTGTGCGTGGGCATTACCTACATGCAAGCAACGACGAATCAAACGGTCGATCTCATTCTGGCGCTGGGTCTGGCCATCGCCTCCGCGGTTGGGGCGCAAATTGGCGCACGCTTGAGCCGCCTTTTCCGGGGCGAGCAATTGATCATCGTACTGGCTTCCGCGGTCTTATTGGTGACTATTAAAATGATTTTAGGAGTCGTACTTACCCCTTCGACTATGCTTAACCCGGTAGAATCCCATAGCCATCAGGAAGCCTCGCAATCGGTCCCAGTCTCCCCTCGCCATAGGCCGACTGCCGGCGACCTCTGACCTGGAAGGTGAGACAAAAGTATGTGGGTGGTTCTGCCTGTAGCAGGAATCAGCATTCCTCTACCCCTGTTATTCGGGGTTGGCGCCCTCGTCGGTTTTCTCTCCGGGATGTTCGGCGTGGGAGGCGGATTCCTGATTACCCCCCTCCTGATGATGATCGGCGTTCCCACTACGGTGGCTGCGGCTTCCGGGTCCTGCCAGATGGTGGCCACCTCTTCCTCCGGACTCGCTGCCCACTTCCGGTTGGGGAATGTCGACATGAAACTGGGAACGGTGCTGCTGACGGGGGGCCTTTCGGGCGCGGCGATAGGCGTCGAAATCATCAAAGTCTTGCGTCGGCTTGGAGAAGCGGACCTCGTCATTACGATCACCTACGTTGTAATTCTTGGCCTGGTGGGAGGCTACATGTTTATCGAAAGCCTCCAAACGTTGCGTCGAGGAGTCCTGATCACCCGCCCACTGCTTTTGCCCTCGGGAGAAGTCTACCTGAGCAGGCTTCCATTCCAGATGGACTTCCCGCGCTCGCAGGTACGCCACTCCGTTCTCCTGCCGTTCCTCCTGGGTGCCGTGGTGGGTGTTCTGGCAGCAATCATGGGGGTGGGCGGCGGTTTCCTTATGGTCCCCATGATGGTTTACTTGTTGGGCATGCCCATGCATGCGGCGGTCGGTACGGATCTGTTCCAGATTCTGTTCACGTGTGCTGGGGTCACGTACATGCAATCCACAACGAACCACACCGTCGATCTCATTCTCGCCCTGCCTTTAGCCATCGGCTCGGCCGTCGGCGCGCAGGCGGGAGCAAACGTCAGCCGGTTTCTGCGCGGAGAACAGCTCAGAATCATCCTTGCCCTCATGGTACTGCTGGTGATGGGAAAGATGCTTACAAGCCTGATTTTTGAGCCTGCCACCCTTCTCCGCCTTAGCGCCGCCCACAGTTCTACGCAGCCAGCGCGAATGGCGCAGGTGGTGTCTGGGTTTACACCGCTGTGGAAAATCGCAGCTTCAACTCACAAGGGGTCTCTATGTGGGTCCTTCTTCCCGTAGCGGGAATCAGTAACTTGCTTCCTCTGTTGGTGGGTGTCGGGGCCATTGTGGGTTTCATGTCCGGGCTCTTTGGTGTCAGCGGCGGATTCCTGCTAACTCCCATTTTGATGATGATCGGGATTCCGCCCACCGTGGCCGCCGCCTCGGATTCCTGCCAGATCGTTGCGGGGTCCTCTTCGGGGACTGCCGCCCACTTCCGACTGGGCAACGTCGATGTCAAGCTGGGCACGGTGCTCCTGCTCGGCGGCCTCACAGGAGCCTTGATCGGAGTTCGTGTCATCAAGTTTCTCCGGGCACTCGGCACCGCCGATTTTGCCATCACCATCACCTATGTCGTGATGTTAGGCCTGATCGGTGGCTACATGTTTACCGAAAGCCTCCGAAGCCTGCGGCGCGGTGCTCTGGTGCCCAAGTCGCACCGCTCGACCCGGGGCCAAAGTTTTCTCAACAAGCTGCCATTTCAAATGGACTTCCCCCGCTCGCAGGTCCGGCATTCGGTCCTCCTTCCTTTTTTCCTGTGCGGAGTGGTCGGCATTCTGGCGGCGATCATGGGAGTGGGTGGTGGTTTCATCATGGTTCCCATGATGGTTTACTTGCTGCGCATGCCCATGCACGTGGCGGTGGGTACGGACCTGTTCCAAATCCTGTTCACATGCGCGGGTGTCACCTACATGCAGGCAACTACCAATCACACTGTGGACCTCGTGCTTGCGCTGCTACTGGCCGCCGGGTCGACCATCGGCGCGCAGGTCGGCGCACGTGTGGGGCGACGCCTGCGTGGGGATCAAATCAAGATCCTGTTGGCTTCCGTGGTGCTGGTGGTGATGCTCAAGATGGCCGTCGGGCTTCTGTTAACGCCGACGATTCACCTTACTCCTGTGAGGGGACACTGACCTTGATACACCGAAACATGCAGACTGCGCTCACTGCCGCCCTAACCATTTCCGCCCTTTTGCTGGGGCCGGCTACTGCCCTGCCTCAGCAAGCAAGACTGCGAGTGACTCCAGAAATTGTCCGCATGGGCGCCTTCTACGGCGGCGCACGCGTGCGGGTGGAGGGCGTGACGGGGCCAGACGAAAAAGTCGTCGTCGTGGTGCGGGGCCAGAAAGTGACGGAGGTCTTTAACAAGGCCGGCCGCGTCGGCCCCATCTGGGTCAATTCCGGCAAGGTGACCATCTCTGACGTCCCCTCACTGCTGCTGGTTTTCAGTTCCGAGCCGGTTAATGATTGCTTGACGCGCGCCGCCATTGACAAGTACGGACTCGACCTGCCGGCCCTTAAGAAGCAGATGCGCATCGAATCCAAGACGCAGGACTACGGGCGCGTTGCCGACGACTACTTCCTCTATAAAGCGAAGCAAGGTAGCTACCGGTTGGCGAATGGCGGCATCCGGATGAATCAACCGGACAAGGACGGCCTGCCTTACACTCTCGAGTTCCTTCTGCCGAAGTGCGCCGCTCCCGGACAATACCAAATCAGCGTGCTGGAATGCCGGAAGGGAGAGGTCGTCGAGAGTTCGGACGTCCCCCTCAAGGTTGTTGAAGTCGGTTTCCCGGCCCTGGTTGCTTGGCTGGCGACGCAGCATCCATCTTCTTATGGGATCCTCTCCGTGGTGGTCGCCCTGCTCGCGGGATTCGGTATCGATTTTGTCGCCGCACGTTTGTTCAAGAGAAGAATGGCGGGACACTGAAGATTTTGGATTTCCGATTTTGGATTTGCGAGGGCAAGCCAGGTTCCGTCCCAGCTTAGCGCGTGCGCGTAGTCCAAAATCCAAAATCGAAACACTCCTAATGTTTTGGCGTCGAGCACAAAAATGCGGACACGCAGCGCAGCCGCCGCTGAGGCCAGGCTGCGGGATAAGTACATCAGTTTCCGAAGGCTCCTCTCGCTGAACAGCGAATGTCTGGAACTGATGGCAGGGTTACAGGAGGATCTTCATTATGTTCCTCCGCTCCGCGATGTGCTGGGCGGACGTGTGGTCTCCATTTTCGAAAAGGCGCGGGGGATCGTCGACGCGCTGGGAAAAATGAGCGGGACGACCTACCCGGTGTTGACCCAAGCCCTGAAAGAGCAACAGCGGGAAGTGGAAAATTATATCAGCATGCGACAGGAATCGTCGCCGCTTCGACTGGCAGTCTGGCTGTCGGAGATCGGTTCGGAGGCGGCCGGGGAAGTTGGCGGCAAAGCTGCGGCGCTGGGCGAAATCAAGAACAAGCTCGGTTTACCGGTTCCGAACGGCTACGTTCTGACCACGGAAGCCTATCGCCAATTTTGCGGGATCCCTTTATGGACGGCCATCCGTGACTCGTTGCGTCAGGCCGATCTCGGTGACTTGGAGGGCCTGCAGGCAATCTCTGCCCACCTTACAGAATTGGTGATGGCCTGCCCGGTCCCGAGAGCGGTGGAAGTTGCGATTATTGAGCGCGCGCGGATGCTGGGACATGAAGCGCCCGGTCTTGCGGTCCGCTCCAGCGCCGTCGGCGAGGGAGGCGCAAGGTCGTTTGCCGGCCAGTTCCTCAGCCTGATTAACGTGCCTCCTGACCAGACGATCGAGGCTTACAAGCGCGTGGTGGCTGGGCGATTCAGTGAAAGGGCTCTTTCTTATCGGCTTTCGACAGGGCTGCCGGAAGTCGAAAGCCCCATGGCTGTGCTCGTCCTGCCTGTCATCAGCGCTCGCGCGGCAGGAATTCTATATACGCGCGACCCCAAGGATGCCAAGCGTGACGTACTGTGGGTGACCTCCACCCGGGGTTTGGGGTTAGACATTGCCAGCGGGCGGGTAACGCCTGACCTGTTTGTCGTCTCCCGCCGGCGGCCCCACTCTATTGTTGAATCGCAAATAGTGCAAAAAGAGGAAGAGATTGTTCTTCAAGATGGCGGAGGCGTGAGCCACGCCCCGCTGACTTCCGGCCAATCCGATGCGCCGAGCCTTGAACCCGACCATCTGCGCATGCTTGCTGAATTCGGCTGCCGGATTGAAGAGTACTTCCGTGCACCCCAAGATATCGAGTGGGTACTTGACCAAAACGGGGCGATCTGGATTCTTCAGGCTCGCCCTCTGGTCGTGGCCGAGCGCGCGCGGTCGAAAACGCGGCCACGAGGAGAGGTTCTGATTTCGGGTGGGGCCACTGTGTATCCAGGACAGGTTTCCGGGCAGGCCTACTTGGCCGAGGACCGGCAAGCCCTACTCAAGACCCCCGAGGGCGCCATCGCCATCATTCGGCGCGCCTCCCCGGAGATTGTCGAGGTTTTTCCGCGCATCGCGGGCCTGGTTGCGGAGCGCGGAAACCTTGCCGGCCACGCCGCCACGCTGCTGAGGGAATTCAAGGTGCCGTCGGTTTTGCAGATGGCGGCCGCCTTTGATCGGATCAAGGCCGGAGAGGCAATCAGCCTCGACGCCTCCCAGTCAGTAGTTTACAAAGGAAACCTCTGGCCGGCGCCGCCCGTTCAAATCACTCTGGCCGAGCGCTACCGCGAGAGAAGCGGCGACACCATCAGCCGGAGATTGCTCACCCTGCACCTGCTCGACGCCGGCGCATTCAGTTTCCGGCCCGGCGGATGCAAATCAGCCCACGACGTGCTCCGCTATTGCCACGAGAGGGCCGTCGAGGTAATGTTCGCGCTCCAGGACCGAGAATTAGAGCATCACCCGCATCGCTCAAAGAAGCTCCTCGCCTCCGTGCCAGTCAACTTGTTTGTGTTGGACCTGGGTGGTGGGCTGGACAAGAGTGTTGCGGAGGCCGATGAAGTTGCCCCGGCACAGATCACCTCCAGGCCTTTTCAAGCGCTCTGGAAGGGAATCACCCACCCGGCGGTCAGTTGGAGGCGGCAAATGCCCGCTAGCTTGGGCGATCTTGCTTCCATAATCACGGGCTCGCTGGCCTCGCAGAACAGTGTTGTCCGCGCCCTCGGCGACCGGAGCTACCTGCTCGTGGCGGACGAATACATGAACTTGAACTCGCGGCTGGCTTATCACTTTTCCTTGGTGGACGCCTGCCTTTCCGATAACCCTTCGAACAATTACATTTCTTTCCGCTTCACGGGAGGAGGCTCGACACGGCAACGGAGAAGCTTGCGCGCCTGTTTCCTGGAGGCGTGCCTCTCCCATTATGACTTCATCGTCGACCGTCGGGGCGACTTGGTCAATGCCTGGTGCAAGAGGGCCCCTGCCGACGAAACGGAATTGAATCTCGATATCCTCGGCCGACTGATGGCCTGCAGTTCGCAGCTTGACATGTACATGAGCAGCCATGACGCCATGAAGTGGTACACCGAGCAGTTTCTTGCCGGCAACTATTCGTTTGGAGCCGTCAACCCCGAGCACCCAGCCGATCATGGCGGGCGAGTCTGAATTCCGGAACTTTGCCTGATACTCCTCCTTGCCGCTTTCGCATGACTGCGAGCCTCATTCATCGTGACCAGAAGTGGCAGCGCAAACCTGCGTCATTCGCAGGTGCGGCTCTTCAAGATTCACGGTTCGGGACGGAGCGCGCTTCGGAGCTCAGCCGGATTTGACAAGAGCGGAGGAGAAACCTAACATGTGAACCCTGGAGCTGCAGAAAGGAGAATACCGTGATTCGCAAACACATATCTGAAGTCCCCGAAACCAAGATCGACAGGAAGGGATTTATAGGAGTGACCGCCAGGTTCGCCCTGACCAAAGACGATGGGTGTCCCCGGTACGCGATGCGGGTTATGGAGTTCGAGCCCGGTGGCTACACTTCGCTGCATGCCCACCCCGAGGAACACGAAGTGTATTTTCTCGAGGGGGAGCCTGCGATCGTCGGCTCTGGCGGTAAGGAGACACGCCTGCACGTTGGGGATTTCGTTTACGTGTTACCTGACGAACCGCACCAGTTTAAGAACGTCGGCAATACGAGGATGAAGTTGATCTGTACAATCCCCATTCTGCCTGGCGGAGACGGGAAGAATTCGACGGCGCGTGTCAATGAGTGACCGCAGCAAGGGGGCCTACATTCTGGGGGTATAGTCGTGCTCCCGTTCGACTCCCTCTTTGATGCGGCACAGGGCATGGTTCCACACCACGTCGTGTACGAATTCGGGAAACAGCCCTCTGATGCCCTTCCATAGAACCTTACTCGCGAAGCGCTTGCCTTTCTTGTAGTCGAATGCCGCGTAAATGGAGAGCTGGCTGTTTCCGTCCTTGGTCGGTGCGATGTGGAAGATGAGTTTCCCTTGGTCTGCCAGCCGCTCGTCGACCTCATACAGCAAGGTCTCGAAGCGGACTCTTTTGGTCAGCCGTAGGTCCGCGCCCAACCCGACGAGCGGGATCCTGTATCGGATCACCGAACCCACCTGGTTGGGCACGCCCTGGACCTGTCGAACTTCGATCAATCGCAGCTTGAGGAACCTCGCTTTGGGGTGGCCGAACTTGGCTAGCTCCTCCATGATCTCTTCCTTCGAGCCTCGGATCTTGATCGCGTACATCCGTTCGAAGTCAGGAGACTCGCCCAGCTCCATTCCCAAGCTCGAGGAGAAGACTTCCTTGAGGTCTTCCCGCTCCTCTTTCAGCACTACCGTCGGGTACCGCCCGAACTCCCCCCATTTCAAACCCAGGAGTACTTCGAACGCCACGTTCCTCAGCGTGACCGCCGCGCCCACGAAAACGGCTCGCAGCACACCGTAGCCCAGCATCTCCCGGAGTACTTCCCGGTAGTCGGCCGTGCCGCTGGCAATTTTCCACAGCACGTTGTTCAAGGGTCGGCTGTGCTCGTCGCGCAGCTTGCGCTCGGTGGCAAACGCCTGGTACGTGATGCGGCTGAGCAGGGGCCAGGTGAACGCCACCCGGCTCATGCCAAACACCACTCGTCCGAAGCGGTTGTCTTCTGCGAGCCACTTGATGGCTTTTCCGTAGCCCTCTGCGAGAGCCCGCCTGTCGACTCCGTCATGGAGTACGGTCTGCGCCAGCCGACTCGCCGTCACATGGGCCGAAAACAGGCCGTCCTTGTTCAACCGAGACCCCACTGCGTCACCGATGATGGCGAATCGGTCGCCGAAGGGAGACCTGGCGGTGGTAACGGTCATTCTGGGAGCACAAGCACAGGCGATGGTGGCTGCCGCGAGGTCCGGCAATATGCGCTCGATCTGGGGCAAGGTCAGAAAATCATGCACGATCTGCTGGCTGTCTTTCGGCAACGACGCCTCGTCAACACATTTTCCGATCATGGCGACGGTCAAGAACCTGCCCTTGGGAACCAGCGCGGTATGCTCGAGGGCGAGGTGCTTCGAGGCGTACTCGACGAAGTAGATCTTTCGGTGCATGTGTCGGGCCAGATAGTCCTCGCCCACCTCGAGCTCGAAGATGAAGGCCTTTCGCGACTTGCCGGGAACGAACGCCGGATTCAGACGCTTGAGCGAGGCGATCAGAGCATCGTCACGATAATCGCGTCCACCATGTGAATTGATTCCGGTAGCGATGGTCACGAAGGCGGCCTCGAGCAACACCTCTTCCCCAGTGTTGGTCCGCACTATCAAGCGAGGCATCCCCGATGCGGCATAAGCAACGGCCTCAACTTTGCCATACAAGATGCGCGCGCCTTTTTTGACCGCCTCACCGAGCAAAAAGGCATCGAACCCTCCCGGCCTGCCGCTCCTTCGGCTGGGTAACGAGCCCCTGAATACCGAATACATCTGCATGCCTTTGGGAACTCGAAGCCGGAAGTTCTTCCAGTGCCCCTGTATCCACACGTAGTCGATACGCCCCTGGATGACCTCCTCCGGAACGACCAGACCGTGCTCGTCGAGTATTTCGTGCAACCTCGGCGAGATTCCGCCCGCGCAGAAGTTGCATCCCTGGCACTGAAAGCCGTCACCTCCGAGGTCCGTCAGCCCACGCTTCTCGACGATGACGACATTGAGGGGTCGATGAAGACGATTGGCTTCCTGAAGAAGATGGATGGCGAAGAACGAACCGGCAGGCCCACCGCCAACGATGGCAATGCTGTCGTTGTCCCGGAGGCTCGCTCTCTGATAAGAGTCGCGCGGCATGGTCCGAGCCTGTTTGGCAAGGACGCAAGGTCAATTCAGGTCGCCCATAGAAGGCCCTTGCGGCAGAAGGGCAGCATCCTTGTTGAGAGGCATTTTAGGCTGCCTGCGAACGCAAATCAAGATAGAGAGGCGTCTTGACGCCGCTACAACTAACTGACACCAGAACTAGCACCAGCACCAAATGGAGTCCGGAAGAGCACAGACTACAAGCGCTCTGGAATCGGCAAGCGACTTTTGTGCGTACTTGCAAAGACATGCGAGTACCTTCCGGGATAGGCTCCCCGGCAAAAAAATTGACTCAGGTAGGTAACTTTCTTAAGCTGCTGGACGTCCAAACAAGCAACTCTATTCTAATGACTACCCGGGGGGAGCAGGTAGCCCGAGGAAACTTGGATTATCTGCTTCCCCCTTTCCCTAACACCGCGTGCTGGTTCTTGCCTTCGGCCGGATTCTTTAACCAGAATTTCCACTAGAATTTCCACTATGGACTCCAGCTTGACCGTTAGCGTACACCTGACCACCCCTGAACGCAATCGCCAGCCGGGTTTTTAGCGTATGGTGCCTCCAGCCCTGACGGAATGGGCCTGTTCTGCAACTTCCGAGAACGCCAATACCCCCTTACCCGTTCTCCTGCGGCGGTCATACGAGTTGGTGCATGACGATTGGGTTGACTCTGGCGCCCTCCCGCGCCGACTTGCACCAGAACAGTAATAGCTTGTGGCACGTCAGTTACTTGCCGATATCCGGTGCAATTACGGGAAAATGGCCCATGCCTTGCTCCCGGCATAAGAGGAAGTGATTCCGAAGGAGGCATAACATGAAGAAACTTTTGACACTCTTGTTCACGTTCGCGGTTGCATTGTCGCTGGCGATGCCGGTGTTTGCACAGGAAGCCCCGGCAACACAGGAAGCCCCGAAGACTGCGAAGAGGACCAAAAAGGTGAAGAAGACGGCGAAGGAGAATAAGAAGAAGGCAGAGAAAGCAGCTCCTGCTCCCGCGCAGTAGGCTTCGCTCCTATCTTTTGCCAGTCTGGATGAGATTTCTGACCGTAATTCCCAAGCCCCCGCACTCACCTGCGGGGGCTTTGCTTTTAGTTTGGCCCTTACAAGAGAATCCCTGCCAGGGAATGGGCCGGCAGCAATTCCCGGTCAAGAAATCAAACAGGAATCGCTTATGGGCCTTCCCCTCCCCCAACGAAAACTGCCCAGCCGCGTTGCGTTCGTCGCTGCCGATGATCCAAGGATAGAGTTTCCTGAGTTCCTCCACCCTGCTCACGGGAGTTGAACGCGAAGGCCGCAAGTACTACGCCTACAGCGACGACTGTCAAGGCTTCACTATGCACGTTCGCGGGAAGCCGCCTATCAAAGGGGCCCAAGACCGCGTTGAATCTGTACGGGAGCCCTGGGGGTCGCTCCACCCGTCGTCGCTCCGGTCAGAGACCGGCCCATGAGCCGCCGCGGCCCGTTCCTTCAATGCCAGGCTCGTCTGCGAATCCCGTGCCTCCGTCCACCTGTCCCAGGAGTCCTTGACGATTCCCCGCTTTGTATTGAAGGCCACCTCAGTTGTCCCAGTGTTGTATTCCAGAACCTTGTCCTTGCCGAGCTTCGCGGACCCGGACGGCCTCGCGATCTCAACCAAGCCATTGAACACTTCCACGCGAGCATGGCCCTTGTCGAGGTCCGTCCTAAACATGCCCTTGCCGCTGGGCGTCAGGGTTGAGCCGGCAATCCTTACGCTGTATGTGTCGTGCTTCTCGGGCAGGAAATGGAAAGTGGCGTACCCCTGCTCAAACGTCATGCGGTTCAGTTTGTAGCCTTCGGGATCGAGGGCCAGTTGGTCGAAAGCTAAGTGGGAGAGCGGACCCAGGCGGGCTGTGGAGCCATTTTCAAATTCCATCTCCGCAAAACTGTCCGCCGAGGTTGAAACCTCGAAGCCTTCGTGGACTGGAGTATTCACGCTCGCTTTAGCCCATTCCGTCGCGCCCGGAGCTTTTACGGCCACCTTGCCGCTGACGAAACTTAGCCTCACCACACGCGCGTGCGAGACGGATTGTTGGGAAACTAAGGTTATTGGCAGGAAAAACAGACTAGCGACACAAACCAGAAGAACGAGGCCCGGAGATCGTAATTTCATGACGCCCTCCCTCCACCTCAAGGTCTGCTCAGACTCTGCGCGGTGTCGCCACCGCGGGCTCGACTCTACTTTTTTTCGCCCTCGCCCTGATACGAATTTGATGAATGAAATCGGTGAGAGGTTGCTGGGCTTTTCAACCTCAGCAGGCGCTTACATCCGAGACACTGTATGCGACACCAGCGGATTGCGGAAGTGAGCGTGACGGATACGTTCTCGTCCGCGTTGAACGCAGTTAATCTCGATCGTTAGTGTGCTGCGAGGAAAACCCTAAGGATGTACCCTGTTTGGTGGGCTTAACGAAAGCCGCCCGCAATGAGCAAGGTTTCACCGGTGATCCAGGAAGAGTCGGAAGAGGCAAAGAATACCGCTGCAGGAGCAATGTCCTCGGGCCGTCCCAGGCGTCCCAGGGGCGTTTGCGATTCCACGAATTTGGTGACATCGCTTTCCCCTAATCCCGCCGCGTACCATCCCTCGGTTTGCACGAATCCGGGATTAATGGCGTTAACTCGAATCTTGCGCGGACCGAGTTCCTTCGCTAAAGACTTTGTCACCGCGTCAACGGCTGCCTTGCTGGCGCTATACACCGTCGCGTTCGGAGGGTTAAGGGTGCTGACAATCGAGCTGATATTCACGATGCTGCCTCCCTCGGGACCAAAGTGCTTTACCGCTTCCCGCGAAGCACGAATCAGACCAAACACGTTGAGATCAAACTGTTTGTTGAGGTGTTTCTCGTTAATGTTTTCGAGCGGAGAAAACTCATACATCCCCGCATTGTTAACAAGTATGTCTACCTTGCCAAAGGCGTTTTGGGTCTCGGTAAAAAGATGCCCGATCTCGTCCTGTTTTGTGATATCTGCCTTGACGGCAATGGCCTTGCCTCCTTTGGCAGTGATGTCATCGACTACGCGGTCCGCGCCCTCTTTGCTGGCGGAATAATTGACAATTACCGCGGCGCCCTCTGCGGCAAGATGTTTGGCGATCGAGGCCCCAATCCCCTTCGACGCCCCTGTGACTATGGCGACCTTGCCGGCAAGCTTTTCTGACATGATAGTGCCTCCTATTTCGGTAATGGTGTACGATAATTTAAGGATGCTGCGTGCGGCCCGAAGGATTCAGCTAGAGTCCCGAGTGCCTCGCCGATGGTAGTTTGGGAGAGTCGCTCCTCGGGCTCGCCCAGGAAGAAGCAGCACTCTTTGCAGAGCCTGCCGCGCTTGGGCTGCGGGGGCTTGCCCAGATCACCCGACTTGAGTTGCCCCGCGGCACAATCCGTACTGAAGTCCAGAATCCCTTCACCCGCGAAATAACCATGCTTGGGGCAATACTCGCGGATTTCCTTGCGGGTGCTAAAGACCATGGCGTGGTACTTTTTCTCGATCTGACGCTTCAGTTGGCCCTCCGGCGTCCGTCAACCGGGGATTGGCGAACTTGTGCCGGTTGCTGAGGATGGCCCAAGAGTGGAAGGTTATTAACCGCGACCCTAGAATCCGGCTGCTACGGGGAGAGCGCAGCCGGGAGTTTGTGTTGTCCCATGCGCAAGAGTGGAACTATCTCGAATTCGCGTCACAGCCCTTGAAAGATGCGGCCTTGTTAATTAATGCTCGATACCGGCTTGCGCGTTGGCGAGCTGCGGTCACTAGAGTGGTAAGACGTTTACTTGCAGCCCGTGGGTGACTCCAAGCTTGGCTTCATTCACGTTCGCAAGGGCAAGAGCAAGAATGCGAAGCGCAACCGCAGCCTCAGCCTTCGGGTGCGGGCCATGCTTGACAGCCGCAAGGCTTTCAGCGAGTCAGCCTATGTGTTCACGGATGAATCTGGCGCGAAGCCAGTGCCGATTTGGACGTTGGAAGATCAGCACAAGCGGATGAAAGAAGCCCTCAGACTGCCTGCCGATGCCGTGATACACTCTTTTAGACATACGTTCAGCACGCGGTTAGGCGAAGCTGGAGCGGATGCCTTTACTATCATGAAGGTCATGGGGCACTCTACTGTGGTGGTTTCTCAGAAGTACGTTCACCCGACACCTGAAGCGATGGAGCAGGCCTTTGGGCGGTTGAATGCGGCGAACGAAAAGGCTCTCGGCAACCTACCGGGAGAGCAAAAAAGGCTCCTACCCGCTACAATTTCCGCTACGTTAGAAGGTGGTGAAGCCGAAGATATTAAGCAAGTTCTTTAGATGCCATATGCGGGGGTGGCGGAACTGGTAGACGCAAGGGACTTAAAATCCCTCGGTCCGCAAGGACTGTGCGGGTTCGATTCCCGCCCTCCGCACCAATGTTTTGAGCGTTCGTAGCCTTGGCCCGCGTTCGCAGTGATTTTCGAAATTCGCCCTCGTCGTGCGGCCTCGATAATCGGAATGAAGCTTCAGCCGTCCGATAAATCCGTTCCCAATATTCTGCAACTCCACTTCGTATCGGTCCTCGTGCCGCCTAAGAACGCGGAAAACCCCGCTGAACAGCCATCCCTCGTTCTCATGATAAAACTGGGCAATCGAGAAGATACACGCATTGGCCATCAGGATCAGTAGTTGAGAGAATAACTTGTACTCCGGCCACCGCCGGAGTCTTTAACCAGAATGTCCTTGTCAATCAGGTATTGGATATCACGAAGCGCGGTGTCATGAGAGCACTTCCCGATCTTCGCCCACTTCGTGGAAGTCAGCTTTCCTTCGAATCCATCAAGCATCCTATTCAGGATCAAACGTTGTCGCTCGTTTATCGTCGTACCCACAAGCTTCTCCCAAAACCGCGCCTTGCGCAGCACGGCGGCAAGGGTAGTCTCTGTTCCATCAAAAGCGCGGCCAAGACACCCCAAAAACCATTCCATCCAGGGCGTGATGTCGAGCGTTCCCTTCTGTGTCTTTTCGAGTATTTCGTAATAAGCGTTCCTCTCCTGCCGGATTTGCGCCGACATGCTGTAAAACCGCTGCGGACTGTTTTCTGATCTCGCCAAAACCCAATCAGCAATGGCTCGCGCGATGCGGCCGTTGCCATCGTCGAAAGGGTGGATGGTCACAAACCACAAATGAGCGAGCGCAGACTTGAGAACCAGATCCGTGCTGTCAGTTTCGTTTGCCCAGTTAATGAATCGAGACATTTCACGACTGAGAAGAGGGGCGGCCGGAGCTTCATAGTGGACTTTCTCTTTGCCCACCGGACCGGAAACGACCTGCATCGGACCTTCCGCATCATTGCGCCACACACCGACCGTGATCTTGCGCAGACCGCTGCGACCCGTCGGGAATAAAGCGGCATGCCAGCCGAACAGGCGCTCCTCAGTGAGTGGCTTGTCGAAGTTTTGCGTGGCGTCGAGCATCATCTCCACGACGCCTTCCACATGACGATCTGCCGCGACCGCTCCGGCGATGTCCAGACCCAGCCGTCGCGCAATCGAGGAACGTCACCTGTTCCGCATTCAGATTCTCACCTTCGATTTCGCTGGACTTCAGAACGTCAAGGGTCAGCGTCTCGAGTTCGGCTTCCTTCTGCAGGGAAAAGCCAAGTGCCTCCATGCGTCCAAGCAGGCGTCCCTGCTTGTGGCGGACGGCTGCAAGAGGCGCGGCAAGGGCTTCCTGATTCCAATGAAATCGTGGCCATGCCGGCAACTGGTGGATATAGCGGCTCATTCTACGCACCTCATGCGTAGATTATAGCACTTATTCTACGCACGGCAAGATTTAATGTACGCGATTTATGCGTATATTACAGGGCCTATTCTACGCACCAGACTTGACAGAAACCTAAGTGCTCGCCGGGAAACCGGCGATGCAGAACTGCCCAAATTCGGGGAAACCTGCAATGGCAATCCCGAGCCAAGCCTGAAGCAATGTTTCAGGAAGGTGTAGAGACTAGACGGGCAGCGCCTAAGCCCCGGACCTAACGGGGGAAGGTGAAGGGATAGCCCAGACCGCAAACCTGGCGTGAGTGCTTGCGAGCGCCGCGTCCGGGCGGCGAAAGCCGTAGATGGTAAGAAAATCCATTGGGCCGCAAGGCCTGTGGGGGTTCAAATCCCCCCGCCCGCACCAGTTTAGTTGCCTTGCTTTACGACGAGAACAGCGGGACACCTTGATCCCGCCTCGGCGAAGGGGATGGAACCATCCTCACCTCAGACGCTTGATGGGCGGCACTTGACCGCCATCCCCAACTTCGATTTCAGCGCCGCAGGGCACCCGAGAGTGTTCCCACACCAACCGGCTATGGGTCACTTTGACCGAAGGCCGAGGATTACCCCAAGCGAAATTCACGGTCACTTCCGGCATCATCCTCACGCTCGCTCTGGTCCTTTGCTATTGATAGGATCAGGAGGGGGCGCAATTCCAGGCGTTTGCATAACTGTTGCACGCCCTCTGTAAAACAAACACACCTTATTCAACGGAGATGAGCCGCAGCGTGGCTGCTTCGCCGTACAAACGGTCGAGGCAAAATCCAGAATCCCGTAATTGTGGCCTCTGCAGTTTTTCTCTGGCAGAAGTTTCCACGCCAGTGACCAGATTTCTCGTGAGCGGCGCAAGTCAGCTCCCCCCTCAATCCCATGAATCCTTCCCAGCACGCGGAGCACATTGGCGTCGACGATGGGCAAACGCTCTCCAAACGCGAAACATTGAACCGCCGCAGCCGTATACAGACCAATATGAGGAATTGACAGCAATGCTTCTTTGGATCGTGGAACCCGTCCACCGAAATCTCGAAAGAGAATTCTGGAGATTGTGATTAGAGATTTCGCTCTTTGATTCTGCAGCCCTAGCGGCCGGAGCAGTCTGACAAGGCTCTTAACACTTGCGCCGGAGAGCGCAGCGGGCGTTGGGTACTTACGGACCAACTGCGGCCAAACGTCGGCAACATCCTCAGCCTTCGTTTGGACCAGCAAAACCTCCGCCAGCAGCAAGTGAAACGAAGACACCTTTCTCTTCCGCCAGGCAAAGGTGCGCCGCTTCTCATCCGCAAAACGGCTGAAAAATCCCCTCAAGGGACGAACAGGTTCCACACCCTTCGCCGAGGCCCGGCTGGACCACAGGATTCTATGCTCTGGCTTGCATTCAGGAGGGAAAGAGAAGCGGCTCGCGCCGCGTGAGTTGCCTCCCATGTTCGATCACTTCCAGAATGGATTCTGCCAGCGCCTTCGCCACGGGTGGCGGAACGGCATCCGACACGAGCCGGACTTGATCCGAGAGTGTGCCCAACAACGTATAGCTCGACGGGAAGCCTTGCAAAAGCATTGCTTCGTAGATGCTCAGGCGTCTGCAGCCACTCGGATGGATGTGTACCTCCCGGTGACCGTAGGCGACAGTCCAGCTCGGTTTGTCCCAGGGAAGCACCCGAAAAGGGCGCCCTTTGCTATCGCCTTCTTTTAGGTATCCGTTGAAAAATTTCTTGGATCTGGGCCTCATGCACCAGTGGTTCGGGTGAAAAGGAATATCCGCTGGCAAGAGCCCGCGTTCGAAGTACGTAGGCTTTGGTAAAGACCCGATGGCATCCTGCACGGTTCTCCTGCTTTTTGCAGAACCTAATGGGAATTCAAAATCAAGGTCGGGATATTTGTTCTCATTAA
This sequence comes from uncultured Acidobacteriota bacterium, assembly GCA_963765485.1. Taxonomy (GTDB): domain Bacteria; phylum Acidobacteriota; class Terriglobia; order UBA7540; family UBA7540; genus CAVROP01. The sequence continues at coordinate 115,238 of CAVXWN010000001.1, read as the reverse complement.
AGCCGACAACGAAAATCCGTTTGCGCACCTGAGGTACACCGAAGTCCTGCGCGTCCAGCTCACCCTCAAAAATCGAGAATCCTGCCGACGAAAAAAGCTTTTTGAACACCGTAAAAAGCTCTGAATGTTTCTTGTACCGAAGCCCGAGAACATTTTCGAATACAAAAAAATCAAGCTCAAAGGCCAGCGCCAAATCTTTCAGGACTGCGGCGTAGTTTTCCGGAAGGTTTGCACGGGCGTCGCGCACACCGCCGTTCCGGTTGCTTAACGAAAAGGCTTGGCAAGGGGGACCGCCGATCACTCCCACCGGCCTTCTCTCGTGCGGCAGTTCCGCCAAGCGATCAAGGATGTACCCCTTCGGAGCCGATGCCAGGTCCTGCTTCAACACCCGGACGCCGGGATGGTTCAGCTCGTAGGTCCTGCACGCTATCGGGTCTTTATCAATGGCCACAACAGGTTCAAAACCTGCCTCCTTGAACCCGAGATCGAGGCCGCCGCACCCGCAGAACAGACTCACGAGAGGCCGGGGATTTCGCGCCCGGTCTCCAGACTCTTTCAATCCTCCGGAATTGCGGCGAGTCGTCATGCTAATAGGGCCTTCTCAAAATTTCGAAAAGCGATCTAAAAGAAACATGCGTTGCCCCTGCCGTTCTGGCTTCAGCCTCCGCGCGCGCGAGCCCCGCATGAAGGGCGAGCGGATTCCGGCTCCACAGGGGATGGCAAATTATTTCTGCCGCCAAACCTCGCCGCCCGCTCGGAAGTCCGCCGTAAAGCTGGAAGCCCCAGCCTGGTTGCGCCGCAAAATAGCTTTGTGATGCCTGCGTTGCCAGAGGCTGCCAATACGCTACGTCCAGATCAATTTCCGCAGCCGCGTCAAGAGCCAGCCGCGCCAAATCCAGACTCAGCCGCCAATCAAGAATGTTATGGAACGACAAATTGCTGAAGTCTCGCAGGCAATCCGGGCATGATGTCTGGCAAGTGCTGGCGTGTCTGTCCGCCACAATTGGCTCGTAAAAGGCGGAATTCCCAATGCCCACCATATACTGGAGAAGCCTTTCCGACTCGCTCGGACGGCCCAAAAACGTGCTATAGCCGGCACCGTTCTCCAAATCGTCGGACACAAATACTTGGCCCGTAACATTCCCAAGATTGTCCCGGACAACGCGCAATCCCACCTTCAACTCCTTCTCGTCCACATCAAGCAGATCGGCCGCCGCCCGCCGCAGCAAGAATCCCAGGGAATACAAGGCTGCCCTCGCGTTCAAATCCACAGGCGAGGACAGAATCCCCTGTGGCCACGCCCGAATTCCCAGCACCAAAAGATCAGTTCGCTTCACCGATGCCAGCGCGCGGCGATCCGCAGGCGCCGCTGCATCCAGCCGTGCATTGGCCCAATTGATCTGGGTCAGTGCCTCTGGGGTAACCCACATGTCGTGTCCGTCCAGCTTCCGGAAATCAAAACACTCACCCCCGTTATCGTTGATTACAAAAACCGTCTCCTCGCCGGACCACACGCCAAAATTCGCGCGAGGCACCAACGGCCGCAGCGTGGCACCGGCTCTCGCGCTCGAAGCTCTCGGTGACCATTCAAAAACACCGTCAAAATCCCGGCTTCCTCGATAGCCCGTACAGAAGCCTAGCGGCTGGGACAACTGGATGACTTTAAAATCCGGATCGACTGCGCCGCAAACAGGGCAGACGCCCCCAGGCACCTGTCGATCGTCGACAGCCCGGCACGCCCGGCACAGACCAATCGGCCTTGCCGTGCCCAGTGGCTGTGGCACCTCGTCGATCCGCCCTCCTCCGGGCACGTAATCGACGACACCTATCGACGTATGTATCAGCCCATCTTTGACAGTTTCGGCTCCTGGCGCGAACTGGCTTATCGCAATGTCCAGCTCCCGATCTACGACGCCCCTTTCCGGCGGCCAGTCAGTAAATCTCGGACGCTCGTGATACAGCAGCCGCACCCTTGTCGGAAATCCAAACATTGGGAGCAGTCCAGCTTCTGCCAAGCGCTCGCTCAAGTTCCGCTGCGTCATCGTAGCGCTTGCGGCAATGGCATCGACTCTCGGAATCAACTCCGCATTCACAAAATCCAGGAACGCCTGCCGACGCCCCGCAAGGTTGCTGTGTTCAAGCAGTACGTCGCACGTCCGTTCAATTTCGTGCTGGTTTGCCTGAATCCACGCTGCAACACACTCACGAACGGCAGGACCACCGGTCGGATGCAGGGGCTGGTTCCAGGCCGCAGCCGTCCCGAATTCCCCGTGCACGCTGCTTGTGACAGCACCCAAATTGAGCGGCAAGAAGGCCTGCCGCAGAACTTCCTTGACGAGCACGCGGCGCAGAATCGGCACGCTGCTCATGTCAACATAGGGCGATGGCGGCGGATCGGAAGTTATCCGGTCTGGGCGCTGGAAATAGTAGTCGTCGTGGCTTCTCCCGCGACACAGCGTCAACGCGGCCGACATTCCAGCATCCCGCCGGCCTGAACGCCCGACCCTCTGTTGGTAATTGAAACGCATGGGCGGCATGTTTGCCATCATCACGGCTAAAAGACTCCCGATATCGACGCCGGCTTCCATCGTCGTCGTGACGCTAAGCAAGTCAACCGGATCGGTCAGCGGATTTTCAACTTGAGGCAGCACGATGTCCTGGAAAAGACGCTGCCGCTGGCGCGCATCGCTCTTGTTCGTCTGGCCCGTCAACTCCTCGCAATTCAACCGGAACGGATCACCGGCACGCACCGCCAGAAACCTGTAGTAATCGTCGTCGGGCGGATTGTCCGCCAAAGGCTGAGGTGGATTCAGAACCGACATGCATTCTGTGCAGATTCCCCCTGCGGCGTGCAGGTGAATCCTCCGGCATTGGGGACACTCCCAGAATTCGTTTTCCGGTTGCTGCAAACATAGAACCCGGTCTTGGAGAACAAACTGGTTCAGGTATCCATGCCCCTCAAGATAATCGATCACATCTCTCTGGAAATCGCCGGGCACACGCCCGTTCCTCTGGGCAACTTCCTCAAGATACCCTCTAACGTAACCGGGCATCGTTGCTGAACTGTTCCCATTCTTCGATGCTAACTTCCGCCGCGAGCCCAGAATGCGAATCACACTGTCGGCAGCCTGCTGCAGGACAACATCCGCCGCCGGGTGCGCTATCCTGTCCGTCGTCACATAGGCCAGCCGGAGCGACTCGAGGCTTCGTCTTCCCGACGCAAAAACAATATCCATCACTTCTTCTTCCGCATGGTGATGGATGCTTCGCAAATGCTGGCGCTGATCCGCGTCAAGTACATTTACTGCTCTCTCGCTGGGGATGCCACCAACTGGCCATTCATACAGCTCTCTCCAGTGGCCTTGCTGGCTGGCGGGATTTGTCCACAGCACATCTGCCGACCAACCGCCTGGATTCATGCCCCGCATCAGGAGTTGCGAAGCCGCATCCAGCGCCAGCAGCGTGATTGGAAACGGACCGAGCGCCGCGCGGTCTCGAATTCTCTGCGCCAATTGTGTCCATGTAAGCCGTGGGTTGACAGCGGAAGGTCTTTGAGCAATCGCCGGATTCGCCGCCATCGTTAATGCGCGTGAATCGCTGACATTGCGCGCCGCGAACCCATCCGCCGCCGCCTGTTCCTCGACCGAAAGAGCCTCCCCATTGCTCTGCCGCCAAAAGGCTTCCACCCCGTTCCGCTGATTTCGCAAAGCGACGGCGAGCGCTTGTCGGAGCGCATCACGAAAATGGGCGAAACGCATTCCAGCAGAGAGCTTCGCCGCATCCTGCCGGCTATCGGAGAAGACCACCAGCTTCCTTGCGCTCGAATCCTCTTGGCCCGCTTCCCGGACCAAAACCTCCGAAAGAACCTGAGCCAGTTTTTGAAAACCCGTCCGTTGCGTCCGGACCGGTGATCCGATTTCCCGACGCGCCCAGTTTGTGTCGCATCGCGGGCAACAGGAAGGGAATGCCCGCCCAGCGCTCTCGTCCAATCCCAGCTCATCAGGATCGCGGAATCCGCCATTCGGACCACGCAAAGCGGGCACATCGTATATGAATCCGCCGACCGCACCCCTTTGCCTTCCGTGCGCCACCCGGCCCTCTTCGGGCACGAGATAAGCACTCACCCAGCGTCGCACAACGGCGTCCTGAGTCCATGTTGGCCGCAACGGCGCGGCGCCGCCCAACACCGGCCAGAAGACCGCGTACCGGGCGTATTTTCGTTCGAGTGAGACCAAATCCGGTGAAGCCTCCAGGTCCGGATGATCCGGACTCAAATGCCATTCGTTCGGGTTCGCCCCTTGCTGGCGATAGCCGCCGAGAAAAACCTCCCCGCATGCTTCGCAGTACAGTAATTCCAGAACCCGCGCTCCGCATGAACACGTCAGCGCCGGACTGTAGTGAAGGCTCCCAACGGGACAAGGAGCCACCCGCTGTGCTGCGGCGTTGCAATGAGGATTTGAGCACACCCACAAGCCCTGCAGATTGCGGAAGAACAGATGCGCGCGGACCGGTAAAATAGGACGCCCTTCCCCATTGCGCCCCTTGCAAAGAGCAGACAATAACCCCTCTGTCGCGGCGAGCTGGTCGGCCTCCGGCAAATTCGGGAACAAAGCAGCACCGATCTCCTCTGGGGTTTTCGGCCTCGCCGCGATAGGCGGACCGGGCACACTGCAAACAGCGCGCAGCGCAGCCGCTCCGCGAATGTGTTCGACGGCAGCGCCAACAACCACTTCAGGCGCGCTTCCGGCGGGCGGCGCGGGAGCGCCCGTTCCCTCGTGAATTGCAACCGCTGCGGCCGCCAAATCCTCCTGCCCATCGGCACGAAGTGCAGCACCGAATGCGGAGAGGGCAGCCGAGTGTGCTGCCACCGCGCCGACCGCATCAGGCTCGAACGGCAACATCCTGCCCGAGACGATCCGAAATCGATCTGCCCTTCGTCCAAAGAAACCCTCAAGGTACTCGCGTGCAGCGTCATCGTCATTCACGGATGCGCTCGACGCAATGATTCTCAGTTGCGGCGAATCCCCCGAGAGCCCGAAGCCTCGCCAGCAGTACCCGAATCAGGTAGGCAACTTCTGTACCAGGAGTCCCGCGATAGGAGTGCAATTCGTCGACGATAAGATGAAATACACGCGTGGGATCGTCCGCCAGCCATTGCCGTGTAAAATCGAAGACCGACGCCTCCACGCTGCGCATCAGCATGATGTTCAGCATGGAATAGTTTGTGATCAGGACGTCCGGCGGACTGTCTTGCATATCCCAGCGCGACCACATTTCGCCCCCGTCCACCCTGGAAAAAACCGCTCAGCAGGATCACCAGCCACTTGTTGCGCAGCAAGCTCCGTTTCGACCAACTCGTTGCGCAAGCGTCTGGTCTTATTGGCGTCCTGCAAGCCCGCGACAGGCGTCCGACTCGTGTAGCGGCCGAAATAGAGTCGGTTTCCTGCCCGCTGCGATTCCAGCCACCGCCTCGGCCGCCTGCCGTCAAGCGCGGTCCGCAGCCGCGCCAACTGGTCTTCCACCAACGCATTCAAGGGATACAGGATGAGCGCACGCACTGCGGCGGGCCTCGCGTGCCTGTCCTCATGCGCTCTTTGCGAAACTCTCTGGTTCCCGTGATTCCACCAATCCCACTGAGGCGGCAGAGCCGCCGGCGGACCCCAATTCGCCGACTCCCTCACGAGCGCCCAAATCACAGGCAGGAGAAAACACTCTGTCTTGCCAGACCCCGTCCCCGTCGTGACGACCACATTGTTTCCGTTCAACACCGCTTCCTGGAATACATCGCATTGGTGCGTGTATGGTCTCCGGCTCTCCGGGAACAACTCCAGCGAAACGAAATCAGCAAGATCGTTGATCTGCTGGCCCGGCCATGAGCCTCGCAGCGTTTCCCGCGCGAACTCAGAAAATGTCCGGCGGTCACGCTCATACAGAGGCACAGGTTCAATGAGCGGTTCGCGAAAAATCCTGCCGTCTTCATCGAGAAGACGCCGCCGTTCCGCAACGAGATCTGGATAACGAATATCAAAAGGGCTGTCGAGATATCGCAGGTACATCTGCCGGAGCAGATCAAAGAGTTGAATAGGATTGTTCATATGCTCTTCTGGGACAACAAGCTCGCGGCAAAGCCTGCAATATCTTCGCTGATCCCCGCATACGTGAGCGTCCTCTTCTTAGGCTCGTAGGCAGCAGGATAACCCGTGCATAGCGACAGAGCCCGGTCTATCAAGAGCGGAGGACGGCAAATTCCAGGAACCGATAACAAGCGGGTCGAACGGTCGTATCTTAGAACCTTCCGCCCACGTCTCGCCAGCAGAAAGAACTTGGCCGTCTGCCCGTCCACTTTCAGAACACGCCCGCCCAGCTTCAAATAGTTCTCGGGGACTTGAAATCGGATGAACCGGTAAAGCCCATCCCCTCCGTGGGCAGCTTCATCGTCGGATGAAGGTACCCATTTGCATCCGTAGCGTCCCACCGCAAAACGTGCGACCTCAAAGTCACGCCCGAAAGGCAACTCCGACGGTTTCGAACCTGCCAACCGCTCCACGCGCGGCAAGCACGAAAGAATTCTGACCGGTGCATCTGGCTGGAATCTGAGTCCGGCATCCGATGCGATTTGTGACAGCAAGCCCACTTCAGGAGCGAAGGTCCGCACCACGGTCGGATGGAGGCTGCTTGAAAAAACCTCGCAATTTGGACCACCAACCGCTTGAAATCGCAACATTACATCCGGCGACCGCGCGCCGCACACAATACCGAGAAAGCCTGCCGGTTGCTGCGAAACGGCAAGAACTGGTGGTGCAACCCGCCACCCTCCCTCGGGCCCCCTTCCCTCGAACTCAACATGTCCCAGTCGCTCCAAGGAAAATCGCATCATCTGATAGAGGGGGACGCCTCCATCAGCTACAGAGTCAAAATCTGATTGTCCCAATATCTCTTCGACGGCCGAACGGAATTGCCCCCAGGAGCCCTCCCGCCGAGCGGACAGCCAAAAAAGTAGTTCGTCTGGTCCCATAGGCTCAATTGAAATAGCCTCGCCGTGTCGTTCGCCACACGGCTTTGGCCTCCAGCGCATACTCCTTCCACAGATGCTTGCTCGCTGCATCATCTGGTGATTGTGTCAGGCGTTTTCGCTGGCAATCACGGATTGCCCGACACCATAGCAAAGCGCCACGCGGAAGTCTCTTTTTCATGGTTCTGGATACAACTGTATGAGCGGGTGGAATCGCCGTGATCAAAAGCACTCGCCGCAAACTACGATCACAAAGAAGCGGGTTCTCTGGCAACGCCCAACACACAGGGAATGGCACGAAGCCGGTCCACTGTTTTGTCGGCCGGGCGTCACACCAGAATATTTCACCGGGATTTACACCTATCAAAATCGGATTCCCGGTTGGCACGCTGACCAAAATCTCCGGCGCGTTACTCACCTGCATTACTGTCGCCCCGCAGATGCTCCCCCGCGAGAACAGATGCGCTTCCCACTGCTCCCAGGCGGCATCGGGTTTGCATATCGAGTAGCTGACGGACTTGCCCGCGCACCAAACGATGTGAGTTCCTGGACGTTGAGAGCCGCTCGTCCGATACACTCTTCCTTCCTGTTCCTCTGCCACTTCATTATCGATTGTGACGCGCGTCGCCGAAGGCACTTCTCCAACGATGCGGATGCTAGGAGGATAACCAGCCATCCACGAGGAGCTGCGCAGCCAAAGCCCGTCCTCAAGAAGTATTTCGATGTCGGGAACCGGACGGATCAAATTAAGAATGTCATCTCCTGGAACCTGAGGTATAGAACGAGAGGGATTTACTGGCCTGAAGAAGACCCAGCCTCCAGGCGATCCTCTTTCTGGACCATGCGCCTGAAGACCATCACAGCCCGCTTCGGCGAGAATTCTTTCAACTTCAGCGGCCCGGCTGTCGCGGCAAAGAACGATTTGCTCACGGCCTATGCACAACCCTGCGATTCAGACAGTAAGAAACCAGGCTGGGCAGCTGACTCGCGGTCGGTCTGTCAATCGGTCTACCCGATCCGTCAACACCGCTTTTGACGGCCTTTCCGACGCCCAGTTGTCCTCCTTCGGCTTTGGTTCCTCTCCTGCATGTGACAGGTAGCTCATCGAATTTTTGCCGCCTCCTCATTTTTCCTCTTGCTTTTCTACTTTTCTTTATGTTAATATGTGTAGTAGCATAAAGATAGGAGATTGTTGTATTGGCCCCTCGCCGCGATCAAGCCAGCCGCCAGCGCCGGGTTCTTCTCGGTCTTCTGGAGGACTACGGCCGCCTCCTCAGGCAACTCCTTGCCCTTCGTGAGTTGCTGAAGGGCTCGCTGTACGAACTGAAAACCCGTTGCGGCAAGCCTTCCTGTCATTGCGCCTCACCCCAGGGGCCACCCCACTCGACCACCGTGCTGAGTTGGAGCGAGGCCGGCCGAACCCGGCTCCGCGCGGTCGGCCCCAAAGACCGTGCCCGCTGGCGCCGCCTCACCGAGGATTACCGGCGCTTCCGCCACGCTCGCGCCCGCCTGGTGAAGATCCATGCTCAGGTGCTGCTGGCTATCGACCGGCTGGAAAAGGCTCTGCTGCGGCCGTCGCCGAAAAAGAAGAACAGAAGCAAGAGGAGGAAATTGTGAATCTGACGGTCTTCGAGCACGATCGTCAGTTTGTGATCCAGGCCCTGCGCCGGGGTGAGCTCGATTACCTGGAGAACGTCTCGGAGGCCGCCGAAGCGAACTTGTTCCGTCATCTCCTCGACCGCCGGGTGCTGGAGCGCTTGGCCGAGAGCTACCCCAGTCCGCGGGAGAAGCAGGAGGTTCCCGTCTGGTTCTATTTGGCCAGCCAGATCAGCCTGCGGCTTCATGGCGCCCCCGGTTACAACGCCTTCCCCTACGTCATTCGCTGCGGCGGCCTGATCGAGGCGCTGGGGCCGGAGGTGGGTCGCAAGGCGGTGCACCCCCAGACCGGCGATGTCAGCTTGGGTTGCACCGGGTTCAACGACAAGAACCGCTACGACCGGCAGACCCCTTGCGATCAGGATTTCTTGCGCAAGTTCGCCCGCGACACCGATGCCCAAGGATTACAGGCATGGTTCAACCGGGAGGTGCCCCGCTGTCTCCGCGCCTTGAAGCTGTTCGACGGGGAGGGGCTTTTTATCGGTGACGCCAGCTACCTGTTTGTTCCCGACCAGGAGCACTACGAGCGCTCCGCCGTCATGTTGTTCGACGAGCATCACCATCCGGTTGATCCCGGGGCCGTGGACCTGCGCGACAAACGCTACCAATGGCATCGTTGCTACAAGATCATCTCGCTAATTCATGTCAACCGCGACCTGGATTTCTTTCTGGTGGTGGCCGCCTGCCTGGTCCCGGGCAACCAGCATGAGTGCCCCCTCCTCTATGAACTGGTCGACGGCTTTGTGAACGCCGTCGGGAAGGGGGTGATGAAGGTCCTGATTCTGGACCGCGGCTTATTGGATGGGCCAGCCATCGGGCGGCTCAAAACCGCATACCACATCGACACCGTCATCCCGCTGAAGACCAACATGGACGCTTATCAGGACGTGATGGGCCTGACGCGTCTGAAGGATTTCCACTGGGAACCGTTCGTGCTGCCTGCCTCCACCCCGCCCGAGCTACCGCAGCGAGCCCAGGATCCGGTCATTGCTCAGCGCGAACGGAAGCGGCAGCGAAAGCTGCAAGCCCGCCAGGCTCGATCCCATCCGCAGCCGCTTCCCCCCGCCCAAACCTTGCTGGGCCTGGTCCGCGGCGTCTCCAGTTGGGCCGACTGTCCCGTGCCCTTAACGGCGGTCATCAACCGCGAGATCAACGCCCAGGGAGAGGTCCACGATTGGGTGCTGACGACCACCGCGCCCCGTTGGAGTGCCGAGCTGACGCGAACCACCTACAAGCTGCGGACCGCGATTGAAGAGCGCCATCGGCAATACAAGTGTTTCTGGGACATCACCCGCATGACCGCCTGCAAGTTCGCGCTGGTCCTCGGCCAGGTGCTGTTTGTCCTGCTGGCTTATACGCTATTCCAGGGACATCTGTTCTTGCGCCATCGTCCCCAGATGAACCGCCGCACCCGACCGCGAATCTTGCAACGACTCGGACCGACCCTGCAGGTGGTCGCCGTCTACTACCGCCAACGCTTCTGCTTGTTGCTGCTCCCCGAGTTCGCCGAGATCCTGCTGGAACTGGCCGAGGATGCGCGCGCCAAATTGCTCAGGAAAATGCGCCTCTTGAAACGAGACCTCTACCAGTTGCTGGAAAACGCTCGATCCCCCTAGCTGTCCGCTGCTCGGGTCCAGCCTTTCAACCGACGACTTTTCAGCTCACCACGGAGCGCCAGAAATCAGCCGCCTGAGCTGTTCCCCGCCACCCGTCCTCTCCCTACGACACAGCCGCCACCCGTCTCAACACACCCCCACTCCAGCGCCCAATTCCCCTCGTCTCGCCTCTCCTGCCTCCCGCCAGCCTCGCGCCCTCCCCCCACTGTCTGAATCACAGATGCACAACCGGGCTGTCGAGACAAATCCTGGGACCCCGTGTAACATGGCCAGCACATATAGATCACGTCCTCTTAGTTCCCAACTACGGGAAGCATTGTCGTCGCCTGAGGTAGAAAACGTGATTCCATGTTCCATGTGCGCTGAAAGATCAGGCAATTCAAGGATCTCGTACCATTCATCTGCCACTTCCGAGAGCACGATCGCGCGCCGCCCGCTGTGCGCTTCGACCTGGTCAGGCGCGCCTGCTGGGCGCCGACCAAGAAGCTGAAATCGACAAAACCCGTGCCGGTCCGAAATGCCGCGTATCCGCACGTCTAGGACTTGTTCCCGATCTATCGCACGAGGTTTTGACGGTTTTCCTGCTCGCGGCTTTCCAGGAACGAGCACTGGCGCACGGTATCGTGCGGAAGTGCCTTCAACCCTCGTCGGCAGTCGCGCTGCGTCGTCGACCTCATCACCATCCTCCACCAATTGCTGTACCCCAGAATGATCGCTAACATTTGCTGTCCCTGGCAGTTCTGCAGCCTCTTCCGCTCGAATTGACTCAACAACTTCGGTCGGAGCAACAGTCTCCATTTGTACTCGCAAATCCGGCACCGCCTCAGGCTCGTTCTCGCGACCAGGTTCACTCCGCGCTCTTGCCTCAGTAGCTTGGGGCATCTCGCCAACCCCGGCGCTATTCCCGGTGTTGGAATCCCCGGGAACGATGAGGTTGTTCGGGTTGATTGGAATAGATTCCTGCTCGCTTATCGCCGTCAACGGAGGCGTCATTTCAACTTCAACTCGTGAAACAGCTATCTCGCGGCTCGCTTCAGGAAAATCTTCAACCGGGAGCGAGATCGGCAGGGCGCCTTCGACCGATGCAAGAGGTGAGGATCCGCCCGTCTCAGATTCAACTAGCCCATTAGCCGCTGCTGCCGGTGCCGGTCCATTGAACACATCACCGCTCCCGCTCTCTTTTTCTTCTCCTTCGCCGACCCTTCCTGCAGCAGCATTCTCGACCGATATCGGTCCCGCAGCGTGAATCTCAACTCTGTCAGCCACACCGCCCTTCGTTGGCTCGTGCTCGTGAATTTCTGCCCTTCTTTTTCGACTTCGGCGCCAAGCGAGCAGAACCACGCCCCCCACAAACACAAATCCGATTGCGATGGCTAAACGAAGGTTGCCGCCCAAGGACATATAATCCATGAGTCGATCCCTGTATCAGTCTGCCACTTCCCGAGGAAGGAATACATCTTGAAAAAAAGATTTCCCGCTGATGTTACAGATCGCTGGAATCGATGAGAACAGACCCGTCGGCTTCCCTTCGACCGGTAAGATACCTTCGGCGTGCAATATCTTCGATGGCCGCCCGGTTGGCCCTGAAGACGGCCGCATTGTCCGTGCCATCTCCGCCGAAATGGTCGTCGAGTGCGCTTCGACTGATTTCGCAGCGCACACGGGTTTCTCCATCCTGCCCCCAGAACACAACACCGTCGCCCTCAAAATCCTCTTTCTCTCCGGGCACAGGAAACTTCAGATCATGCTTCTCGCGCACGTTCACCTTCTCGGGAAACAATCCCGGCATCCAGCGTGCCGCCAGCGCCGCCGGAAAGACGAGGCGCAACGGCGCGCGCGCGCTGTCGGCGGTCAGTACGCCACGCTCCATCAGCGCCGAGACAATACGGCGCGCATGGCGCTCGCCCGCGCCCACAGCGCCAGCGGTATCGCCACGAGGAAGCTCTCCCCGGTAGAGCACGGCTTCGAGGATATTGCCTGACTTGGGAGGCAGCGCGTTGAGCCTGACTTCTTCTTCTGCCCACAGAAGGATGCGCGTGCGCAGACGATCCGGCTGCACCAGCTCTTCCATGAATGTGACCTGGTCAATGCACGTCCTGAGAAGAAAGTCCGTGAATGCCGCGAGCGCCTCCTCGCTCAGGTTGCCGCGCCCGTCAAGATCGTTCCGGCGAGGGGCGTCACAGGCGGCGAGATGCGCCTTGTAATCTTCGACATTGCGCGCCAGGCCGCGTGCCACCGACCAGACAGCGCCGGTATCGAGCATATTGAGGAGCATCGCATGTGACATCAGTCGGGCGACCCGGCCATTGCCATCCACAAACGGGTGAATCCACACCAGCCGGTGATGCGCCGCCGCCGCGCCCAGGATCGCCTCGGTCTTGCTGACGCCCCCGTACACTTCCTCGAAACGCCCCAGAAAACGCGGCACCGCGCCGGGGCTGACGGCGATGTGAGCACCGACCTTGACGTGTTTCCTCCGCAGTTCGCCGGGCACGACCCGTACCCGTTCCTTCGTCACCGGGTCCTCCACCCACAGCAGGTCCTCGGGCAGTTCCTCGCAGAATCGGCGATGGACTTCACAAATGCCCTCGCGCGTGACCGCACGCCCCGCCAGGCCGCCGCCGTCGATCCATTTCTGGACGGTGATATGCGCTCTCGCTTCGAGTTGCAGATCGCGCTTGCGGGCATCATTGCTATAGTCGTTTTTTAGGGCGCGCTCGATATCGACCGGGTGAGTGTCGTGCCCTTCGATCAGGTTGCTGTAGTAACAGTTCATTGCCCGCACCAGATCGGCAAGTGATGCGAGCAGGCTCGCGGGCAGGCTCCGCCGAAATCCGCTGGACTTCTGTGCCAGTTCCAGCGCAAGGTCCGTCAGCGCGCCGCGATGACGGGAGAATTCGCCAATGAGCAAAGGCTCCATGAGCGAAACCGGCTCGCCACCATCTTCCGCCGCTTTTATGTCCTCTTTAATGTCCGCTTCATTCTTCATAGCAACACCTTATATATCACAGCTATATTAGATTTTCAACATCTTTTATGTCCGCTTAAATGTCCGCTTTAAAGTCCGCTAAGAACTGTTCCCTGGTTAGCGGTAAACACAGACCCCCAGAGAGTTACGGGCGGCAAGGAAAAGCCCGCCACAGGATTAATCCCTCCAAGCTTAAATTCCTTTATCTCCTTGGGCGAATCCGTTGCGCGGACCGGGCTCTATGCGCTCCGCTTACCAAGCCCCCATAGGGGTCTCGGCCCATCCGGGTAACGATCCCTTTCGCAAAAGCGGAAACAGAAACCGGTTGCTCAGGGGCGCCGCCCCTCGCGCGCGCAAGGGGGCCGACCGGGTTTCCCCAAGCTTCCTCGACAAAAATTTCCTTTTTGAATCGTGCAGCCTGGGTGATCCCCCTCCCGGATCAGCTCCCCTTGCGCTTGCTACCCCGTTCTCGCCGAAGGGCAAGTGTGCATGTGCAAGGGCAACAAGCCCACTAACCCAAGAAGGAGAAAAGCAATGACTGAATTATTCGCCCAGCCCTACGACATATCCGCACAGGGCTTTTACTTCCAGACCCCCGAAGCGTATCAGGAGAAATCCGCCAAATCCAGAAACGATTTTGGGTTTCCCGTCGAGGAATACGAAATCCAGTTCATCGACGGCGAAGCCATCGACGCGCAACTGTTCGAGGCTCTCGACGTCAATCAATGCAACTTCCCGCAATTTCTGGAAGCCTGTGACGTTTGGGGCGACCACCAGAAGAAAAAAGTCATCGTCGCCGTGGGGCAGTGCGGCTACAGCTTCGACCTGAAATCAGGCGACCCCGACGACGTTGATGTTGATGACAACGGCATAGTGCAGACCATCACAGCTCAGGTCCAGGATGGTCGGGTAATCGCCGCATCTTCCGCTACAGTTCGTTCTCGCCCTTCTTCATTCGAGCTACCGCCCGGCCTACAGTGCAAGCCGATACTCCAAGGATAGACGCACATTCCGCCTGGCTCTTCCCGCTGGCCAGCAGTTTCCGCAGCCATGCGCGCGCCTTCCGACCCAGCGTTATCGGCTTTTCTCCTGGCGTATCTGCCCCAGGCCCAAAGCTGGGGCAGATGCGGGCCACTGGCGGGCACTCTACCGAAGGGCCTGTGGCAGGGCCGGGTTGGTGAAAAGCCGGCTGGACAGTTGCATTCAGAGACGACCAGCGGTACGCTTCTGGTCGGCCCGGAAATTCCGGCACAGCAAGCGTGGCCACGCGGCCCAAGAACGCGGCCCCTCCGAGGATCACCCTGGCAAGGAAGAATGGTTCGAACCAAGTTTAGAGTCATACCTCGCCGATGAGAGAGCGTTCACACCGCGTGACCAGCTGAACTTACTGTTCGCGAGGAGTGATTACCCGTGCGGGTATTCGACCGAATTGACACCCGAAATCTCAACCGGCGTCAGTGGGAACTGTGGAGACTGGCTCTCACGGTCATATTGATTTTAATCATTGGGATAGTCTTGCTGATGTATCCCGCGGTTTCCTCCAGCGACCTCGTCGTGAGCCGCGCGACGAAACTGAAGATCTTCTTTGGCTTCTGTGCGCTCGCGCTTCTGCTGGTGAGCTACCTCGTGGACAGGCAGGTTGTAATCAGGCAGCTTCGCAATCGGCTTGAGGAAGAGCGCAAGCAGGCTGAGCAAGCGCTGCAGCATTCTCTCGAACAGTTGCGGGCGCTCACCGGACGGCTGGAGAATATCCGCGAAGAGGAAAGGAAGCTAGTGGCGCGCGAGATTCACGACCAACCAGGACAAGCTTTGACCGCCATTAAGATCGATTTGTGCGCCTTAGTCCGGGAGATGGGGGGTGACCTGCAACACCCCTCGAAAAGAGTATCGTCCCTTCTGAAACTGGTGGATGAAACGACTCAGTCCGTGCGCCGAATTGCGACGGCCCTAAGGCCGGGAATTCTGGACGACCTCGGTTTGGTGGCTGCGATTGAATGGGCGGGGGAGGATTTCGAGGCGCGGACGGGGACCAAATGCCGGTTAGACCTGCCCCAGGAGAGTATAGCTATCGATCCGGAGCGGGCCACGGCGATTTTCCGCATCCTGCAAGAGACCCTAACCAATGTCGCGCGGCACGCGGCCGCCAGTGAGGTGGAGGTACAACTAGGGGAAAAAGACAAAGAGCTGACTCTGTTAGTCCACGACAATGGCAAGGGGATGCCCGCGGATAGACTTTCCAGCCGTGAGTCACTCGGAATCCTGGGGATGCAAGAACGGGCCCTCGTGTTTGGAGGAGAGGTCATTATCTCGAGTGCTCCGGGAATGGGGACGACCGTGAGGGTTAGGATCCCGGAGGCCTGCCGCGCGTAACGAGGAATTGCAATGATTAGAGTTCTGCTCGCCGATGATCATGCCATCCTGCGCCGAGGGCTGATTGAGATTCTGATCGGCGGGCTGAAGGACGTGGTCTGTGGCGAGGCTGAGAATGCCGAGCAGGTCCTCTCCCAAGTCAAGACCCAGAACTGGGACTTGGTAATTCTGGACATCACCATGCCAGGGCGCAGCGGCGTTGACGTTCTTGCCGATCTGAAGCGGATGCGAGCGAAGCTCCCCGTGCTCGTCTTGAGCACGTATCCTGAGGACCAGTACGGCAAACGGGTGCTCAAGGCGGGAGCGTCCGGTTATCT
Source organism: uncultured Acidobacteriota bacterium (assembly GCA_963765485.1). Classification (GTDB taxonomy): domain Bacteria; phylum Acidobacteriota; class Terriglobia; order UBA7540; family UBA7540; genus CAVROP01. The sequence goes on along the minus strand of CAVXWN010000001.1, from coordinate 99,299 downwards.
GAACAAAAGCAGCGCCCCGGAAGAATTGATTCGGGCGATTCGCAAAGTGCTTGCCGGTGGCCGGTATGTGAGCGAGGCGTTGGCAGAAAAACTGGCTCTGGATTTGCATCAGAACCAGGATCAGCCGTTGCACGAGACCCTCTCCGAGCGTGAGTTAGAGGTCTTGCGGATGATCGCCTCAGGAAAAACCGTCTCCCAGGTCGCCGGGCAACTTCACCTGAGCGTGACGACCATCAGCACCTATCGTGCCCGAATTCTGGAGAAGATGAACATGACAACCAGCGCGGAGCTGATGCACTACGCGCTGCGGAATCACTTGGTGGACTGATGCCAAGCGTAATTTTGGCTGCCGCCTCCGCTTAGGGGCTTTCGAGAGTTGCTTCCTGTCCCCGCCGGCACATCCCTTCATTGAACCTGCCGCTTACGAACCGGTTGTGTAGTAAAAACAACGACACTCGCCACCACACAGATTCTACGCATAAATTAGAGTTCCATCGATTGCGCGCACGCGTGGGAAGCATAAGATTAGCAGTGGAATGATTCTCTCTGCGCTTATTCTGATACTCTCGACGGCGATGTTCTTCTTCTACTTCCAAGTCACTTGCCAGAAGATTCTGCGCCGGCAGTTTGACCGGGAATATTTCCGAACCATCGTGAACGCCAACCGCTTGGAGTTTCCGTCGCTGCGAAAGTCGCTAGAGGAGTTCGGCGCGCCGGTCGATTATCCCCGGTTACGCGTGATACTCCGATGCGACTTCCGCGCCCTGACCTATCTCCTCAAGAATGCCTCGAATGTTAACCAACGCTATTCAAACGCGGAACGCCTCCTGATCCTGTATTCCCGCTGGCTGTTCCTCTCGCTGGCAGCAAGGAGTTTATTGAGGTGTCGTGAGAACCAGGCGATCCTGAGACTGACTTCGATTCTTCAATACTTTGCTAATGTGGTAGGCCAGCGCGTGAACACAGTAGAATTTGGGAACTTGACTCCGGCCGAGTGCCTTCTCAAGCTTTAATTCAACCCGCCTCGGGGCTCACCTGGGCCGTGCTTCCTTCCCACGGTGTCGCCCCACTCCTTACACCTCATGGCAGCCAATCGCTTGGACGCCAGGCGCGCGCAAAAGCTGCGGCGTACCAATCTGGTGGCGACGCTCGGACCCACCCCCTAAAGAGTCTGTGTGAAAACTCCATCCACCTTGTCATTCCGAGCGGAGCGAGGAATCTCGCTCTGAGTATCTTTAACGCAATGCGAGATTCCTCGCCGCCTGCGGCTCCTAGGAATGACACACCTACCGAGTTTTCACACAGGCTCTAAAGCCTCCTCGACTCATTCAGCAAATAAGGCTTCTTTGCTGCGGTGTGGGAATGGCTTCCCAAGGCCGTCACGCATGGATACTGGGGGTAATCCGGGAATTAGCTTCGAGATGAGGCAGTGGCCGGGTGGCATGGGACAGTGAGCGCCGTCTCAGAGACCCTTGGGGTCCAGTTGTATGAAGCCTGAAAAACCGCTCAAAATCGAAGAGGCGTCAGGTATACTTTGGCCGTCAGAAATGCCAAAAAGGAAATCCTGGCTTGAATTCCCCGTCTGCGGTCAGGCGCGTAAGACTCAGAAGGGACTGGCGTTCTGGTTCGTCCGGCGCATCGAAGGCAGCGTCTGCCCTTACTGCAAAGCCTATGAACGGGCGTATGGACGCAAAGCGCACGAACCGGCGAGGGATGATGCCTCCGGAAGCCTGCTTTCCCGATGACGCACATCTTCCTAAGGAGGGAAAAATGAGGAAACGTAAACCCGGAGAGATTTGGCCGATGCTTGCTGTGCTGGCCATGATGATTTGCTTTTGCCCATGCCTAAGGGCTGCCTCGAGGACGGTGTGGCAGCTTGGCAAGTTTGACCTGTCTCCAAGTGAATTCAATACGGGACAACCAAGTCCGCCCCTATTTGGCTCCCGCTATCGGGCCGAGGAGGTGCTTTACATTATAGGGAAGAGTACTCCGGAGGTCGATTGGCCTGCTTGTCAGGAGGGTGCGGCAACTGACAGGCCTGGCAACCGCCCTCATCCGTACACCATTCAATTTGATTTGCCGGAAGCTCCCCAAGGCGTCTATACGCTGAAGGCAGGGTTGTTGACGGAGACGGCGCGCCCAGCGCGGCTGCAAGTCGAGATCAACGGCCACCGGGGTCTCTTCTATCAGCACCCAAAACTGAGCTATACCGGAGGCGATGAGGAAACGACCACGCTTCCTACCGCCTCTGCCGATACGATCGCTTTCGATTTTCCCGCGCGCTTCTTGCAGAAGGGGACCAACAAGCTGGTCTTGACCGCAGTTGACAGGCCATCGGCGGGCGATGCCGAGGTCCACTCCGCCATCACCTATGATGCCCTTGAACTTGATCAGGATTCGTCCAGAAAATATTCCCTCGCCGATGTCACGGCGGAGGTCGAGCCTACTATTTTCTACGTGCGGCACGGTGACGGTCTGGTGGAATTGGTGGACGTTTACGTGCGCCACAACGCCGCAGTGCAGCACGGCGAAGTGACCCTGACAGTTGGGGCAGAGAAATTTAATCAGGAACTATCCGGGAGGGAATTCGGCGAGCAGATGGTTGAGTTCTCGGTTCCCGCGTTCACTTCGGCGGCAAAAGGTGAGGTGACGGTCAAAATCGACGGCCACTCACGGCGCTTCCCAGCGGTTCTGACACCCGCGAAGAAGTGGAAGCTTTTAATAGTCCCGCACGTGCATTTGGACGTGGGGTTCTCAGACTACCAGGAGAAGGTTGCTGAAATTCAAAGCCGTGAACTTGATGAAGCTATGGAACTGATCCATGAGCATCCGGACTTTCGCTTCAGCCCGGATGGTTATTGGAGCGTGCGACAGTATCTCGCCGGACGCAGCAAAGACCAGCAGGAGCGGCTCTTCCGGATGGTGAAAGATAAGAAGATCTTTGTACCTACGGTGGAGGCATGCCTTCTCACGGGTTTTCCGGCCCTCGAGACTCTCATCCGTTCGCTCTATCCGGCTTTTCAATTTAACCAAAAGTACGGTGGAGATGCTAATTACGCCGACATCACGGATGTACCCTCTTATTCCTGGTCCTACGCATCGGTGATGTCGGCGGCGGGTCTGAAGTATTTTGTTTCCGGCTGCGACAATGACAACGGTCCGATCCTTCTCTACAGTCGCCTCAATGAGAAATCGCCATTTTGGTGGGAAGGTCCCGATGGCGGCAAGGTTTTGATGTGGTACTCGTTCGCCTATTCCCAGTTATCCTTACTGTTTGGTGGATTTCAGGGTGAAACTGCGGCGGGGCGCGATTCCATGCCGATTTTTCTACAGGCTTATTCCCGCCCTGAATATAGATCCGACGCGGTTCTGGTTTACGGCACGCAGACCGAAAACACCGATCTTTTCCCGCGGCAGGCAAGTCTGGCTGAGGATTGGAACAAGATTTACGCTTATCCCCACTTGCAATACTCGGGCTTTGCCGACGCGATGGACTACATAGCCCGGCAATTCGGAGATGCCATACCGGTGGTGCGGGGTGACGGGGGGCCGTACTGGGAGGACGGCATTGCTTCAACTGCCCGCTCTGCTGCTATCGAACGAGAAACGGAACAGAGAGCTCTTGCGGCGGAGAAGTTTTCCACCCTCAGTAGCCTGGTCAATCCCCGCCTTTGCGCCGAGGCCGAGGCCCTGAAACGGCTATGGAATCACATGGTGCTTTACAACGAGCACACCTGGGGAGCCGGCGGTAGCGTATCGGATCCGAAGAGCCAGGAGACGGTCAACCAGTTGGCGGTCAAGGAGGCTTTTGCGACCGATGCGAAGCGGGACGTTGACTACGTGCTCCGCCGGGGACTGGCCGCCCTTGCCGACTATATCTACGATCCGCAGGGGACGTTGTTGGTCTTTAATCCCCTGAGCTGGCAGCGGTCCGGCATGGTCGAGATGGACTTGGACAAAGGGCTGGAACTGGTTGACCTTGCCACTAACCGCGCCATTCCCTGCGAGGTCCTTTCGACGGGGCAGTCCTACCAGCATATCCGCTTCCTCGCCCAGGACGTGCCGTCCGTAGGTTACAAGGCATACGCGCTGAAGCAGACCAAAGCAGAGCCGCCCACTCCGCAGGCCACTGCGGAAGAGACCCTTGAGAATCAGTACTATCGGGTGGTGTTGGATGCCGAGAGCGGAGCGGTGAGAAGCATTTTCGACAAGGAGCTGAACCAAGAGTTGGTCAATGCCTCAAGCCCCTATCGGTTCGATCAGTACCTCTACGTCACGGGGGCAGATCAATTTCCCAACCGGTTGGCGGAGTACAGTGCTGTCTCGCCGATTCCACAGCTCTCCATCCACAACGCCGGTGGAGGGCGGCTGCTGGCAGTGACGAACCAGCCCTTCGGAGTTGTGGCACGCCTGGAAAGCTCAGGAGTGAACACGCCGCGCATCGAGACGGAAGTGATTCTGTTTAATGGACAGAAGAAGATCGAGTTCATCAATCATGTGCACAAGACAGAGGTGTACACCAAGGAAGGTGTTTACTTTGCCTTTCCCTTCGCCATGGAACATCCGCAATTCCGATACGAGATTCAGAACGGATTCGTGGACCCCAGCCGCGATCAACTGCCGGGAGCGGGGAAGGAATGGTTTTCGGTGCAGCACTGGGTAACAGCAGAGCAGGGTGGTATGACAGCGGCTATTGTTCCGGTGGATGCCTCTCTGGTTACTTTTGGGGACATTGCCCGGGGGACCTGGCCGGAGAAGTTTGGCCAGCGTTCCGGCACGATTTTCTCCTATGTGATGAACAACTACTATTTCACGAACTATGCCGCCGGCCAAGGCGGAGACTTTACATTCCGTTACCTGCTGACCAGCGGCACTAACCTTGAGCCTGCCTACCTGAGCCGGCTGGGTCGGGAGGAGATATCGCCCCTGGAAGTAGACCAAATCACCTCACAGGACAAGGCGATCAATTCTCCACGGCCATTGGATTCGGCCCGGGGTAGTTTCCTGCAAGTGGATCAACCCAATGCTGTGTTGGAGACCTGGAAGATGGCCGAGGATGGAGACGGCACGATTCTGCGTTTTGTCGAAGTAGCCGGAAAGGAAAGTACGGTGGACGTACAAACTCCGTTAATAAACGCAGAATCGGCATGGCTGAGCGATGCGATGGAGAGGAAGCAGGGGCCACTTTCGGTTTCGCCCCACAGCTTCAGGTTCTCCGTAAAGCCGTTTCAGATCGTCACGGTGCGTTTGGAGGGGGCAGCCAGCCTTAGATGACTCGGGCGTAATGGAGTGACGACGGCGGACCTCAAATGTATATGCTTGTCTCGAGGGCGTTCGACGGGAGGCGCCGCAGAGCTTGGATCCACCAGCAACGGCGCCGCCAGTGTTCGGGCCGCCAGAATTGGTAGTGGCGTCATTTGCGAGACCTGGGCCGACGAGCGAGAGAATCGACGCCTCACGGCCTATCAAGTCTTGGCGCCCGCTGGCGGGCTTCCTACAGAAGTGCCTATGGCAGAGCCGGGTTGGTGGAAGGCCGACTGGACAGTTGCATTCAGAGGCGACCAGATGTACGTTTCTGGTCCGTCGGGCAGGAGTCGATAAAGGAAAGTCTGACTCATTTCCCGTGGCACCCTTCAAGATGGATCTGCTGGGGCTATCGATGGCCACTGGCAACCAGCCGCCAGTGCATGACGCCCAGGAGAGGGCAACAGATGAGGATGGCAGGGTGCACGAATTCGTGAAGGCCGGATGAATGTGCCGAGACACAACAGCTCTTGCCGGCGGGGTGCGAACTATCTAAGTAACTGAAATGAGTGGTGGGCCTGGGTAGAGTTGAACTACCGACCTCACCCTTATCAGGGGTGCGCTCTAGCCACCTGAGCTACAGGCCCGGGGCGCCGTCGCGGCAACTCACGCTTCCCGTGACTGCCATACGGAAGACCATTAAGTATAGGCGGAGGACCAGCTTCACGCAAGCGGAATCCCTCACCCAAGAATCGCGGTTGAACGATGGAATGGGCGTGTCGGCGGTTGGAAGCGTCGACGGGCGCGCCCCAAAACCTACTCAGCCGGGTTCGCGGCCCGGTTCGGTAGAGGTTTCAGCGGCTCGGGGAGGATCAAGGTGGTTTGAGGCTCTCCGCTGACGACACTCCCGCCCCCTTTTGCCTCTTGCATTCTCTTTTTTTCATCGCGCTCCTCCGTTTCAGGTCCGCAGTTGCGCGCAGCGCAGGCGCGCGGCTTGCAGCAGCAGCCACTTTTCCGTATCCGCTTTGATCTGCAGGATCAGTCCCCGCGCGTGGCGCACCAACTTGCCCGCCAGCCGATACACTTTCCAGCGTAGCGTGGCCACCGTCGCGGTGCGATACGATTCCGGCAGCACACGCCGCTTGAGCAACTGCGCCAGATTGTAGGCCAGTACGCCAATGGCAAAGTACAGGGCGTTGGCCGCCCGTTGCCCACACGGCATCTGCTCCATTCCCATGTCCAGCTTCAGTTCCTTGTGCCAGTTCTCGCTCTGCCCCCGCCCGTTGTGTTTCCAGATAACCTCCGCCGCGCTCTCCTCCCGATTCGAAGCCACGGCGTGATAGCAGTGCCGCTCCGATTCAAACAAGCTGGGCTGCGGATTGAGCCAGCGCAGCACGATCAGCCGGAACGCCTGCTTCGTCTCGTTCATCGTGTGCACAGTCTCGGCGATTTCCCGATCCGTCCCCAGTCCCTCGGCCGTCTGGTAGGGTCGCCACGCGCTCGCCGGCAGGTTCTGGATTTCGCGTTTCACCGCTGCGTCCAAGTCCGCCGTAATGGTGAAGGTGCGCCCCGGCTGGCTGTAATGGTTGATCACCTCCGCCTGATACGCGGCGCTGTCGCTGCGGAAATAAATCCGCTTCCCCGCCGGTAACGCCGCCTCGCACTTCTTCGCGAAGGCCAAAATCCCCCCCCCCGGACTCACGTTGCCGTCGCGGAATTCCTGCCCTACGCAGATCCCGTGCACGTACCCCAGCAGCGGCATGTAGCCCTGCACATGGTGATACGTCCATTGCGCTTCCTGCTTCTCCGCTTCGATCTCGGTGGCATCGACGTCCAGCGTCAACTCCTCGCCTTCCTGCGCCAGCGGCCCCTGGATCAGTTCTCGGTTCACCCGCTCCAGGCCCGCCACGCCGCGCTCGCCTTGCCGCCGTAACCAGTCCCCCACCGTGCCCGCATCCGGCACCGCGCCCAGTCCCAGGTTCTCCAACACCTCTTGCTCGGCCCGCAGTTCCCGTAGGTCTTCCAGCCGCCGCCCGCCGGCGTGCAGCATCCACACCAGGGACTGCACGAACTGGCTAGGCCGATACCCCCGCCCCGAGCTCGGACCTTCCAACTGCTCGTCCACCTCCCTCCATACCCCCAGCGCTTCCGCCATCTCCTCCAACACCAGCAGCCCGCCCAGACTGGTCAGGCGCTCCTCGCTCTTTTCTAACTTGATGGGCAGAATCAGTTCAGGTAACCTCGACTGCATCGTTCACCCTCCCGGTGTGGGTCTTAAGAATTCTCGCAAATTCTCTATACCACACATCCGCCGAGGGTGAACGTGTTTATTGCCCTTCTTTCACAAAATCAATCGCGATTCTTGGGCCTCAGTTGAAATTGCTCCCGTCCTGTTCTCATGGTCTTTTCCCTGGCTCTGTGCTACATATAATAGCAGTGAACGCGCCGCCTAGAGCTTGGCTCACGGGCAGGGGAAGAGTTCTCAGCCGTAGAAGGGCCTCCACATGTCAGAAGTTCGCAAAGACGTTCTCTCCAACGGCCTTACAATTCTCACTGAGGCGATGCCCGCCGTCCGCTCCGTCTCCATGGGTATCTGGGTGAGGACCGGCTCGCGCCAGGAAAGCGAGGAGGAGAACGGCATCTCGCACTTCATTGAGCACATGGTCTTTAAGGGGACCAAGAACCGAAGTGCAGAGCAGATTGCCCGTGAGGCGGACTCCATCGGCGGGCATCTGGACGCTTTTACAGCCAAGGAGTGTACGAGTTTCTCCGCCAAGGCGTTGGATGAGCACGTGCCGCGTGCCTTCGACATCCTCTCGGACCTGTTCCTCAATCCTTTGTTTCAACCGGAGGACATCGTCAAAGAATCAAAGGTCATCCAGGAAGAGATCAAGATGGTGGAGGACACGCCTGACGACCTGGTGCACGAGATGTTCACACAGAGTTACTGGCGAGGGCATGCTCTGGGCAGGCCCATTCTAGGCACTCGCCGCACGGTGGGCAGCTTCAACCGTGAGTGGCTGTTCGACTATTTCCACCGCCATTACACGCCGAACAACACTCTGATAGCCGCGGCAGGAAACGTGGAGCACGCCCGTTTCGTCGATCTGGTGACCAAAAGCTTTGGCGAACTCCCTCCCGGACTGGCGGCCGACGACGGTCCTCTGCCCACGCCCCACCCTAACATCCGCCATCGCCATAAGAAGGAGCTTGAGCAAGTTCACCTCTGCGTCGGCGCCCCTTCCTACCCACAGTCGCACGCTAAGCGCTTTGCGTGTTACGTTCTCAACACCGTGCTCGGTGGCGGGATGAGCTCGCGGCTCTTCCAGAACATTCGCGAGAAGCGCGGGCTTGCCTACGCGGTTTTCTCCGGCCTCAGCAGCTTTCGCGATACCGGTTGCCTGAGTGTTTACGCGGGCACCTCCATAGAGAATGCACGCCAAGTCCTGGGCCTTATCGTCGATGAGTTCCGCAGGTTGAAGTCACAAGCCATCAGCGATCAGGAACTCCAGCATGCCAAGGACTATCTAAAGGGTAGCCTGCTGCTCAGCCTTGAGACCACGGGCAGCCGCATGTCGAATGTGGCTCGGCAGGAAATGTATTTTGGGCGCTACATTTCGCTCAACGAAATCTCCCAGTGCGTCGACGGCGTTACTTCCCCGGAAGTCCTGGAAGTGGCGCGCGAGTTCTTTCAAACAAACCGGCTTGCCGTCACTTTCCTCGGGCCGATCAACGATTTCACGTTCACTCGCGCCGACTTGGCCTGCTAGGCGCTTTCTTGATTGCGAGGGAGGATCCGTGCTTATCGTTCACGTACATGTTCGAGTCAAAGCGGAATTCATTGAAGCCTTCAAGGAAGCCACCCTTGAGAATGCCCGCCGCAGCGTGCAGGAGCCGGGCATTGCCCGGTTTGAGGTGATGCAGCAGGCCGATGACCCTGCCCGCTTCCTGCTGGTCGAGGCCTACCGCAGCAGCGAAGCTCCCGCCCGTCACAAGGAGACCGCGCATTACGCCACCTGGCGGGATAAGGTGGCCCCCATGATGGCAGAGCCCCGTGCAAGCGTAAAATACTCCAATATCTATCCTGCGAATGAGAGTTAGTGAGGCGCCGATGCGCTTTGATTTTGCGACGGCCGCCCGCATTCTCTTCGGACCCGGCGTGGTACGCGAAGTTGCTCCGGCCGCAAAAGAAATGGGCGGGCGAGCGCTTCTGGTCACAGGGCGCTCACCGGGACGTGCCGCTTTGCTGATCGAGGCCCTTAAAAGGGAGGAAATCGGCTGCGCGAGTTTGGCTGTCGAAGCAGAACCCTCTGTCGACCTGGTTCGTCAGGGTGTGGAACTTGCCCGCCGGGAACAGTGCGATCTGGTGGTTGCTTTCGGCGGGGGGAGCGCCATCGACGCAGGAAAAGCCATTGCGGCGCTTCTCGCCAATGGCGGTGAGCTGACTGACTACTTGGAGGTGATTGGCAAGGGCCAGCCTCTGAGTCATCCTTCGCTCCCTTTCATCGCTGTCCCTACCACGGCCGGCACCGGGTCTGAAGTTACGCGCAACGCCGTGCTGGCTTCTGCTGAGCACCATGTCAAGGTGAGTATGAGGAGCCCCTTGATGCTGCCGCGCCTTGCCGTGGTAGATCCGGAGCTAACGCTCGAGTTGCCGCCTGCGATCACGGCCAGCACGGGCCTTGACGCGCTCACGCAGTTGATTGAGCCTTACGTGTCCATCCGCGCCCATCCCCTGACCGACGGCTTCTGCCTGGAGGGCTTGCGCCGCATCAGCCGCTCCCTTCGCCGGGCTTATCACAATGGACGCGACGTCGCTGCACGCGAAGATATGTCGCTGGCAAGCCTGATGGGCGGCCTCTCGCTGGCTAACGCAGGCCTGGGTGTAGTCCACGGCTTCGCCGCCCCGGTGGGCGGAATGTTCCCCGCCCCGCATGGAGCCGTCTGCGCCGCGCTCCTGCCGTATGGAATGCGCATCAACATCCGCGCCTCCCGGGCTCGCGCCCCCGGAAGCGACGCGTTGCGCCGTTACGAAACCGTGGCGCGCCTGCTCACGGGTGAGCCGGACGCCACTCCCGAAGACGGAGTCGCGTGGGTTCGCCAACTGTGCCAGGAATTGCAGATTCCGCCTCTGGGTTCATACGGCCTTCAGGAGCGGGATATACCGATTCTTGTCGAAAAGGCGTCGAGGGCTAGCAGCACCAAAGGCAATCCCATCACTCTCTCCACGGATGACCTGCGCGAGCTATTGACCTGCGCCTTGTAACATGCCACGGAAAACTAGCGAGGACAGGAACATCCTCCCAGGCGCAAGCGGGTATCCTCACACTACCAAATCGCCCGCACATTGACGGATGCACGATTGCTGGTCGCCTACTTTTCTTCGAGCGCAGCGTTGATGTACCGTATCTTTTTCCTCCCGTGCGGTAATTAACATTGAGCGTCGAGGAAAGGGCGTGAACGAATGTGACTTTCAAGCGGCCTTCGAGGAATACAAGAATACCGTCTTCCGCTTCGCCTGGCGCATGACGAACTCGCAAGACAAGGCAGAGGATATCACGCAGGATGTGTTTCTCTCGTTATGGCGTCAACCAGCCAAGTTCGATGCCGCACGCGGGCAGATGCGGTCATTCCTTCTTGGCATTGCGCGGAACTTGGCCCTAAAAACGTTCCGCCAGGACAAGAAGTTGAGCGCGTTAGACAGCGAGGACTTTTTCGCTCAGCCGGTGGATATTGTGGGTCGCGAGACGGAGGATATCGTCGCCGGTGCGGTCCAGGCTTTGCCGCCGCTCCAGCGTGAAGTCCTTGTCCTTGCCCAATATGAAGGTCTTTCGCTGGAGGAAGTGGCACGGAGCGTTGAAGCGGAGGTTGGCACAGTCAAATCCCGCTTGCATCGCGCACGGGAAAACCTGAGGCGAATGCTGGCCCCCTTAAGGGAAAGGGTCGGAAGGAGTTCTCGAGCGTAATGGAGCCACTAAGTGATGGTGAACTGGAGCATCTGTTGAGCGTTTGGGTGGCGCCGGAGGCGCCCCAAAGCTTGGGACAGAGACTGTTCTCAGGCCGGCGTCGTTGGTGGCGATGGTTGTTCAGCCGCCCCTCGTTGATAAAGCGCTGGCGTCTACGCAAGCGCTTTAGAAAGGCATAACCTTATGACGCTTTTGCAGAACGAACGAGAAAGAATCCGCGAAGAGGAACTTGCCCGGTCAGAGGTCCGGAAAGAGATGAAGCGAAGACGGGCGCCTCGGCTCGCCCTGTTAGCGATGGTCTGGATCGCTATGCTTACGGCGTTAGCGCTTCTCAGCTCACACTTGCATCATTAGCACCCCGCACCCTATCCACTCGTGACCGCCCTCTGGATGTGTGCCAACAGGTTACCCGGGTAGGGGCGCAAGGCCGTGCGCCCCTACCTGCCTGACGACCGCTGTACGGGGGTATCCCAACCGCTTACTGCTGACTGCCCGCTACCTACTTATCCGTCAGCGCAGCGACACCGGGGAGCGTGAGCCCGGAGAGGAATTCGAGCGAAGCCCCGCCGCCGGTTGAAATGTGGCTGATTTTATCTGCCACTCCCATCTTCTTGACCGCCGCGACGGAGTCGCCGCCGCCAACGATGGAGACCGCTGAAGAAACGGCAACCGCCTTGGCGATGGCCAGGGTGCCTTCCGCGAACTGGCTCATCTCGAAAACGCCCATGGGGCCATTCCAGACAATGGTCTTGGCGCCCGCAATTTCATGAGTGTATTCGGCTCGCGTCGCGGGGCCGATATCCAACCCGATCCGCCCGGTGGGAATGCTGACCGTGTTCACAACTTCCGCCAGCGCGCTGGCGTCGAACTTTTGCGCCACCACGTGGTCCTTGGGGAGCAGAAACTTTTTGCCGCTGCTCTTGGCGAAATTCAGCAGCTCCTTGGCGCTTTCCAGCTTGTCCTCTTCAACTTTAGATTGGCCGACTTCCACCCCCTCTGCCTTCAGAAAGGTGTAAGCCATGGCCCCGCCTACGAGCACGCTGTCCGCGAGTTTGGCGAAATTCTGGAGCAACTCGATTTTGTCGGAGACCTTCGCCCCTCCCACGATCGCTACGTACGGACGGGCAGGATTCTGGACCGCTTTCCCCAGATATTCGAGCTCCTTCTCCATCAACAAGCCGGCCGCGCAGGGCGAAAGGAAATGGGTGATGCCCTCGGTTGAAGCGTGCGCGCGGTGAGCGGTGCCGAAAGCATCGTTTACGTAAACCTCGGCCAGGGCCGCCAGTTGCCGGGCGAAGTCCGGCACGTTCTTCTCCTCTTCAGGATGGAAGCGCAAATTTTCGAGCAGCAGCACGTCCCCGTCCGTGAGGGCTAGGGCCTGCCTTTCAACTTCCGGCCCCACACAATCGGCGGCGAAGGCCACGGGCTTCCCGAGCAGTTCCGAAAGCCGCGTGGCAGCCGGCTTCAGGCTCATCTTCGGATTGGGCTTCCCCTTGGGCCTTCCCAAGTGCGAAGCCAGGATGAGCCGCGCGCCCTGTCCCAGGGCGTACTGGATGGTGGGAAGCGAGGCGCGAATGCGGGTGTCATCGGAGATCTGCAAGGCATCGTTCAAGGGGACATTGAAATCCACGCGCATGAAGACGCGCCTTCCTTTAAGGTCAATATCGCGAATAGACAATTTTGACATGGATATTTCCTTTCTCAGGTGTCAGTGGTCAGTGGTCCGTGGCTCGTTGCAAGAGCCGGGTCCTGGGGGCAAAATACCCTTCAACATGTCTTGTTCCCTGAAGGGGAACAGGTCTGGCCACGGACAACGGACGACCGACCACGGACTAAGGACAGCCGTCCGCCGCCTACTGCCTTCTGCTCACTGCCTACTTGTTCTCCTAGAGGCTCTTCGCCACGAAGTCGATCAGGTCGCGGACGCGGCAAGAGTAACCCCACTCGTTGTCATACCAAGCGACGACTTTTACCAGAGTGCCGTCGATTACCTTGGTGAAGCCGGCGTCCACCATGGACGAGTGTGGATTGCCAGTGAAGTCCTTGGAGACCAACTCCTCTTCGACATACTGGAGTATGCCCTTCATGGGGCCTTCCGCAGCCTTTTTGAAGGCAGCGTTTACGGTCTCCGCGGTGGTCGGCTTCTCGACAACCACCACCAGGTCAACCACAGAGACATCTGGCGTGGGGACACGCATGGCGTACCCATCCAGCTTGCCCTTGAGTTCGGGTATCACAAGTCCAATGGCCTTGGCAGCGCCCGTCGTGGTGGGAATCATGGACAGGGCGGCAGCACGAGCCCGGCGCAAATCTTTGTGGGGCAGGTCCAGAATGCGCTGGTCGTTCGTATAGGCATGAACGGTGGTCATCGAGCCTCTGAGAATCTTGAAGGTCTCGTGAAGTACCTTGGCCGCCGGGGCCAGGCAGTTGGTGGTGCAGGAAGCGTTGGAGAGGATGTGGTGCTTGGCCGGGTCGTAGGCGTGCTCGTTCACCCCCAGCACGATGGTGATGTCTTCACCTTTGGCAGGCGCCGTGATGATGACTTTCTTCACGGTACCCTTCAGGTGCTTCTTTGCATCCTCCGCCTTGGTGAAAAGGCCGGTGGATTCAACCACAACCTCTATTCCCAATGAGGACCAATCAAGCTCGGCGGGATCCTTAATCTTAAAAACCCGGATTGACTTGCCATTTACCCGGATGCAGTCATCGCCGTGACTCACTTCGGCGCCCAGGATTCCGAACACCGAGTCGTATTTCAGCAAATGGGCCAGGGTTTTTGGGTCAGTGATGTCATTCACCGCTACGATCTCAATTCCCTGATCGTTGAGCGCAGCACGCAACAAGTTCCGTCCGATGCGCCCAAACCCATTGATTCCAACCTTAACAGGCATAAATAATCCTCCCTCATTCGTAGTTAATGAATTGATTCGAATCATGAATCTTACGCGAGTCTTCAGTGGTTGTCAAAGCGGGCAGCTTGTTGGTAGTGGGTCAGTTCGATTTTTGATAGGGGTAGGGAGAACGTAGTGACGCTCCCCCTCCCTCCGAACCGGACTGGCGGATCTCCCGCATCCGGCTCTCCAGTCGGTGGTGTTACCTCCGAGAGGACTGACTGGCGGTGGCATGAGCTGTAACCAAGGAGAACAACCCGCGCTCCGCAAAGTAGGCGTTGGACCAGCGCTGATGATCCGCTCCGCGCCCCGGTCCCTTGCCGCCCCGCCAGCGGCGCAGGATGCTGCGCAGGCGCATGCGCACCCAGCCGTCCAGCGTGGCGAACGTGGTCTTTTGGCTGTGTTGAAAATACTCGAACCAGCCCACCAGGGTTCGGTTCAGATCGACGAGGGTGGCCGCCAGGCTCTGCCCGTGCGTGCGCCGGGTCTTGGCCCGAATCGTGTCTCGAAATTTCCGCTCACTCTTTCGGCGCGGCCAACGCATCCCCCGCTCGAAATGGTAACCGAGAAAATCGAAGCCCCCCGGTTGGGTGGCGTCCACAATCCGCGTCTTGACCGGATGCAGCATCAGTGCGGCTTGCGCCGTCCAGCGTCGCACCTCTTCCAGCGCCTGCTGAGCTTCCCCGTGCGTGCCACACAACACCACGAAGTCGTCCGCGTACCGCACCATCTCGATGCCCCGCACCGCCATCGCGTGGTCGAGCGCATCCAGATAGATATTGGACAGCAACGGACTGATCACCGCGCCCTGGGGCGTTCCCGCTTCCGGTGTCCAGAGGTTCATTTCCTCCAGGACCCCTTGCGTCAGAAACGTTTCCAGCAGCTTCAGGATTCGCCCGTCGGAAACCTTCGCTTTCACCCGCTCCAGCAGTTGCTGTCTCGGGATCGTGTCGAAGTAGCTCTTCAGGTCCGCGTCCACCACCCAACTGTAATCTTGCTTCAGCAGGTGATCGACGCGGCGGAGCGCATCCTTGCAGCCCCGCTTCGGTCGGAACCCGTAGCTCTGCGCCGCAAAGTCCCGCTCGAAAATCGGCTCCAGCACCGCTCGGAGCGCCGCCTGCACCACCCGGTCGCGCACCGTGGGAATCCCCAGCGGGCGTTGTTCCTTGCTGCCCAGCTTGTTGATCCAATGCCTCCGCACCGCCTGCGGGCGATAACTTCCGTCCGCCAGCGCCTGCGAGAGCTTTTCCAGGTTCGCTTCCAGGTCGCGCTCGAACTCTTCCACCGTCACGTGGTCCACGCCTGCCGCCCCGTGGTTCGCCTTCACTCGTGCGTAGGCCTGCCGCAGGTTGGGCAGCGCATAGACCTTGTCGATCAGACTGTGCCACTTCCCTCCCATCACTCCCTGTTCGAGAGCCGTCAGCATCCGTTCCGTCCAGACCTCGGCTTCGACCCAGGCCCATCGCGCCCGAATCTCTCCGGCGGGCTTAGCCGCGTTTTCCGGCACTGCTTCCGGGGGTTGCCTTGCTCCGTCTGTCACGTCTCCACCTTCCTGCGTCCCTTCGCTCCGGACCCATTACAGGCCCCTCTTCGCTCTTATGGACGCTCTGACTCCTGCTCGCCCGGCTCTTCGGCCTTCTCCAGGCATGAACACCGGCTCTGGCACGAGCAGGTCTCCCTGATTCACGCACCCGGCCTTCCGACCATTCCGTCTCCAACCACCTGTGGACGCTGCGTCTCCTCAGGGCACGTTACCCATCGACGGATCGCACCGAGATTGCTTCCCCACGGGTCTCCTCCCAACGGGAACTCGGGGCTTCGCCACTCGCTAGCAGGCTCGCCACGCCACACCGGCCGAATCGAGTTTCTTATCGTACGGACTGGCCGTTCACCTCCTGCTGCTCCCCACCCCGTGTCGCCACGGCGCAGTTGCAGGCGATTACAAGTTACGTTGACTTGGAGAGGACTTTCACCCCTCCAACCCGGTGCGCTCTCAGGCGCACTAGCGGCGGTCTCTGACCGCCGGTCTTGAATTCTCAACGAGTTCCGGCGCTCGGAGAGCGCCGCTACAGCAAACTGACCCACTACCAGCTTGTTGGCAGGTTGCTAATGCAGACACTTAGTCTGAGTCTTAGCTTGAGTCAAAAAACGCAGTGTAGGGCTCGCATTATTCTTGCGGCACCCATGATTCAAAAAAGGACCGTGAGCAGATTGGAGTGGGGGTTGGCGGTCCGTCTGGTGTGGTGCATGAAGAGACATTTTATCACTATCAGCATTCTTTCACATCATGCCTGTTTTCCTGGAGCGCTACATGCTACATTCCTGGTCGCGAAGGCTGCGTTTACGGGGAGGTTTGAAAGCGAAATCACAGCAATGCGAAGTGGTTCGATTCTGGTTCTCGTGCTGGCGACCAATTCTCCGCCTACGGCTCACTGCCTGCTGCCTACTGGTCTTCCTGAGTTCCCTTCGCGTTGCCCGGACAACGGCTGATGGATCGCATGCATCGCAAAAACCAGCGAGGAAGTTGATGAAAGGCAGAGCGGTGCGTCGAATTGTCGCCGTAGCAGCGTTGGTGCTGGCTGGTACAAAGGTTGCTTACGGCCAAGGGTCGCCATCAGCGTCTTCCGCTGCCACCGCTGCGGCCCCTCCACAACGCCTTGCCGTCCCGCTCGCGAAATCCGGAGCCCTACCTCCCGGCGGCCAGCCGGGCTCATCCCCCGATAACCAGTCAAAAGATGCGGCGAAAGCTACGCAGCCGACGCTAAGTTTGGCGCCATCCGCGCCTTCCCGTCCGGCTGAGAAGCCAGCAACGGCAGGCGGGGCGGATAGATTCCGGTTTAAGGCGGATGTGAATCTGGTCCTGGTCGAGGCGACCGTGCGCGATCAGGAGGGTGGCATCGTCAACGACCTGAGGCGCGATAGTTTTCGGGTCTATGAAAACGGCGTCGAGCAGCGGATCAGTTACTTCTCTCGCGACGAGTTGCCCCTGGCTGTAGCCCTGCTCTTGGATTGCAGCGGGAGCATGGGCCCGGTTCTGAAGCAACTGCATCGCGCGGCCTACGATACGCTCTCTTCCCTTAAACCCGACGATCAGGTGGCTTTGTTCGATTTTGCCGCCCGGGCGGAAATGCTGGTTGGCCTGACGAAAAATCGGCAACGCATCGCGGACGCCATCGCCGCCATCCGTGCAGGGGGCGGCACGGTCATCCCCGATGCTCTTTACGAAGCCGCACTTTACCTCGCCCGCGCCGCTCCGGGCCGCCGCCACGCGATCATCCTCGTCTCCGACAATGAAAACACCTTAAAGGGTTACACCGACGAAAGTCGCGTCATTCGGCAGGCGCTTGAGTCCGAAGCGGTCATTTACAGCATCAAGGTGGAGGCAGGGTTACGCCCCCATTCGATGTACGTACTTCTTCCCATGTTTCGGGACGTTTCCGTGCCGAGAATAATCCACGAGACTGGTGGAGAAGTTATCGACGCCAGAAGCTTGGAGTCCATCCGCTCAGCCATGGCCACCGCGATCTCTCGTTTGAAGCAGCGTTACAGCCTGGGCTACTACAGCACCAACCGCCGCCACGACGGCGCCTTCCGGGAAATCGCCATCCGCATCACGGATGATTCGATTGACCCCCAGCGAAAATACACAGTCTATGCCCGCCGAGGTTATTACGCCTGGACTGAAGACGCTAGCTCACTAGACGCTCAGCCATGAAGGGCGGGTGCCAGGTGTCGGGAAAACCCTGACGAACGGCGTTCGCCCTGCGCGCTCGATTTCGTGCTCAACTCCCCCCGGACCCCTCCTCAGCCCAGGAGGGAAACCAGCTCTTGGTTTCTGGGTTGACAGTCGCGGGGCGCTCACCTATTCTCAAAACGATAAGTGTATGTTGAATTTGCGCTTCCCCGCGGTGCTCCCCAGGGGCTTTGCTTCACACATTCGCTGAGTCTGGCCTGAAGCGGTTGCGCCTCAGAGTCGAGTGAATATTTCAGGGTTATCGAGGGACCTATGAATTTCAAAACGCTGGCAATTCACGCTGGGCACGATCCGAAGGAACATCTCGGGGCAGTGATGACACCGATCTATCAGACCTCCACGTTCGCGTTTCGCGGCGTGGACAAGCCCGGGCCGTTCGAGTACTCACGGAGCGGAAATCCCACCCGGAAGGCCTTGGAAACCTGCCTGGCCAAGTTGGAGGGCGGGACGGCCGGGTTCGCCTTCGCAACCGGCTTGGCTGCTGAAACCACGGTATTGATGATGTTTGCCGCGGGTGACCACATTCTCGTGCACGACGACCTTTATGGCGGCACGTACCGCCTCTTCGAGTCGGTGTTCGCGGCAATGCAGATTCGCGCCCAATACCTTGATTTGCGCGACCTCTCGAAGCTGCGTTCCGCGCTTCCCGGCGCGCCCAAGGCGGTGTGGGTTGAGTCGCCCACCAATCCGCTCATGAATCTGGTGGACATCCGCGCCGTATCGGAACTCGCCCACGAACACGGCGCGCTCGTCATTTGCGACAACACTTTTCTTTCACCCTATTTTCAGCGCCCGCTCGATTTGGGCGCAGACATCGTGGTGCATTCGACGACTAAATACATCAACGGCCATTCCGACATCGTAGGTGGCGCGGTCGTGGTCAAAGACCCTGGCCCTGCCGAGAAACTCGGCTTTCTACAGAACGCGATGGGTACCTGCGCGGGGCCGCAGGACTGCTTTCTGGCGTTGCGTGGCATCAAAACGCTGGCCGTGCGTATGGAAGAGCATAACCGCAACGCCTTGGAAATTGCGCTCTGGCTGGAAAAGCATCCTAAGGTGTCCGCTGTGTTGCATCCGGGACTCGAAAGCCACCCGCAACATGAGCTTGCCCTGCGCCAAGCGCGGGGGTTTGGAGGGACATTTTCCTTTCGCCTCCGGGGCGGCGAGGCCGCAGCCAAGGAGCTGATGGGGCGCTGTCGAATCTTTACCCTCGCCGAGTCGCTGGGAGGAGTGGAATCGCTCATCGGACACCCTTCCACAATGACTCATGCCTCTGTGCCGCGCGACATCCAATTACGGATGGGCATCACGCCGGACTTGTTGCGTATTTCCGTTGGCCTTGAGGACGTCAGCGATCTCATTGCCGATTTGGATGCCGCCCTAGCGAGCTAAGCCTGGGCAGCCCGATGCCGGACTTTTCACTCTCATTCCGACCCGGAGCGGAGCGACGGGAAACGACAGGCTAGACGGGTTTTTCAGACTCTGGGATCCCCACGCTAAGCCAGAGGCGCCTCCTTGTTTTGACAATCCAATGCCGCATGGAGTAGGGTTGTTTCAAATCCGGGAGGTTCGGATGCGCGCGGTAGTCATGAGTCTTGCAATCCTGGCGTTGGCAGGCTTACCTGCTTGCAACCGGGGGGATCATTCCAAGGCGGCGGTACGGGAGGCGATTGAGCGACACCTGAAGCAGCAGCCGAACCTCGCTTTCCAGAAGATGACCTTGGAGTTCGGCGACGTTACGTTCAACGGGGACACCGCCCAGGTCCCGGTGAAGTTCCGCAGCAGGGAAGCACCCAGCTTCGCTGTCGGCGTGCTCTATAGGTTGCGCAAGGAGGGCAATGGCTGGCAGGTGGAATCCACTTTGACGGCGACCATGCCCGGAACAAGTCCGCATGGAAACACCCCCGTTACCACGCCGTCCCCGATCACGAGTTCCCCTGAACTTGGTCCCCGGCCCAGCCACTGAGTTCCCGACATGCGGGAACCCCACCCAGCCCTTGCGCGGTCTCCGCTGCCCTGACAACAGCTTCAGCAGTCGCCTCAGCCGCGGCCGTTCCGAGGCTGTTCAGTTCCGCACGCTTTCTGCCAACCGATAGAGCAAATACGAGATCGCCGTCGAATTGTGTGTGAACGGGGCGAATCGCACGCGCCAGTCCGTCGTGGGCCATCTGCGCAACCTTCGTCGCCCGGAGCTTGTCCAACTTGGCATTGGTCATGATGACCACCAGCGTCGTGTTGGTAGCTGCGAAACCTTTGCCAACTCCACCCCTGAACATGCTTTGTGTAGTAACCGCGAATTCAGGTAGTTCGGGAGACAAGCGCGCTCCGGCAATCACACTCCCTGTGCTAGGATCGACGACGTCGCCAAAGGCATTTACCACCGCAAGCGCCTGCACGCGGACACCGCCTGGCAATCCGAGACTCCAGAATCCCAAGCCACCTTTGGTGGCTTGACCGATCCCAAACAGCTTACCAATGGTCGCTCCCGTCCCTGCCCCCACGGACCCTTCCACAATTTTCTCGGTTGCACTCCGACATGCTCGAAGCGCCATCTTTCGGTCCGGTCGGGCTTTTGAAGAGCCTAAGTTGAAGTCGAAGATGACCGCCCCGGGAACGATAGGCACCCGAACTTTTCCGGCAGGGAATCCGATTCCGCGTGATTCCAGATACTCCATGACCCCCGCTGCGGCGTCCAGGCCGAATGCGCTCCCTCCGGTCAAGAAGATCGCGTGGACGCGCTCCACCACATGACCTGGATGGCAGGGAGCCAGATCGCGAGTCCCCGCAGCAGAGCCCCGTACGTCCACTCCGCAGACAGCGCCCCCTTCGCAGAGGACAACCGTGCACCCTGTCAGTCCTTTGAAGTCGCTCGCGTGACCGACGCGGACGCCTGGAATCGTCTTGCTTTTATCCCTTTCCCTGAGCCCGGCCATCTTCACATTCCATCCGGATGCTGAAGAATCGAATTCGGATGCGGTTTTCGGTCAACAGCATCCGGACAGGTCGCGGGCGGACTTCCCGAATTGCGTCGGGACCGCTCAGCCCAGCCCGGCACTTCACTCGTCATTGGCTTCGTCAAGCGCCTGGATTACTTCCAGTTCCGCTCTACTCATCTTTCCCTCGTCCACCGAAATCGGCGGCAATCCAGCCTGCTTCAGCGACAGGTTCAAGTGCGGCACGTCTTTGCTCTTGATTAGGTTCCATTCCCCGAGGGTCTTCTGCACTGCCTGCTGATCACGCTGGAAGGCGGTGACGGCGTCTGGCGTTGGGGCGACGTCGGCGCTGCCCGCGGCTCTCGTGACTTGGCTTAAGGCCATGAGCAGTGAGCGGAGGTTGGTCGTAGAAGACGCTTCCATTTCGAAGAAGCTGGGGCCGGAGGCTCCGCCGGCAATAGCCGCCGCCTTCTTATCGAGCGCCTCGATTTCGTCGGCGAGCGTTTTATTCTCGCTCGCCTTCGCCTTGAGCCCCTGCAGTTGTCCATGCAGGCGGTTTGCCGCTCCGAAGGCAGCGGAGACCTGCGCCTGCGCCGCGTTGACCTGCTGGACCAAATTGAATTGCTTTACCAAGTCCGCCATCGGTGTCTTCACGCGCGGGTCCATCTTCACGGTCAGCGGCTGCGTGTAGCTTTTGCCGTTGACGGTCAGCTTCACTTTGTATTGGCCGGGCAGCGCCCACGCACCTCCGCTGCCGAGGAAGAGTGCGAAAAGGCGATTGCCACCCGGCTCGCCCTCATAGCGGACGTCCCACACGAAGCGGTGCATTCCCGGTTCGGCAGAGAGAGGCTGGGGAAAATGAATCGAGGACACCGGAAAATCCAGTTGCTTGGGATCGATCTGGGGCGCCTTTTCGTCGCTCGAGTAACGGCGGACAAGCTTGCCGGCTGAATCCAGCACTTCAAGGGTAACAACACCAGCGGGCGCTGACTTCAAGTAGTAATCGATCAATGCGCCGTCGGGAGGATTCTCGGCTTGCGGCGTGTCGACCGGCATCGGTGTGCCCTCGAAGGAGGAGGGACGAAGGCGGTACGCCGTTTCCGGCCGGAAGAGATACGCCTCGGCGCCCGCCACCTCGGCACTCAGTTGCCGTAGCGGCGTCACGTCATCCAAAATCCAGAACGACCGCCCGTGGGTGGCGATGACGAGGTCGTCTTCGTGGATCACCAAGTCGCGCACGGAAGAGTTTGGCAAGTTCAGTTGCAGTGGCTGCCACTCGTCGCCGTCGTTGAACGAAACGAAGACGCCGGTCTCCGTCCCCGCGTAGAGCAGGCCCTTCCGCACCGGGTCCTCGCGCACGGCGTTGACAAAGCTTCCGTCCGGAATGCCGTTAACGATTTCCGTCCAAGTCTTGCCTCCGTCGTGCGTGCGCAGGATGTGAGGCTTTAGGTCTTCCAAGCGATGCCGGTCGATGGCCGCGTAGACCGTGTTTCGATCGTGGCGCGACGCATCGATGATGCCGATCTTCGACCACGGAGTGAGGTCGGGGGGTGTGACGTTGTGCCAGGTCTTGCCGTCGTCACGAGTCACTTGGATGAGGCCGTCATCGGTACCGACCCAGATCTCACCCGCGGTCAACGGCGAAGGCGCGATCGTGTAAATTACGCCGCGACGCTTTCCCGCGCCGGGGTCCGTATTGGCTGCCGCTGATGCGTCAAGATTGGGCGGGACGCCGGGATCCTCGCGCGTGAGGTCGGGGCTCAATACTTGCCAGCTCTGGCCGCCATCCTTGGTGCGGAAAAGAATCTGGTTGCTGAAATAGATCTCGTGGGGGTCGCGCGGCGAGATCACCAGCGGCAGTGTCCAGGTGCGGCGATAGTTGCCCGGGTGAGCGAGCGCCGGTGCAACGTCCTGGCCTTGGCCGGTGACGAGGTTATACTTGGCAACGTCAGCGCCGAACGATCCGCCATAAAGGATGTTCGGATCGAGCGGGTCGGTCGCGATGTAACCACTCTCGCCGCCAGCGCCCACCGGGCGCCAGTCGCGGAAGCTGATGGCTCCGGAGTGGCTACGGCTGATGGTGCAAGCCGAGCCCGAGTCCTGTTGCGCCCCGCAGACCCAGTAGGGGAAGCGGTTGTCGGTAATCACGTGATAGAACTGCGCCGTGGGTTGGTTGTACCACGTAGTCCAGGTCTTGGCGCGGTCAACGCTCACCACCACACCCTGGTCGCTACAAAGAATAATGCGGTCGGCGTCGTCGGGGTCAATCCACATGTGTTGATAGTCGTCGCCGCCGGGCGCTCCCTTGATCGAGCTCGAAGTTCTTGCCACCGTCAGTCGAGCGGTAAGTCGAGGTGTTGCACACGTAGACGACGTCCGGATCCTGGGGGTCCGCAGTGATGCCGCCGAAGTACCAGCCACGCTGCCAGAGGCGTGGATCAGGATCCGTGCGCTGAAAGTTTTCGCCGCCGTCATCGGAGCGATACACGCCGCCTTCCTTCGCATCAACGATCAAATAGACGCAATCCGGCGCCGCAGGAGAGACGCTAATCCCGATTCGCCCAACCCTCTCAGACGGTAGTAGCCCGTGACCGGTGATCTCGCGCCAGTGGTCGCCACGGTCGGCCGACTTATAAAAGCCGCTGCCCGGGCCGTACGACGGCGCGTAAACATTCCAGGGGGGGCGGCGCGTATGAAACATGGCGGCATAGATAATGTGCGAGTCGCGAGGATCGAAGGCAAGGTCGACAGCTCCCGTGTCGTCATCCTTGAACAGCACCTTCTTCCAGCTCTTACCGCCGTCCGTGGAGCGGTATACGCCGCGATCGGCGTTGGGGCCGTACGCGTGGCCAAGCGCTGCCACATACACAGTGTTGGGATCGTGCGGGTCCACCAAGACACGTCCGATATGACGTGTGTCTTCGAGACCAATGCGCGTCCAGGTCGCGCCCGCGTCCGCCGATTTGTAGACGCCGTTGCCGTTGCAGATGTCGGAGCGAAAATCAGCTTCGCCGGAGCCTACGTAGATTACATTCGGATCGGAGGGCGCGACGGCGATGGCGCCGATGGAGGCAACGGGCTGGGAATCGAAAATCGGCGTCCAAGTGGTACCCGCATTGGTGCTCTTCCAGACGCCGCCGCAAACGGAGCCGAAATAGAACACGTTGGGCTGGCCCGGGACACCGGAAACGGCAACCGTGCGGCCAGCCGCGAAAAGGTCCGATCATACGCCAGTGCATGGCTGAGTAAAGGCCGGGATCGAACTGCTGGCCGCAAAGACGGTCAGGCGCGAGCCAGCCAAGAACAAACGTAAACACCAGGACGGAGGAAGCGATCAGGAAAAAACGTTTTAAGCGGGTCACGAGGGCGTACCTCCCGAGAAAGAAGTGGTCACCAAGCGCCGCAAGTATACCACCCGGCGAGCATTGGAAATAGCCAATTGGCGGATGTCAGTTGGCGGATGAGGGCTGCAGGGCCTGCGTGAAAACCTCGCCTTGTAACGGCGGACTATGACCGCCGGTCTTGAGCATCAATGACTGGGGACTGCACATCAGCCACGCAGGGTAAAAAGGCCTTACGCGGTTATGCGAATTAGCAGTTCACGTGAGTGCACAGTCCGGCTCTGCCGCCAGTACATGCGACAAGGGGCCGAAGCCGCGAGACGAGCAGTTCGGCGGTTTGTGCGGCGCTCGATGAACGCCGAGATTATGGAAGAAAAAACACGGCAGTTATAGCCGCGACAGCAGTATTTTTGCCCCGAGAGGTTCTTCAGAACCAGCGTCCTCCGGAAACGCAAACTTTCCGCAAGGCTGGCGCAGTCGGAGGTCTATGACAAAGGCTATTGGCAACTTTCGCTGATCATGTTAAGGCTTGTGACGCGCATGTCAGCATACTCCTTGCCTGCGGCCTCTGCTTTTTCACTCTTTTCCATCTTCTCTTCGGCCGCCTTGGACCTGTGAACTTGATAACCAGTCAGGGTCACTTTATGGCCAACTTGCTCGTCCAGCTTGACGGCCCTGCTGCTCAGTTCCCATACCTTGCCGTCATCGGCGGTAATGAAATACCCTCCGGGTTCGACGCCCTTCTGAAGGCAGCCAGTCACGGTTAATGATTGGCGAGCCGGCTTCTTCGTTGCCGGCTGTGTCTGCTGATCCTGCGCGGCGCTTTTAACTGTTTGTAGCCCTATCGCGACAACGCTCATCAATGCTACTGCAGCGAACCGAAAAAGAGGTCTGGTGATTCTGTGTGACATCGAATGTTTCCTCCCCAATTCCGAGATGACGGTGCGCGAGTGCGACCCGCGGTTCAAGTCCGTTTCACCCACTACATAGTCACTCGTTAATCGTAAGCCCTGAATAAGACGTATATCACACGAACCCGTGCGCTTGCAAACCGCAATCTGCCGTAGCGGCGGCTTTACGCCGCCACGTTGCGAAATAAGCCGCCGTTACAACTCCAAACCGGGACGCCACTTTGGGCACCATAGCGGCTTACCGTTCGGCTGAAACTACATAGTCTTTGAAATAGCTCGTGCTGTCAGTCTTCGACCAGAGTCCAATTCGGCCTGCGATGGGAGTTCGCAAAACGGGATTATTGGCCGGAAACAGGTCCGGGTTCGGAGGCGCGCCGTTTCGCCTCGGCGCGGGCTGCGAGCCCAGCGTGTACTCGAGCCCGAGTGTGCCATCCAGCCAGGCGCGGAAGCTCGCGCCCGATATCGACATCTTCAATTCGTGCCAGGTGTTCCTGTCCAGCATGAACGGCTTGGCTCGATCGCTGAACTTCAGCGGACGGCGGATGCCGTTATGAAACTCCCACAGGGCCACGTTGTTTTCCGTGTCGTTGTAGCGAACGGCCAGCCAGTCGCCGGTTTCCTTGACATTGAATAAGATGCCGGAGCAGCGATCAGCCTCGCCGGCAATCGTCTTGAACTTCACACTGATGGTTCCTCCGGAAAAATTATCCACTCCTTTTAGCAACGCAACCGGGTAGTAGGCAAACTGCTTTGCATTGTCCATCAATTCTTCGTTGGACGTGCCATAGAGCTTGCGAGCAGTTTCAATGAGCAGCTTGGTGGGATTGTCCTTGCTCGCCACCCAGGGCCGCCCGTCGACCATGATGACGTTTTCGCCGCCGTCCTGCGTGATCACCCAGGTTCCTACGATAGGCTCAAATGTGGTCGGAGCTGAGCTGGGTGTTTCCTTGCTGAGGTCAACCGTAAGCTCAGTTGCGCTCAGCAGCGTTACAAGGAAAGATACGACGACGATGCCGGCAATGAATAGTTTTGTTGTCTTCACACATTCCTCCACCGTGAGATAAAGGCAAAAAACGCGATGAGTCCTGGCCAGCCTAGATAGAACACCGCCGCCGCACGACGCGGAGGCACGGCCAGCGGATGCCCGCGAAAAACGTCCTCAGCACTTTCCTCCGGCAGCTTCAGTCCGCCGATTTCGTAGATCGTCTCCAAGACCGCTTCCTCAGTCGTCCCGCGGCTCATCAGGCTGCGTCTGCCTAGCTTGTACCAGATTTCGCCGTAGTGTGGATTCGTTTGCTCGAAGAGCCCTATCGAGGTCGCAGATTCATAGCGGATTTCCACTTTCGGCATGACGCGTCGCAGCTTGGAAAAAACGCGATGCTCCAGGTCGGCCCGGCGAGGATCTTCGGGTGCAAGATGCGCCTCGATATCGAGCGGCTCATGAATCTGCTGCAGCGCCTGTTCGTCTGCCCTGGAGAATGAATTCATTCGGTTTTCGGACAGGTCCCAACTCCGGTGCGCTGACCTGGAGGCGAGGATGACAACCACGGCCAACGCGCCCAACGCCAAGGATTCAGCCATTCGGCGCCGTACGGTGACGCCTAGCCGCATCCAGATCCCTGCGAGTGCCAGTCCAGCCACAATTAAGGACGCTGCGATCAGCACAACATCCAGACGCACCAAGCCGTGCTGGAATTGCGCCACCATTGCCGTAGGGGTGTAGTCAACCGCGCGCTCCCACAGACCGCCGTGGACGGCAGCGATGAAACTGACGATCCAAGTCCCGACCGTAATCGCGAGCGTCAGAATTGCCGCGGTCGAAGGGTGCTCGGCCAATGAAGCCGCAGCGGCAGCCAGAGCAATGGTGATTCCGGCATTCAGGACGTGCCCGCCCAACACCGTGGCGAGCTCGGGGCCGTACAGACTGCCCCCGTAGCTCAGCCACAGCGCCACCGCAATCACCGGCGCGGCGAGGGCAAGCAGCCATCCCGCGAACAACACCAGCGCCTTGGCCGCCATTCGCGTGAAGGCGGACGTCGGGTGCTGAAGTTCAAGCTTCAGGGCTCCGCTCTGCCGGTCGCCGGATATCATCCGGATCGCAACAAACGGGAGTAGAAAAGCCGCCGCGATTTCGCAGGCGCTGAACGTGGGCGCCCAGATACCCACCAGTGGAGAGAACGCTTCCCCGACGCCGCCGGCAGTGCCTCCCAGGCCGCTCGCCTCCGCGTAAGTCCGGACCGCGCTAATGAAGGACACGCCCACCAGCGGCCCCATGAGAAAAATCAGTACCCACCACGCACGCGAACTGACCAGTTCGCGCCATTCTTTTCGAAGCAGCCATCTGCACGCATGGACTTGCGGCGCAAACTTCCGTTCTTGAGGGTCGCAGTTTTTTCTCCGCAGGTCAGGTGAGCGCAAGGAAAATCTCCTCAAAATCTTGGGGGGAGTCGTGGCCCAGCCGAGTGCTCGCCGCCTGGCTCAGTTCCTCGAGCGGTGCCCTCGGCCACAAGGTTCCCGCTGCTCAGCAGCACAAAGCGGTCGCAAATCCGCGCGGCATCGGCAATCTGGTGGATAGTTAAGACCAGCGTTCGACCCGAGGAAGCATGCCGGCGGAGTGTAACTTCCAACTCGCGGCTTTGCTTCAAATCCAGCCCTTCAAATGGTTCGTCGATCAGGATGACCGGCTGCGGAGCCAACAGGGCGATCGCGAGTAACAACCGCTTTCGTTGCCCTTTTGAGAGGGTGCCCACCTTTCTCCCCAGCAGCGGGCCCAAATTCAAATCGGTCGTAACCTCGCCACACAAATCGCGTCTTCCGCCGAAAAAACCCAGCACAAAATCAAGCGCCCATCTGACTGACTGGTACGGCCAAGGCGCGATGCCATCCGGAACGTAGAAGAGAACTGAGGAGCGCCTGCTCTGTGGGTTTGCGAGGGTAACTTCACCTGAATCGGCTGCTTGCACGCCCGCGCTGCATTCCAGCAGCGTTGTCTTACCCGCGCCGTTGGGACCAATGATGCCGAGGACTTCGCCCGGTCGAATCGTAAATCCGACGTTGCTGATCGCAGTGATGCGTCCATAGCTCTTGGTCATGCCGCGAACGCACGCTATGGCTTTGTGCTCCATAAGGAGAGCTCGAATTCGGTGATCGGCATTCAGAAAAGCAACTCGAGCGAAAATTGAAGCTCGCGAGCGGGAAGTTGGTTAGTGATGCCGGAGAGGGGCTGACCGAAACCCAGGCCCGGGCTGGTCCCGTTGCCGTAGGTGGCGCTATAGCCGACGAAATTGGCATGATTGAAAACGTTGAAGGCTTCCACCCGCAGGTTCAGCTTCAGATTTTCCTTGCCCAAACTGAACGGCCGCTCCGCGAAAGGCGAAAGGTCGTAGATCTGCCGCCCGCGTCCGGCGTTGCGCGCAATGACCGCGCCGTTGATTACGGGGCGGTCAGTCTCAGCTCCGTTATCGCCGCCATTGGTCGTGCCGGTAACGATGTTGTACGGCAATCCCGAAGCCATGGTCCCCACGCCGCCCAGCCGAATTGAGTAAGGAGCAGTATAAATCCCGCTCAGCACGAATCGATGCCTTTGATCGAAGATGGCGTCGCCCACCTCGGCCGCGCCGGTCACTCTGGGATCATTCGGATTCTGGCCTGGAATATCCGGATCCACACTGTCGGTGGCGTGCGACCATGTATAGCTGGCCAGCATGGATATCCCGCGGCTGAAGTGGCGGCTGAGGCTGACGTCTAGGGCGTCGTAGTGCGCAAAGCCATCGTTGACGTCGCTTTGGATCACACTATATGGCGGCTGCGGGTTAGTAGCTTTGTTGGGATTGCAGGCGATTCCAGCTTGGCTGTACCAATAGATCCAGTATGGCCGCGTGCAGTTTGCCGTTTGCGCGCTTCGGGTCTGGCCCTGCGCTGTGCGAATAAAGGAAGTCGGCGGATCAACGTCCAACGGCCGGTTGATCCTGAGTGTGTGCGATCCCACGTAGTCCACATCCAGCACCCAACCAGGCTTAAGTTCGCGCTCGACGCCGATCGTCCATTGCTCGGTGTAAGGGCTCAGGAGCGCGTTCTGATACCCAATCAACACCGAGGTGGGGAAGAATTGGCTGAGATAGCTGCTCTCGCCGGGCCGCACATAGAGACTGCGTACGGGAGCCACTGCTCCGGACGGGAACGCCGGCAGCGGTGCTGCCGAAACGCTGGAAGGAAATCCGACCTGCCCCGGCCCAGCCGTATAGTTGAAAACGCCCGTGGGGCCCGACAACGCGTAATTCGCGGCGTTGTTGTCCACAATCTGGGAGTAGTAGATGCCGAAGCCTCCACGAATCACGGTCTTGCCGTCGCCCTTCACGTTGTACGCGATGCCGAAGCGCGGGGCAAAGCCTCTATCGAAATCCGTAAAGGTTTGCCGCTCGTAGCGCAGGCCAAGATTCACCGTGAGGTCGCGCCGGAGTTTGTAGTTATCCTGCACAAAAAGCGACCAGAGTGTGTCATCCACCGTATACTGCGCGTTGCCGTAGCTCTGAGTGTAGGTTTTGACGTTATTGATGTTATCCAGGTACGACGAGCTCTCGCACACGGTCAAGGCCTGCGTGCAGGTGTTGTAAGTGAACTGGCCCAGGAAGATCGGCCCGCCAAACTCTTTGCTGTTGCCGCCGTTATGAGCTTGGATCACATCGCCACCGAAAGCGACCGTATTGCGCGAGCGCGCCGCGGAAACCACATCGTTCGCCTCGTACTGATGATTCAGCAGCAGTGCGGATTGAGAAGTGCCGGAGGTGAACGTGCCGCCGGTGGAGATGGGAACCACATATTGCGTGCCGTAAATCACCGGATCGAACTCCGTAATGGGCGAAGCGAGTTGAAATTGCAGCCGCAGGTTGTTGAGTAGCGTGGGACTTAAGACCGCGGTTTCACCGAATTCACTATCATAGGTGCGCTTGCGGAAGATGCGGTCAACGCTGGGCAAGCTGTTGCCACCGACCGTGCCGTTTGGGTTGGTGTCGTAAAACCTGTCGAGGTTTGCCCGGAAAAACAGGTTGTTGCGCTCACTAAGCTGATGGTCCGCTCGGAAAAGGGCCAGCCAGTCTCGATACTGGCCAAGGAAATTGCCGGGCGCGAGGGGCGACGTGACGGGTGAAGACCGGTTTTGCCAGCTATATTCACTCTGCGCGAAGAATTGCGTACGGCCGTTGCGCTCCATGGGGCCGGATATTCCCGCCGCTCCCTGGGCCAGCGTGTCATTCGTGAGTTGATTGCCGCTCGTCGCTGTGGCCGAGGTGAATCCCGAGAGACTCGCCTCTGCCGCCGAAGGCCGTCCTAATGCCAGCACGCTGCCGTGGAATTGATTGCCCCCGCTTCGCGTCACGATGTTGATCACACTTCCGGCGGTGAAGCCATATTGGGCCGAAAACGCGTTGGTGAGCACGTCCATTTCCTGCACCGAATCGACACCGAAATTGGTGAAGATCGTTTGGCGGCCCCACGCATCGACAGCGTTCGCGCCGTCCACCTCGAACCAGGCTTGACGCCGTCCGGCGCCGTTAGTGGTGAAGAGATCCTGGTTCATGAACACATCACCCTGATTGATGGCCGGGCGGTTGGCCGAACTCAGCAGAGGCAGATAAGTGATCCGCCTGTTGATCAAGGGCGTCGTTTCAATTTGTGGCGCGTTGAGGGTGGCTCCCAACTGAGGCTCGTCTGCGCGCACTCCGCCAGCCTCTCCAACCACTGTCACTTTGGTCTGGCCGCCCGAGACGGCAAGTTCCAGGTTCACTTCGGCCGTGGTTCCCGCAGCCAGAGTGATGTCGCTGATGGTCCGCTCCGCGAACCCCTTCCTTTGCGCGGTCAGGCGATACGTGCCCGCAATGGATAGGCCGCCAAGCGAGAATCCACCGGAGGGGTCCGTCTGCGTGCTGCGTTCGAACCCGATGATCGAATTAGTCACCGTCACCTGCGCGCCGGGAATCGGAGCGCTGCTCTGATCCGTTATATGCCCGCTGATGATAGCTGTATCCGGGGTCTGCGCAGTGACAACGCCGGTGAACAAAATCAGTAGCACGAAGCAAGCTACCGCGTGGAAGCCGTACTTCAACGTTAGTGAATTCACGAGCACCTCCGTCTTGCTTGGCAAGTAAATATTGAGTTTGAGAAGCCACTGAGAGGACGACCTTATTATGCTCGTTTTTGGCATCCTGCCCGGTGGACCAGTATACACCTGACCGTCGCCTTGGGAGTGTTCAGGCGAAGATTCCTCGCGGCCTGAGATCACAGGCGAATAGAAGCGCGCTGGAAATTACGCTTGTTTGTGACGATAAATCTGCCGTATACCAAGAAGTGGCGCAATGCTGGCAATTCGGCACTGCGATTCCAGTTGGAAAAGCCGCAGGGCCGGAAAACGAACGCTGCGCTACGCGCGCGTTGAGGGGGGCAATGAGAACTTTCTTTCTAACGCTCAGATCGATCATTTATATGACCTGCTTCTTGTCTTTATTTGGATGGGTCGCCTTGCGGGTGCGAATCTTCGACCAGAATTTCGGAATCTCCTTACCCGATTCTGCCGTAATCCCCGGCGTTATCTTGATGGTCATCGGCGCACTTCTTGGGCTCGCCTGCGCGGGCGTTTTTGTTCTACAGGGGAGAGGAACACCGGCCATTTTCGACGCCCCTCGCGCATTCGTCGTGGTCGGCCCTTACAAGTACGTTCGCAACCCAATGTACATTGGCGGGTTGCTGCTTTTAATGGGGTTCGGCTTCTACGAGCGGTCGATTTCGATTCTGATCTTCGCTGTTGTTCTTTGTCTCATCGTTCACCTATTGGTGGTTTTCTACGAAGAACCTAACCTGAAGCGGAAATTCGGCACTGCGTACGGCGACTATCAGAAAGCTGTGCGCAGGTGGATTCCGCGCCTTACCCACTAGCTGGCGCTTGCCGTCGAACCAATGTCGGCTTTGTCTGTCCAGCCGGACGTGAATCGCACCTTGTGTCGCTGTCATCGGAGGGTGTGTGCGCGGTATCAGGCTTTAGCTGACACTCCGGCGAAATTTATTGTAATGTAGTTGGCTGGTAATTGGCGGCTGCCGGGAAAGAGCAATGCCTGGCAGGATGCCGAGAAACCTTTGTATGAAAGCTACTCTAGTTATGTCGAACCAACCTGCAACGTGAGAAGGATGTAGAGATTCTGACGAGGACTAAGACCATGCAACAGCGGCAGGCCATCAAAGATCGTTTCAAAGGCAAGGTGGCAATCGTCACAGGCGGGTCGGCCGGCATCGGACGGGCCACGGTGGAAGAACTCTGCAAGGAAGGATCTGTTGTTGCCTTCACTGGCATAGAAGAAGACCTCGGCAGAGAAGTGGCAAACAAGCTTGCGCAGGACGGCCATGAAGCAATGTTCTGCCACGGCGATATGGCTGATGAGCAGTTTTGTAAGGACGTTGTGAAGCGAACCTTGGAAAGATGGGGAAAGGTTCATTGCCTGGTTAACAACGCGTTTTCGTTTATATCGAGAGGCGTTGACTCCACACGGGACGATTGGGAGCGAGTGTTTCAGGTGGGTCCGTTCGCGTTCGTCACCATGGCGCAGAACGTTGCTGAACCAATGAAACAGGCGGGTAGGGGGGCTATTGTGAATGTCTCCAGCATTTCTGCCTTCGTTGCGCAACCCCATCGCTGGACCTACAACAGCGCGAAGGGTGCTGTAGAGACCTTGACCAAGTGTATGGCTTTGGACCTTGTGTCTTACGGCATCCGCGTTAACTGCGTCAGCCCCGGCTGGATTTGGACGCGAGTTGTGGACGAAGCTGCGGGTGGCGATCGCGCCAAGTGGGAAGCGGTCTGGGGACAATTCCATATGTTGGAGCGGTGTGGCGAACCCGTCGAAGTCGCGGCGGCCATCCTGTTCCTTTTGAGCGACGACGCATCCTTCATTACTGCTGCCACTCTGCAAGTCGATGGAGGTTATTTGGGCATGGGCAGCGAGGGGCTCGGCAAGTCAAGTGAATTCGCGGATTACAAATAGCTGGCGCGCGTTCGGCGTCATGAGATGTTGGTATTACGTCTCGACAGTACGTTTAGCTTACGAATCCTATGAAAAGGGGTGGAAATGGATAGATCGGCGGATATGAGAATGGTTTACGTGGTGGATCCATGGCAATCAGATTCTGGCCCCACGGAGTGCAAAATCGAATCCAGGATTTTGAAAGGAGTCGCGAAGGTTTCCGTCTTGTGCCTTAACAACGATGAGGAACTTCTGCCTTACGCTCCCGACGCGGAGGGAATCATTATTTCCCATCTACCGCAACTCACCCGGAAGTCGCTCAGTCAGCTTCCTAGGATGCGTGTTATTGTGAGGAAAGGAGTGGGCGTTGACAATGTGGATACTGTCGCCGCCCGCGAGTTCGGCATTCCGGTTTGCAACGTCCCAGACTATGGCACTGAGGAGGTTGCTGATCACGCGCTGTCCCTGGCGCTCACTCTCTGGCGCAGGGTTGTGCCGCTCAACGACAACGTGAGGGCGGGACATTGGGATTGGTGGGTGGCTAGAGATATCAAGCGCACACGCGGGTGCGTTTTCGGAGTCGTTGGATGCGGCCGCATCGGCACCGCTGCTATTCGGCGGGCTCGGGCATTCGGCTTCGATTCCGTCTTCGAGGATCCCTATCTCCCCTCAGGATACGAGAAGGCCCTTGGGGTCCGACGAGTCGATACGCTCAACGAACTCTTGCAAATAGCCGACATCGTTTCTTTCCACGTCCCACTGACTGAGGAAACTCATCACTTCATGGGACAAGACCAGTTCCAGCAATTAAAGCCGGGCGCCTGCCTTGTGAACACATCGCGTGGCCCCATCATAGACGAGAAGGCCCTGGTGGAGGCGCTTAAGGCGGGAAGACTGGGGGGAGTGGCGCTTGATGTGCTCGATCACGAGCCGGTACCTCCTCCCGAGTTGCTTTCCAGCCACAACTGCATCCTTACCCCTCATGTGGGTTTCTACTCGGCAGAGGCGTTAACGGAGTTCAGGGAAAAGTGCGCGTTGCTGGTGCTGGACGCACTCACCGGCAAGAAGGTAAGAAACGTCGTCAACTAGCCGTCAAGAGCCTGCTGAACGAGTTCTGCGTTTCGAGCGCAGATTCCATTCGCCTACGGCTCGACGTTACGCATGAAAATGCTAGAGGAATTCCCTGTCCGTTGTTAACGAGGGGGTAAGGGGGTGGCTGCGACTCGCTACGTCGCGTACCCACCACGCCCTCCGATAAACGCTAACTTAAGCTGGCTGTTCCCTACTTCCTTTTCCCTGTTCCCTAATTCCAGTTTCCTGTTTCGGGGGATCTGAGCTTAAGGCCCACTTGTCTGGATAGCCGACTAGAAAAGCCAAGTGACCACCAACCATTGACGTGGAGCCGCAACGGACTGGGATTGTTTCCGAGTAGCCGACCGTACAGGAGTGGGACCACTTTGCTATACGCTACGGCAGGACCAATCACCTTCGACGCTCGGGCGATCATCACCCCAGCCCAGACACTCGAGATTCTCAAATCCCTCAGCAGCTTCCTTCACCACACGCTCGTACTGACCTGTGCGGCGACGGCTCTCCGCGCGTCGGAGATTCTGGCGTTGCGCTGGTCGGATATCCGATGGAGTGAGGAGAGGATTAGGGTCTCAAAGCGATGGGCGAAGGACAAGGATGGAGAAACGAAGAATGAGGCATCGGATGGTTATGAGCCGATGCATTCCGTCCTTGCCGATCACCTCCAAGGATGGCACTCGCACACCCCTTACGCCAAAGACACGGACTTCGTATTTCCGTCGTTAGAGGCTCGGGGCAAAGTGCCCCTGTCTGGTAGTGTGTTTGTCTGTGACCATCTACGTCCCGCCGCGATCAAAGCGGGTGTGCATATCGAGAAGGGACACCGCTTCGGGTTTCATAACCTTCGTCATTCTCTCAGCACGTGGCTGGTGAACAAAGCGAAGGTCGAGCCCAAGACCGTGCAGGGCATCTTGCGGCATTCAAGGGTTCAAACCACGCTGGACTTGTACACGCAGGAGGACAGCGATGAAGCGCGGGGCGCGCGGGGAGCGTTCCTGAAAGCTCTGGGAATGGATTTGGATGTGGTCCAATGACCGTGTGGGCTTGATTGTGGGTTGGACTTTTGCGAGTATCAGTCTGTAACTGTAAGAAAAGCATTGGTAGGCCCGTGGGGACTCGAACCCCAGACCTCTACCGTGTCAACGCTGCGATGTTAGATTATACAACAACTTACAAGACCGCGGGGACTGCCTAAATACGCGGAAGTCGTACAAGACATCGCATTTTGTGGGTTGGATTGTGGGTTGGAAATCATCGCCAGATGGTCGGTGCATTCACTTGGAAGTGTCAAGTTTTGTTGCATAAAAACTTGACTGCTTTGCTATGGCCCCTATCCCTCTTGGGCGAGGTCCAAGCCCGACTTCTTGAGCTGCGAGAACTGTTGTAACCGGGACGCACTCAAATGAGTCCGTCATGACCTAATTGAACCGATAACGGTCATGTCACCGAAGCTCGTGGACGGCAGCTTCGACATTCCGCACGAATAAGGCGCAATTGGCCGGCGGGATCTTGGTGCTCCGAGGTATCACCTACCCGTTCGATGGCTGGGGCCGCATGGAGGTTGGCCTGCTGTGCGTGCCGTCGCAAATTGCCATCCTGCGGGCTTTATCACATCAAGACGCCAGAATCTGAACTTGGGCTCCCTAATGAAGTTCCATGCTTTCATCAAGCTCCCCGCGCGCGCCTTGCCATTCACCCAATACTTTGGGTTTCGGGGACGATGCTGGCGCAACTGGCGCAGCAGATTCTCTTCCACCGAGAGCGGCTCGCGATGCTGCTCGATGAAGAAGTCCACGCGCGCGGTGGGGCAAGGGTTACAACGCCATTGGCTACAAGATTTGCGATGATCGCAACAGGGCGGCAATCGGTCCGGTACAATAGACAGCTACGCCGGCAAAAACTGAATTTGAACGACACAGAGTGCCGGGATACGGCATAACAGAACATCAAGCCAGTCGTGGAGGTCCCTATGGGTGTGCGAAAACTGAAAACCCATCTTCCCTCAGTCAGCAAGGCGAGACTGAAGGATCTGATCGAGGAAGCGGTGGTAGATGCCTATACGGAAGAGGAACAAGCCGGCGGCTTCCTCGCGATGATTCAGGAGCATCTTGCGCTGCCTTTTTCGGTGAGTATTCTCGGCGCTGATGCTGTCGTGGAGAAGATCGATATGGCACGGGATAGCCGGATTGTAGCGATTTGCCGCTGCGGCAACGTCCGGCAGAAAATCGGAATCCTCGATCTGCCGTTGCCCACGCCCTCACCGGTAGGCGCGGAGTGGATCACAGCATATCATCACTGGCGCAAAGGGTCTTAGATGAGCGAATACCAGTATTACGACTTCCGGGCGGTAGACCGGGCGCTGACAAAGGCTGAGACGGCTACACTGCGGTCCATTTCCACGCGTGCCATGATCACTTCGACGAGTTTCACGAATCACTACGAGTGGGGAGACCTGAAGGCCGACCCCCTCAAACTGTTGGAGAAGTACTTCGACGCATTTGTCTACGTCGCGAATTGGGGAACGCACCAATTCTACCTGCGCCTTCCGCAGGAGTGGGCCGATTACCGGCAGCTCAGCGCCCTGCTTCCCGGCGAGGCCGCGTGGGTGCGAAAGGTTGGCAGACACCTGATCGTCGGGTTTGCAAGGGAGGCGGAGCTGGATGACTGGGACGATGGCAGCGGCTGGATGGGCTCGCTGCTGTCACTGCTCTCGGACCTACTGCGGGGCGACCTCCGCTGCCTTTATCTCGGCTGGCTCCTTGGCGCGCAAGGCGATGAATTCTCTGGAGAGGCGCTGGAGCCTCCGGTGCCTGCCGGCTTGGGCGAACGGTCGGCTTCCCTCCATGCCCTGATTGAGTTCTTGGGGATCGACGAGAATCTTGTCGAAGTTGCCGCCTTAGCCTCGGCGCCGCTGAAGGCTGGCCCGCGCCGGAAGGAATTGGTGGAGTGGATTCAAAATCTACCTGAAAAAGAAAAGAATGATTGGCTCGTGACGGCGGCATCGCAATCCGGTGAACGCTGGCAAACAGAACTTCTGCGCCGCTTTCAGCAGCAGCGCGCGCCACGAACCGCGCACACCCCCGCCGCGATTCAACGCCGTACAGTCCGTGATCTGCGGGCTGCAGCTCAGGCGCGTACGGAAGAGAGGGCCCGGCGATTGGAAGCCAAACGAGCAGCGGCAGCGGCGCGTCAGAAAGCCCAGGATGAGGCCGAGCGGGCGCGCTATCTTGGCCAACTCGAAAAACGCGAAGCAGAGACATGGGAGCGCATTGCGGCGCACATCCAGAAGCGGCAGCCGAACGAATACGACCAAGCGGTCAGCTTACTGGTCGACCTGCATGATCTTGCCCTCCGCAAGCAACGCGTTTCTGCATTTCAGTCAGCGCTGGAGAGACTCCGCCAGGCACACACCGCCAAACCGAGTTTTCTACGCCGGCTGGCAAAGGCAGAGCTCCGAGGGAACGGCCGGCGTGCCATCCCATCGCGGGCCGGGGGCCAAAAGCTGAAGCATTCCGAACGTTAGAAGAATTCTTCCGGCCGCACACTGAGGAATTCTCCGAAGGACATTCCACTGGTTCCGATCAGAAGCTTTTTGGCCGGAGCATAGATCTTGTCGAACGCAGCCATTCCCGGCAGAGCGGTGCGCTGACGCCCGGATTTCACCTCGATGGCGAGTATGCGATTCCCCTTTTGCAGAACGTAATCCACCTCTCTCGAAGCATCGCGCCAGTAAAAGAGCCGGTACTCACTCGTCAGCGCCGCATTCGCCAGGTGCGCCCCGATGGCGGATTCGGCTATGCGCCCCCAACGATCAGGGTTCTGCTGCACCTGGAGGAACGAGTCTGCTGCCTGGGCTGTCATCAACCCGTTATTCAGTACCTGAAACTTCGGGCTTGAGCCGCGTTGCCGGACAACTTCGCCTGAAAATTTGGAGAGCCCGCAGAGCATTCCCGCCCCACTCAGCAGGTCGAGGTAGTGTGCAAGCGTGGTGGTGTTCCCCGCGTCCTGCAATTGTCCCAGAACCTTCTGATCCTTACAGCCATCAAACTGAGCACTTGATTGTCGAAGCTTTGAGGGCCGCTGGCGCCTTGACCGTTTCATTGGTCGCCGAGGTTGAGGGGAAAGTCGTGGGGCACATTGCATTTTCCCCGGTCACGATCAACGGGACGCATCATCACTGGTTTGCGCTGGGGCCGATTGCCGTGCTTCCCGCCCTGCAAAGACAAGGGATAGGTATAAAACTGGTCAATGAAGGGTTGCGGTCGATCCGCGCCTTGGGGGCGCAGGGATGCGTCTTGGTTGGTGATCCCGCTTATTACAGCCGTTTCGGTTTTAGTCACAACCCGGTGCTAACCATGGAGGACGTCCCCCCCGAGGTTCTCCTGTGCCTGTCCATCGCCGAGCGCGTGCCACAAGGCGAGGTGGAGCACCACGCGGCATTTTCCGTTCAAGCCTGATGACCCTTGCGTACTCGCATTTGTGCGCCCTATCCTACGATGATGCTTTCCAAACGGTCCTCATTTCAAGAGCAGATCACGGCACAGGTCGACCGCCTAAAGACGAAGAGTTTGAGGGTGATCGAGGAAGAAACAATCACCAAACGGATTGCCTGGTGCGACCGCCATCTGTCCATGGGCAGCACGCCAGCAGCAAGCGCTTCGCCAAGCCCCCGCGATGCCTTTGAGGCCCTGTTCTTTCAGTACATGGGGCTAGATCCAAAGGACATCCCGGTTCTCCACGAAGACGCGAACGAGATCACCTGGTCTTCGCAGAATCCCTGTTCCACACTGGAAGCGTGTAAACAACTGGGGCTCGATACGCGTATCGTCTGTCGCGGCGCCTACGAGAAATCCACGCAGGCGTTCATCTCCCGCCTGGACCCGCAACTGCGCTTTCTCCGCCATTACAGGGAGATTCGTCCGTACGCCCACCACTGTCTCGAAAGAATCGTTCGCGTGCCTTTTGAGAAACGGATGCGGCTGGCCATTGAAGAGGCCGAAGCTGTCCAGACGTGAGGGCAACAAAGGGTACGGCGCGGTCGCCGTTCTGGGCGCCCGTATTCTGGCGCAGGGACACGACACGGCGGTTACGGAAAAGGACCCGTCCATGCACGCGGAGATGAAGGTGTTGCGCGAGGCGGCGCGGGTTCTTGGAGATGGCAACCTGTCCGGCGTGGTTCTGATTTCGACCTGTGAACCCTGCCCTATGTGCGCATCCATGGCCGTGTGGTCCAATGTCAGCGCAATGGTTTTTGGAGCCACCATTGAGCTCACTGCCGCGCGCGGGAAATCACGGATCATGGTTTCCGCAGAACAGATCGGGCAGAATTCACCCGTGCGGGTGGAACTGTATCCAGGAATCCTTCAGGCGGAGTGCCTGAAGCTGTACGAGTAGGAATCAAGGAACGCAGCCCTCAGCTTACGCTCTGCCCAGCAGATGCACGCCGCTGAAATCGTCCGGTGAAGGCGGTGGAATTTTGCCCTGGGCATAGGCTTGCACGGCTTGACGGAATCGCTCACCGTCGATTGCGGCGACATCGGTAATGTAGCTGCGCCGTTCGAGCGGCGTCCAGCCGTTACGCGAGAGGCGCAATGCCTTGGGAATCGTGGCTCGTCCTTCTCCGTCTGGACTGATGGCCCCCATCGGCAGCATCCCGCATTCCGTGCCCGAAATCCAGTGTCCCGAGCATCCCCACGAATCTTCGTCTGTCCACGAACGCCATCTCTTCTGGAAGCAAACAGCGTCAGGCCGGCTGCGCAAAGGAGCCGGGACTGTTCTCCGTGGCCTGCCACTTGGGTGTGCGCTCTTGGCTTGCCTGGGCCAGGGCGCGCCGCACGCCATCCGCATCGAAGTCGGCCGTGTAGACCGGTGTTCCCGGCTGCTGGCGCCACGATTCATCCAGGCCGCCCGCATCCACGGCATCGAATCCGAGTTCGTCTACAAGCCGCATCACGATTTGCTTTGCGCGTTGGTCATCGCCGGCGACGGGCAGGGCAATGCGGCCTGGGCTGCCAGCCGGGCGGCCACGCTCCAGCAGGTGTTGGGCATAAATGTTGTTGAACGCCTTAACCACGGGCCGGCCGAGTTGATGCTCCGCCCAGCGGCTTTCCGCCGTTCCCGCCTCGATATCAGCAATGCGGCCATCGCGCTCCCGCGGGTAGTAATTGCCCGTGTCGATGACAACGACATTCTCGGGCACGCCGGCGAATAAATCCTTGGGTAGATTTGGAATCTTCGCTTCCGGGATTGTTACAACAACCACTTCACCCGCCCGTGCCGCCTCCCGGGCTGTGACGGGCTTCGCGCCGGTTTCCCGGGCGAGATCGGCGAGGGACGCAGGGCCTCGCGAGTTAGCCACATACACCTCATGCCCCAGTTTGGTCAGCCGGCGTGTCAGAGTGCCGCCGATTTGCCCCGCGCCAATGATGCCAATTCTCATATTCGCTCCTCCCGGTGGACGCCCCTGAATTGGGGCCGGTACCACTACTAGTTCAGATGTAAGAACCCGGGCGTTCGTTACATCTCGCCGCGTTGCCACCGATTCCGGAGTGATTCAGGAGTGATCTCGGGGCGAAGGGTGATTGGCTGCTCCGGCCCAATGGAGTAAACAGGCTACCTTACAAGATTACCTTGCAAGTTTACCTGCGTATAGGTATCATGGAGTTGCCATGAGACAAAGAGACCTTGACACTGCCGTAATCGACCTTATGCACTCCTTTGGGTTATTAGTGCACCGCGTGCGCGCGGCGGGGGCCGCGCAGGAGATTTCCTGGGCCGAGTGGGCCGTCCTGTCGCGTCTCGCTCGCGAGGGGCCGGCAACGACGGCTGATCTCGCGCGCGCGGAAAGCGTGAAACCGCAGTCGATGGGGGCCACCATTGCGACGCTGGAGGAAATGGGCATCGTCGAGCGGAAGCCGCATCCGACCGACGGTCGCCAGGTGAATATTGAGCTGACCGCCAAGGGCGCCGCATTGCGCAAGAGCGCCAAAGATGCGAGGCGGACGTGGCTGGCGCAGGCCATTGCCCAGCTCGACGAGCAGGAACGGGACACGCTGTTCAAGGCCGGCGAGATCATCAAGCGCCTGGTGGAAAAGTGACCCGCCCTGAGGGACGCGCGCCGGCTGTGAACGATCGTGCCACCCGCTCGAATGCACAGAAAGCCTCGCTTCTCGGCTCGTTGTCGCACGCCTGGCGGGCGCTGCGCTACCGCAACTTTAAGCTCTACTTTTTTGGTCAGGGCATCTCGGTGATCGGCACCTGGATGATGCGCCTGGCGACAAGCTGGCTGGTTTATCGGCTCACCCATTCGGCGCTGTTGCTGGGCACTGTCAGCTTCGCGGGGCAGATTGTGACGTTTGCGCTGGGGCCCGTGGCGGGTGTCTGGGTCGAGCGCCTCGAACGCCGCAAGCTGCTGGTATGGACGCAGGCCGCTGCCTCCCTCCAAGCATTCGTCCTGGCGGCGCTCACCCTGGCGCACGCCATCACGGTCGGCGAAATCATTGCTCTCAGCGTCATCCTGGGTGTAATCAATGCCTTTGACATGCCGGGGCGGCAATCCTTCCTTGTGCAGATGGTTGAGGATCGTAACGACCTCAGTAACGCCATCGCCATCAACTCCTCCATGACAAGTGCTGCGCGCCTCGTCGGCCCGGCCCTCGCCGGCCTGCTGGTTGCAGCCGTCGGCGAAGGCTGGTGCTTCCTGCTCAATGGCGTCAGCTTCTTTGCCGTGATCGCATCGCTGCTGTTGATGCAAATTAAGCCCCTGAAGAGCCGTCGCAACCGGGCCGGCATGGCCGAACAGATGCGCGAGGGTTGGGACTACGTCAGCACATTCCGGCCCATCCGCACGATTCTTCTGCTGGTGGCGCTGATCAGCCTGATGGGGTACCCCTACATGGTGCTGTTGCCCGTCTTCGCCAGCCAGGTGCTGCACGGTGGAGCGGCCACTCTCGGCTGGCTGACGGGCGCCTCAGGAATCGGCGCGCTGATCTCGGCGCTCTCTCTGGCAGTCCGCAAGTCGGTCGTCGGGCTAACCCGCATGGTCCAAATCGCGTCGGCGATGCTCGGTGGCGGGCTCATTCTCTTCGGCCTGTCGCACACGTTGTGGCTATCGCTTGTACTGATGATGGTTGTCGGTTTCGGCCTGATGCAATTCGCGGCCGTCTGCAATACGATCATCCAATCGCTCGTGACGGAAGACAAGCGCGCCCGCGTGATGAGCTATTACACCATGGCCTTTTTCGGCGCCGTACCGTTCGGCAGCCTGCTGGCCGGCATACTGGCTCACCGGATAGGAGCGCCCCACACGGTCATCCTGACTGGCGCGTTCTGCGTTGCCGGCGCGCTGTGGTTCACGCTGGAGTTACCGAAAATCAGCGCCATCATGCGGCCGATCTACCAGCAGATGAGTCTCGTGCCTGTGGGCGACCTCGACCTGATTCCGGACGAGCACGAGCCGGCCATGTAACCTCTTTAGGGAACCCAACCGAAAGGAAAAACCACGATGAACTGGTGTGACTACATCGCTTGTTTCTTCGCGGGGATGTTTCTCGCTAATGTCGTGCCTCATTTCGTGCATGGTATTTCTGGTGACCCTTTCCCGACACCCTTCGCGCACCCTCCCGGAAAAGGATTGTCATCGCCAACGGTGAACGTTGTGTGGGCGCTATTCAATCTGGTCGCGGGTTACATCCTGTTTCGGACCGGAAGGGTGGCAAGCGGGAGCGACTCCGCCCTGGTTGTTTTCTTCGCGGGTATCACCGCAATAAGCACCATATCGAGCGTGCGATTTCGAAAGAAACAAGCGCAGTAACTTCCGGAGATAAACGACGGGAGGCTCGCTTTCGCGGTCATTTCCGGCCCAGCAGATGCACGCCGCTGAAGTCGTCCGGCGAAGGCGGTGGAATTTTGCCATGGGCGTAAGCCTGCATGGCTTGGCGGAATCGCTCACCGCCGATGGCGGCGACATCGGTAATGTAGCTGCGCCGTTCGAGCGGTGTCCATCCGTTCCGTCCGAGCAGGCCGCGCGTTTCGGTGCCGTTGAGTGCCGAGGCCGCGCGCACGTGCCCCACCGTTTGGTTCGTACCTGTCCGGCGAGCCAGTTCCGGCGAGTGCAGATCGAGTAGCCAGTACTGAATGCCGCTCATGGCCGCGGGCTCGCTCGCCAGCGCCTCGACGGTCGCGGCGGGCAGGTACGGCAACAAGCCTTCCGTAATCATCAGGCCGCAAGCGGAACGCGCGGCGGAATAAATCCGGCGGCGCTCGGTGGCATTGTTCAGGTCCGCCGCCACCCGTTCGAGCCGGCACTTCGGCTTCTCCACCGCTAGGATC
Organism: uncultured Acidobacteriota bacterium; assembly: GCA_963765485.1. GTDB lineage: Bacteria > Acidobacteriota > Terriglobia > UBA7540 > UBA7540 > CAVROP01. The sequence goes on along the minus strand of CAVXWN010000001.1, from coordinate 55,834 downwards.
GCGGCCTTGTAGTCCAGCATCTCCGGGAAATCGACCTCGATCCAGCGCAGGTGCGCGGGAAGATCCATGCGCCAGGGCCGCGTGTCGAGTCCCGAACCAATGCTGACCACGGCCTCGATTCCGCGCGCCGACAGCGCTTGCGACAACAGATCATCAAGGAAGCGGCTCCGCATGCCCACGCCGAAGCACATGAGTTCGATTCGCGGCAGTCCGCGCGCGATGGCCATTCCGCGGCTCCCGGCCAGACGCTCCGCAAACGGGTCACAAACCATCCCATCGGGACGACTTGTCTCTAGCGCCCGGCATGCCGCCACCATCAACGCTGTGTCGCTCACATGGGATATCTCAGCATGGTTTGACATTCCGCAAAGTCACCTTTCGAAAGCGGAAATCCCTGCGCCACCACTGTCCTTTAGAACCCAAGGCAACATCATCGTCTTTTCCGTCTCACGCGACAATAGAAATGTCCCGTTTTCTCCAAGCCATCTCGGTGAATGGTAGTGGAATCAGTTTTCATCTAGCGATGACAAGGCAGTTGCGAATCTCCAGTCAACTGTTTATCCTCCCGAACCTTCTGAATAGGCTGTACCAGGGGCTGCGCACAACGGTTATCCGGCAGCCCGGATTTGGGAACGCCACTTTCCGAGATGGCTTCAGGCCGAATTCTGAAATTGGTTAGCGACTACCTGCCACCAGCGAGCTGTAACGAATCGAGCCCGCTGGCGAGCTTTCCCCGGATTATGTCACAGCGAATGTTTTGGCCGAACTGACGCGGTCGCCCTCCGTATCGCAAAAAGGTAATTTGTTTCACTTCTCAGATTGTCAACCTTTCGTCGAAGTGACCGCCAAGGTCGGCGGGGAATACAGAAATCGGTGAAATAGTTTCCGGGTGGGCGACGTTCTGCCCTGACGGAATTTCGCGGTGTGTGATTATGGCCACGATGTGTCAGATTGCCCACGAGCAGCATCACCGATAAGAGCAGTACGAGCGTGGAGAAGTTAATGAAATGCAAGGCTTCGCGGGGCGGGACCATTAGGAAAGCCAGCATGGCAGCAGCGGCGATAATCAGCGCCCCCAAACGGTCAATCTTGAGCCCTGGGAACTTCCCCAAGACAAATACGAAATAACTGGTGATGAAAATTGAATAAGCGGCGATCAGGTTGACATCAGCCAGAGGGATCGCCGGGATTGCGTGCATACCGCGTTAGAATAACAGGGCTCTTTAACACCGGCAAGGGTACATAGCCCGGATTTGGTGCTGTGCCATGGGGAAAAACCACTTGACATCGTGAGACTTTCCGGTATACTTAACAATGTTTAGTAACTAATTCTCGTTAATGCTAAGGATTTCACCATGGGGACCAAGGAGCGGCGAAAGCGAGAAAAGGAAACCCTCCGGCAGGAGATTCTCGACGCTGCCCGCCAACTCTTCCTTAAGAATGGCTTCGAGAACGTCTCCATGCGCCAAATCGCGGAGAAGATCGAGTACTCACCGACAACAATCTACCTTTACTTTGAGGACAAGGCGGAACTCTTCCGCAGTCTTTGCGAAGAGACCTTTGCAAAACTCGAAAGCGAACTCGCCGCCATCACCCAAACCGACTGTGACCCGGCGCGCCGCCTGCGGAAAGGGGCGGAAGCTTACATCCGCTTTGGGCTTCGCTATCCCCATCACTACCAGTTGGTTTTCATGACGTCGCATCCTCATAAGGAAGATGAAGCTAGAAACTTTCAGCTTACCGGGGCTGCGGGAGAAAGGTCGTTCAGGCATCTTCTGGAGATCATTTCCCAAGGGATTGAACAGGGGAAATTCCGTAAGTCAGACCCCCTGGTGCTTGCGCAGACGGCTTGGGCCGCAATGCATGGCATTACTTCCTTGCTCATCACCCTTACAGAGTTTCCATGGGTCGACAAAGCCACTTTGATTGAAAGTGCAGTTAAGACATTAGTTCGGGGTGTGGCAGCGTAAATTTTTTTGGCCTGCCACTTAACATTGTTCAGTGTACAACTGCCGTTAAGATTCTCGGAGGTGTTCATTGCGAAGGTCAAGGGCAACCATGTTTTTCATCCTTTCTGTCCTATGGGCAACGCCGGGTACCGGAGCGGAACGGACCGTTGCACCACTCAAGCTAAGTCTGCGTGAAGCAATTGCCATAGCGCTGAAAGAGAATCCGCAGGTTCAGAATGCCAACCTAGATGTGGCCGACCGCCAGCAGGACGTGAATCTAAGGCGCTCTGCCCTTTTGCCGCAGGCCACGTTGCAGGTGTTTGATCGCGCCGAGCGAATCAATCTGGGATCCACGTTCGGAGCGAACCTGCCGATCTTTCCCCACCACGTTGGCCCATTCCAGGTTTTCCAGGCAGGGCCGGACTTCTCCACGCCTGCCTTCGATCTCACCCTATGGCACAAGTTGCGGGCCTCTCATGAGTCGCTTGCAGCCGCGCGGACCGATGAGCGCTCGTTGCGGGACCAGACAACCCTGCTTGTCGTTTCGCAATACCTCGCCGCGTTGCGCGCCGGGGAGCAACTGAAGGCCGCGCAGTCACGGGTCGACCTGGCGCAGGCTTTATTCAACCAGGCCGCGCAACTGGAGCAAACCGGCATCGGGACGAACCTTGACACGGTCCGGGCCCAGGTAGAGTTGCAGAACGAGAAACAGTCTCTGCTGGTGCAGCAGACGGAGCGCGCCAAGGCCCTTTACGGTCTCGGGCGGCTTCTGGATCTCGCCCCGCAGCAGCGCATCGAGTTGGCCGACCAGTCCCTGTTTTCGCAAACGCCGGCATTCACGGGCGACGCGAGCGTGGTCGGCGCGCTTGCGAACCGCCCCGAAGTGAAATCCCTAGACGCACAAGTGGCGGCCGCGAACTATGACCGCCGAGCCGCACGCGAAGAGCGCCTCCCCACTTTGAGCATCGGCGGAGACTGGGCGTACCAGGGCTCGTCGCTGCCATCGTCGATTCCCACTTACGTGGTCGGAGCGACAGTAAGTATCCCCGTGTGGACGAGCGGTCGGATTCGCGCCGAGGAGGTCAAGGCGGACGTCGAGGTGCGCCGCCTCGAAAACCAGCGGCGCGGCGAGCGGGACGCCATCGCCGAAGAAGTGAAATCCGCCACGGCTGACCTCGAATCGGCCCGCAGCCAGGTGGAGGTGGCGCGCTCCGGCCTCGCTCTGGCCCAAAAGGCGCTTGACCAAGCGCGCGAGCGGTTCGCCGCCGGCATCGCCAACAACCTGGAAGTGGTCACGGCGCAGGACCAACTCGCCCGCGCGAGCAACAACCTGATCGATGCTTTTTACCGTTACAACCTGGCCCATGCGCAGCTCGCCCACGCCACGGGCCAGATGGAAGCGCTTTACGCGAAGTGAGGTCCACCATGCCACCGCTTGCCGAACGCAATCTTTTTCATGACCGAGTCCGCCTGGCCGTCACCCTGACCGGCGTGGTATTCGCCGTGGTGCTGATCGTGGTGCAACTTGGACTCTTCGTGGGTTTCTCGCGCACCACCTCGGCGCTGGTTGACAAGTCACACGCGGACCTTTGGGTGGTCTCGAAGAACGTGCCCTACGTCGACCAAGGCATTCCCTTCTCCGAGCGCAAGCTCTACACCGTGCGAGCCACGCCAGGCGTTGCCGAAGCCCAGAACTATATTATGCGATTCAGTCGTTGGAAGCGCGCCGACGGCCAGGAAGAGAGCGTTCAGGTGGTAGGAGTGAATCCGGAATCCACAATGGGGCAGGCTTGGAATGTCGTGACGGGCCAGCGAGAAGACCTGCAAGTGGACGATAGCGTCATCGTTGACCGAATCTACTTTCAGAAGCTCGGGGTGAGCCGACTCGGCGATACCGTGGAAATCAACGGGCATCGCGCGCGCGTGGTGGGCTTCACCCAGGGCATTCGAACTTTTACGACCTCGCCCTATGTATTCACGAGCTACCGCAACGCGCTGGATTATGCCAGTCTCCGCGACGACCAGACCATGTTCATTCTAATTAAGGCCCGGCCGGGCGTGAACGTGGAGGATCTGCGCCGGCGCTTGCAAGCGCGCCTCGAGGGCGTCGACGTACTCACCCGCCAGCAGTTTTCGGACATGACACGCCATTACTGGATGTACACGACGGGCGCGGGCATAGCCGTGCTGATGGCGGCGGTTCTCGGCCTACTGGTGGGTGGGGTCGTGGTGGCGCAGACCATCTATTCCAGCACCATGGATCACCTGCGCGAGTTTGGAACCCTCAAGGCCATGGGCGCCACGAACGGTTACATCTACAGGGTCATCATGAAGCAGGCGGTGATTGCGGCGGTCATCGGTTACGCCCTGGGCATTTCCTTAAGCATCATCGTGGTGCACGAGAGCGGCAAGGGAGGAGCGAACATCGTGCTGCCCTGGCAGCTTGGCGTGGGGATGCTGGGGGTGACCGTCGCCATGTGCATCGCCGCGGCGTTTGTCTCCATCAACAAGGTTACCAAGATCGACCCGGCCATGGTGTTTAAGCAGTGAAAAGGAGTCCATAAATGCAAACACCGATTTCCGCTCGTGAAGTCACAAAGATCTACAGCGACGGCGCAACAGCATTCCGTGCTCTGGACGCCATAAGCCTGGAAGTGGAGCGCGGCGAAGTCATGCTCCTGATGGGTCCTTCGGGCAGCGGCAAGACCACGCTGATTTCGATCCTGGGCTGCATCCTTCGGCCCACTTCGGGCAGCGTAAAGATCCTGGGAGAAGAAGTCACTCGCCTCAGCGAGAAGCAACTGCCCCGCGTCCGCCTGCAAAACATTGGCTTCATCTTCCAGGGTTTCAACCTCTTCCCGACTCTGACGGCGGGAGAAAACGTGGAGTTGGCGCTCGACTTGAAGAGCCAAAGGGGACCGGCGGCGAAGGCCCGAGCCAGGACATGCCTCGAACAAGTAGGATTGAGCACAAAATACGACTCCTTCCCGGCGGACCTGAGCGGAGGGGAAAAGCAGCGCGTCGCCATCGCCCGCGCACTCGCGACCGAACCCCAGGTGATCCTGGCGGACGAGCCCACCGCCGCGCTCGATTCGCACAGCGGCCGTACGGTGATGGAGATGCTGCGCGACCTAGCACACCGCCACGACCGCGCCGTCGTGGCGGTGACACACGACAACCGCGTGCTCGAATACGGCGATCGCGTCGTGCGGATCGAAGATGGGCGCATTTTGAGCGACACGACAGAAACGGTATCGCTAAGCAAGTCTTCGGTCATCAGTCCTCAGTTCTCGGGGACTGCTCTTACTGACTACTGATAACTGACCAGAACTGTCCGGTCATTGATTTCGGATTTCGCTGTAACTTGCGATAACTTATGTATTTATCCGTCAAACCGAGCGTTTTCGATTTGAATTTGCGTGGCATTTATGGCCATTCTTTCCCGACATTCCGGGAGGGTTTGGAACATGAATGCTGGCAAAACGGTCTTCGCGCAGTTGATGGATTTCGTGCCCACTCACGAGTTCTCGCGTTGTGTGGATCGCTACCAAGGCAATTACAAAGTCAGTCGTTTTTCCTGTTGGGATCAATTTCTGTGCATGGCCTTTGCGCAACTCACTTATCGCGAAAGCCTGCGCGATATCGAAACCTGTCTGCGTGCCTTGGGGCCGCGACTCTATCACGCCGGCGTCCACGGTCACATCGCCCACAGCACGCTGGCCGATGCCAACGAGACTCGCGATTGGCGAATCTACGCCGACTTGGGGCAGGTGTTGATTCGTACCGCGCGCGCCTTGTATGCCCACGAAGATTTCGGAGTGGAGTTGCAGCAAGCCGTCTACGCTTTGGACTGCACCACCATCGACCTTTGTCTTTCGCTCTTTCCCTGGGCTCGATACCGAGCCAAGAACGCCGCCGTGAAGATGCATACCTTGCTCGATCTGCAGGGCAACATCCCGGCCCTCATCGACGTTACACCCGCGAAAATACACGAGATTCACATCCTCGACAAACTCGTTCCCGAACCCGGCTCCATTTACATTGTGGACCGAGCTTACCTGGATTTCGAGCGGCTTTACCGACTCAAGCAGGCTTTGGCTTTCTTCATCATTCGTCCTCGCAAGGACTTTACCTTTCGCCGAGTCTGCTCTCATCCTGTAGACCACGTAACTGGCCTACTCTGCGACCAAACGATTCGGCTCAAGAGTTTTTATCCGGCCAAGTTTTATCCCGAGCCTTTGCGCCGCATTCGTTATCACGACGCCGATACCGACAAAAGCTTGACCTTCTTGACCAACAACTTTCTCCTGGCCGCGCTCATCATCACCCAGCTTTACAAATGCCGCTGGCAGGTGGAGTTGTTTTTCAAATGGGTCAAACAGCATCTGCGTATCAAGAAATTCTACGGTCTGTCACCCAACGCCGTGAAGACCCAAATCTGGATCGCCATCTCCGTCTACGTGTTGCTGGCGATTGTTCGCAAGCAACTGGGGCTCGAACTGAATCTCTACCCAATGTCACAAATCCTGAGCCTCAGTCTTTTCGAAAAAGTGCCACTTTTACAGGCTTTTTCGCACATCAGCTCCGAGAATGAAATTGACGTACCATGTAATCAATTAAAACTATTCGACTTATGACCGGACAGTTCTGATAACTGACGACTGACAACTTACAACCGCCGTCTTCAGGAGGTACCCATGAAACGCCACACACTTTACCTGCTTGCCGCAGGAACCATTCTGGGGATTCTCACCGGAATTCTTGTATCGCGCCACGGCAAGGCGGTCGAAACACCACCAGCCCAAGCGGCCAGGCTCGCCATCCCTGCCACGGGTGGCTGGGTAGCCGGTCCGGGCACCGTCGAGCCGGTTTCGGAGAGCATCAAAGTCGGCTCGGAAATCACCGGGAAACTCCAATCGGTTCTTGTAGACGAGGGCGCCACGGTGAAGAAGGGTCAGGTGCTCGCCATTCTCGTGAACGACGATTACCATGCGGCGGTTCTGGCCGCGCGAGCCACGCTGGCCGACCGGCAAGCTAACCTGGAGAAGATCATCAACGGCGCCCGCCGTCAGGAGCGCGATGAAGCTCAAGCCGCCGTGCGTGAAACCGAGACCAACGCGAACAACGCGGCCGCCGAGATGGCGCGCCGCCAACGCCTTTATGAAAAAGGCGTCGTCTCCCGCGAAGAGACGGAAAACTACGAGAACCAGTACAAGATGGCGAAGGCCCGTTACGACGAAGCCCTTCAACACTTCAAGCTCATCGACGCGGAAGCGCGCCCGGAGGATGTCCAGATGGCACGCGCTGCCGTGCAACTGGCCCAGGCCGACCTGGACCAGAACGAAGCCAAGTACGAGAAGACGTTCATCCGCTCTCCCCTCGACGGCGTGATTCTTCGCCGCCATCATCGCGGGGGGGAAATCGTGGTGAGTTCCGCTAACAATCCGGACCCCGTTTTCACTCTTGGCGATTGCCACGTGTTGCGCGTGCGGGTGGACGTGGATGAATCCGACGTCGCCCAATTGCGCCTGGGGGAACGCGCCTATGTCACGGCGCGGACTTTCGGCGACCGAAAATTCTGGGGGCGGGTCGTGCAAATTGGCGAGCAGCTCGGCAAGAAAAACGTGCAGACGGACGAACCGACTGAACACGTCGACAAGAAAATCCTCGAAACACTCGTGCAACTGGACAGCGGCCACGAACTCCCCGTCGGCCTGCGCGTCGACGGCTACATCGAGACGCCCCAATAGGCTGACGGTGGTGGGAAGCTTGTAGCGCGGGCGCCTTACCCGCCGGGGAGAAAAGCCGGAACGACTCAGCCCAGCACTTAAACCGGATTCGTCCCGAGAAACGCCCTGCTCGTCATCTAATCCTGTCTACCAGCTCATCATGGCCTACGGCCGAGGGCATCCTGGCAATAGGTATCGAGGCCGGGACCAGGCGTGTGGCCGGCGTTCCCGATGTACTGGAAGCCGAGGAGCGGCTGGCTAGCATAATCGCGGATTCGATTCGACCGCGCTTGGTTCCCGATGTCGAGATCGTGCCTAGGCGAAAGACTCAGGTGTTGGTGGTGCAAGTTTACCCAAGCACGGCGCGCCCCCACCACCTTGAGCGTCTTGAACCTGAAGCGGGCGTCTTCGTTCGGTTGGAATCCACGAATCGGCGTGCCGACACGGCAGCTTGTTGATTGCGCCTTGCTCCATTGCGGCGCGTTGACCATGTCTCCACAAGTGTGAAGCCCTTCCATTCTTCTTTCGCATCGTGTCAAACAATTTGTTTGTATCCTGCCCCCAACCATTGGGGGCGAAAATGATCGCGACAGGAGGGCGGTGGAATGCGAGTACGTTATCAGCGAGGATACCTTCGGCTTGGCCGTCGGAAGACCAGATCCGCTTGTTGGGAGTTTCTTTGGTGGGACACTGAACCCACAGGAAGGCGCGTGCGCCGCAAGGCAGTCATCGGAACCGTACAGCAATATCCAAATTTAGAAGACGCTTGGCAGGCCAGCAATGGCCTTCGCGTATCCATCAATGAAGCTCGAAACCGTCAGCGGGAACAAAGCATAACAGTTGCGGACCTCGTCGATCATTACATCAGAACGGAACTAGTCGGCAATCTGGGAGAGGAAGGAAAGTCGCACGCTACACGAATTGTGTACAGGGAGTTTCTCGCCAGGTGGGTGAGGCCCACATGGGGTAATCTGGACGTCCATGCCGTCCGCACAACTGCCGTCGAGCGTTGGCTTCGTCAGCTAAGTCGGGTGGATGGCACCCCGCTGGCACCGTCGACGAAAGCGAAGATACGCAATCTGATGAGCGTTCTCTTTAATCACGCCATCCGTTATGAATGGCTGGAGCAGGGGAAGAATCCCCTCCTGCTTGTCCGGCAAAGTTCCAAGCGACAGAGAATCCCAGCGTACTTGGAAGTCGAAGAATTGCGAGCTTTGCTTTCCGAACTCGATCGGGGCTTTCGCGTGATGGTCTTCCTCGACGCCGCCACGGGACTCCGACGCAGTGAGCTCCTAGCCCTGAAGTGGGGAGATATCGATTTTGAAAATCAGCAGATTAGCGTGCGACGTTCCATTTATTTCAACGTTGTAGGCAACTGTAAGACAGAGACGTCTCGAAACCCTATACCTATGGATCCGATTCTGGCCGCTGAACTCTGGACTTGGAAGCAGAACAGCTCCTACGGGCAACCCGAGGATTGGGTGTTCGCGAGTCCTCATACTCGAGGCAGAAACCCCTACTGGCCGGATACCCTACTTTCACGCGTCATCCGACCGGCGGCGGCGCGTGCTGGGATTCGGAAGCATATCGGGTGGCACACATTCCGACACAGCTTTTCCACCCTGCTGATTGCCAATGGGGAGAACGTGAAGGTCGTGCAGGAACTGATGCGGCACGCAAGTTGTCGATGCACACTCGAGATCTATTCCCATGCACAGATCCAGGCGAAGCGGGAGGCGCAGCGTCGGGTCGTCGAGATGATCTTCTCCCCTGAGCAAGAGAGAGGTAGGAGAGTGGAGGTGTTGGCTGCGGCGAAAATCGAGGCGGCAGACGGGGTGTTGGTGTGATGGTGAGTCGGGTTTTGGGCGAATGGTGAGGTTGTGAGTTGCCACGGTGGCGGGTAGCGCGAGGAATTTCATTTACTTAATGGAGCCATTTGGAGCCTCGCCGGACGAGCTGGACACGGCTAAGTGATTGAAAACATGGTAGGCCCGTGGGGACTCGAACCCCAGACCTCTACCGTGTCAAGGTAGCGCTCTAACCGGGCTGAGCTACGGGCCTGCGGCTGAAAGCCAGCCAACTGACGGAGCACGATTCTACCATATTTTCGCTTGGGTATCATTTCGGTACGTGCCCGTCTGAATTTCAGGCGCGCAATGTTGGCGTCCGGGCTTTTGATTAGCGTACTCGCGTTGCGGTGGCACTCTCTGCAGATTCCGGCGCTGTCTGCTGTCATGTAAACCCGGCTGGCCGTCTCACTCCTCTGGGTGCTGCCTCGCGAGTAAGGAGAGGCGGTCAATTAACGGCCAGGTGAACGAGACGTTCCCCATCGATGATCCTGAAGAAGCCTGGACAGGTTCCAGCTCCGCAGATTACCGGCACAAACCCGAAGTATTGAGCGGTGGAGACTAGATTTCGTTCCCCGCACACAGGGCAGGCAAGGATAGCGTGGAAAGCTGGTTCGTTGCTCAGGCCGGCGGACTTCAGTTCATCAATCAGAAATATGTCTCCGGGAAGCATGGCGGAGAGGGATGATTCATCCACATGGCAGAGCGCCATGGGAGGTGACGCCGTTTCTGCTTGAGCCGGCGAAAGTAGCTTTTCTACGATCTCTTTCTCGCCTCTAGTGAGTTTTGGTCTCGATCGATCAGGCATTCTAATCTCCCTTGCCGCAGGCAAATCGCATCCGTTCTTCCAAATCGGAACTTGTTTCCCATTTTGGAACCAGGCCCAATCGGCCCTTGATTTCCGTGCAGTAACCCTGAAATGGCGCCAAGCGAGAGTCCCATGTTTGTCCCCGGCCGGTCTTGTGAGTTCTCGCTAACCCGCGAGCTTGACATCCAGGTTTTGCTGTTCCACGGCAGGGCACGGAAATCGCGCGGAATCTCGCGAACGCGCGCCACCAGCCGGGTTTCGTGCGCTCGCTCCCTTGCACGTCCCGACCACAGAGTACTATCGGCAGGGCTCCGCAAGGGCTTGAGAAGAGGCGATGACGTTGGCGGTAATCCTGAGTTCCTCGCGTACTTCGGAACAAAACATTCGATGAGTCAAGGTGGCGTTTGTCCAACCCCAAAGCCTTTCCAATTTGGAACTCAAGGCGAGCGCGGCGGAAATTCAGTGGCCGCCGGGGAAAGAAAATCCGGCATCAAACTCCCGCGCCGCCGGCAGATCGTTATGTAAGTGCCAGGCCAGGGGAGTTCCTACCCCTCCGTCTTCTTCACCACCCCTCCTAGCCGTGCATCTCATTGAATCTTCAGGTGCAGGGAAGATGCGCCGGCTCGAACCCGAACAGTTATCTAGCCTATATCTCTGGGCTCTAACTCTGGGCACAGCAACCGATTTCTACCTCGGCGGGCCTTTGACCCGATCCAGAAAGACGCATTTTTGCGTGGCCGCGAACGGCTGGCACACCATTTGCAATTTCTAAGGGCAGCGCCACGAACTCACGAACAAAAGAAAGCGTGAGGGTTGCGAAGGGCTGATGCCCCTACGCCTGTGGTGTGGTGTCGGCCCCGACCAGAAACTGCCTTCGGAACTCAGCGTCATGGCCCAAGGCGCAGCGCCGCCAACGCAAGTTTCGCGTGGCGCAAGTCGGAGCGGAAGAGGTCTCACATGGCAACAGAAGTCGGAGTGGACGAATGCGGCAGCCAGTTGCAGCGCGAAAACCAAGTCCAAAGTGCCCAAGCGCTCCCACTGCGCACCTCGCCAGTTCGCAGACGGCAGACCGCATTGCACCGCCAAGGAACTCGCGGAGAACAGAGAGCGGAGGCTGATAACTTGCTGCTGGCGATGGTGCCCCTCGTCAAGCGCATGGCGGTCGAAATGAGGCAGCACCTGCCCGCTCATGTAGAGATGGATGACCTTGTGAGCGCGGGGACCATAGGGCTGGTTGACGCGCTCCGGAAATTCGACCCTGCGAGAAAGGTAAAGGTTGAGAGCTACGCTCGGCACCGGATTCGTGGGGGCATCCTGGACGGTTTGCGAAATCTCGACCCTGCCACGCGCGACATGCGGAGGCGGGCCAGAAAGGTCGAGAGGACATATCACGAACTGGAAGCGAAGCTGGGTCGCTCGGTGAAAGATGAAGAAATTGCCGCAGCATTAGGCATTAGCCTCAAGGCATGGCATCGCTGGGTGCGCGAAATCCATGGACTGGGATTTGACGGCTGGCAGCGGCTTGAGACAGCAGCCGCAGTGCGCACGCGCCCGGCGGGAGACGAGGGTTGGATGGCGGTCCCACAAAAAGACCCCTTCGACCTCTGTTATCGCCGCGAGCAACGCGATCTGTTGAACCGTGCTTTGGCCCATCTGCCCGAACGTGAGAGATTGATTGTGACCCTCTACTATCAGCGGGATCTCACCATGAAGCAGATAGCCGCCCGGCTCGGAGTGGATGAATCGCGTGTCTCACAGCTTCACGCGGAAGCCCTGCAGCGGCTCAAGGCTCACGTGAAGGCGTTCCTTCATCCGCCGAAAGAGGTGACGCCGAGGGGTTCGAGTCCGGCAGGTCTCGCCGCCTGACCGCGCCGAGCGTTAACTGTGAGCTTGCGGCTACCGTAAGGTGGTGGTAGCCTCTTCCTCAGATGACACGACACGAAAATACGATCTTCGAGAACCAGCACCTAGTTCTTGACGACGGGGTCTTCGTCAACTGCACGTTCAAGAACTGCAGCCTGGAGTACTCGGGCGGCGACGTCTACGTGCAGAACTGCCAGGGCGAGGGTTGCCAACTCGTCTGGCGTGCTGCAGCACAGCGTACGGTGATGTTGCTTCAGGGCCTGGGCTTGATGGTTGCGCCTCCTCCGCCCCCTGCTGGTGACCAGGCCCGGCGCGTGCAGTGAGCGCATCCCAACCTCTGGAGGATTGGGGCGCATAACAAAGCCGAAACCGATGCCACCCAGGAAGTTGTACGCGACCTTGCCGCTCATGCCTGACAGGGCATAGGCATTATGACTCTCCGGGCCAGGGGAAATCTGACCTCGACCTGCCAAGACAACCAGCGTGAATTCCTAACCACGGCAAAACGCTTTTCGCGGGCTGCCTGAAGCCCGCCTTTCTAGGCGCGGAATCCTGACTCCTGAATTAAGAAGTGCCTATAAAAAGTCGTAGCCGACATTACTCGACCTACGGGAAGGCCGCCAGAAAGGACGCGAGGAAGCGTCGAAATCGCCCCGCCGGGCGCGGACAAAGGGCACATTTTGCGGAAGAATACTGTTTAGAGGGAACGAACCGAAAACCATGCTGAAAACAAATCAGTTAGATTGCTCAGGCGCTCAAAGCGAACTGCCTTTTCAGGGCAAAAACCCCCCATTAAAGCCGCCAACACGGCGAAAAATCCACCACTTGTGGGGCATTTCCCTGTCCGCGTGGCCCCCCTAAGCGGCCGCATGCTTGAGAGCTACGCCGCGTCCACATGCGGCTTGACCGCTAGGCGCCTGCAATCATTCCAAAATGTCCGCTGAGTCGCTGTGGCACAGCACGGGGGGTCAGGTTGGCATCACGCATGCTCTGGAGCATGGTGCGGGAGAGCGTGGATATCAGGAAGCAGGGCTCTAAGGAATAAGAGCCGGCAGGACCCCACTTCGAGGGCGAGCTCCCCGTGCAAAAGTAGCTTGACCAGGCCGCTGGCAATGGCATACAGTGTGCGGCTCGCTCGGCTTCGAGACAAGACGTGTTGGTTCGGAGCCTCTGATGAGGAGAGCGATAATGGCTCTTCACGACCGGATCGCGCTGCAAGGTGCTTCCACCGGCATCCGAGCCGAATTGAAAGCCGCTGGCGTATATGCAGGCTGCGCCGGCGGGCATCCCAGCATCATCTTATCGCCATCTGTTCCGTCGGCTCTTTCAGCTTTTCAGTCACCTCCCGCGACCTCCTTCAGAGGGGACCATAATCAACCCCCATCAGCGAATTCTTCTCTTGCGTCACAGCGGGTGAGTGTGCGGACCGCCGAGCTTAGGGGATAAAGGACAAATGAAGATCATCGTGACCGATTTGAAGAAGTGCTTGGGCTGCCACAGTTGCGAATTGGCCTGCGCCATCAGCCGGTCCGCCTCCAAGAGTCTAGCTGGAGCGATTGGGGAGGACCCGAAGCCCGCTACGAGGGTGCGAGTACTCCGGGTCGGAACTCAGCCCGTGCCGCTGCAATGCCAGCAGTGTGAAGACGCGCCTTGCGCTGCGGCTTGTCCGACCAAGGCGCTTTGCCGCCCGGGCACAGACCAGCCCGTTTTATTCACCCGCCAGCTTTGCATAGGTTGTTCAAGCTGCGTATTGGTCTGCCCGTTCGGCGCGATCAGGAGGGCCGACGGGGGACTGATGGCCAAGTGCAGTCTCTGCTGGGACCGGCTCGCCGTGGGCAAGCAGCCGGCCTGTGTTGAGGCTTGCCCCACGAAGGCGCGCAAACTGGTGGAAGCTAATGTGGTCGCGGAAGATAGGTTGCGCAAGACAGCTTTGGCAATTGCCAACCTTGAGACAAAGGACGATAGACACGGAGAGTGGGTTAGCTGATGTCGTCTGACTCTCTAATGGAGACCAAAGCTTCTTCCACCGTTTGCAGTACCGGGGCAAGCCGCGGCCATACAAAACTAGTGCGAGAACTAAATGTGACGGGGCACTAACTTCGCTTTTCGCTCAAGGGTTACCTGGGGAGTCAGATGAACCGAGCCGCTCTCGAAAGCATCCTTGAACGTTATCGCCGGAATCCGGAGCAGATCATCGCCATCCTTCACGCGCTCCAGGACCAGGAGCGATACCTCCCGGAAGAGGACCTGCACTGCCTGGCCAAAGAGCTCCAGATTCCCCCCAGCCAGCTTTTTCACATTTCAACTTTTTATAAAGCCTTCAGCCTCAAACCACGCGGCAAACACCAGTGCAATGTCTGCATGGGCACGGCCTGCCATGTGCGCGGAGCGGAGCTGATATTGGAAGAGGTGGAGCGCAGGTTGGGGATCAAGTCCGGGGAGACAACCCCCGACCTGGAGTTCAGCCTAAACACAGTCAACTGCCTGGGCGCCTGCTCGCTCGCCCCAATCGTGACGGTGGACGGGGAGTATTACGGGAATATGAGCTCGCCCACCGTGGGGAAGGTGCTGAAGCGCACGAAGCCAAGCAAGGCTGAGGAGCCGCACAAAGAAGCGGGGACGAAAGAGGAAGGGCTGGAGGCGGAAGCCAGCTTCGCCGGAGAGGCAATTCCCTTCCTTTCAAGCCCCGCCGAGATGAGCCGATACCGAGCGGAGCTGATCGCCTCGCAGAATCCCAATTTGCCGTATCTCGCCGTGTGCGGAGGCCCCGGATGCCTCGCCATGGGGAGCAAGGATTTATACCTGGCCTTCAAGGAAAATATCGAGCGGAACCACCTGGCCGACAAGGTACGCTTGAATTTCACCGGCTGCCACGGCTTTTGCGAAAGCGGGCCGTTGACGGTAGTCTTTCCGCAAGAGTTCTTTTACACCTCGGTTCATCCTAAGGATGCGGAAGAGATTCTGACCAAAGTTCTGGAAAAATCCGAGCCCGTCGAGCGGCTGCTTTATCAGGACACGGCGAGCGGCAAGAAGATCGTGCGCGAATCAGACGTACCTTTTTATCAGCGCCAAAACCGCCTGCTGATCGGGAACAACCGCCTGATCAACCCGGAGAATATTGATGACTACTTGAGGATCGGAGGTTACTCCGCGCTTGCCAAGGCGCTGTTTGAAATGACACCCGAGCAGGTCATCGCGGAAGTCAAGAAAGCCGGTTTGCGGGGGAGAGGCGGCGGGGGTTTTCCCGCCGGGCTCAAGTGGGAAACCTGCCGCAACGCTCATGGCGAGATCCGCTATGTAATTATCAACGCCGACGAAGGAGACCCGGGCGCGTTTATGGATCGGGCAGTGCTGGAAGGGAATCCGCACTCGGTGCTGGAAGGGTTCATCATCGCCGCCTATGCCATCACTCACGGGGTTAGTCCGGTCCAAGGCTTCATCTATGTGCGTCATGAATATCCCCTGGCCCTGAAGGTCTTTACCCGTGCGGTCGAGCAAGCACGGACCTGCGGGCTTTTGGGGAAGAACATTTTGGGCAAGGAAGGATTTGATTTCGACGTGCAGATCAGCCAGGGGGGCGGGGCATTCGTCTGCGGCGAGAGTTCCGCGTTAATGGCAAGCATCGAAGGCAAGCCCGGAGAGCCGCGCGCCAAATATGTGCACACGGTGCACAAAGGCATTCATAACCAGCCCAGCAATTTGAACAATGTGGAGACTTACGCCAATGTGCCGCTGATCATCAATCACGGCGCGGGCTGGTACGGCTCGATGGGCACGGAGCGTTCCAAGGGCACCAAGATTTTCTCGCTGGTGGGAAAGATCAACCGCACAGGTTTGGTCGAGGTGCCGATGGGCATCACCCTGCGGGAAATCGTCTATGAGATCGGCGGAGGCATCCCCAACAATAAGAAATTCAAAGCTGTCCAGACCGGCGGGCCGAGCGGCGGATGCCTGCCGGAGTCCCTGCTGCATCTGCCGGTGGATTTTGACGAACTTACCAAAGTCGGCTCGATGATGGGGTCGGGCGGTATGATCGTCATGGATGAAGACACCTGCATGGTGGATGTCGCAAGATACTTCCTTAATTTTCTCATGGATGAGAGTTGCGGAAAGTGCACTCCCTGCCGGGAAGGCATCAAGCAAATCGTCGCCATCCTGAACCGTGTGTGCGAGGGGCAGGGCAGGGAGGGAGACATCGCAAGGCTGGTGGATCTGGGCAACGCGGTCCAGGACAGCTCGCTTTGCGCCCTGGGCGGAAGCGCGGCCAATCCGCTGCTCACTACGATCAAGTATTTTGAAGACGAATATGTTGCTCACATCCGGCATAAGAGGTGCCCGGCGGGGGTTTGCAAGGCGCTTATCGAATACTGGATAGACCCGGAGAAGTGCACGGGTTGCAAGGCTTGCGTCAAGCTTTGCCCGCGGAGCGGGATCAGCGGAGACCTGAAGAAACCACACTGGCTCGACAAGCAGCAGTGCATCAAGTGCGGGATTTGTTTTGAGATCTGCAAATTTGACGCGGTGGTGAGAAAGTCGGTGGGAGTCTAATGGCAGAGCCGGGAAGAATTTGTACATTACAGATCGACGGCAAGCCGGTGACCGTACCGGAGGGAACTACGATCCTTGAGGCCGGCCGTAAACTAGGAATTGAGATCCCCACGCTCTGTCATCACCCGGCCCTCGAGCCCTATGGAGTTTGCCGGGTTTGCATCGTCGAGATCAAAAGGGGCAGGCGCGTTCGCGTCGTCACCGCTTGCAATTTCCCCGTTGAGGGAGATGGCCTGGAAGTTTCGACCAACTCCAAGAGAATTCAGAGGGACCGCCGCACAGTCATCGAACTATTGCTGGCGCGATGCTTTAGTTCTCCGGTCATCCGCGAATTTGCGGCCCGGTTCGGGGTCTTTGACACCGATCTGGAGAAGACCGACGGAGAGGAGTGCCTCCTCTGCGGCTTGTGTGTGAACGTGTGCCGGGACTTGATTGGCCAGGCTGCGATCGGATTCGAAAGCCGAGGCGCGGATCGCAAAACCGCAGTGCCCTTCGGCAAGCCGAACGAGGACTGCATTGGGTGCGGCGCCTGCGTTTATGTTTGCCCCACCGGCTGCATCAAGATGGAGGACATTCCTGGGGAGCGAATGATCGATCGGTGGATGAGTATGACGCCGTTCTTCAAATGCCGCAGTTGTGGCAAAGCTTTCGGGTCCATCCGCCAACTCGAGCTGTTAAAGAACCGTCAGCCACTGGTCAAATCTTACTTGGAAATTTGCCCGGAATGCCGCGCCAAGTCATTAGGAGAGGCGTTTTTGGGGCACGCGGCGGTCAAGAGAGAAGCATACTCCCCTCCTCAGTGAGGAGGGGTTCAGGGGGGGTGGGTACAGCGCAGCCTGGTAGCCGCGACCAAGACGAACTTCTCCGTGTTCTCTGTGCCTTCAAAGCCTTAACACAGAGCCCACGGAGGGTTTCAGTGGCCTCTGTGTTAATTGGTTCGTGCGCACGGAGGGCACAGAGGCGTGATTCGGTGCTGGGCAACCACCCCCTTACCCCTCCTTAACGAAGGAGGGGAATTACGAAATGAGGACTTGAACAATGTCCAAGATTATTGCCACAGCCGCCATTCGCGGCGCGCACTATTACATGAACCTGGCGCAGCAGCAACTCAATCAGGCCATTGAGCAGCACGGCCCGGAAGCACGAGTAGCGTACCCCAACACCGGCTACTATCTGCCGCTGATCCTGGCCTTGCTGGGGAAGAAGGTCGAAAGGTTGAAAGATTGCCAGCAGGCGCTCGAGGAGATGCAGATTTTGCTGCCAGAGATCCCCAGCGACAGTCTTTGGCTGCCTTACCTGGGATCGGCGCTTGACGCAGGAATTGCTACGTTGGTCGCGGAAGAGGTCATCGAGGCGCTCAAGTATTTCGATCCTCAGTACCGTCCAACGCCGCCGTTCATTGGGTTTACGGACGACTCCATTCTGCGTACCCAAGGCATCAAGCTGGTGGACGGTCGAATGCCGGGATTTGCCGCCTGTGTAGGCGCCCTGCCGACTAATCAGCAAGCCGTGGCCCTGGCGCGTGAACTCCAGGAAAAGAACATTCTGGTCTTCATGGCCGGAAGCAGCAATGGAAAGTCGATGGCCGAGCAGTTGGCGGAAGAGGACGTCGAGATGGGCTGGGACACTTACCTCGTTCCCTACGGCAAGGACATGAGTGCCGCCGTTCACGCCCTTAACTTTGCGGCGCGTTCCGCCATGACTTTCGGCGGGGTCAAGGCGGGCGACATCGAGGGGGCGCGGAAGATCCTGCTCTACAACAAGGAACGGGTATTCGCCTTCGTGCTGGCGCTGGGCACCGATCCGGAAGCTCCGCCGGAGCAGTTGATCACGGACCAGAAATACGCCACGGCGGCGGGAGCCATCAACTTTGGCTTCCCCGTGATCGCCGACTCGGCCATCCCGCAAATCCTGCCGCGCGGCATCTGCACTTACGAGCACGTGGTCTCGAGCATACCCTTGGAGCGCATCGTGCCCAAGGCGGTCGAGGTGCGAGGGCTCAAGCTCAAGATCTCCAAAATCCCCATTCCCATCGCTTATGGCGCAGCGTTCGAGGGCGAGCGGGTGCGGAAAGAAAACCTGCAAGTGGAATTCGGAGGCAAATACTCCCAGGCCTTCGAATACTTGCGCAAGAGGTCCATGGACCAGGTCGAGGACGGGAAAGTGACCATGATTGGCCCGGACATCGATACAGTTGAGCCGGGCAAGGCCCTGCCGCTGGGAATCGTGGTGGAAGTCGCCGGCCGCAGCTTCCACGAGGACTTCGAGAGCGTGCTGGAGCGGCGCATCCACAAGTTCACCAGTTGCGCCAGCGGCATCATGCACATCGGCCAGCGAGACATCAACTGGGTCCGCATCAGCAAGGAAGCCTACCAGAAGGGTTTCCGGATGAAGCACCTGGGCGAGTTGCTGATTCACAAATACAAGGACGAGTTCTCCGGCATAGTGGATAAAGTGCAAGTGACGATCTTTACCGATGCGCAGCAAATGCAGGAGCTGTTGCGGGAGGCTCGGGCGGCCTATGACAAGCGCGATGAGCGGATGGCTGGGATGAAAGACGAAGATGTGGACCGCTTCTACAGTTGCATTCTCTGCCAGAGTTATGCGCCCAACCACGTCTGCGTCGTCAGCCCACAACGCCTCGGATTGTGCGGAGCCTATACCTGGTTGGACTGCCGGGCGGCCTTCGAGATGGATTCCCACGGTCCCAACCAGCCTATTGTGAAGGGAAGTTGCCTTGACCCGACGCTGGGAGTTTGGGCAGGAGTCAACCAATACGTGGCCAAAGCTTCGAATGGGCACCTTCAGAAAGTAACTATGTAT
Organism: uncultured Acidobacteriota bacterium; assembly: GCA_963765485.1. Lineage (GTDB taxonomy): Bacteria > Acidobacteriota > Terriglobia > UBA7540 > UBA7540 > CAVROP01. The sequence goes on along the minus strand of CAVXWN010000001.1, from coordinate 36,267 downwards.
TCGATCATGGAGGATCCGCAGACCAGTTGCGGGTGTTTCGAGTGCATCGTCGCCGTCCTGCCGGAGACCAACGGCGTCATGGTAGTCAACCGCGAATTCCAGGGGATGACCCCGATCGGCATGACCTTCTCGACCATGGCCGGCGAGGTGGGTGGCGGGGTGCAAACCCCCGGCTTCCTGGGCGTGGGCAGGATGTATCTGGTTAGCGAGAAGTTCATCTCCGCGGAAGGCGGGCTGCAACGCGTGGTTTGGATGCCCCAGGAACTCAAGGACGAAATGCGGGAGCGTTTTGCGAAGCGGCTCGAGGAAATGGGGCAAGCTGAGCTGTTGGATAAGATTGCGACGGAGAAGGACGCCGTCACGGTTGAGGAATTAGTAGAGTTTCTGCAAAAGGTGGAGCACCCGGCCCTGGCGATGGCATCTGTTCTGGGCTGATTTGTAGCGGCGCTCTATGAGCGCCGAGAGCCAATGATTCTAAAAAGCGGCTGTCAGAGAACGCCGCTACAGCGCGATTGAGGAGGAGCAAGCATGGCAAAGCTCACAGGAATTGGCATTTATAAATTGTTGCCTAAGACAAATTGTGGAGAGTGCAATTTCCCGACCTGCATGGCGTTCGCCATGCAGGTGGCAGCTAAGAAGGTGGCCCTCGAGGCATGCCCGTACGTGTCCGAGGACGCGAAGCGGGAACTGGCCGAATCGGCGGCCCCGCCCATGCGCACGGTGACGCTGGGCGCAGGCCCTCGAGCAGTCCAGATCGGGGGCGAGACGGTTCTGTTCCGCCACGAAGAAAAGTTTCATCATCCTGCCGCATTGGCCGTTTGCATTCGGGACACCGACGATGTCGCCGCGGAAATCGACTCGATCCACCACTTGAAATTTGTACGCAGCGGAAAGCCAGTCAGCGTCGAGCTGATCGCTCTCGAGCAGGCGGGCGATGCCGGGTCTTTCCTGGCTGCGGCGAAGCAACTCCGCGAGTCTACGGAACTGCCAGTGGTCCTGATGAGCAGTGATGTCGCGGCACTGGCGGGAGCGCTGGAAGTCCTGGCTGAACGTAAGCCGCTCGTCTATGCAGCGGATAAGAGCAACTTCGAGCAAATGGCCCAACTCTGCGCCAAGTTCAAGGTGCCGCTGGCCGTCAAGGGGGAGACGCTGGAGGAATTAGCAGACCTGACCACCAAGATCAAAGCAGCCGGCGTGGCAGACTTGGTCCTGGCGCCCGTTGCTCGAAGCATGCGAGAAGGGCTGACCTGCCTGACCCAATTGCGCCGTCTTGCTTTGGAAAAGAACTTCCGGCCGCTCGGCTACCCCGTGATGGCCCTCACCACCGCGCAGGATGCAGCTCAGGAAGCTCTCGAAGCCATAATTTACGAATGCAAGTACGCCTCCATCGTAGTCATGCGCGGCAAGCAGCCCTGGCAGATCCTTCCCGTGCTCACGGCCCGGTTCAACATCTTCACCGACCCACAGGTGCCCAATGCAGTCGAGGCGAAGGTGTACAAGGTGGGTGACGCTGGTCCGGATTCGCCCGTGCTGGTCACCACCAACTTCGCCCTGACGTACTTCATGGTCGAGGGCGAGGTGGAGAATAGCAAGGTGCCTGCCTACATCACTGCCGTGGAAACTGGCGGGCTGGGAGTTCTGAATTCTTACGCCGATGACAAGCTGACGGGCGAGACAATCGCCAAAGCGGTCAAGGCTACGGGAATACTGAATCAAGTGCGGCACAAGAAGTTGGTTATTCCTGGGCTGGTGGCGGTTCTGAAAGGTGAACTCGAGGATGAAGCGGGCTGCGAGGTGGTGGTTGGCCCGGAGGAAGCGGCAGGACTCCCCAATTTTCTGAAGACGGAGTGGAAATCGCAGGTGAGCGGATGATTGCGGGGGCAAGTGCGGGCCAAAAGGAGCGTCGAGTGCAGGTCACCTTCTGGCCGGAAGGTGAGCGGGTGCGTGTGCCTCTTGAGGCAACCCTCCTGGACGCGGCGAAGAACGCCGGTGTGGATCTGGCGAGCTCCTGCGGAGGCGACGGGCTGTGCGGGAAATGCCGGGTGATCGTCCGGCAGGGAAACGTGACTGCCCAGCCCACCAGCCTGCTCAGCCGGGAGGAGATCCGGCGGGGCTATGTCCTGGCGTGTCAAACCCAAGTGGTCAGCGACGTGGAGGTGGAGATACCTCCGGAATCTCGTGCCGAGGCCGCCCAGATCCTCATCGACGTTGACGCCCAGCGGTTTCGAGCCCTGCACCCGGTGGCAGGGGAGATCGAGGTCAAGCCTGCCCCCCTGACTCGCAAGCTCTACCTCGATCTGCCACGGCCCAACTTGGACGACAGCCTCTCCGACATGTCCAGGCTGTTTCGGGAGATTCGCCGCAGACGCCCCGCGCCTATCATGCAACTCGGGCTCAAAGTGCTGAGGGCTTTGCCCAAGCTGCTGCGGGAGGCGGACTGGAAAGTGACCGTCACGCTCGGCTGGCGGGGAGGCACATTGGAAGTGCTCCAAGTGGAGCCGGGTGACGCCACGAGCCGAAATCTGGGCGTTGCTGTGGATGTGGGAACCTCGACTGTTGTTGCCCACCTGCTGGATCTGGATACTACTGAGAGAATTGACGCCGAGGCGATGTACAACTCCCAGCGCGCCTGGGGCGACGAGGTTACGCGACGAATCATCCATGCCGGCACGCCAGGCGGATTGGACGAACTACAGAAAGCAGTAGTAGGCGATATCAACGGGCTGATCGGGGCGATGGTGCAACGTAACAATGTTGCCCTGAGTAACATTACGGCGGTTTTGTGTGCCGGCAACACTACTATGACGCACCTGTTGCTAGGTTTGGACCCGAGCGCGATCCGCAAGACGCCTTATATCTCCGCCTCCGCCGCCACATCACCCCTGCGAGCCGTCGAAGTTGGCATCCAGATCAACCCCCGAGGGCTGCTGTACACGGTCCCCAGCATTGGTGGATGGGTCGGGGGCGATGTGACGGCGGGCATTTACGCCGTGGGACTGCGCCGTTCCAAAAAGGTGCAGATGCTGATCGATATCGGAACGAATGGAGAGATCGCTGTAGGGAATTGCGATTGGGCCATTGCTTGTTCCGCCTCGGCAGGTCCCGCTTTTGAGGGTTCGGGCGTGAAACATGGGATGAAGGCCACCCATGGGGCCATCGAACGCGTGGAGATCAGTCCCGAAGGCGCGGTGCATTACCGAACCGTAGGGAACGGCCGTCCGCGCGGGATATGCGGCTCCGGATTAATTGATCTGGTCGCGGAGTTGTACAAGGCGGGGTGCATTGACCGCTCGGGGCATCTGCTGGCGGGTTCGAGCGAGCGCATCGGCGAGAAGGACGGCAGGTTGGAGTTCATTCTGGTCCCTGCCGCCCGGTCGGAAACCGGCACGGATATCGTGGTCACCCAGGCGGACCTCACCAACCTGCTGAGCGCCAAGGCCGCCATTTACGCCGGCACCGCGGTTCTGGCGCGAGCCATTGGCCTCGACTTTAGGGAGGTGGAGCGGGTCTTCATCGCGGGCGGATTCGGAAATTACCTCGATCGGGAGAAGGCGATCGCCATTGGGTTGATACCGGACTTGCCGTTGGAGAAGATTCGCTTTGTCGGGAATACATCGGTCCTGGGCGCCGACTTGGGGCTGTTGTCTGAGACTACCTGGCAGGAACTGCATGCGATTGCGGAATCGGTCACCTATTATGACCTTATAAATTACCCGAACTACTACGACGAATTTTTGGCGGCGAAGTTCATTCCGCACACTGACCTTAGCAGGTTCAAATCCGTGAAGCATGCGCAAGAAGTGGGGGCTTGCACTTAGATGGCATTCACGCTGGCCGTGGCCGGCAAAGGCGGCACCGGCAAAACCACACTCGCGGCACTGCTGATTCAAACCCTGATCGAACGCGGTGAGGGACCTGTTTTGGCAGTGGATGCCGATCCCAACCCCAACCTCGGTTATGTGCTGGGGTGCCAAGCGCAGAAAAGTATCAGTGAGCTGCGCGATGAACTGCTGGACCACATCCGCAAACTTCCGCCGGGCATAACCAAAGATGACTATCTGGAGATGGGAATTCAAGAATGCTTGTGGGAGGGGCGCGGAGTCGATCTGCTGGTGATGGGGGCAGGCGAGGGGCCTCGGTGCTACTGCGCGGTCAACAACGTCCTGCGGCGATGCATTGACCGCCTCCGAGGCGCCTATCGGTACGTGGTGATGGATAACGAGGCCGGCCTCGAGCATTTGTCCAGATGCACAACTCAGGATGTCGATGTGCTTCTGATTGTCAGCAGCGGGCTGCCGGTTTCGCTGCAAGCGGCTTTCAGAGTTCACGAACTGACTGAGAAGTTGGCGTTGCGCATTGGGGAGCAATATCTCGTCTTAAATGACGTAGATGTTACCGACCAAGCTTGGATCGACGAAAGGGCGCGGAGAACGGGCCTGAGGTTGCTCGGTGTGGTGCCCTCGGACAGCCGCTTGCGTCAACTCAGCTTACAGGGAGAACCGTTGAGTCAACTGGCGCCGGATGCGACGGCTCGAAGAGCCCTGCGTGAAATTTTGGAGAAGGCTCTGTCACCCGCGGTTGCGGCGCGGTAGAGGTGGCTGAGAAACGTTGGCGAACGGAAGGAAGTCAAGAAACCACCCTCTCCCCCGGGGGAGAGGGTAAAGACCTGTTAATAGCGTTCGAGGAGGAAACAATGGTTCCAGATGCGAAAAAAACCTGGGGTGGACGAGTCAATACAGTGACCATCGGGGCAACTCAAGCCGGTGGGGGAACTCGAGCTTTTACGGTCACCATCGGGGGTTCCGCGACACTCCCATTCTTGGATTTTGAGGGACCGTGCGGCCGGCCTGCCGTGGCCATGGAGATTTGCGACGTCAATCCGGAAGAGTGGCCGGACTTGCTGAGGGAGCCATTCGGCGATGTTTTGGGCGATCCAGTGCGCTGGGCGCAAAAGTGCCTCGAATTGGGGGCCGACTTGATCTGCCTGCGCCTGGACGGCTGTCACCCTGATCGCGGCAACCGATCTCCCGCGGAGGCAGCCCAGACCGTAAAGAAGGTTTTGCAAGGAGTCCCTGCTCCTCTGATTATCTGGGGAACGGGGAATGCCGAAAAGGACAACGAGGTATTCCCGGCGGTGGCGGAGGCGGCGGCGGGGGAAAACTGCTTGATCGGAAGCATCACCGAGGATAACTACAAGACCCTGACAGCGGTGTGCACAGCCTACAAGCACAAGATGGTTGCGGAATCTCCGTGCGACATAAACATGGCTAAGCAAGTGAACATCCTGGCTCAGGACATGGGCTACCCGGTGGAAAACATCGTGATTTATCCCACCTGCGCCGCCCTGGGATACGGTTTGGAGTACATCTATTCGGTAATGGAGCGGGGACGGCTGGCCGGTTTGAAGGGCGACAGGATGCTGGCGCAGCCGATCCTCTGCGATGTCGGGATCGAGGCTTGGGGTGCCAAAGAGACGCGCGTTTCCGAAGAGGAGATTCCGGAATGGGGTCCCCAGCTCCAGCGGGCGCCGCTCTGGGAGGCCAGCACTGCGGTGGCCTATCTGCTGGCGGGAGGCGATCTTTTCATTCTGCGTCACCCCGAGGCGGTTCGCGCTGTCAAGAAAACCGTTGGTGAACTGACCGTGGCATCGGCTGTCGGCGCGGCTGCAGCGTAAAGGGTGCTGAGGCCTGCCAGGACAGCCCTCTCCCTCGGGGAGAGGGTGGCGAGCGTGGAGCCGGCGAGCGGTCGGGAGCCTGCCCCCCGAGCGGACGAGTGAATGTAGAGACTTGATGGCGGGGCTTGGGCCCCGCCTTGGTGAAGGAGGATCTATGGGCATCATTTTGATCGGTGAGCGTATCAACGGTTCTTTCAAGGACGTAGGCCGGGCGATTCAGGAACATGACAAGACCGTGATCCGGGACCGCGTGGCCAAGCAGGAAGCAGGTGGCGCTGATTATTTGGATGTGAACATGGGGGCAGCTTCGCGCAAGTTGGAAGACTATGCCTGGCTGGTTCAAGCAGTGGCGGAAGCCACCGTCTTGCCGCTCTCGCTTGACTGCCCACGCGCCGACATGTTCAAGGTCGGGTTGAAGGCCTATCGAGACACCGTCGGTGGGCGTGCTGTGATTCTCAACAGTACTACCGCTGAAGATAGCAAGCTCATCCCGCTTCTCGAGTTGGCGACGGAATTTAAGGCGGGAATCATGGGCGTCGTGATGGACGAAAGAGGAAGCCCCCAGGACGTGGACCGGCGGTTGGAGTTGGGCGGCAAGATCTTCGCGGCGGCGGTGGAAGCCGGCCTTTCTCCATCCGACATCTTCCTGGACCCGATCGTCATGCCGGTCAAATTCATGCAGGACCAGCCCAAGAACGTGCTGAATGCCATTCAGCAGATGACCATGCTTTCCGATCCGCCGTGCCACATTTCCATCGGCCTGAGCAACGTTTCTTCCAAGACGGAAGAGCGCAAACTCATCAATCGCACCTTCATGGTCATGGCAATAGCTATGGGCTTGGATACGGCGATCCTGGATGTTTGCGATGAGGAACTACGGCAAGCGGTGGCCACATCTGAACTCCTGCTTGGCATGGAGATTTACAGCGACGCCTACTTGAAAGCCTATCGCCAGAGAACCGGCTCAGGCTCGCAGGCTGCGGCGGCATAAAACAGTAGGCAGTAGGCAGAAAGCGGTAGGCAGTGCCCAGCACACGCGGTGGGCCGCTCGTGGGCCGGGAAGAAGCTTGGCATAAGTAGGACAAGGCGGCTCGCGAAAAGACATTCTCCGTGTTCTCAGTGCCTCAAGAGTCTCAACACAGAGCGCAAGGAGAGTCCTAGTGACTTCTGTGTTCTAAACTCTTTGGTTCACGGAGGGCACGCAGACGTTGCTGATGAAGAAGGAATCCTCGTCCGTTGGCAGGCGGTTTATGAAGAGCGCTGCAGAGCTTGGGGAAATCAGGGAATGTGGTTGGGCTTCTGCTTATTGCCTTCTTCCTACTGCCTACTTTGCATTGTGAGGTTGTCATGAATCAAAAGAGCGTTGATCCCGCGACACAGGAAATGCTTCAGATTGCCGAGAACCAGAAATTCGAGACGATCTGGGACCGCTGGGAGGAGCAACAGCCGCAGTGCGGCTTCGGGAAGCTTGGGGTTTGTTGCCGAATTTGCAATATGGGTCCTTGCCGCATCGATCCGTTTGGCGGTGAACCGCGCCGGGGCGCTTGTGGCGCAGATGCGGATACGATTGTCGCCCGCAACCTGGTGCGGATGGTGGCGGGCGGCTCGGCGGCCCATTCCGACCACGGCCGAGATGTAGCTCACACGCTGGTTTTGGCGGCCGAGGGCAAAGGCGGCTACAGCATTAAAGATCCGGCCAAACTGCGCCGCGTGGCCGCTGAATTCGGCGTTGCGCTCGATGGACACAGTGACGCGGAGATTGCCAAGGCTCTCGGCGAGCGTGCTCTCTCCATGTTTGGCCAGCAAGAGGGCGAGCTCCAGTACATTTCCCGCGCCCCTGCTCGGCGCCAGGAGTTGTGGCGCAACCTCGGGATCGTCCCGCGCGGAATCGACCGGGAGATCGTCGAGATCATGCACCGCAGCACCATGGGTGTCGACACGGATTACAAGAACATTCTCATGCAAGGTCTGCGCGCTTCCCTGGCGGACGGCTGGGGCGGCTCCATGCTCGCCACGGACCTTCAGGACATCCTCTTTCGTCCCCCTAAACCCATTCGCTCCGCCGTCAATCTGGGTGTGCTGAAGAAGGACGCCGTCAACATCGTAGTGCACGGTCACGAACCCGTTCTCTCGGAGATGATGGTGGCCGCCAGCCGCGACCCGGAACTTCTGAAAATGGCGGAGGCCCAAGGAGCCAAAGGAATCAACATCGCCGGGATATGCTGCACGGCCAACGAAATCTTGATGCGCCATGGTATACCGGTGGCCGGAAATTTCCTACAGCAGGAACTGGCCGTTATCACGGGCGCAGTCGATCTCATGGTGGTGGATGTGCAGTGCATCATGCCATCACTCGCCAGCCTCTCGAGTTGCTTCCATACGAAAGTGGTCACAACCTCGAGCAAAAACAAAATGCCCGGCGTTGAACCGGTCGATTTCGATGAGGTACGGGCGTTCGAATGTGCCAAGGACATCGTGGGCCGTGCGGTGGAGGCTTATTCGCGGCGTGACCCGCGCAAGGTGAACATTCCTGAAAGCCGCTCGGAATTGGTCGCCGGATTTACCACCGATTCGGTTTTTCAATTCCTGGGAGGCCGCTACCGCAGCACCTTCCGGCCCCTCAACGACGCTGTGATCGACGGGCGGTTGCGTGGTGCGGTGGGGATCGTGGGATGCAACAACCCGAATACACTCCATGACTGGGGACACCTCACGCTCACTCGGGAGCTGCTCAAGAACGACGTGTTGATCGTCAGCACAGGCTGCGCTGCGATCGCCGATGCCAAGTGCGGCTTGCTTCGCCCCGAAGCTGCCTATGAAAGCGCCGGGCCGGGATTGAGAGAGATCTGCGAAGCTGTGGGGATCCCTCCCGTGTTGCACCTCGGATCGTGTGTGGACAACTCCCGCATACTGACGACGCTGATTGAGATCGTGGGCGAAGGAGGATTGGGAGAAGACTTTTCTCAGCTCCCGGTGGCGGGTTCGGCGCCCGAGTGGATGTCCGAGAAGGCGATTGCCATTGGGTTCTACTGTGTGGCCTCCGGTGTCCTTACCCACTTCGGCACACCTCACCCTGTGTTGGGCAGTCCTGCCGTGCACAAGTTCCTTACCGACGAGGTGGAAAAGCTGACGGGCGGGAAATTTTTCTTCGAAGCCGACCCCGTCAAGGCCGCCGCACAGATCATCGACCACCTGGACAGAAAGCGGGCGGACCTCAAGCTTGCGCCGCCCATGTACACCGCGAAGAAGACTTTCCAGGGTGTGGCAGTGGGCGCCTGATACAGCTATCAGCCTTCAGCAAACCCCTGTCGCGCCACACACGTCGAGCTTAGATCTTCCTTGAGGGCGCGGTCGGGCGAGGGAAACTGCCCTCTCCCCAAGGGAGAGCGCGAAGGCCCGATTTCCGTTCGCTTCAGGAGACCAATGCCAGTGAATTCCACTTGGGCGGCCAGCCTCGAAAAGCAGTTGCGAGAGACGCAAGAGGCGCTCCGCGGACGCGACCCTGCGGAAGTGGCCCTCTGGTCGGGCGCAACGTGCGCAATCGTGGCGGGGGAGACTCACCTGGAGCTCTGCTTCTGGGGGCATTCCTACCTGGTAACTTGGCCGGACCTGGCGGTACACGACAAGGAAGGCCAGCCCTGCCCCGTGCACTTCCAGGGCTTAATTCTTCAGTATCTTCTTCTGGCTGATGGCACGCCTTTAGAAAATACGTGGGTCTCATTACGCAACCTACCTCACGGCGCTTTTTACGAGCAGGCATTTCAGTCCTACAGCGGAAACTTGTTGTTGAGGAGCTTTCGCGGTGATGTGGAAGGTTTCCGTGCCGTCGCTCGACGATTGGGAGGAGAACTTCTCGAGATGGGCGATGCTGCGTTTCGCTTTTGGGCGTTTCCCCGAATACCGCTGGCTGTGGTTTACTGGTCAGGAGGTGGAGAGTTCCCGGACTCGGCGCAAGTCCTGTTCGACAACTCCGCCAGCCATTACCACCACCTCGAGATTCTGGCGCACCTGGGCGGCATGTTGTGCGAACGGTTGGTCTTAGCGCGTGAGAAGCATTGAAGGGGAGGGGAAATGGCCACTTACGATTTCGCGGAAATAAAACCCGTTGACATCCGAGAAATCTGGCCAAATGAGGCAACGGATTTCACGCCATGGCTTGTTGCCAACATCAGCCGTCTCGGAGAGGCACTCGGAATGGACCTTGAAGTCCAGGAACGTGAGGCAGATGTTGGAGAATTCTCCCTCGACATCAAGGCCAAGGATCTCGGCACTGGCCGAACTGTTGTCATCGAGAATCAATTGACAGCTACGGACCACGATCATTTGGGCAAGCTCTTGACCTACGCCGGCGGGTTTGATGCAGGGGTGTTGGTTTGGATCGCGAAGGAACTGCGTGATGAACACCGAAGGGCCTTGGAGTGGCTCAACGAACGGACCGGTGAAGATGTCGATTGTTTCGGGGTCGTCATCGAAGTGATCTGCATAGATGACTCCAGGCCGGCGTTCAACTTTAGGCCAGTCGTTTTCCCAAACGAGTGGCAGAAGGGCAGACGGGCCAGGGGTTCTGTGTCACCTAGAGCCGAAGCTTACCGTGAATACTTCCAAAGCCTCCTTGACGAACTACGAATGAGACACAGGTTCACGACAGCCAAGATCGCTCAGCCGCAGAGTTGGTATTCATTCTCCTCGGGGGTTCGCGGAGTCAGCCTCAGTAATTCCTTTGCGCAAGGCGGGAAGATCAGGGCTGAGGTTTACATTGACCTTCAGGACAAAGAACGAAACAAAAGACTGTTCGACCGCCTCCATGAACAGCAGTCCGAAATTGAAACTGAGCTCGGAGAGAGTTTGTCATGGGAACGCCTCGATGAAAGACAATCGTGTCGGATCGCCATCTACCGGGCGGGCAGCATAGACGTGCCGAAACCGGCGCGTGATGAGCTCCGAGCATGGTCGATCGAAAAGCTTCTGAAGCTCAAAAAGGTATTGGTTCCAAGGGCCGACAAGCTGCTGGTGGATGAGGTGGCCGAGGGACTACTGGATCAAGAAGGGGAATGACCTGCCCGACAACCGTGTCGAGCCGTCGCGGTGCTGGCGGGCCTGACCCGTAACGACAAGTGAATAGGTCCCGTAAACCCCGTGACGGCTTCTGAGAGAATGTCATCATGAAAATCGCGCTCAGCGGCAAAGGCGGTGTGGGTAAGACCACTCTGACGGCCTTACTGGCCCGGCAGGCGGCCACGAGGGGACATCCCGTTTTGGTGATCGACGCCGATCCAAATCCCAATCTGCATCTGGCCCTCGGCTTTCCTTCCGCTCCTCCGGCCTTAGTCGGGATGAAGGATTTGATTGAGGAGCGCCTGGGCTCGCTGGAGGGATTTTTCCGGCTCAATCCTCGCGTGGACGATATTCCGGACCGGTTCTCTTATGAGGACGGTGGGGTGCGACTCCTGGTGATGGGCAGCATCAGCGAAGGGGGCGGAGGCTGCGCGTGCCCGCAAAGCGCTTTTCTTCGAAACCTGCTCCAGCACGTCATGCTGGAGCGCTCGGATTGGGTGTTCATGGATTGCGAAGCGGGGCTGGAGCATCTGGGGAGGGCGACGTCTCGAGGCGCAGACGCTCTCCTGATCGTGGTCGAGCCCAGCCAGTCTTCTCTCGAAACTGCCCATCGAATTCAGCAACTAGCCGGGGACATCGGCCTCACTCGCCAACTTGTGGTGGGTAACAAGGTTCGAGATTCCGAAGAGCGAGAGCTGATCGAGCACGGCATGGCCGGCCTGAAAGTCTTGGCTTGTCTCCCGGAGAGCGTTACTCTGCGCCAAGCTTCCCGCCTCGGGATGCCGGTGCAAGACCCCGACCTCCTCTCAGCGGTCAACAGCATTCTGGATGCAATCGAAGTGGGCAGTGGGCAGGTGGGCAGATAGGCATTCGGGCAGAATGCCAGTCAGTGGCGAGCGCGCCTTAAGTCCAGTGGGCATCTGCCGATCTGGCCATCTGCCCACTGCCATTTGCGCCCGTAACTGGCTGTATTGTTCCTACACACAGCCCTCAACCCAGTTGTGATCTTTGATCCGTGGTGCAGAACTGCTATGCCAATACTTCTCTGAGCAGTTCCGCCAGGTGTTGGACCGAACGGGTAACAGCGGGGCTCATGGATGCGCCCAGCCCTATCTCGGCCGCCTGGATCCCCAGCGCAAACATGTCGGCATGACTATTCTGTTGGATGTAGCGAAAGAAAACACCCAACGGGATTCGATGAGTGGACACCGCGCAGCCGGTGAAATCCTTAGCTTCCATAATGGCCAAGTCCCCGGGAACAACCCCAACATCCACCGCGTCGATGAGTACAATCGTGTCCGCCTGCGCAGCAAGAATTCTATCCGTATAACTTTCGGGTACTTCCCCCACATCGATCAGGCCGGCCTTTACTTTGCCCTCGAGCATTTCTATGATCTTTGGCCCGATGCCGTCATCACCCCGCATCGAGTTGCCGATCCCGACGAACAGCACGTTTCCCTTCAACCGTTCACGCAATTTATCTTTGAGATCACTCATTGCCCGAAGCTTTCAACGGCAGGATTCGGAGTCAGGCAAGCTCCCATCCACGTATCAATCTGAGTGCAACTTCTCCAACACCGCCGCGCAGCACTTGTATTCGGCGGTGGCGGTGACGGGATCGAAAACGTCGTTGGTGATGGCGTTGGCCGGCTCTTCGACGAAGTGGAAGGGCATCCAAATTGTGTCGGGGCGAACGCGATCGCCGACAATGGCGCGGCCGGTGACCTGGCCGCGACGGGTGCGGACAATCACCTTCTCATCAGGCTCAATACCGTAGCGCGCTGCGGTGTCGGCGTGAATCTCCACAAAGTTGGCTGGCTCCTTCTGGTGGATGACGGCGGAGCGGCGGGTCATGGTGCCGCCGTTGTAGTTGTAAAGCGTGCGGCCAGTCGAAAGGATGAGCGGAAATTCCTCACTCGGTTCCTCTTTCTGCGGTCGGAAGGTGATGGCGTGGAATTTACCTTTGCCGCGCGTGAACTTGCCCTCGTGCAGGAAACGCGTGCCCGGATGCTCGCGCGTCGGGCATGGCCATTGCAGGCCATCAGCTTTGGCAATCCTCTCGTGACTGATGCCGGCGAAGATCGGGCGACAGGCCGGCCATCTCGTCGAAGATTTGCGCCGGACTTTGGTATTGCATCGGGTAACCCATAGCGCTGGAGACAGCGCAGAGAATCTGCCAGTCGGCACGGGCTTCGCCGGGCGGTTCGACGGCCTTGCGGACCAACTGCATCCTGCGTTCGGACGCGGTGAACGTTCCATCCTTCTCCGCCCAACAGGCGCCCGGCAGAACGACGTGTGCGAGCTTAGCGGTTTCAGTGAGAAAGATCTCCTGGATGGCGAAGAATTCCAGGTTGCGCAGGTCCTCGATCACTTTGGCGTTATTGGGCTCGGTCATCACGAGATCCTCGCCCATGATGTAAAGCGCCTTCAACTCCCCTCGCCCGGCGGCCTCCAGAAAGTACGGGAGTTTCCCGCCTCTGTTTTCCGGCAGCGCAACGCCCCAGGCCTTCTCGAACTTGGCGCGGATCGCGGGGTCGGTCACGTCCTGGTAGCCGGGGAATTTGTCGCCCATCGCGCCCATGTCGCAAGCGCCCTGGACGTTGTTCTGGCCGCGCATGGGGTTGACGCCGCTGGCCCATTTGCCAATCTGCCCGCAGAGCATGGCGAGATTGGCCACGTTCATGACGTTATCGGTGCCGCAAGAGTGTTCGGTGATGCCCAGGGTGTAAAAGATCGCGCTGGGATTTCCGGTGGCATAGCAACGCGCCGCGCTGCGGATCAACTCAGCATCCACGCCGCAGTACTTCGCCGCCTTCTCGACGGTGTACTTTTTCAGATTCTCGCGGAACTCCTCAAAGCCTTCGCAGCGGCTCTCGATGAACGACAGATTGGCCAGTCCCTGTTCGAGGATGTACCGCATCATGGCGTTCAGCAGCATGTTGTCGCTGCCGGGACGGTGCTGGATGTGGATGTGGGCGCGCTGGGCGAGCCAGGTCTTGCGCGGGTCGCAGACGATCAGCTTGGCGCCGCGCCGCAGCGCACGTTTCATTTCCAAACCATATATCGGATGGGCCTCAGTGGGGTTTGCGCCGATGAGGAAGAGCACCTTGCAGTCTTTGATCTCGGCGGTGCTGTTCGTCATCGCGCCGCTGCCGAAGGACATCGCCAGACCGGCGACGGTCGGCGCATGTCAAGTGGTGGCGCAGTTATCCACGTTGTTCGTGGATCCCGGCCGTGCGCGCCAGTTTTTGCATCAAGTAGTTTTCTTCATTGGTGCAGCGCGAGGAGGAGACGAAAGCCACAGCATCCGGTGCCGTGTTTGTCGCGCAGTTCGCGCAGGCGTTTGCCGGTGAATTCGAGTGGCTTCATCCCACGTCGCTTTCTCGAAGCTGCCGTTCTTGCGAATCAGCGGGTGGGTGAGACGGTCCTTGGAGGCAACGAACTCGAATCCGAAATGTCCCTTGACGCAGAGGTTACCGCCGTTAATGCTTGAGCCGGGCTCGGCGGTCGACACGGACGATGCGGTTGCGCGCTTTGTCCACCACCAAATCCATCTGGCAACCGACGCCGCAGTAGGAGCAGGTGGTGCGGACGCGGCTGAGGTCTTTCTCGCGTCCCATGCCAATGGCGGACTTGTCGAGCATCGCGCCGACGGGACAAACGCGGATGCAGCCGCCGCAGAGTTCGCAAGTGGTCTTGTGCAAGTCCTCCTTGAACGGCGTGGTGACCACCAGACGTTTGGCGCGCCACGCAAACGTCAGCGCGTCGGCCATCTGGACGCGTCTCGCAGTATTTCACGCAGAGGCCGCACTTGATGCACTTTTCGGCGTCGTACAGGATGCCCTTATTGAGGGCCGTGTAGTTCGCGCCGTCGGGTTGATGGGTGAGCGCGCCGAACCGCTTCTCATCGGCGTGATAACGGTAGGCGTAATCCTGGAGCCGGCAGTTGCCGGATTTGTCGCAACCTGGTGCAGGACGTGCGATGATCCGACAACAACAATTCCAGAATCTGGCGGCGGTGCAGCGCCAGTTCGTCGTCCTCGGTCGTGACCTTCATGCCGTCGCTCACCGCCTGTCCGCAGGAGGCGATGACGCCGCGCATTCCCTCGACCTTCACGCCGCAGAGGCGGCAACTGCCGATCGGTTCGACGCGCGGGTCGTAACAGAGATGCGGAATGTCAATGCCGGCGGCGGCGGCAGCGTTCAGAATCGTCGTGTCGGCAGACGCCGTCACAGATTTGCCGTCAATGCTGAGCGAGACGGTTTTCATGCTTCGTCCTCCCCCGTCGTCTTGATGTCGCAGCGCAGACAGCGCAACGTCTCGGCACGCGCCTGCCCCGCGCTGAAGGTCCGTGTGACCTCGTTGAAGTTGTGGCGACGCGCCGCACAACCGGCAATTGTCGCCGTATTCCGCTTGCCGCCCTGGCCGTGCGGCGGCGGCGTGTTGTCGTACTCGAGCGCCGGCCAAAGTTCGCGAAAACGATCCTGGCCGGTCAACTGGCGGTCAATATTCTGGGCGGCCTTCTTCCCCAACGCCATCGCGCCGCTGACGTTGGCCGCGCCACTCACCACGTCGCCGGCGGCGAAAACTTTCGGGTCGTTCGTCCGCAGCGTCCACGCATCCACCTCGACAGTGCCGGAACCGGTGAGTTGCAGGCCGAGTTTGCGGGACAGCCCGACTTCCACTTTTTGGCCGATGGCCTCGATGATCGTGTCGCACGGGATGACGTATTTCTCGCCGGTCGGCACAGGAGTGCGGCGGCCGCGCGCGTCGAATTTGCCCAGCGCGGTCTTTTCGACTTCCAGCCCGGTGACCTTACCGTTTTCACCGAGCACTTGCACCGGCGCCGCCAGCGTGACGAGCCGCGCGCCTTCTTCCAGCGCGTGCGCGGTCTCCTCGGCAATCGCCGGCATTTCCTCGCGGGTGCGACGGTAAACGATCGTCACCTCCGCACCGAGACGCAACGCCGTGCGCGCGGAATCAATCGCCGCGTTACCGCCGCCGATGACGATAACCCTGTGGCCGACCGGATTCTTCTTCCCGCGGGTGACGGCTTCGAGAAAATCCAGCGCCGACAACACGCCGGCCAATCCGCGACCCGGCACCCCCAGGTCTTGTTCCTCCCAGGTGCCGAATGCGAGCAGCACGGCGTCGTGCGCGCCGGTCAATTCTTCCAGAGCGATGCCGTCGCCGACGGCGGTGTTGCAGGTGAACCGCACGCCGAGTCCGCGGATCACGGCGATCTCGCGGTCGAGCGTGTTTTTCGGCAGCCGGTATTGCGGCAGCGCGTAGCGGAGCATACCGCCGGGGCGCGCGGCGGCCTCGAAGACGGTAACCTTGTGGCCGAGCAGCGCGAGGTAAAACGCCGCCGTCAATCCCGCCGGCCCGGCGCCGGCGATGGCGACGTGTTTGCCGGTGAGGGAGAGTTTTCGTTGTTTCAACCGGCCGAACGATTTTTGCCGCCGGTGTCCTGCCCAACTGGGTGTCGGCGATGTAACGGTGGACTTCGCGCATGTTGACGGCCTCGTCGAGCGTGGCGCGACGGCAACGTTGCTCGCACGGATGTTGGCAGACGCGGCCCGTGGTGGCCGGCAACGGATTGTCGAGCATCACCAGCTCGAAGGCGTCATCGAGCCGGTTTTCCTTGAGCAGTTGGAGGTAGCCGGGGATGTTCATGTGGAGGGGACAGGAATTCTCGCACGGCGCGAGCATCAACGCCTGGCAGACGCCCGCCCGGCATCGCCCCTCGCGGATGTGTTCTTCGTATTCGTGGCGGAAATATCGCAGCGTGGTCAGCGCCGGATTCGGCGCCGTCTGGCCGAGTCCGCACAGTGATGTGGTTTTCACGGTAGCGCCAAGCTCAGCGAGGGTTTGCAAATCGGCTTCGGCGCCCCGGCCTTCGGTGATGCGCGTGAGAATTTCCAAAAGCTGCGCCGTCCCGAGCCGGCAGGGTGAACACTTTCCGCAACATTCCTTGGCGGTGAAACCGAGGAAATAGCGCGCCAGGTCCACCATGCACGTGTCCTCGTCCATGACGATCATGCCGCCGCTGCCCATGATCGCGCCATGGCGAACCAGTTCCTCGTAATCAATGCGCGTGTCAAACAAGGCGGCTGGAATACACCCGCCGCTGGGCCCGCCGGTTTGCACCGCCTTGATCGGGCGGCCCGTCGCGCTTCCGCCGCCCATTTCGTAGATGATCTCCGAGAGCGTGATGCCCATCGGCACTTCGATCAGGCCGCTGTTGCGAATTTTGCCCACGATCGAAAAAACCTTGGTGCCTTTGCTCTTCTCGGTGCCGAGCTCCGCAAAGGCCGACGCGCCGTGAGTGATGATCCAGGGCACGTTAGCGAATGTCTCGACGTTGTTGATCACCGTCGGGCAACCCCAGAGTCCGCGCTGCGCCGGGAACGGCGGACGCATCCGCGGCATGCCGCGCGCGCCTTCGATGGACTGGATCAGCGCCGTTTCCTCGCCGCAGACAAACGCCCCCGCGCCTTCGCGGATTTCGATGTCGAACTTTTTTCCCAGCAGCCCGGCGGCGCGCGCTTGTTCGATGGCCAGCGTCAACCGTTTGACCGCCAGCGGATACTCGGCGCGCACGTAAACGAAACCGGCCGACGCGCCGATGGCGAACGCGCCGATCGCCATGCCTTCAATCACGCGATGCGGATCGCTTTCCATCACGCTGCGATCCATGAACGCGCCCGGATCCCCTTCGTCGCCGTTGCAGACGATGTATTTCTGTTCGCCGGGCGCCTCGGCGGCGTATTTCCACTTCAACCCGGTCAGGAAACCTGCGCCGCCGCGTCCGCGCAAACCGCTGGCGGTGATCAGTTCGATGACTTGCGCAGGCGTCATCCCGCCGAGCACTTGGCCGGCGGCGCGATAACCGCCGGCGGCGCGGTACGCATCGAGCGATTCAGGGTCAATCGCGCCGCAATTTTCCAGCGCGATCTTTTTCTGTTTGGACAAAAAGCCGCGCACACTTTCGGCGCGCCCGGCGCCCTCGAGCAGATATTTTTCCACCGGCTGGTTGCGTCCGATGTGGCGGTCGAGAATTTGCCTGACGCCGCGCTCATCCAGATGCACGTAGGTCCAGTGCTCGCCGCTGGGCGAATAAAGTTCGAGCATCGGTTCGCGGTGACAAAGCCCGGCGCAGCCGGTTTTGTGCAGCGTGATTCGTGAACGGTCTGCGCGTTTCTCGATCAGCTCGTAAAGCGCCTGCGCGCCGGCGGCCACGCCGCAGGAGCCGAGGCCGACCGCGATGCGCCAGTGCGAGTTTGTCGTGGACGTTTTCATCGGGTTTCTCCCGGTTTCCGGTAGCGGCTCAGAATGCGTTGCGCGCGCTGCGGATTCAAGCGGCCGTACACCTTGTCGTCAATCATCATCACCGGCGCGAGGCTGCAACAGCCGAGGCAGGCCACCGTTTCGAGCGTGAACAGCCCGTCCGCCGTCGTTTCGCGGTCCTTGATCTGGAGCGTCTGGTGAATAGCGCGGCCGATTTGTTTGGCGCCGTTGACGTGGCAGGCTGTGCCGTGGCAGGCCTGGATCACGTGTTTGCCGACCGGCTTGAAACGGAACCGCTCGTAAAACGTCGCCACGCCGTACATGCGTGTCAGCGAAATCCGCGTCCGCTTCGCGATGACCTCCAGCACTTCGCGCGGCAAATATCCGCAGCGTTGCTGGACGGCCTGCAAAAGCGGAATCACATCGGAGGAGCCGGCTTTTGGAAACCGGTGGAGAATCTCGTCCACGGACTGCTGGATTGAAGACATGCTGTGGTCCTTTCCGGCTCGGTGGTTGTCGGGCATCGTCTACTTAGCACAAAATCTCCGAGTTGTCCCAGGTTTTTTTGCTCTACCCCGCGCCGGCGCCATATGCCGGCAAATCATCAGCAGCCGGCACACTTCTCAGTGCCAGCCAAGGCGAAGGGGGTCAATCTGTCCGGATTCGACATTCCAGCCTCGCAACCCTAGGTTCCACCAGTGAGTCGCTGTTGCAAACTCAGCACGCAGCGAACCAGAGTGCCCAGAAGCTGATCTTATCTAAGTCATTGTAAAGAAAACGACAACGCGTCTCGCCCACTGCTTGGAAGAACCTTCGATAGGCGCGAGACTAGGTCGAAGTACTTCGACAGTCCGGTACTGCGAAGTTTCACGCATCTGTCCAGCCAAAGGGCGTTTCGGGCTGGCAGTTCGTCCATGTTTCCGATGTCGACCTCGAGGCTCACCCCTGGATGCGGGATGGCACATTCTGCGCCCTCAAGATTTGCGCTTGAGCCGCGACTGCAACTGTTGGGTATAGACTCGGCACTACCGCAGAGCCTAAAATGCAAGTCAGTCTATCCAAGAAAGGAGCACGAAGGAATGGAGTCTGGCTCACGTTCGGTGAACCGCTCGACCGTGTCCGAATGGAATGACGGCAAGGTGCGGCGTCAACCCGATTCTCTGGTGGGCGAGGAGCCACTGCAAATCCGTCTTGGGAAGCGTCCCCTCAGTGTGACCATGCGGACTCCCGGGGATGACTTTGAATTAGTGGCCGGCTTCCTCTTCACCGAAGGAATCATCCGGTCGGCGAAGGAAGTGGCCAGCCTGCGATACGGCAACGGATCAGGCTCCAATCAGAACGTTGTGGAGGTTGAACTCAAGCACCACAAAACCCTCAATTTGAAGCGGATCAAACGTAACTTCTTCGCGAACTCAAGTTGTGGATTATGCGGCAAAGCATATATCGAAGGCTGTCGGCTCCAAGGGATCAAGCGCCCCAATCCGCGTTTCCGACTCGATCCCGAAATCCTTTGTAGTCTTCCCGAGACTCTCCGGTCTGCCCAAGTACTGTTTGGCCGAACCGGAGGGTTACACGCCGCCGCGCTGTTCGAAGCCTCCGGAAAGCTGGTTGCCGTAAGAGAAGACGTGGGGCGGCATAACGCGGTGGATAAGCTCGTCGGCTGGGCATTGTTACAAGGGCGCATTCCTTTGGCTGACTGTGCGTTGTTGGCGAGTGGCCGAGGGGGCTTCGAAATCATTCAAAAGTCGCTGCTGGCGGGAGTTCCACTGCTGGCTTCGGTCTCCGCCGCCTCCGATCTGGCGGTCCAATTGGCGCGCGAGTGCGGGCTTACACTGGTCGGATTCCTGCGTGGCAGGCGATTTGTTTGCTACTGCGGAGAGGAACGATTAGGACTTCCCCCTTCGCCAGAATCTTAAACGCACCCGTCGTGGGAAGACGAGCCAGGAATTGCCCCGAAGGGGCATACTATGAGTAGCCGTGGGTGAAGCCCACGGACTGGAGTTTCTACATTCCAGATCGACAAATTGCCCTCTCCCTTGGGGAGAGGGTGTCCCGCTGCCGGTGCCTTCATCAGCCGGAGCGGGACGGGTGAGGGGTCGTTCCGTGGCCTCCGCTAATGGCTTCCCGCACCCTGCCCACAAAACTCTCAGGATCTTCCAGCACCAGCCCGTTCGGAATCCGTAGCAAGTTGATCCCCAGCGTCCTCAAATAGTCCTCTTTCGCAGCGTCTCTCCGCATCTGGCTTGGCTGAGAATGAACACCCCCATCAAGCTCGATCACCAAGCGATGTTCAAAACAGTAGAAATCAACAACCCAGCTTTCAATGCGGCATTGGCGGCGAAACTTCGCGCCTGATCTTCGGCCGCGCAACAGACGCCAGGCGGCCTTCTCAGCCTCGGTCGGGTTGCTGCGCAGTTCACGAATCCGTCGGGTTGGGATGCGCACGGGGAGAGTATAGCAGCGTTTTGGGCGGCGGCAGAAACAACCCCTCACCCGTCCCACGACGGCTGGAGAGAACGCCGTCGCGAGACACCCTCTCCCCAAGGGAGAGGGCCTGGAGTTTCCACATTTCTCGGCCAGAGCCTGATGTGCCGGTTGCGGCTCTGCCGCACATCCCAGACACGTCTCTGGGAAGAATGTAGAAACTTCAGGCCGTGGGTGAAGCCCACGGAAAGGCTAGTCCCCAGCCCCCAGTCCCTAGTCGCCAGCACGCATGTTCCCGGGCTCGACTGCGGGCGCAAGCGGCGGAATCAGCGACATCGCGGGGCGCGTCAAGTATTCGCGCAGGTACCGGCGGTAATCGCTCCCGGATGGCGCAGAGTCCCGTGCGGCCGGCGGGTAGTTCGCCATCCTGTTGAAGGGCAAGGGGCGGACGGTCCAGGCAAAGGCTGTGTTGGGCTCGCCGTCTTTTGCCCAGCCGTGGGTGTAGAGGAAGAAATCCCGTTTCCATCCGGGCTTGAGCGCCGGCAACTCACTGGCGTTGAACCTTACTGTGATCTCGTCACCCGTCGCCATGACCACCAACCGATCATCAGCGCCTCCGAGCAATTTCTCCACAGCCCCATAGCGCGTATATTTGCCCTTCATGGGATTCCATGGGGCATCGGCGAGTACATTCTCATAATCAAACGAATCGGGACGAAGGTGTTCCGGGTCGCTGACGGGGGTCGAAAATCCGCGATAATGCAGGTCGGCGGAGAGCAGCGGAAGTTCCCTTGGCGCCGGGCCGATTGCGTCGTTCAGGGAAAAAAAGATCTGGTCCCAGTAAACACAAAGATTAGTTACGATCCGCACGTGACGGTCAGAGGAAAGGAACTTGCCGGTTAAGTCCACCCGCATAGTGCGACCGGTGCCGCTTGGCAAGCCCATGTCCGGGATGACGGTCTCCCATTCTCCCTGGACGTTGCGGACTTGCAGGTACGGAAAAACCATCTTGAGCTGCTTGTTGGACATCAACGCACGCGAGCCGTTCGAATCCGTCCAAAACACCCAACCGTTCAACCACAGCGAGACACGGGCGAAAGGCGACATATTGCCCAAATCCAGGGTGAGCGTGTGAAGGTCAGCGAGGCCAAGAATGCGGTTACGAGCGAAATCGGCGGGATAGTAGCCGTCTTGCTTCAGCAGCAGAGGAAGGACATCGTGGCCGTAGCCGTCTACGGCCGAAAGGGGGGAGTGCTTCTCGCGCACAGAATAAAGGGCGGGAGGCCGAGGCGAAGAAGAATAGATCTCGTTGGAGTAAATCTCCTCGGCCGCCGGATGGTCCACAGCTAGAAGCCGAAGTTGATCAAAGTAATCGACTTCCCTCAATTCGTCCGTGAGCTGGAAAACGTATTGACCGTGTCGCTCGTGCAAGTCACTGGGGAGGCGAACAAGCTCTTCCGGGAAGGGTTGGATCCGAGTGCCGTCCGGCGCCAACTCTCCCAACGGCGCCGTGCCCAGTACATCCGTCACGAAAACGAAGCGCCGGCCGTTCCAGGCGTAAAGGAATGGGCAGGAGCTTGCCAGCCGTTCGGATTCGCGGGCGTCAATTGGCTTGTCGGTTGCGACATCGATCCAGTTCTGGATGACGGCATTGGGCCAAGTGACGCGCACTACGTCAATCTTGGAGAGGTCTCCGGCAAAAATCCTGAGCGGGCTTCCTGTTACGACTACCTTGTTGTAATAATTCCCCGCTTTGACTTCGACCACGCTGCCGATTCCCTGGGCATTGCTCTTGTACCCCATCAGCCTCATTTCCAGCCAGCGAGGGGCGGGGCCTTCCTTCTCAAAAGCCAGCAACTGGCCGGCTCGACTGAGCCCAACCAAGTCCAGTTTGCCGGGATTGTTCAACCAAGTGGGACTGAGTGCGGCAACGGAGGTTGCCGCAGGAGCGGGGATGCTGATGCTCCCTTCGCGGAACTTGCCGGAGTGATTGACGATCAAGCGCCATTTGCCGCTGCCATCGAGAGCCAGCAGGTCCGCAAAGCCGTCGCCGTTAGCATCGATGATCGTCCCGCGAAAATCAAAGAAACCCTGCCGGGCGGGGACGAGCGGGAGAGGTGTGAGGGGAGCGAATTTCCACCCACCCTTGTTGGCTAGGACTTGGTAGCCTTTGGGTCCCCACAGCACCAGATCGAAACGGCCGTCGTGATTGAAATCCGCAGCCTGTGCCCCATAGGCTACCCACTTCGCAAACGCCGCCCCAGCCTCGGCAGTCCGGCTCACGAACTTGTCCTCACCCGCATTCGCGTAGAGCAAGGGAGAGCCGTCATCACGAAACAGGCAGAGGTCGGTGTAGCCGTCGTTGTCGAAGTCGGCGAAGACGGCGCCGCGCATGCGCCCCTTGGCCGACCCCAACCCTGAAGAGGATGTAATCTCTGTGAACGTGCCGTCGCCATTGTTGCGATAGAAGTGCGTTTCGGCGCCAGTGAAATCGTCGGGGAAAAGGAAGGAATCTTTCTTGGGTGGATGGCTCAAATTGGTGTATGCCGTGACCAAAAGGTCGAGGAAACCGTCGTTGTCTGCATCGAACAGCACGGCCTGAGTCTCGAGCTCGCCGGGAATCGAATGCAGCCCCGCGTTCTCCGTCTCATCCTTGAAAGTCCCATCGCCGAGGTTGCGATAGAGCCGGACCCCGTCCAGGCCGGCCACGAAAAGGCTGGGCTTCCCGCGGTTGTCGTAGTCGGCAAAGGTGGCAGAGACAGCAAAGCCAGTCCCGGCCACGCCCGCCGCGTCCGCCACGTCAGCAAAACTCCCGTCCCCGTTGTTGTGCAGCAGATGGTTCGTGCCGCCAGGGTTCACGACGTAGATGTCGGTGTAGCCATCACCATCGTAATCCCCCAAGGCCAGTGAAGGCCCAAAGAGCGGAACCAGATTCCGCCGCGCGTAGTCCAGGGAATAATTCGCCGCTTTGATCTCCCTTTGCAAGCCCGCCGGAGAGGCTTGCGTGGTCGACAACGTCAAGCCCAGACGCGCCGTGACCTCGCCAAATGTAACCTGTTCGGAGCCCGACCTCCGCACGGGTTCGGAAGGGAACACAGCGGGCACAAGAATCTCGCCGTATTTCCCATCTTCGAGGGCAGGGTTCTGCAAAGAAATCCCGGGAACCTTGTCTCGCATCCTTTCGTGAATCTTCAGAACCTTCTGCGCTTCCGCTTTGCGGTTCAGGCGCACCAGCGTCGTGAACGTGTGGAAAAGCGAGGCGACGTAGAAGTTTTGGCCCTTGACAAATCCCATGTCGTCCACGTGTTGATACGCTGCCAGCGCGTCGTCCAGCTTCTTCTCCACGAAGTAAATGGTGCCGAGGTTAAACCACGCCGCAGCGTCGTCCGGATCGGCCGCGATAACCCGCTTCAGCGCTGCTTCGGCATCGGGGTAGCGAAGCTCGCGCTTATACAGGATGCCCAGGTTGTAATCCGCCGCAACCAGCTTGGGGTCCATCTGCTTGGCGGTGGTCAATTCTCCCAGTGCCTCGTCCAGCCTGTTCGTCTGCATCAAGGCAAGAGCGAGGTTCAAGCGGTCAGTCGCCAGCGCCTTCCCCGATACCGCTACCCTCTGGAATTCACCGACGGCCTCAAGGTATTTGCCCTGCTCGAAGTATGCCTTGCCAATGTTTCGCTGGGATTGAATGATCGCTGAGCCGGCCAGGGGAGGCTTGGCAGTGGCCTTCGACGCAGCGGGTCTTGCAATCTGAGGGCTTTCCAAGCTCGCACTGGCTGAGATGAGGTAGGAAGCAAGAATCAGGGCGATAATCACGCAAGGGCGCAGGCCACTAGCCGGATGCCGAAAAGAATTTGTGAAGTCGCCGAGGCGACTCATTCCGAGCCTTTCACTGTCATTCCGGGCGAAGATTGCAAGAGCCTGCGGCTCGCCATCGTGCATGAAAACGCTCCAGGTAATTCCCCTTTTTGGTCAGGAGGGGGCAGTGGGGTGGTTGGCCTGCCGCTTGCTCCCGTACCCACTACCCCCTGACCCTCTCCGCCGAGGAGGGAAGCCAGCATCTAACGCGGCTGTCACCACCTGGCTGGCCGGTCCACGACCAAATCCGGGTGCTCACGCCTGAAAGTCTCAGCGATGTGGCAGGACCAGCAAACGGGTGAATGAGTTTGGAATACCTCGGGCAAGCTCTCAGGCGCGATCTTGTCCCAATAAACGGTTCTTTTCTCCGGGTTCAGCAGGGCCGGCACGTGTCCAACCCATTCCTCAGTTACATCCACTGGTTTGCCGCAAAAGGCGCAGGTCTTTCCCGCGTACCAGTCGGCGACCAACCGGCGAACCAAGCAACCTTCTGGAACCGCCTCGATCTGTTTCAAGCACGCTTGCCCGCATCCCTGCCGTTCTGGCCAGCGGGAACACTCGCTCAGGCGAAGTTGCGGTGTGCCGAAGACCGCATCCTTCGCCAACTTCATGGCGTCTAAATCGACTGCGGCGGGCTTCTGAGTTTCCGGACAGGTAACAAGCCTCTTTCCGCGCAGCTTGAAGTAAGAGCGTAACCCTCGAAACAACAAATAGCCCACAACAAGCGCAAAAAGCCCCAACACGACCCAAAGGAGTCCAAGATTCATGGCAGCCTCCCTTCTTCGCTCAACTTACCACAAAGCGAGCAACGCCGGGGCCACGGGCCGTATTTTTCACCAGACAATTTCAGCTTCAGGGACGAAACGTTGAACCTTGCGCCATAGAACTTGGTTCCCTCGGTACGCCGCACGCTGATACAGGGGCCCGTTCTTCCCCGGCGGGTCTATCGAAATCACCGTGTTCCCCTTCAGTTCCAGCTTGTAGCTAACCCCGCCCAGCATCGCCGTCACTTTCCTTGTGGGCTGAGGAAATGTCACCGTCAGCGTCTGCCCGGCAAGTCCCGGCCCCACCTCCACATACCGGCCTTGCCACCTCACCGCCCGCGCCTTCCCATTCGCCTGCACCTTGACTTCCCCGCTCCCGCCGCTGATCCATTCCGGAACACGTACCTGAACCCCGGCACATTCTTTCTTCAGCTTCACATCCACTTGCCCTTGGTAGGGAATATAACTGTGCACATCCGCCCACGCCGAGGCCCGGTTCAGCAGAAGATTCACGCGCAACCGCCCCTCCTTGTATTCCAGCACGTGTTCCCAAAGGTAGTAAAGGGCGCGAATAGAATTGCCATTGCAACATTGCATGATCATCAAGTGTTCCGGCCCTATCACCCAGTCGCTGCCGCTGGCCCAGCCCGCAAACGCCCCCAGATTCCTCTCCGGAACATGATCGCCGCTGTTGTAAGGTGGAACAGGCTGGCGGGGATACCGCTCCGCCATGCGGTACACCCAATCCGTGCTGGTGAGTTGATTCTCGGCAAACTGATTGCGCGTCCAGCGGTCCACATCGTCCCAATAGTCGCCGACTCCGGCGTCAGTGAGTTTCAGCGCAATCTGGATCATGTCCCCCACTTGGCAACTCTCGCAATTGGGCCAAAGGGGTACGGCCGACTCGGAGGGCATGAAACCCACGATCTGGCCTGTCTGGGGATTCCCCTTCGCCCATTCGTAGCTGGATTTCGTCCATTGCAGCAATTCCCGGTCGCCGGCGGCTTGGGCGTACTCAAGGACGCTGAGGAGGCCAATGGCATGGGTATGGAAATGTCCTCCATACTTCATCGCCGCGAGGTCCGCATCCAATTTTGCTGCTTTCGAAGGAAAAAGAAGGTCGTATTTCGACTTGGTTTCGATTCGGTCGCCGTGATCAAGCATGAAGGCCCCATTAGCGTCGTCGTAATATTGCGCGTGGCGGCGGATGAAATTGGCAAATTTGCCCGCAAGCTTTATGGCAGGCTCGTAGCCGGTCACCCGGTAACATTGTGACAACCCTTGAATCATCCGTCCGCCGCCGTTATCCACTGCCGGTTCCCCCACAGGCACAAACTGGGGAGCGTCCGAGGCGGGCTTCGCGTTGGGCTCGTAGCTGCCGACAGGTAGGTAAGCATAGTCACCACGGTCGATCGCCAGAGCCACCGTACGGTCAACCAGCCGCTGCATGAGATCTTTCCACATGGCGTTCTGATCGCGGACATAGTAGACGCTCATGGTGCCCAGGGTCCTCGCCCAGTTACCGCCAAATCCAATCTGGGTAACGGTGGGATCAGTGAGAGGGGCCCTTGTACCATCGGCCCTCCAGACGGGTTCCATAGGAGGTCCGGACGTTACGCCGTCGCGGCTCCACGGACGCCCATTGAGGGGGATATAAACCAAACCATCGGGCCCCACGGATTTGAGTAGGGCGTGCATCCACACCGCATCGACATCAGCATTCAGGTCACTCCCCGTGGCTGCCCGCAGCAGCGGCAGCCCTTCCATAATGCCCTCGGCCATCTGGCAACAATCGCTGAAGTCGTGCTTCATGATCGTCGGGTTATGAAAAGGGTTAGTCCAAAAATAAATCTCGTAGTCGGCATCGGGATCGGTAGTCCGCGTAACTCCGCCGATGGCGAGTTGGCAGCGCTCCGCAATGTCCAGCGTGTCCGGGATCGTATCCTCGTACCTCGCGCCGCGATAGGCTGGGATTTCAAACGGCGGGGCCTCCTTTCGAATGTATTGAATGTTGAACTTGCCGGCTTGAGAAGATCTGTTTTTGCCTCGGCACGAAATCGCCAGGCTGGCTGCCCCCACTGGCAGAGAAAGACTGCCCACCGTGAGCAGAGAGTTCTTTACAAAGTCTCGTCGGTCCATTTGTTTTCTCCCGTCCAGGATGGACATCATCGCTTCACCAAATAATTTCAGCTTCAGGGACGAAACGCTGAACTTTGCGCCATAGAACTTGGTTCCCTCGGTACGCCGCACGCTGATACAGGGGCCCGTTCTTCCCCGGCGGGTCTATCGAAATCACCGTGTTCCCCTTCAGCTCCAGCTTGTAGCTAACCCCGCCCAGCATCGCCGTCACTTCCCTTGTGGGCTGAGGAAATGTCACCGTGATCGTCTCCCCGGGAAGCCCCGGCCCCACCTCCACATACCGGCCTTGCCACTTCACCGCCCGCGCCTTCCCATTCGCCTGCACCTTGACTTCCCCGCTCCCGCCCCTGATCCATTCCGGAACACGTACCTGAACCCCGGCACATTCTTTCTTCAGCTTCACATCCACTTGCCCTTGGTAGGGAATATAACTGTGCACATCCGCCCACGCCGAGGCCCGGTTCAGCAGAAGGTTCACCCGCAGCCCACCGTCCTTGTACTCCAGCATATGCTCCCAAATGTAGTAAAGGGCGCGAATCGAATTCCCGTTGCAGCATTGCATGATCATCAATTCTTCCGGCCCTATCACCCAGTCGCTGCCGCTGGCCCAGCCCGCAAACGCCCCCAGATTCCTCTCCGGAACATGATCGCCGCTGTTGTAAGGTGGAACAGGCTGGCGGGGATACCGCTCCGCCATGCGGTACACCCAATCCGTGCTGGTGAGTTGATTCTCGGCAAACTGATTGCGCGTCCAGCGGTCCACATCGTCCCAATAGTCGCCGACTCCGGCGTCAGTGAGTTTCAGCGCAATCTGGATCATGTCCCCCACTTGGCAACTCTCGCAATTGGGCCAAAGGGGCACGGCCGACTCGGAGGGCATGAAACCCACGATCTGGCCTGTCTGGGGATTCCCCTTCGCCCATTCGTAGCTGGATTTCGTCCAATCGAGCAGTTCCCGGTCGCCGGCGGCTTGGGCGTACTCAAGCATGCTGAGGAGGCCGATGGCGTGGTTGTGGAAATGCCCTCCGTACTTCATCGCCGCGAGATCCGCATCCAATTTCGGCGCTTTTGCAGGGAAGAGAAGGTCGTATTTCGACTTGGTTTCGAGTCTGTCGCCGGGATCAAGCATGAAGGCCCCATTAGCGTCGTCGTAATATTGGGAGTGGCGGCGGACGAAATTTGCCAGCTTTCCCGCAAGCTTGGCAGCCGGTTCATAACCGGACAACCGGTAGTATTGCGCCAAACCTTGAATCAGCCGTCCACTGCCGGTATCGACTGCCGCTCCACCTGAAGGCACCAAGAGGCGAGCGTCAGAGCCAGGCTTTGAGTTAGGCTCGAAGCTTCCGCGAGGGAAATAAGCATAGTCGCCCTGGTCAACGGCCAGCGCCGCAGCGCGGTCAACCATCCGCTGCATGGCCTGCTTCCACAGCGGGTTCTGATCGCGAACATGGTAGACGCCCATCGTGCCGAGGGCCCTTGCCCAGACGGCGGGCATCGTAATCTGCGTAACCGAGGGATCGTAGAAACGCGCCCTGGTTCCATCGGCCCTCCAGATGGGTTCCACAACAGGTGGGTTCCCTGCTCCTTCCCGCATCCACGGACGCCCAGCGAGCGGAATATAAACCAAACCATCGGGCCCCACACATTTGAGCAAGGCCTGCATCCAGACCGGGTCGACATCAGCGTTCAAGTCGCTCCCCGTGGCCGTCCGAAGCAACGGCAGCCCTTCCATAATGCCCTCGACCACCAGACACCAATCGCTGAAGTCGTGCTTCATGATCGTCGGGTTATGAAAAGGGTTAGTCCAAAAGTAGATCTCGTAGTCGGCTTCGGGATCGGTAGCCCGCGTAACGCCGCCGATGGCGAGTTGGCAGCGTTCCGCAATGTCCAGCGTGTCCGGGATCGTATCCTCGTAGCTCGCGCCACGGTAAGCTGGGATTTCAAACCCGGGCGCCTTCTTTCGAATGTACTGAATGTTGAGCTTGCCGGCTTGAGCAGACTTGTTTTTGCCTCGGCACGAAATCGCCAGGCTGGCTGCCCCCACTGGCAGAGAAAGACTGCCCACCGTGAGCAAAGAGTTCTTTACAAAGTCTCGTCGGTCCATCTGTTTTTACCCTTGTGCATCAGGTTTGATTTCTAGAGCTACTGCCGAGACAACGGTCAAGTTCCTGGGCGGGAATGCCGACTCGAATGGCGGCAGGAACCTGCCTAAGCGCTCAATGCGCCCTGAGAAGCCCGGCAGATATATATCTCCGCCTTCAGGCCCAGGATGTCCTGGTATCCCCGGCGGACAGCCTCTGCAAAATCCTCAGCGGCGTCCTGGCGGACGAGGTTGACCGTGCAACCGCCAAACCCCGCGCCAGTCATACGGGCGCCGAGGACTCCAGGTTGTTTCCACGCCAACTCGACCAGAACATCCAGTTCTTTGGAGCTGACCTCGTAATCGTCGCGCAGGCTTTTGTGCGAAGCGTTCATGAGTTGCCCAAAGCGCTCGATGTCACCGGATTCCAGAACCTGGACGGCCTCCAGAACGCGATAGTTTTCTGTGACTATGTGGCGAGCCCGGCGAAACAGAATCTCGCTGAGGACCGAACGCGCTGCCTCGAGATCTGCGGGCTCAACGTCACGAAGCGACTTTACGGCAAGGCCAGTGGAAGCAATCTGAGCTACCGCCTGCCGGCACTGGTTCAGACGAACCTCGTATTCCGACTGGGCCAAGGCGCGCTTCACGCCGGAATTGCAGACCACAACCTTCACGTCGTCGCGCAGAGGCACGTGACGGTAGGAAAGATCGCGGCAATCGAGGAAGAGCGCGTGGTCTTCGCGTCCCAGCGCGGAAATGAACTGGTCCATGATGCCGCAAGGTACGCCCACAAACTGGTTCTCGGCTTTGCGAGACAGTTTGACGAGATAAACCGGATCAACCTCGAGCCGGAGAAGGTTTTTCCAGAATGCGGCCGTGCCCACTTCCACCGCCGCCGACGAGCTGAGGCCCGCTTCGCGCGGCACGTTGCCCCCAAAAACCATCTCGGCGCCCGAGAGCCGATGGCCATCCTCCTCAAGGTATTTCGACACGCCGCGAATATAGTTGCTCCAGGAATTCGTGGCATCCTTCTGGATATCGTCAAGACTGAATTCGGCAGACGCGCCGAAATCGAGGGAATGCACTCGAACAAGCCGATCGGCGCGCTTGCGGCCGGCGAATGCGATGCTGCGGTCAATGGCCGCCGGAAGGACGAACCCGTGGTTGTAATCCGTGTGCTCGCCAATGAGGTTCACGCGGCCCGGGGCGCGAACCACGACTTCTGGAGCGGTGCCGTAAGCTGCGGCGAATCTCTGTTCTATCATTGGTTCTCCTGTCTTAGAAGTAGGCAGAAAGCAGTAAGCAGAAGGCAGATTATGGCGCAAATTGGGGACTTGGTGCAAACCCGTTGAAGCACTCCAACACATGGCTCCTCGCCCGAAATAAGCAACTAGCTGAGCGCCGGTATTGTTTCGGACACGGCAGTACCGATACGGGAAGCCTATCGGTCATGTGGATTACTTCCGGATTCCGACCATACGCCCGGAACCACCGGGCGCCACATCCGAGCATATCGCGTACGGCCATGTGAACGGGCGGCTGCCCTGGGCCTATGCCAGGCCTAGGGCTCCATTCTCGGAGCGGGTAAGGATGGAGCCCAAGAGTTCGGGCATTCTTGGAATGTTCCGAAGGTCCCTGTTTAATCTTCGCGCCAGATCGAAGGCCCCACGTCTGAAAATCAGCCGAAATTCCGGCACGTCATTACCAATAACAGGGGCAACCTGATTGAATACGGCACGCGCTGCTCCCGCCAAAGGATTGCCAGCCATTCCCCCAACCGCCGCTCCGCTAATTGGCGAGCCCCAAAGGGGCGTACTAACTCAGCCCAGGCCAACGGCCTGGGATTACGGATTGTTTCCCGGCGGAGCCCTGAAAGGGCGATCTACGTGACCACTGCTCGGCCCCACCGCTGGGGGAGAATGGGGAATCGGGAAAGAAATTGCGACAGGCTTTAGCGCGCCCCTTCAGGGCTTGGCGTATTACTTGATCCCTGAAGCCCAGGCCGTTGGCCTGGGCTATGATAGCGCGCCCCTTTGGGGCTTGAAAGCACCCATGCCCAGAAGGACCGCCAAGGGTGGCGAGAAGTCAGGGTTCGCTCACCGGCGCGTCGTAATTCCTGTCTTATCTCATGAGCTTCCGCCATCGGGTCGTGGGGCGGTCTGAAATTTCATGCAACGAAATTGCCCTCTCCACCGAATTGACTTTGGCAAAAGAGGGGTAGCGTGGAGGTATCCGTCAGCTCGACGGTTTCCTCCGCGGTTCTTCCCAAATTCCAGCAGCGGTACGGTGTTTCTCGTCGCGAACACGAAGTGAAAAGCCGGACAGGAACGCAAAATACGTGTAGCTGCGGGCTACCCGCTCAGTGGTCGAAAAGGGACTCCAGGTCGCGGCGGCCATGGACGACGCGAAGGATAAGGACGTCCTCGTTTTCAACACAGTAGACGATGACATACTCGCCCACTGCCACGCTGCGGCATCCCGCGCCGAAATCGTCATCGCGGGCACGTCCGACATAGGGGAAGCCGGCAAGCATGAAAAAACGCTCGGTGATGGTGTCAATTAAACGGTTGGTGATCTCGATGCTGCCGCTTTCCTTCGCAACGTAATACCAAATCTCGTCAAGATCGGTTTCGGCGCGGGGTGCTAAGCGATGTGCCATCAGCGGGACGTAGTGAGTTCAGCGAGAAGGCGCGCGCGTCCGCGTTCCTTCACTTCCCGGGCAAGCTGCTGCATGGATTCCTGGGTGATAATGCGGCCTTCGCCACGGGCAAGCGAAGCCTTGGCTTCGTCGAGCGTCAGAAGAAATTCGGTCCGTTGCCGCTCGCGTTCTTCCCACAGAGCAAGAGCCTCCTCGACGGCGTCTTGTTCCGAATGCAGCCGCCCGCTTTCGATAGCGCGGCGGGCGAATGCTTTTTGATCCGGGGTGAGTTGTACTTCCATGGCTTTCAGAATACGGGAAAACGGGCTCCAGCGCAACGCCGAAACAGTGGTCATGCCTCTCTTTTGGGCCAGCCGGCCCAATTGACATTGGCAAAGGAGGGGTAGCGTGGAAGTATCCGTCAGCCGACGGATTCCTCCGCGGATCTTCCCAAATTCGACCAGCGTTACGATGTTCCTCGTCGCGAACACAAAGTGAAAAGCCGCACAGGAACGCAAAAGACGCGTACCTGCGCGCTACCCGCTGAGGCACAGAGGAAAACCGGCGGATTCTCCGGGATTGTTCCCAAGTAAGGGCGGTGTACGGCTGCTGGTTCGCGCGAGCGCGCGAGGAAGAACCGCACAGGAAGCCTTCGGCTGAAGGATAGGCGGCGGCTACCCCGGTACGAAGGAATATTAACGGGAATAACCATTTTGATACAGACGCACTTGATAGTCTGAGGACTTGGGTTTACTCTTGGCAGTACCTGCAGTCTGCGATGGAGTTCTAACCGAGGTATCATGCTCGACCAGTGCTTCACAGCCGAGAATTTCCGAACAATTTTCGACCTCTTGAACCGAAGAGGAGTCTATCTGGAAGCTAGGTTCTTTCCCCAGGTTGATGCTCTCACGCGACAGATAAAGACCTGCATGGGTAGCATTCGAGATCTTAAGAGGAGGAGGAGCGCTTTACCTCCGGAGGATTACAGCGCACAGCTAAAAGCCCTGAACGATGAGATGCGAGACCTAAGGGAAAGGAAAGAGAGGCTCCTGACGGTGGAGTTGAAGGGAATTGCAAGTCAAATAACCCGCGGGAACCTTCAGATTGGGCTGAATCAGGTGTCTGGACCACGCAAGAAAATGAACTATGTTGTGGATGACACTCCCGCGACATTCTTCGCCCTTAAGCAACTGCAGCGTAACGTCCAAACGGTCTATGGAGTTAAACAAAGCAACAGATCCGAAATAATTTCCCAACTCCGCGGCATCCTGGCCGACGAATTTCCGAAATACGTGATTCGTACAGACATAAAGGATTTCTACGAATCCATCCCTCGAGAAGCCTTACTTAAGACAATTGACGCCGACGCCCTCTTGGCCCTTCCCTCACGAAGCCTTTTGAGACAGATACTCAACCGGTATCGGGACTTGTCGAGAAGTAAGGTCGGAATTCCGCGAGGGGTCGGGATTAGCGCGTACCTTGCTGAGCTTCACATGAGGGCATTTGACGCTGCGTTAAGCGCCCACCCGGAGCTTCTTTACTATGCTCGATATGTCGACGACATGGTGATCATCTTCGCACCCAGCCCAAACTTATCAGTTCGCCGATTGGAGCCATTCGTCAGGAAGCAGGCAGCCGAGCAGGCATTAGCGCTCAATCGTACCAAGACCATTAGATACGACATTAGCACCCCGCGGTCGTGCCAACTGGAATACTTGGGCTATAAACTCACGTTTGGTGAAGGCTCAGTTGGGATTACTCTCAGCGACAGAAGAGTAGCCAGCTATAAGGACCGCATCAAGAGTTCATTCTATGCGTATCGTAAACGGGAGGGGTTTGACGAAAAGAGGGCCCGGCGACTACTGGTGAGACGAATCCAATTCCTAACGGGCAATACGAGGTTATCCAATAACAAGAAGCATGTCATGACCGGTATATACTACTCTAACAGCCTTCTCTCAGGTTTACAGGACCTAGAAGTACTCGACCAGTCCCTGAAGTCAAGAATCGACTCGCTTAAGTCAAAGAGACTAAAGAGCCGATTAGCAAAACTGTCGTTTGTGGATGGCTTCCGCAGGAAGTCTTATCGAAGATTTGGAGATCGAGAATTATCGCAAATAGTTAAGACATGGAAATATGAAGCCTAAAAAGATAAGCCTAAAGTACAAAAAGGAACGCGCCGTTTGGTCGGACGTACTACCGTACGAGCTGCCACTCATCTTCTCGAATCACCATTTCTATGACTTCCTTGTTGACAACGATATCGAGTTTCGCGGCAACGGAATCCATTGGAAAAAGGATGACGCGGCTCTTGACGCGCTCATTCGGCTTATCTTTGGGGTGAACGCCTCCGTTCCGATTAAGGCTCGCAATGAATACATCCACGGTAAAAAGGTTGAAGTGAACCGTTTCGAAGGCAAGGATCTCGGGCACGATTTTTTTGAATCCATACCCTTCAGATTTATGATTCAACACAAAGAGGAAGAATTCAGAGAACTTTCAATCTGCCACCCGCGAAATCAGATCCAGCTCGTGGACTTTTATCATCGATACAAGGAGCTGATCCTTTATTTCTGCCGCCGAAGTCCTTTTTCCATCAGAAGGCCAACGCGGGTCTCCAGCTTTGTCTTCTACAAGGACAAGACCCACCAAAGGATGCTTACAGGTGAGCCGGTCGAGGTTGAGGAGTCTGACTGGGAAAGCGAAAACCTCAAGTCGTTCTTTGTCTACCAAACAAATAGGATTCACAAATTCCACGAGTCAGATGATTTTCATCGATGCGAAAAGAAATATAACAAGCTGCTCAAACTGGATATCTCCAAGTGCTTTGACAGCATTTACACCCACTCGTTAGCATGGGCGCTGATAGGCAAGGACAGTGTTAAGGAGGAAGTTGAGGCGTCCAAAAAGACATTTGCCGGCCGGTTCGACACCTTCATGCAGGGAACGAATTACAAGGAGACAAATGGGATCATAATCGGGCCTGAGTTTTCTCGAATCTTTGCCGAGCTGATTCTTCAGTCGGTGGATCGGCACCTCTTTCTTGAGTTGCGAACCAAGGGCTATACGCACAGGGTCGACTACGAAAGTTTCCGATACATTGATGACTACTTCATCTTTTACAACGATGAGATCGCCAAGAGGGCGATCACCAACCTCCTCCAAGTTAGGCTGAAGGACTTCAAGCTGCACCTGAATGTAGTCAAGAAGGAAGAGTGGGATAAACCAATTATCACGAACATCTCTATCGCAAAGCAGCGGATCCAAGAGCTATTGTCCAAAAGTATTGCGTACGATATCGAAAACACCTACCAGGTGGATCCGGCGGGCAAACTTCAAGAGGATGCTCCGATTATGAAAAAAGGGAGCATCAAGGTTGACTCAAGAAGTCTCATTACGAAGTTCAAAACGATCATTAAAGAGTCCGGAGTCCATTACAGGGATACGCTCCTGTACGCTCTTTCCATCGTCGAAAGAAGGAGCGTCCAGGTTATTAAGAGGTATGATTCGCTCGCCCAGGAACGTAGGTCCGAAGAGGAGCTTGGCCTGGCCATTCTTGCCATCATTGATTTTTCCTTCTTTATATACTCGGTATCACCTCGGGCTACGACGACCGTATACTTGTGCCGAATACTGCGCGTCTTCATCTCCTTCCTCAAGAACAAAGCCCTCAATCGGGATATCAAGCACGCCGCATTCAAGCTGATATTCGACAACATCTACTTCATTCTGGACAAGTATAAGCACCGGGAGCACACACCTGTTGAGACACTCTATCTCCTGATCCCTTTGGCCAAGCTGGGGCGGGACTACTGGCTGGATGTAACCGTGCTTTCATCGCACCTGAATATCAGAGGTAGAGGAAAGACGGCTTCTCCGAAGGGGCCGCCACTGAACTATATTTGTCTGATAGTTCTCCTTTTCTATATGAAGAATAAGAGGAGATACGATTATCTGCGTGATTTTGTTGAAGGCAAAATCGTGCAGAAATTCCAGGAGAGAAAGGCCACCCTTCGCAAAGACACCGAGCTAATCCTCCTTTTGCTTGACAGCCTGACCTGCCCCTACATAAAGGATCAAACTAAGAAAGGGCTGCTTAAGCTGTACGGCGTAGGCGACCCAGCCCTGCAGACTGCAATAATCACGAAGAGGCGGTATTGGTTTACGAAATGGACAAACTGGGTATTCCGATGAAGGTGGTCAGTGATTCCGATTTGAATCCGGTCGCTGGTTCCGAGGTGAAGCCGGGCGTTTTCGGAGCGAAGCGACGCTGGCGTTCCTATGGTGCTTGAAGTGACCGGAGACATCCGTTTGCAGGAACTGAACGAGGTACCAGAAAAAAAA